>JANQYI010000044.1 GCA_030728985.1 Burkholderiaceae bacterium | reverse complement strand
TGGTGCCCATGGGGATGCCCGGTATGACGGTGCGTCCGCTTTGGACGGTCCAAAACGATCCGCCCGCGCCTTTTGGCACGACGTATGGTGAAGAGAGAACTAATGAGGTGTTCTTCGATGATGTTGAGGTTCCGGTTTCGTGTCTGCTAGGTGAAGAGGGCGGCGGTTGGGAGGTCGCTAGACGCGGATTGAATCTGGATCGTGTTGGCGCCTGGCGATATTTGATTTCGGTCATGCGTGACGAAGATATCGTCAATTGGTTGCATACCGAAGGTGAATTGCAAGATACGTTGCGCGATGATCCTCAAGTGCGCGACAAGATCGCTGAAATGTGGACGGAGGCCGAGGTGTGTCGTTTGATGACGATGCGCAGCATTAGTATCGAGCAGCATGGCGGAAAGTTCACCTATGAAGGTTCCGCGGAAAAGGTCTTTGCGCCGGAGCACAGTGTCCGCGCGACCGAGGCCTATAGCCAGATTTTGGGACCATTCGCTCAGCTCATGCAGGGCTCGCCTGACGCCATCGAAAAAGGGATTTTTGCCCACAATATTCTTGGTGCCTATCAGTCGACCATCAATCACGGTAGTGTGCAGGTGATGCGCGATCAGGTGGCGCGTATCGGCCTCGGATTGCCGCGCGCCGCAAAATAATAAAGAGACAGGTGATATAAAAAATGGATATTTTGCTTGACGATCAAGAAGTGCAGATTCGCGAAGCGGCCGCCGAGTTTTTAGAAGGTGAGTGCACGCCAGCGCTGGTGCGCCGAGTTGAAACAGATGCTCTGCAGTACTCTCCGGAATTATGGTCCAAGTTTGCGGAAAACGGTTGGTTGCAGCTGTGCCTGTCGAATCGCGCGGGTGGCGAGGCATTGCCTTTGCCTTATCTCGGTTTGCTGTTCGAAGTGGCGGGATATCATATTGCCCCGATTCCGTTGCATGCGACGATGGTGTCTGCGATGATCATTGATCGTCATGGTAGCCCCGAACAGATCGCGATGTTGCAAGCGGTGATTGCGGGTGAGTTGATTCTGAGTCATGCGGTCGCCGAGCAGACAGGGCGCTGGTCAACCGAAGCGATCGCGCTGCAGGGTCGTATTGACGGTCAGGAACTCGTGTTGAACGGTAGCAAAACTTTTGTCGGTAGTTATGGCGTATCTCAGCAATGCATGGTGATTTATCGCGATGCAAGCGCACCTGAACAGCTCGGTGTGGTGTTGGTGCCGACGGATACCAAGGGTTTGAGCAGTGAGGCTTTGATCTCAATGGCCAAGGATGGCGAGTCAAAGGTGCAGTTTAATGATGTACGAGTTCCTTTGACCGCGCGCATCGGCAGTGCAGCTTTAGGCAATCTCATCGCAAGAGAATTGATGGATCTGTCATCCGTTCTATATGCATCCATGATTGCAGGCGCTGCCCGCCGAACATTGGATATGGCGGTGGCGCATGCGAAACAGCGCGAAGCCTTTGGTCAGCCAATTGGTGCGTTTCAGGCGATTCAGCATATGTGCGCGAACATGGTGAACGCCATCGATGGCACCACGATGCTTTCACGCGAAGCCTTGTGGCGGATGCAAGAAAACCTTCCTTATCAGGTCAATGTCGCACAGGCGAAATCTTTTGGTAACGAACAGTGCATGATGGTGGTGCGCTCAGCCCAGCAGATCCACGGTGGTATGGGCTTTATCCGTGATTTTGATTTGAATCTCTGGTATCGGCGCGTGGGCTCTTGGAGCTTGCGCGGAGGTACGGCGGCTGAACATCGCAGGACGATTGCGGCTGCGTTGATTGATCAGTCTCAAAAAGTACGAATCGGCGTCATTCCAACATTTTATGAGCCTCCAGTTGATTGAAATTCGTAATCTTGAAACCTTTGTCTGGGTAGCAACACTGCGGAGTTTTCGTGCAGCGGCGCAAAAACTCAATACAACACAACCTGCAATCTCTCAGCGCATCGCTTCACTTGAGTCTACGCTCGGAGTCAAATTGTTGGAGCGCAATACCCGAGGAGTAACCTTGACAGCCAAGGGTGGCGAATTACTTGCCCATGCTCAAGACATGTTGAACTTAAAGCAGGAAATGATGGAAGCCGCGCACAGCAGTCACTCGATTGCTGGCCAAGTTCGATTGGGCGTGTCCGAGACCATCGTACAAACCTGGTTGCCTCGTTATCTTGAGGAAGTTCACGCTCGCTATCCTGATCTGAGTGTTGAGCTTGAGGTCGATACTTCCCCAGTTTTACGCCAGCAAGTTATATCCCATCATCTAAATTTGGCATTTTTGATGGGTCCTGTTTCGGCCTCCAACGTCGAGAACATCTCGCTTTGTCAATATCCACTAGCTTGGTTGGCCAGCCCAAAGTTGGATTTGCATCACGAGAAAGTCACGCTCGCCAAGATTGGAGAACGCCCCGTCATCACCTACCCTGCGACGAGTCAACCACATCAGTATGTCAGAGATTTGTTGACGGATTCAGGTATTCAATCGCCTCGAATGTATGGCAGTGCTTCGCTTTCAGTGGTAGTGAGGATGACGCTGGACGCGATCGGGGTGGCTGTCATCACGCCCGTTTTTTTGCAGGATGAAATTCGCGCTGGGAGTTTGTGTATTTTGCGCGTCGCGGATGAAGTATTGCCGGATCTGACGTTTACGGCATCTTGGTGTCGCGGTCCCGATGAGCATATCGCAGCTACCCTTGCGAAACTTGCGCAAGAGATTGCTGGGGATGACCAAGCGGACCAATGACATCGACGATTCAGCGATAAGTATTTCTTATCAGTCATGATTTGAAAGCACGATTGGACAGGCGTTGATGGCTGACGTCGAATAGAAGCTACTCGTTTTGCTTCTAGGGGGTCGTATGCTGCCGTCGCAACAGGTTCGTCAAAATATCCGCCAGGGTTTATTCACTCAGCCGACTTCAGGTGCAGCCCCTGGATTTGTCCAGGCTAATCTGGTTGTATTACCTCAATCCTTGGCAGCTGATTTCCTGCTGTTTTGTCACCGTAACCCCAAGCCCTGCCCACTCCTATCAGTTTCTGACCCAGGCGGCGCTTTTTTTCCGGGTTTCGGTGAAGATCTTGATATTCGAACGGATGTCCCGCGTTATAGAGTCTGGAGAAATGGTGCGTTGATTGACGAAGTCGCGAACGTGACGTCCTACTGGCGTGATGATTTAGTTAGCTTTGCGATTGGGTGCTCTTTTTCTTTTGAAGAGGCGCTGGTGGCTGAGGGTCTAGATGTGCGCCATATCTCCTGTGCTTCTAATGTCCCTATGTACCGCACCAATATTGCGACGCAATCCGCCGGATCCTTTCATGGTCCTTTAGTCGTTTCAATGCGGCCATTCAAACCCGCTGACGCAATTCGTGCGATTCAGTTGACCTCAAAATTTCCTTCTGTCCATGGAGCGCCTGTTCATTTAGGCGATGCCTCACTGATTGGAATTAGTGATTTAAGTCAACCTGACTTCGGCGAACCCGTCGAAGTGCATGCTGGTGAAATTCCGGTTTTTTGGGCGTGTGGCGTTACGCCGCAGGCAGTCCTCATGGCATCCAAGCCTGAATTTTGCATCACGCATGCGCCTGGTTATATGTTAGTGACCGACAAATTAAATACCCAGTTGGCCATCATTTAAAAACTTTAAGGCAGTTGAAAACTGTGTCGATTGCATGCGGGAGATCGATCCAGACTTTTTACCCCGTTATCTAGGAGACTCACTCATGAAGAAGCTAATGCTTGCAGCGCTGAGCGCTGGTGTATTGATGGCGACTAACGCAGTAGCGCAAGAACTTCCAAGAACTCAGCTAAAAATTGTCGGTGGTTTAAGCAACCTCACAGCCTATAAAGATTTTGAGCAGCCATTTTGGACTAAAACGATTCCCGAGTTATCAAAAGGACAAGTGACTGCTGAAATCCAAGGTTTCAACCAAATGGGTTTGAAAGGTCCCGAATTGATGCGTCTGATTGGGCAAGGTGTGGTTGAGTTTGGCACAGCGACGTTGTCCTATTTTGCAAGCGATAATCCGATTAACGAAGCGATCGATTTACCGGGTCTAGCGCCGGATGTGAAAGCGGCGCGTGAAGTCACGAATCTGTTTGAGCCTGTTTATGCCAAACTTTATGGCGGCAAAAACAACGTCAAGATTCTTGGCTTATCTCCCTATCCCGCTCAGGTTATTTTTTGTAATGCGCCGATTAAAGACCTGCGTGACTTGAAGGGCTTGAAGGTCCGTACTAGTAGTCGAACACAAGCTGAATTTGTACAAGCGCTTGGCGGCACGAGCGTGACGATCGCCTTTGGTGAGGTCGTGCCTGCGCTTCAAAACAAGGTTGTTAATTGCGCGATTACTGGCTCATTGTCTGGCTATTCAGCCAAGTGGTACGAAGTTTCAACACATCTTCTTGCCCTTCCAATTAATTGGAATCAGCAAATTCATGCCGTAAATCAAAAAGCATGGGACAAAATAGACCCTAAAGTTCAGGCGTTTCTGCAAACCAACATCAATAATCTAATGAATACGATATGGAATGCGGCCAACGAGCAAACAGAACAGGGCTACGCTTGTAATACTGGTCAGGCGAGCTGCCCCTTCCCGGTCAAAGGAAAAATGGTTCTTGTGAAGCCTTCCGCCGCTGATAAAGCGATGCTTGATAAATTGTTGGTGGATGTCATTTTGCCAAAGTGGGCGGCTCGTTGTTCTGCGCAGTGCGTTGCAGATTTCAATGCCACCATTGGTAAAAAACTGAACGTTGTTGCCAAGAAATAAAGGTTATCCATGCAAGCTCAACAGGCCACGGGATTGTCTTGTGCCCATCGTATTTCTCGCTGGGGAGTATGGGGTGGCGGTATTCTCACGCTGTTGAGCGCTGGATTAGTATGTTTCGATGTCATTGTTCGAAAACTTTTCTCAATCTCTATCGGAGGTGCGGACGAGCTTTCTGGCTATGCCTTTGCCATTAGCACCACATGGTCGTTCGCACTCGTTGTTCTAGAGCGTGCGAATGTCCGTGTGGATGTTTTTTACCAGTATTTTTCTGTTCGAATCGCTGCGATACTCGACTGGCTATCACTTGTCGCGCTTGCTTTGTTTTTGACGATGTTGACACGTTACGCCTATGAGGTTGTCGCGACTTCGTGGTTGCAGAGTTCAACGGCCAACACTCCTTTGGCGACGCCGCTATGGCTGCCGCAAGGTTTATGGTTTATAGGTTTGGCTTGGATGGTCGTGGTGTTGGCGCTGATGCTCGAGCGTGCGAGTCGTGCGCTTGTGACGGGAAATTATGAAGTTGTGAATCAAATCGCTGGAGCACGACTCTCCAAAGATGAGGCTCAGGAAGAAGCGATTGCAGGAAAACGTCGCGTCATGGAGGAGCGTGCATCGTGATTTCGACCGCTCTTACAATTTTATTGGTCTTGATCGGTTTAAGTATCCCTGTTGGCGCCGCGCTTGGCGTGTTGGGAATCGCGCTTGACCATATGTATTCGATGTTGCCCTTGTCTCGTGCAATGGGCGAATTGGCTTGGACGACGAATACTGAATTTTTACTAGTCGCCATTCCTTTATTTATCTTGCTCGGTGAGTTATTGCTAAGAGCAGGTTTTGCCGAACGCATGTATTCTGCCTTGAGTTTATGGCTGTCATGGTTACCCGGCGGCTTGATGCACGCGAATATCGGAGCTTCTGCGCTTTTTTCTGCGACATCAGGTTCGAGTGTCGCCACCGCCGCGACGGTTGGTACTGTGGCTTTGCCGCAAATCGCCAAGCGCGGATACAACGAACCCCTCTTTTTAGGAAGTATCGCGGCGGGAGGAACGCTTGGCATTCTGATTCCCCCTTCGATTAATCTTGTGATCTATGGCGTCTTGACCAATTCCTCCGTGCCGAAACTCTACCTTGCAGGTATTTTGCCGGGACTGCTGCTTGCCATATTGTTTATGACGACAATTGTGGTGGCTTGTGTTTACAAACCTGCTTGGGGTGGCGAGCGCATTCGATCGAGCTGGTCTGATCGCATCAAATCGTTAGTGCACTTGGTGCCACCCATGGCAATTTTTTTATTAGTGGTAGGGTCTATTTACGCAGGAGTCGCGACCCCAACAGAAGCCGCAGCCTTAGGGGTGTTTGGCGCACTTGTTTTGGCTGCGGGCTACAAGCGACTCAGTTTCGTAATGGTGCGTGAGGCGCTTGAAAATACGATGAAATCATCCGCCATGATTATGTTGATCGTAGTGGGCGCGAGCTTTTTGAATTTTGTGATGTCAGCGACTGGATTGACGACCGCCTTGACGGATACGATCACTGGACTTGGTTTTTCTCCCTTTGTCATGCTGTTGCTATTGGTTGTTTTTTATCTTGTACTGGGTTGTTTTATGGAGACCTTATCAATGATGATTACAACTATACCTATCGTTGCGCCAGTCATGATCGCACTTGGTTTTGATCCAATCTGGCTAGGCATTGCCATCATCGTTCTGGTTGAGGCGGCATTGATCACGCCACCTGTTGGTCTGAATCTATTCGTTGTTCAAAGTCTTCGTACCAGTGGTTCGATGACTCCTGTCATTGTGGGCGCGCTTCCTTTCGTGATGGCCATGATGCTGTTGCTGGTCCTTCTCGCGATTTTTCCCTCTTTAGCCCTCTGGCTGCCGCAGTTGTTTGCGCTCTGAGAGAGATTCTTCTGACTTCTTCTGACTAAAGTTAAGCAATTTTTTCCGGAAATAACATGCAATTATTATTTAAAGTATTGTCCCTCGATGGTTCGAAGCAGTTGATCAAAGCGGATATCAATCAGATGGTCATCGCCGGATGGGCTGGTAGAAATCATGTTGCGATCGAACATCACATCGAAGAGCTCGCTGCGATAGGTGTACCAAGACCGAGCTCTGTACCACTTTTTTATCGGGTTGCTAGCCAGACCCTGACGCAAGACTCGACAATTGAAGTCGTGGGTCACGAGAGCTCTGGTGAGGTTGAAGTCTTGGTGTTTTCACATCTCGGTGAGTTGCTTGTTTCTTTGACTTCCGACCATACTGATCGCGCTCTCGAAACTGTGAGTGTTGCCCTTTCAAAGCAAGTTTGCTCCAAGCCCATCGGTACTGATGCCTGGCATTTGAAGGATGTAGCCGCCCATTGGGATCAGTTGCGCATTGAATCGCACATTATCGAAAATGGTAAACGCGTCGAGTATCAGTCGGGTCCGATGTCTGCTTTGCTGCATCCCAAGGATTTGATTATGCGTTATTCAAAAAGTGAGATGTTGCCCGCAGGTGTGGCGATGAGTTGTGGGACTGTCGGTACGCAAGGTGCGATTCGTCCTGCCGCACGATTTGAGATGAGTCTGATCGATCCAGTGCTGAATCGATCGCTTTCGCACGCTTACGATATTGAGATTTTGCCAAAAGTTAGCTGAGTTGTGTTTTGTCCGCTCCATCGTCTTACAATTGTTAAACATGACACTTTTAGCGGACATGAGGTATGAAATTTTTGAACAAACGATTTTCAGTATTGTGGTCCGGCATCGTTTCCAAAGGATTCTTTCTCGCAGGTTTGGCGTTGAGCGCCTCCGCAGTATCTGCTCAAACAACGAGCTTTGAGTCTTGCGTCAAGGGCTTGCGCAAATCGGTCGTTTCCCAAGGTATTCAAGGCGAGGTGTTTGATCGGGCGATGCAGGGCGTCGAGCCCGATCCAGATGTGCTCAAAGCCTTTTCCTTTCAGCCCGAATTCAGAACGGCGATTTGGGATTATCTCGCGGGCTTGGTGGATCAAGAGCGTGTCGACGATGGGCGCGACAAGCTTAAAGAGTGGTCTAAAGTCTTGGACGTAGCAGAGCAGAAATATGGTGTCGATCGCAATGTGATTGTCGCGGTCTGGGGCGTTGAGTCCAATTATGGACGTATTCAGGGCAAGCGCGATATTTTGCGCTCTTTGACGACTTTGATTTGCGCGGACAAAAGGCAAGCATTTTTCAGAGGTGAGTTGCTCGCGACTTTGCGGATTTTGCAAAGTGGCGATATTCCTCCCGAGTTACTGGTTGGTTCCTGGGCGGGTGCGTTTGGACAAACGCAATTCATGCCGACAACGTATCAGCGACTCGCCGTCGACTTTGATGGAGATGGCCGACGCGATATCGTGGGCTCGGTCCCGGATGCCTTGGGATCTACCGCGAACTTCTTGAAAAGAGCGGGCTGGGTGACTGGGCAGCCTTGGGGAGTGGAGGTGAAATTACCGGCAAATTATTCCGGCCCTTCAGGGCGGCGGACTAAACAGTCCTTGGAACAATGGAAAAGCTTGGGTATTGCTCCAGTAAAAGTGACTGCTAAGAATGTGCAAGTAACCAATATGTCGAACTTGCCCGGCACGACTCAAGCCGCTTTATTGCTTCCGGCTGGCGCAAAAGGTCCCGCATTTCTGGTGTTTCGAAATTTCGACGCTATTTTTAGTTACAACGCGGCAGAGTCTTACGCCTTGGCGATTGCCCACTTGAGTGACCGGATGCGTGGGAGCGGCATGTTTCAAACCGCTTGGCCCACGGATGATCCGGGAACAAGTCGAGCCGAACGACGTCAAATTCAACAGGCTTTGTTGGATCGTGGTTATGACATTGGCGAAGTGGATGGATTGATCGGCGCTAAAAGTCGCGCGGCGATCAGCGCCTTTCAACAATCCAAGGGCATCACCGTCAATGGTCGAGCGGGACAACAGGTGCTCAAAGCGCTGCGTTAAAGAGGACGCGATGTTAGTCACGCTCGTAGGCTTGGCCTTTTTATTTGGTTTGATACTCAAACGCGTGGGCTTGCCACCGATGGTGGGCTTTTTGCTTGCGGGTTTTGTTTTTAATCTGTCTGGCTTCGAGTCGCCGGACGGTTTGAGTATGATTTCGCAACTAGGTGTGACCTTATTGCTATTTTCGATCGGTCTGAAACTCGATTTCAAAAGTTTGGCGAACAATGAAATCTGGGGTGTGTCGCTCGCGCATATTTTCACCTCGACGCTGTTTTATGCGGGTGTGCTGTGGCTTAGCAAGGTATTGATTCCATCGACGATTTTTGACGTTTCGCCTTTTGTCATCGTTTTAGTGGCTTTCGCGTTGTCTTTTTCCAGTACCGTTTATGCCGTCAAAGTTCTCGAGGATCGCGATGATATGCGCGCCTTTTACGGCAAAGTCGCGATCGGAATTTTGATTATGCAAGACATTTTTGCCGTCATTTTTCTAACAGTCAGCGAGGCTAAATATCCTACGGTATGGGCACTGTCTTTGTTGTTATTGCCTGTGATTCGGAAAATAATGTTCAAGTTGCTCGATGCGGTAGGGCATGGTGAATTACTGGTTTTGAGCGGACTGTTCTTTGCGCTCGGCGCCGGATTTGAGTACTTTTCGCTGATCGGCATCAAAGGCGACTTGGGCGCTTTGGTGTTCGGAGCTCTATTGGCGAGCCATCCCAAAGCAGGCGATTTGTCTAAGTCGCTTTTTAGTTTCAAAGAGTTGATGTTGGTTGGTTTTTTTCTTTCGATCGGCATGCAAGGATTACCCACGCCCACCATCATTTTTGTTTCTCTATTCTTGTGCGCCTTGTTGCCGTTTAAAACTTTTTTCTATTATCTGATCCTCGAGTATTTCGGTTTGCGCGCGCGCACTTCATTGTTTGTTTCGCTCAATCTCGCGACATACTCTGAGTTCGCGTTGATCGTTGCGGCCCTGAGTGTCATGAAGGGGTGGTTGCCTGTCGATTGGCTCATCATCATGGCGATTTCCGTGAGTGCAAGCTTCGCCTTGGCTGCGCCCTTTTCGATGGGATCCGAACAGATCTATAAACGCTATAAAAATTTTTGGAACGTTTTTCAAAAATCTGTCTATCATCCTCGGGATCAATTGATTCAAACGGGTGAAGCCAGGATACTGGTGATTGGTATGGGGCGTGTCGGATGTGGCGCTTATGACAAGCTAGCTTCATACTTCGATCAAAAAATCATCGGGATCGAGCATAACGCCCTGCGTGTCAAACAGCAAAGAGAAGCGGGACGCAACGTTGTGCATGGCGATGCGACCGACACGGATTTTTGGAGCAAACTCAAGACGGGTACTACACTCGAGTTGATTGTGCTCGCGATGCCAAATCATCGCAGTAATATTTATGCAGCGCAGCAAATCGTCAGAAGCAACCTCAGTTGCAAAGTCGTCGCGATCGCGAAATTCGAGAGCGAAGTCGATGAACTCGGGGCCTTGGGTGTTCCATCTTTCAATATCTATTCCGAAGCGGGATCCAGTCTGGCCAGGCATGCGCTGGATGCGGTTGAGGATCGGGTTCGGGCGTAGTTTGTTGTCGAAAAGCATCGACTTTGCGCTCTTGAATGGGATTGAACATTGATCACTGGGGTTTGGTGCGCATTTTGGAGTTAAATGTGGTCTCTTGCGCTAATTGCGCTTCTGACTTGCCTGATCGCTTCACTCATGACCACACCGCAGAAACAGCACCCGCATTCTTTAGGCGAATTATTCAATACGTTCAGTATGCTCGCGATTCAGGGGTTTGGCGGTGTCCTCGCCTTTATCGAGCGTGAACTGGTCGATAAAAAGAAATGGATGACGCGTACAGAGTTTGTGGAGGAGTGGTCCATCGCGCGAACCATGCCCGGTCCACCAGCACTCAATCTTTGCATCATGGTTGGCGCTAAACACTTCGGCTGGCGTGGAGCACTCGTTTCTTTGGCGGGAATGTTTATGTTCCCAACGATGATTATTTTGACGTTGGCGATTGCGTATGCGCACTTCGGAAATCAGCCGCAGATTGTTGATGCGCTGCGAGGAATGGGGGCGGTCGCAGCCGGAATGATCGGTGCGACAGGACTTAAGTTGTTGTCTGCGCTTAAAACCAACCCATTGGGTGTGAAAGTGTGCGCAGCACTCGTGATCTTGAGTTTCGTGGGGATTGCGATTTTGCAATGGCGATTGTTGTATGTGCTGATCGTACTAGGCGGGATTGGTTATGTTCTTGCTTTCCTCAAGCTCAAGGATCAAGCATGAACGAGACCTTGACGTTAGCGATGCTGTGGACGGATTGGTTCAATTTGTTTAAACACTTCGCTTCGATTTCGATCGCCTCCGTAGGCGGTCCTCTGGTGTTGCTGCCGGAGATTTATCAATTTCTGGTTGTTCAGCAGAGTTGGCTCACGGACGCCCAGTTCAGCGCTTCGATCGTTATTGCGCAGGCCTCACCCGGGCCGAATGTGATGTTTGTGGCGTTGATGGGATGGAACATCGGCCTGAATGCGGGTGGTTTTGGGTGGGCACCCTTTGCCGCAGTGATTTGTATGGCAGGGATTTTATTGCCGAGTTCGGTGCTGATTTTCGTAACAGCCCGTTGGGTTCAGGCGAATCAACACTTACGCGCTGTGCGTGCCTTTAAACTCGGTCTCAGCCCTGTCGTGATTTCGATGATGGTCGCGGCAGGCTGGCTGTTGGCGACCGCCAACACGGATGGCGTGCGTGACTGGCCACTGTGGTTGTTGGCGGCCGTTACCGCTGTGATCGTTTATCGCACCAAAATCCATATGCTTTTGCTGTTGGCGATTGGTGCGGCTCTAGGTGCTAGCGGACTATTGGTGATGGGGTAATCACCCTTTAAACAAGGTCCTTTCCGAGGATGACACGAAGTCTTTCAAGGACGTCGGGGCTCATGTCTTGAGGTTGAGTCACCAGTCCACTGGCCAGCGCGTGATGTGCGTCAGAGTCTGGGCATTCTTTACCCAACAGGCTGATGGCTTGGAGCAATATCTTTTGGGCAGTCTCTGCATTTTTCATGAGATTCGCGATCGCGGATTCTGCCGTCACATTGGCCTCACGCGGATGCCAGCAATCAAAATCTGTCACCATGGCCAGACTGGCATAGGCGATTTGCGCTTCGCGTGCAAGTTTGGCCTCGGGCATATTGGTCATGCCGATCACGCTAGCACCCATCGAACGATACCAGTGTGACTCGGCGATCGAGGAGAACTGGGGACCTTCGATGCAAACGTAGGTGCCGCCCCGATGCAGGATAGGTCGCTCCAGCGATTCAGTTTGTCCCCCGCTTTCGACCCAGGCGCGTGCCAAAATATCGGTGAGCTTGGCGCAGATCGGTTCGGCCATCGAGACATGGGCGACGGCACCGGCACCAAAAAATGTACTTTCTCGTTTTTTAGTCAGATCGATGAATTGATCGGGAAGCACCATATCAAGTGGTCGGTAGTCCTCACGCAAGGAACCCACGGCCGAAACAGAGAGCAGGTATTTGACGCCGAGTTGTTTAAACGCATGAATATTGGCGCGGAAGGGGAGTTCGGAGGGCAGTAATTTATGTTCGCGTCCGTGTCTGGCCAGAAAGGCGACCGGAACTCCTGCGATGATCCCGGTCACCAGGACATCAGAGGGTGCGCCGAAAGGCGTCGTCAGCGCGTGTTCGACGGGGTTTTCAAGCGCCTCCATGTGATAGAGACCGCTTCCACCAATCACACCAATTCGGGGCTGTTGCATGCTGAACCTCGCTTTTTTCAATCTTTTCATGAACTCGGTAAAGATTTTTTAACACTATGATGAGGGAAGTGTAAGAAAACCGTCCGCGATCACGACTATACAGACAGATATCAAAAAAATGTGCAGTAGACGATCCAAAAACGATGGAGTGTCATGAAGCGTTTAGTCCTCGTAGGAGGTGGGCATGCCCATCTTTCTGTTCTTGAAAAGCTCGCCCACGCAACAATAGCGGGAACGGAGGTGATCCTGATCACGCCGAATCGTTACCAAAATTATTCCGGCATGTTGCCGGGCTGGATTGCCGGTCACTATACCCGAGAGCAGAGCAGGGTTGATTTGCAGCCTTTGGTTGAGGCGTCCGGCGTTCGCATGATCACGGCGAGTGTGACAGCGATGTCGGCGGATACGCGAACGCTGACTTTATCGGACGGTCAACAGGTGACCTATGATTTTTTGTCTCTGGATGTTGGCAGTGAAACTCAAACTGAGGGTCTCTCAGCACTAGGTGTGCGCTTGTTACCTGTTAAACCGTTAGATGATTTTTTTGATCAGTGGCCGGAGATTCAAAAAAAGGCCATTAATCAAAAGGATTATGCGCTGGTCGTCATTGGCGGAGGGGCTGCGGGTGTGGAGCTTGCGTTTGCCGCGCAGTTCGCACTCAAGCGTGCTGGCGCGCAGGAGCATGTGACGCTTGTGGTTTCACCAGACGGTATGCTCAACGGGCATCATGACTCGGTACGTCGGCGCGTGCTGGCCTATACGCGCAAAGTGGGTATTGTGTTGTACCAGCAAGCTGCGACGGGGGTCGTCGACGGTTTGCAATTTTCGGATGGTCACCGCATCTATGCGGACCAGGTCATCGCCGCGACGGGAGCAAAACCCTTGTCGTGGTTACGGCAATCGGGGCTGTCGCTCAACGAACAAGGCTATATTTTAGTGGATGCTTGTCATCGAACGCAGTCCCATCCAGAAGTCTTTGCGGTGGGAGATACCTGTGCGCGAACGGATGTCCACATGGCCCGTTCTGGTGTGCATGCGGTCAAGACGGGCCCTGTGCTTGCAGACAATCTCTATACCGTATTGGCTGATTCAGCGGCTGTTCTGAAGGACTATCAACCCAGAAAGAGTTCACTGTACTTATTAGCCTGCGGTCCTCAGTACGCGATTGCTTCCTGGGGGCGAGTTTCCTTTGAGGGACATTGGGTCTGGCGACTCAAAGATTGGATTGATCGAGGATTTATTAAAAAATTTAGCTGGAATAAAGTGTAATAAAAACACCCCCTGCAGCGACTCACTGCATATCAAGGACATAGGATCACCATGCACGCGACTTTACCTTTGCTGAAAGATACCGATTTCCCACGGATCAAACGAGATGCGCTGACGACGCTTCAGGTCAATCTGGGGTATCGCTGCAACCAGTCTTGTGTGCATTGTCATGTCAATGCAGGTCCAAATCGTACCGAAATGATGGATGAGGCGAATATCGATCTCGTGTTGCAGGTGCTCAAAGACCGCAAAATCGAAGTGTTGGATCTGACGGGTGGAGCCCCTGAATTGCATGTCTCGTTCAGGCGTCTCGTCATCGCGGCGCGTGCGATGGGTGTGCGAGTAATCGACCGCTGCAATCTGACGATTTTGCTTGAACCCGGCTACGAGGATCTCGCCGAGTTTCTGGCGGAGCAGAGCGTTGAGGTGATTGCCTCAATGCCCTGTTATTCATTGGAAAATGTCGATAAGCAACGCGGCCAAGGCGTGTTTGACAAGAGTATCACCGGGCTGAAGCGTCTTAATGCGTTGGGTTATGGTCAGCACGGTTCATCTTTGGTCTTGAATCTTGTCTATAACCCGCAAGGACCCTCGCTACCGCCCGAGCAAGGTGCCTTACAAAGCGACTACAAGCGCGAGTTGGCTAAACATTTTGGTATTGTGTTTAACGAACTCTATGCCTTGACGAATATGCCGATTCAGCGTTTTGGTTCGATGCTCATTTCCAAGGGTACGTTTAAAGGCTACATGGAATTGCTGCGTAACAGTTATCAGCAGGCGAATCTGGCGGGTGTGATGTGTCGCAGCTTGGTGAGTGTGGATTGGGAGGGCTATCTGTATGACTGTGACTTCAATCAGCAACTGGCTTTGCCGTTGCCGCGTACGATCGAAAAAATAGCCGATCTGGACCGCGGTCTGCATCTCAAAGATTTAATGGGTGTCGATATTGCCGGTCGCTCGATTGTCGTGGCGGATCATTGTTATGGATGTACCGCTGGTCAAGGCAGTAGTTGTGGTGGAGCCTTGAAAGAATCATGAATCAAAAGACGGCCACGCGGATCCTGATATTGTTGGTGGCGATTGGGTTACTAACATTATTTTTTAGCTTTGATTTGCATCAGAAGATGACGCTTGAAGGGCTGAAATCAGGACTTGCGCAGCTGCATGCGTGGCGTGATGCCGCGCCGCTACAAATGGCCCTCGGATATTTCTTTCTCTATGTTTTGACTACGGCGCTTTCACTGCCTGGCGCGTTGGTCCTAACGCTTGCGGGTGGTGCAATTTTTGGCTTTGTGCAGGGCTTTGTGTTGGTGTCGTTTGCCTCGACCGTTGGTGCGACACTGGCTTTTTTAGCGGCGCGTTACGTCCTACGCGACTGGGTGCAGCAACGTTTCGGCGAAAAGCTCAAACCCATGAATGACGGGATTGAAAAAGAGGGCGCGTTTTATTTGTTTACCTTGCGTTTGGTGCCAGTCTTCCCATTTTTTCTCATCAACCTCTTGATGGGACTGACCAAGATGCGCACCCTGACGTATTACTGGGTGAGTCAGGTGGGGATGCTGGCGGGGACGGTGATCTATGTCAATGCGGGTACACAGCTTGCCGCGATTGAATCACTTAAGGGAATTATTTCGTTCCCTATTTTATTATCCTTGGCCGCTCTGGGCTTATTTCCACTGATCACCAAAAAAATACTCGATATCTTTAAGAAAAATAAGATTTATGCAAAATGGAATCATCTCAAGCCATCAAAATTTGACCGCAATGTGGTGGTGATTGGCGCTGGTGCGGCAGGTCTCGTGACCTCTTATATTGCGGCGGCGGTCAAGGCCCGGGTGACTTTGGTTGAGGCCCATAAGATGGGCGGAGATTGCCTGAATTATGGCTGCGTTCCCAGTAAGGCTTTGATCAAAAGCGCCAAGCTCGCCCAGCAGATCCGCCAGGCGGATCATTATGGCTTGAAAGCGGCGCAACCTGAGTTCAGTTTTCGTCAGGTGATGGCTAGAGTCAACGAGGTCATCAAAAAAATCGAACCGCATGATAGCGTCGAGCGCTATACCGCATTGGGTGTAGAAGTTTTGCAGGGCTATGGTCGTGTCATCAATCCTTGGACCGTCGAAATCAAAAACGAACACGGTGTGACACAGACGTTAACGACGCGCAGTATCGTGATTGCTGCCGGTGCTCAGCCTTTTGTACCGCCGCTGCCTGGCTTGGATGAGGTCGGCTATGTGACAAGCGATACGCTGTGGGAAAAATTCTCTATGTTCGATGCGCCGCCTAAGCGCCTTGTTGTCCTAGGTGGCGGTCCGATCGGTTGTGAACTCACGCAAGCTTTCGCGAGACTGGGTGTGCAGGTCACGCAGATTGAAATGGCGGGACGCTTACTGAGTCGTGAGGATGCGGAGGTCTCAGAGATCTTGACCGAATCGATGCGCAGCGATGGCGTGACAATTTTGACGGAACACAAAGCCTTGCGTTGCGAGTGCAGAGAGGCCGATGGTGTCACTGTCAAGACAATCGTTGTCGAACACGGCGGCATTGAGCGTCACATCGAGTTTGATGAGTTGTTGTGCGCGGTGGGCCGAGTGGCGCGCCTTCAGGGCTATGGTCTGGAGGAGTTGGGGATTCCGACTCAACGCACGGTGGTCACCAACGAGTATCTCGAGACGCTATATCCCAATATTTATGCGGCAGGCGATGTGGCAGGTCCCTATCAGTTCACGCATACAGCGGCACATCAGGCTTGGTATGCCTCGGTCAACGCACTCTTTGGTCAGTTCAAACGTTTTAAGGTCGATTATTCGGTGATTCCTGCAGCGACTTTTACTTCGCCGGAAATCGCTCGGGTGGGCTTGAATGAGCAAGAGGCTGTACAAAAAGGGATCGCTGTTGAGGTGACGCGCTATGGCATCGACGATTTGGATCGTGCGATCGCGGATGGCACAGACCATGGTTTTGTAAAAGTCCTCACCGTCCCGGGCAAAGATAAAATTTTAGGCGTGACGATCGTTGGTGAGCACGCTGGTGACTTGTTGGCTGAATTTGTGCTGGCGATGAAGCATGGTTTGGGATTAAATAAAATTCTTGGCACGATTCATACCTACCCGACTTTATCAGAGGCGAATAAATATGTCGCTGGTGAGTGGCGCCGCGCGCATACCAATCAAACAGTCATGAAGTGGCTCGCTCGTTATCACGCATGGCGTCGGGGCTAGTTTGTGAAAACGCTGATCATCGTTCCCGTTCTAAATGAGAGTGCGGTACTTTCTCAGCAATTGAACGAATTTGATGTGTTGCGTGCGATGGGCGCTCAGGTGCTACTGGTGGACGGTGGGAGCAATGACCGGACGGTTCAGTTGGCGCGAGACGCTGGGTTTGACATATTGGAGTCCGTGCGTGGACGTGCGCGACAAATGAATGCGGGCGCGCGCGCCGCGCAAAGTGACCTGTTAGTTTTTCTGCATGTTGATACGCATCTTCCGCGTGGTACCTTGTATCAGATTGAACATCATCTCAATGGCAAGAGTAGTTGGGGACGTTTTGACGTGCGCATTGTTGGAAGTTCGCCCTGGCTCAAGGTGATCAGTTTCTGTATGAACTGGCGCTCAAGGCTCACGGGCATCGCGACTGGCGATCAGACTATTTTTATGACGCGTGAAGCGTTCAATAAGGTCGGTGGTTTTCCAGAGCAGCCTCTGATGGAGGACATCGAAATGAGTAAACGTCTCAAGCGACTCAGTCCCCCGGTATGTTTGCCCGAGCGTGTGGTGACATCTGGACGCCGCTGGGACCAAAACGGTGTCTGGAAAACGATTCTACTGATGTGGCGTTTGCGCTGGGCATACTGGCGAGGAGTTCCGGCCAGTGAGCTTGCACGTTTATATCGTTGAGTGATGAGATGCATAGACCGACTCGCATCGTGATTTTTGCCAAAGCGCCGATTCCTGGGTTTTGCAAGACCCGTTTGATCGGAGCGCTGGGCGAGGAGGGCGCTGCGGCGCTCGCTGCGAAAATGTTGTGTCGCACCGTCGAAGTCGCGATGCAGGCGGATCTTGGTCCTATTGAACTTTGCGTGGCGCCTGAGCCAGAACATGCCACGCTGCGTGCGCTCGATGTGCCACCTGAGGTAGTGTGGAGTCGTCAGGCCGAGGGTGATCTTGGGGCACGTATGGCGGATGCAGTGTTGCGCACCTTGGCGCGCGATGAGAATGTGCTGTGCATCGGGACCGACTGTCTCGCTCTCGAGGTAAAGCATTTAAAAGAAGCCGCTCACGCATTGCGTCAAGATCCAGTGGTCATTGCGCCCGCGCATGATGGCGGCTATGTTTTACTCGGACTGAGCCAGTTCGATGCCAGTATTTTTCAAGACATGACGTGGAGTACTGATCAAGTGTTCCGAGAAACCATGCATCGTATCGAGTATCTGGGGTGGCATGTGACCCAGCTGGATACCTTGCGCGATATTGACGAGCCCGAGGATCTTGCATTTTTGCCTATTGAATTCAAATAAAAAATCCGTACCGAATCGGAGAGTGGAATTGAGACTCAAGCGTGAGTTCGTATTGTTGGTTGCAGCTGTTGCTGCGGTTGTGTCGGGTGCTGGACACGCCCAGTCGGGAGCAAATGTCGTTGGAAGTTTCCCGGCGATGACAGGTCCTGTTCCAGAGCCTTGGCGCATCATTCAGTTTGATACCAAGATCGCGCCGACTTTTTATCAAACGCGCGTTTGGGACGGCGTCCCGGCGGTCGAGGCGAAAGCAAATGCGAGTATGGCGCTACTCGCACGCGGAGTTGAGGTTGATTTGAAGGCCACCCCCATACTTTGTTGGCGTTGGCGCGTAGAGGATGTTGTACAAAATGCCGATATGAATACCAAGATGGGCGATGATTATGCCGCAAGGGTATACGTTGCCTTTAAGTTGCCTGCCGATAAAATTGACTTTGGTTTGCGTTTCAAACTGCAGTTTGCGCGTAATTTGTATGGTGAGCACGTGCCAGATGCCGCGTTGAATTACATTTGGGACAATAAAAATCCTGTCGGTCATCGTCAATTCAATGCGTATACCGATCGGACGCAGATGATTGTGCAGCGCAGCGGTACGGCTCAGGCGGGCACCTGGGTATCGGAGCGCGTGGATGTATTGTCCGATGTCGTGAAAGCCTACGGGAGTGATCAGGCCAAAATTAGTTTATTGGCGTTGGCCTCAGATACGGACAACACGAAATCGAAGGCGCATGCAGGTTTTGCAGATTTGCATTTTGTGGGACGCGATGCTCCTTGTGTCTTTCCATCGGCTTCATGATTTAGACTTTAGGATTCTGAATGCGTAAAGTGCTGGCTTATTTATTCACTACGATCGCTTTCGCGACGAGTGTGACTGCTGTGGCGTCGCCTGTCGATCGCGGCCCTGTGCTGAAATTTGGTGTGGGGATGTTTCAGCCCGACCGGGAAAAAAATGATGCGACCTATCGGCCTTTGGCCGAGTACTTGTCAGCTAAGCTCAACCGTCGCGTTGAATTGCGTACGGTAGATAGTTGGGAAGGGCTAGCCAAGTCGCTCGCGAATGGCGAGACGGATATGGCGCTGATGGGTCCGTGGGGGTATGTTTTAGCCAACAATGAAGCGGGTGCGCAGGTGGTTTCCACGATTCTTTATGACGATAAGCCTGAATATTTTGGCATTATCGTGACGCACCCCAACTCAGGCATTAATAGTATCGCGGACCTGAAAGGCAAGACCTTCGCGTTTGGCGACAAGGGTTCCACTTCGGGCTATTTGATCCCGCTTCATTTCTTTATGACACAGGGTATCAAGCCGGAAAAGTATTTTAAAAAGGTGATCTACACCAAGCATCAGGCGATCGAGACGCAAGTCGCACAAGGGGTGCTGGATGCTGGAGCAGATTACAATCGCAACCGCAATGCGATGATCGCTCAGGGTCTAATCAAGGCTGAGCAATCTAAAATTATTTGGCAGTCCGATCCTTTGCCGAATGACGCGTTTGCGGTAAGCAAGGTACTTTTTTCGGATAAAAACTTTGTGACTCAACTTCAACAGGCCTTGGAGTCGGTCGGATCGGCATTGAAACAGTCACCTCGCCTTTTGCCTGCGCATTACACAGGCTTTGTGACGCGTGACAATACGTTTTATAAACCAATCCGCGACGCTGGTCTGGCGACGGGTGTGTTGCGACCGCGTTAAATATTGAATATGTCAGCGCTCAACACGCATCCATCAATGTCAGACGGACAACCAGGAAAATATTTTCTGCGCGGTCGTGTCGGATTTTTGCTGCTGACTTTGATTTATGTCGTTTTGATTGCTGTCTGCTTGTTGTCTTTGATTCATGACGGCGATCTGTCGATCGGTCGCAATCCTTGGGCGAATTTACTCAAGACTGCTTCAGAGTTTTCTTATCCGAGTTTTCTTGATGTCTGGTTTGGCGACATCGCACTCGAATACCGCAGCGATGATGGCCGTGTCTTGCGTGTCGAAAATCGACAGGAAATCGAGCTCGACTATTTGGCTGGTTTGGCGCGCGCCACCTGGACGACCATCACGATCGCAACGCTGGGTTCATTACTGGGTGCGGTCTTGGCACTTCCGCTCGCGGTATTAACCGCGCGCAATTTGTCCGCACCCAAACCTTTGGCGTTGCTGGCCAAAGGTGTGCTTGATGTGATGCGCTCTATCCACACCTTGGTGTTTGGACTGGTTTTGGTGGGGATTGTGGGCTTGGGGCCGACCGCGGGTATCCTGGCCATTGGCCTGCACTCCATGGGGACGTACGGCAAGCTATTCGCGGAGTCGATCGAGACGCTCGATATGCAAGCCGTGCATGCGGTACAAAGCGTCGGAGCAGGTCCGGTCCAGGTTTTTTTTAACGCGATTTGGCCCGCAGTGCTGCCACAGTTCGTATCGAGTCATTTGTATATCTGGGAGTTCAATATTCGTGACTCGACGATTCTTGGCATGATTGGCGCTGGTGGTCTGGGATTGCTGATCACCGAGGCGACTTCTCTGTTCCAGTGGGGTCGACTGGCGACAGTGTTACTGGTCGTCATTTTGTTGGTGACTTCTTTTGATGCCTTGAGTCGTCGTATCCGACGGAGCCTGACATGAGTCCGATGACCTCCAATGTGATTTCGTTGCAAGATGTGTTGTGGAGCGTCCAAGGACGCACCGTGTTAGAGATTGGCGCACTCAAGGTCAGCGCCGGCGAGCGAATCGCTCTGGTGGGTCCGAACGGTGCGGGTAAGTCAACGCTTTTGCGTTTGATTGCCGGTGCGATCTCGCCTACGCATGGCACTCTCAATGTGCTTGATCGTTCGCCTTCCCGCAGTCAGAGTGGTCGTGCGCGTCGCGTCTGGAGGCGTGAGGTCGGGCAGGTTTTTCAAGGTTTGCATCTTGTTGCGCGCCTCAGCGCTCTGGACAATGTGTGTATCGGTGCTTTGGGGCGCCTATCGGGTTGGCGCACATGGTTGCGACTCTATCCCCATGGGATTACCCAGCAGGCCTGCGAGGCGCTGCAAGGGGTTGGTTTGCTGGGACACAAAGACACGCGTGCGGATCGTTTGTCTGGTGGTGAGCGACAAAAGGTTGCGATCGCCAGATTGTTATTGCAGCAACCACGATTGATTTTGGCGGACGAGCCGACCGCGGCTTTGGATCCCGCCGCCGCAGTGGAGGTATGTCGAATGCTGGTGCAGGCAGCGAGTGGGGCGACCTTGTTAACGGTCGTACATAATACGAGCTTGTTGCCGTTGATCGCGGATCGCGTGATCGGTTTGCGGCAAGGCAGGATCGCCTTTGATCTTCCGGTCGGTGATGTCGAAGATCGTGCTCTACTGGCACTTTATCAGACTGATTGCAGTCGTCCTTCGGATCAGTTCCGCGTTGCGTTTTCTGTACGATCCGAAGCTCCAATGCAGGAGACGACGCGATGACGGATGACCCACAAGCCCCAGGCCGTAGCTGTCCTCTCCGATATCGTTATGGCGCTTCTGCGATCGCCGCAGCGCCGCTAATCGAGACTGAGACGCTCTATGTGGTGGGAGGACTTTACGGCAATGTCGAAGCGCTTGATTGCATCGAAAAGCTTGTAGTTTCGGAAATGGGCAAGCTGCGCGTGTGTTTCAACGGTGACTTTAATTGGTTTAATGTCGACGATCATAGTTTCCAGTGGGTGATGTCTCGCGTGCTTGAGCATGATGCCGTACTCGGGAATGTTGAAGCGGAATTAGGCGTGGAGGGGGCGGAGGCCGGTTGTGGTTGCGCCTATCCTGATTCGGTTGATTCGGCAGTGGTCGAGCGTTCGAATCGGATTCACGCCCGTCTTAAATCAACTGCCGCGCGCTTTCCAAAGCTCACCGTCCGTTTGGAGGCTTTGCCGATGTTCGCCCGCTACAAGGTCGGTGATTGTCGGGTCGGTGTCGTGCATGGGGATGCGGATTCTTTGGCGGGTTGGCGTTTTAGTCGCACTGAGCTTGCCGCCACAGCCTCGGATCCCATCTCTGCGGATTGGTTGCGAGAAGCCTTTGCTCAGGCGCAGGTCGAAGTGTTCGCGTCGAGCCATACCTGTGAACCTGTTTTGCATCAGCGTCCGCACCAGGCAGGAGTTAACGTTGTGATTAATAACGGCGCTGCAGGAATGCCTAATTTTTCAGGACAGCTCTGTGGTGTCATCACCCGGGTGAGTCTGACACCATTTGACAACTCCACGCTACCCGGTTTCAACGTCATTGAGCGAACGCTGATTCATGGCGTCGAGGTCGCAGCGATTTCAGTGCCTTACGATCATGCGCAATGGCGCACGCGCTTTCTCGATAATTGGCCCGAGGGGTCGGAGGCGTATATTTCATATTACGCACGCATCATGGGACAGGTGTCCTCATGAACGTGAACGAACCTGTGGCTGATCTTACGAATGACGCCTTTCTTCAGGATTTGCGCAAGCAAATGCTACGTTTTGCCACAGTACAGCTATCGGATCCGCATTTAGCCGATGATGTGGTTCAGGAGGCGCGGATGCTTTACGCCAAAAATATCGTCATGAACAGGCAAGGGTGCTGCTGCAGGAAGACGAGGAAATGGAAGATTTTTCCGACGCATTTCGACCCAATGGCCACTGGCAACCCAACTCGCGCCCTTCAACGTGGATGAATCCACAGGAGTCCTTGGGTCAGACCCAATTTTGGGCTGTTTTTGAACTCTGCTTGGATGATTTACCCGCAAAGCAGGGTCGCGCCTTCATGATGCGCGAGTTTGTAGAAATGTCGACCGAGGAGATTTGTCAGGAAATGGACATCACATTAACGAATCTCAATGTCATCTTGCACCGCGCTCGCATGCGCTTGCGTGAATGTCTGAATATCAAATGGTTTGAAACGGAAACGAAAAGATGAAAACGTGCGCTGAACTTACACAGCTTTTATCCGAGGCACAGGATAAAAAGCCTTCTTTCGCTGATAAATGGGCTACGCGTACCCATCTCATGATGTGCAGAGGCTGTCGCAACTACGAAAAGCAGTTGAACTTTTTGCGCGAGGCCGTTCGAGGCTATGCGAGAGGTCGTGCCGATGATCGCAACCAGGATCGAATGGAAAATCCTAAAGATAAAAAAATTCCGGACTCGCAATCTTGAGCGTGTCCGGATGGTTGGATTAAACCTGCTGGAGTGACCAACTATTAGTTGACTTCGAGCAACTCGACATCAAAGACCAGCGTGGCGTTGGGTGGAATCACGCCACCAGCACCGCGCGCGCCATAGCCCATTTCGGGAGGGATGATTAGTGTGCGTTTGCCACCGATTTTCATGCCTGCAACGCCTTCGTCCCAGCCGCGGATGACGTGACCGGCGCCCAGAGGAAAATCAAATGGATCGCCGCGATCGCGCGAACTGTCGAATTTTGCGCCTTTGTTTTCAGGTGCGGCTGCGTCGTGAAGCCAGCCGGTGTAATGGACAGTGACGTGTGCGCCTTTTGTGGCTTCGGTACCGCTTCCTGGTGCGACTTCAATGATTTCGAGTGAGCTCATATTGTTTCCTGTACGGAGAAGATCATGCCGCGCTTGGCACGACAGGGGGTTTAGGGAGTTTGACGCGCAAGCGGTGCCATAGCAGTCCAACGGTAAAGAGACCAAAGACGCCGTGTACTAGCCAGACTCCAATACTAAAAGAAAGCTTGCCGCTGATGATCCAGCCTTGGGAAATATTGATTAGATTTAAATAAAGCATGGCAATCAAGCCCGCGATCAGCAGATCGCCAGAGCGTCCCATGCGGGGATTTACAGCACCAAGCGGGATGGCCATCAACGCGAGACTCAGTGCTGCGAGAGGAACGGCTAGACGCCACATGAGCTGACCCAGCGAGGAGGGCACATTGTCGGTTAGAAGCAATGCGGTTGGGCGGGACCGCCGACTAGCGAGTGTTCGTTCGCGAGCGGTTTCGAGCGACTTTTCGCCGTCTTTGCTCTCGATGCGAGCACCGAACGCGTCAAATTTTGAAAGACGCATTTCAGGTGCACCTGGCTTGATGTCGTAACGCTGCCCCGGACCGAGAACTAGAAATTTGTCTCCATTGGACTCAATAACGGTATCAGCTGACGAGGAAGTAATGAGTGTCAACCAATTCTGATCGATGATGCGCATAAAGACTTGACCGAGTGGACCGTCCGGCACGCTAGGACCTTCGACAAAAAAGACGCGGGCACCGCCTTCTGTTTCCAGGAATTGTCCTGGCGTGATTTTGGAGAGGTCAGAACGCAACTCAAACCTGGCCCGGTACTCCCCGATTTGTTGGTTGGCCCAGGGCGTTCCAAACATAGTGAGGGAGGCGATCAGGATCGCGACGGGGATGGTCACGCGCATCACTGGATTGATCCAGTTCAGGAGTGAAAGTCCGCTTGAAAACCACACGACCATCTCAGATTCTCTGAAATTGCGGGTAATGGTGGTCAGGACGCCAATAAAAATCGAAACAGCCAAAATAATGGGAAGGGCGGCGATCGTGGTGAACGCGGCCAAACCGATCACGACATCCGCACCAATACGGCCTGCTGCGGCCTCGCCAAGCAGGCGAACTAATATGACGCTGAGCCACACAACAATCAGCGTCGATAAAACGACGCTGAAGTGGTTGATGATTTCGGAGACGACGGAACGTTTAAATAAGGACATTGTGCGCGATGCGGCATGGCATCAAAAAAAATGCTGCAGCGCAAACAGCGCCGACACCATGAATTTAGCACAATGAGCCTTTTCAGGCGCAAGGCGCAGAGTCGGTTAGTCAACTGAGGCGACATCGCAGTAAGATAGAAGGAGATCGTTTGAGTTAAAACTTTTTTTGAATCACTGAGTCTGTTTTAGAGAGATATACCGTGCCATTGCTCCAAACCGTCGACCGCGAAGAGGTCCACCAACGTCAGATCGTCATGAAAGCCTACCGAAGGTCTGACGGCTTGTACGATATCGAGGGTCGTGTTGTTGACACCAAAACCGAGCCTTTTCTATCGCCTTTAGCTCAGGCGGAACGTAAACCGGGTGAGCCGGTCCATGATATCTGGGTGCGTCTTGTCATCGATGAGTGGTTTGAAATCAAAGATGTGGCGGCGAGCTCTGATTCGACACCTTTTGTGGTCTGTACCCAGGCATCGCCCTCGCTGCAAGCGCTGATTGGCGCAAAAATCGGGGCGGGCTGGTCCAAGCTCGTCAGAGAGAAGCTTAAAGGCGCTGCCGGTTGTACGCATATGATGGAGCTGCTAGGGCCAATGGCGACAACAGCCTATCAAGCCTTGTGGCCTGTCACAAGCTTACGACCACAGACTTTGGATGCCAATGGGCGCCCAACCAAAATTGACAGTTGTTTTGCATATGGCAGCGACAAGGAAATCGTGGCGAAATTGTGGCCAGAGCATTACACCGGACCCAAGATCACAGCGCAGTGATATGTGCCTCTTGGTAGAGCCGAGGTAGGTCTGCGGATTCGCTTTTCGTGTCACGCTATACTCGAAACAGAACATTAAAGGCATGTGTGATGCCCAGAGTCAACAACGGAGATGAGTGATGCGTTCTTTGCTGTTTGTGCCCGCCGATAGTCCGCGCAAGCTGGAAAAATCCTTGCAAAGCGGATCGGATGTGTTGATTTTTGACTTGGAGGACGCGGTTTCCCCCTCTCGCAAACAAGAAGGGCGTGAGGAGTTGGTTAAGTTTCTGACTGAAATCAAACGCGCTGGTATCCAAACTCCGGAACTTTATGTACGCGTCAATGCGTTGACGACCGGAATGACGCTCGCCGATTTGGCTGCGGTGATGCCCTGTCGTCCCTCTGGCGTGGTGTTGCCTAAGTCGACGGGCGCGAGCGACCTCGCTCTGTTGTCTGCCTATCTGGATACTTTTGAACACTTATACCCGCTTGGGCCTTCTGACTGTCAGACCTCGATCATCGCGATCGTGACGGAGACGGCTGATTCGCTCGCCGGGTTGAATGGATATCGGGGGGCGACCTCACGACTTGCTGGCATGATGTGGGGCGCAGAAGACCTCTCGGGCGATATTGGGGCGTTGACCAACAAAGAAGAGGGCTCCTCCGAATGGACCTCCCCTTTTAATCTGGTGCGCTCTCTCTGCCTGTTTGCCGCCTCTGCCGCGGGCGTGCCAGCCATCGATACCGTCCCTACTGATATTCACAACATGGAGGCTTTGAAGCGCGAAACACGCATGGCCTATCGCGATGGTTTTTCTGCTAAAGCGGCGATTCATCCTGGTCAAGTGCCAGTGATTAACGAGGCGATGACGCCCGATGCCGCCACACAAGAATGGGCTGCGCGCGTGATTGCGGCGTTCGCGGCCAGTGCAAGCGTCGGTGTCGCGACGATGGATGGAAAAATGTTGGATACACCGCACTTGCGCCTCGCTAAAAAAATTATCGCCGCCGCGCAACTCTCCTAAAGGATTGATGGCATGACGAAAGCAGTCGGTCCTTTGGATGGTATTCGTGTCATTGACATGACCTCTATTTTGATGGGGCCTTATGCGGCCCAATTGATGGGCGACATGGGAGCGGACGTGATCAAAGTCGAGTCTCCGCAAGGCGACATGGTGCGCGATGTTGGACCGATGTTGCATCCGCGGATGGGCTCTCTCTATTTACATGTCAATCGCAGCAAGCGCGGCATGGTGCTTGATGTAAAAAAACCCGAAGGTCTGGAGGCGATTAAAAAGCTCATCGCCACGGCCGATATCTTGCTCTATAACGTACGACCCCAGGCGATGGCGCGGCTCGGTTTGAGTTATGAGGTCGTGAGCGCCATCAATCCACGTATTTTGTATGCGGGTACTTTTGGCTTTGGTCAGGACGGACCGTATGCGCATAAGCCGGCTTTTGATGATTTGATTCAAGGTGCGATCGGCTTGCCCTCGTTGATTAAACAGGCCGGTTCAGATGTGCCGCGTTATGTGCCCTCCAATATAGTGGATCGAACGGTGGGCTTGTATGCTACCTCTTCGTTGTGCGCCGCGCTGTATCACCGTGAAAAAACAGGTCGCGGCCAGCGCATCGATATTCCGATGTTTGAAACGATGATTAGTCATCTGCTGAGCGACCACATTGGCGGCAAGACCTTTGATCCGCAGCTTGGTCCGCCAGGCTATCCCCGTTTGCTTGCCTCTGAACGCCGTCCCTATAAAACATCGGATGGTTATGTCTGTGCCGTAATTTACAACGATAAACAATGGGCCTCTTTTTTTAGTGCAATCGGACGATCGAATATTTTTGAAAACGATCCTCGCTTTCAAAGCTTGAGTATTCGCACGCAACATATTAATGATTTGCAGGGTTTAGTCGCAAAAATTTTTCTTGAACGCAGCACGCAAGACTGGTTAGACCTCTTGGAAAAAGCGGATATCCCGACCATGCCCTTGCATGATTTAGAAACAATTTTTGAAGATCCTCATCTCGAAGCGATTGGATTTTTTCATTGGGAAGATCATCCCTCTGAGGGGCGGATTCGTCGTGTGAATGTGCCCACGACATGGTCTGAGAGTCAGCCGCAAGCAGGTCGTGCTGCGCCGATGTTGGGACAGCATAGCGAAGAAATTTTACGTGAGTTGGGTTATGGCAAAGAGAAGATTGCTAGCTTGATCCGCGCGGGTGTCACTAAAACTCTCGTGACACCTCAATCTTTAAACGAATAAGGAAGGAATCATGGATTTTTCTTTTTCACAAGAACAACAGACGATTCGAGAAGCGATTCAAAAAATCTGCGAACAATTCGACGATCAGTATTGGCTGGAAAAAGATCGTCATGGCGGTTTTCCTGTTGAGTTTCATCAGGCGCTTGCCAAAGACGGTTGGTTGGGGATTTGTATCCCTGAGAAATACGGCGGTTCAGGCCTGGGGATTACCGAAGCGACCGTCATGATGCAAGCCATCAGTGAGTCTGGCGCAGGCATGACGGGTGCTTCGTCTGTGCATATGAATATCTTTGGTTTGAATCCTGTCGTGCAGTTTGCGACCGAAGAGCAGAAAATGCGGATGTTGCCACCCCTGGCCAAGGGTCGTGAGCGTGCGTGTTTTGCAGTGACCGAACCCAATACGGGACTCAATACGACGCAGCTCAAGGTTAAAGCAGACCGCCAGGGTGATCACTATGTGATGAGCGGCACTAAGGTCTGGATTTCGACTGCGCAGGTCGCCGAGAAAATGCTGATCTTGGCGCGCACCACACCTCTTGAGGATTGTAAAAAACATACGGATGGTTTGAGTCTTTTTTATACCGATTTGGATCGCAATTTTGTTCGCGTGCATGAGATTGAGAAAATGGGTCGCAAAGCCGTGGATTCAAACGAGTTATTCATCGATGGACTCAAAGTCCCAGTCGAAGATCGTATCGGCGAGGAAGGCAAAGGTTTTCACTACATTATGCATGGTATGAATGCAGAGCGGATTTTGATCGCGGCCGAGGGTGTTGGCCTAGGCCGCGTGGCGCTCAAGCGCGCGACCGCATACGCCAAGGAACGGATTGTGTTCGACCGCCCGATTGGCATGAATCAGGGCATTCAGCATCCACTCGCGGCGAACTGGATGGAGCTTGAAGCCGCTAATCTGATGGTTTTTAACGCAGCGACGCTGTTTGACAAAGGCGAGCCCTGTGGTGCCCAAGCTAACGCGGCCAAATACCTCGCGGGCGAAGCGGGTTTCAATGCTTGTCAGCAAGCGGTGATGACGCATGGTGGGTTTGGCTACGCCAAGGAATATCATGTGGAGCGTTATTTGCGGGAAGTCTTGATCACGCGTATCGCGCCGGTGAGTCCTCAGTTGGTATTGTGTTTCATCGCCGAGCGTGTGCTGGGCTTACCTAAATCCTATTAGGAGGGTGTGATGGCTGGTTTGTATTACGAAGAGTTCGAAGTCGGTCAGGTATTCAATCATTCCATGACGCGTACTGTGACTGAAATGGATAACGTGCTGTTTTCAACCTTGACGATGAATCCGCAGCCACTGCATTTGGATGCCGAGTTCGCCTCTAAAACTGAATTTGGTCGCATCTTGGTCAATAGCTTGTTTACCTTGGGCTTGGTGATTGGGATCTCGGTGGGTGAAACAACGTTGGGTACGACGATTGCTAATCTTGGTATGACGGATACACGCTTTCCGCATCCTGTTTTTTACGGCGATACGATTCATGTCGAGACGACCATTGTCTCAAAGCGCTTGAGTAAGTCACGATCGGATGCGGGTATCGTCGAGTTTGAGCATCACGGCATCAATCAACGTGGTGAAATTGTATGTATTTGTCGCCGTTCCGGCTTCATGAAATGCAAACCTGTTTGATTGTATTCATCACGCGACAATGAAGCTTCCAGCTGGACCCAGGCGCTTTCTTCCCGACCCAAAAATGGCGCTGGTGGTGCTACTGATTTGTTTTGTTTTCAATATGCTGGGACGTGGCGTGGGGGATACCTACGTGACCTTCTTGTTGCCGCTTGAAAGGGAGTTTGGCTGGAGTCGCTCCGAGCTCTCGAGTGTCTATAGCATTTACATGGTGGCGAATGGTTTATCGGCGCCGTTCGTGGGCATGCTGTTTGATCGCTGGGGGCCGCGCCTTGTCTACCTGCTTGGCGTAGGGAGTCTGGGGTTTGGTTATTTCCTGGCGGGCAATCTCACCCAGCTGTGGCAGTTTCATCTCTGTATTGGTGTGGCGGGCGGGATAGGTATTTCAGCGATTGGCATGGTGCCCTCTGCGAGTTTGATTAGTCGCTGGTTTCCTCACAGTACCAGCACGGCGATCGGGATTGCCTATGCGGGTTTTGGAGCGGGCACGCTGTTGTTAGTCCCTTTCGCGCAGTATCTCAATCAAACCGTGGGCTGGCGTGACGCTTACCACGTGCTTGGAGGGACGTTGCTGGTCACGTTGCCGATCGTGATGCTGTTGCCATGGCGAGTGATTCGTGCCGGCCTTGGCGCCCGGGATCGCGAGGGCAATCTGACGATCGAGCGAACGAAGTCAGTCATTCCAAATAAACAGAACGTTTCGACATCCGAAGCGCCTAAGACGTCTCCTTTGCGTGCGGCGTTACGCCATTCAGGTTTTTGGGGCTTGTCTCAAGCATTTTTCTTTACTTCGGTTGTGGTCTATACGGTCTTGGTACAAATGATCGCGTACCTGGTGTCGACAGGATTTACGCCGATCGAGGCTGCAAGTGCTTTTGGCTTTGCTGGCATTTTGTCGGTGCTCGGTGTGGCGTCAGCCGGTCGCCTCGCCGATTTGCTGGGTGCAAGAAGGACCGCGACACTTACTTTCATATGCACTACGCTCGGGCTCGCCAGTTTGTTGGCACTGAGTTACTTTCCCTCACACTGGTTTTTAATGTCGTTTGTGGCGTTTTTTGGGATTGCACAAGGAGCGAGGGGGCCGATCATTTCTGGTTTGTGCTCTAAGCTTTTTCCAGGCAAGGGTTTGGCCACCATTTATGGCGCGACGTATGCCTGTATGTCGGTCGGCGCAGCCTTTGGAGCCATGATGTCCGGTCTTTTATACGATTGGACAGGGGGTTATCAAGCAAGCATCATTTTTTCTATGTTAAACGTCATCTTGGCAGTTTCGCCTTTCTGGGTTTATCGGGAGCTCAGAAAATTTGGATGAGTGATCAACATGATTAAATCGCTTTGGATGATATTGCTGTCAGTCAGCATAGCCTTGATGGCGTTGCCTTCGCAGAGTTCGACTCTGAAGGATTCGCTCAATGATGGTCAGCATGTGTTGATGATCAGACATGCCGATGCACCCGGGTTTAGTGATCCTCCTAATTTAAAGATTGGCGACTGCTCCACACAAAGAAACTTGGGAGAGCGTGGTCGCAAGCAAGCGCAGGCTTTGGGCGTCTGGTTAAAACAGCAAGGGATCGATTCTGCTGACGTGTTGAGCAGTGCCTGGTGCCGTTGCGTGGATACAGCGACTTTGTTGGCAAAAGGTCCGGTGACGGTCGCGCCAGCTCTCGGTTCATTTTTTCGAAATATGAGTGACGCAGAATCTCAGACGCAGGCGCTGAGAAATTTATTGGCGCAGCGCTTAAAGTCCTCAGCAAGTAACGCCAAAACTAAAAAACCACTGATTTTAGTGACACATCAGGTCAATATTTCTGCCTACACGGGCGGTTTCGTAGGTCAGGGAGACATCATACTGGTCAAGGTCGATGGGCGCGGGCACTACGTTTCCCATCAGATGGTCCCGGCTCCAACGTCTAACTAAGTCCAACTCGACTTAACTCAGTCCGATTGGGGCGATAATAGCGACTCTTTCGAGCGAGTACTGAGGGGCAAGATCGGCATGACCGAACAAACGATATATTTGTTGAAAGCGTTTTTTTTAGGAATCATTGAGGGTCTGACCGAATTTTTACCTATTTCAAGTACGGGTCATTTGATTCTGATCGGGGACTGGATCAATTTTGAGTCGAACGAGGCTAAAGTATTTGAGGTCGTGATTCAGCTCGGTGCGATTCTCGCGGTCATGTGGATTTTTCGGGAACGCATCTTTCAGTTGGTCCGGGGCAGCGTGCGTCTCGATCCGGTTGAGCTCGCGTTTACTCGAAACTTGCTCATCGCATTTTTGCCAGCAGCGATTGTCGGCGTTCTGTTTATCAAGGCGATCAAAGCTTTATTTTTTCACCCTGGCGTTGTCGTCGTGACATTGGTGCTGGGTGGTTTGATTATGCTTTGGGTCGAACGCCGTCGTCCCGCGAACAGTGCAGATGCCCCGTTGAATCAAGTCCAGACGCTTGAAAACATCACTTGGAAGCAAGCGCTGATCGTGGGTTGCGCACAGTGTCTGGCGATGATCCCTGGCACCTCGCGCTCGGGCGCGACGATTATCGCTGGAATGCTCTCGGGCATTCAGCGCAAAACGGCCACGGAGTTTTCCTTTTTTCTGGCGATGCCGACCATGTTGGCTGCAGCTGGCTACGATCTGTTTAAGCATGCGGATTTACTGACGCAGCAGGACATGTTGGCGATTACGGCAGGTTTTGTAAGTGCTTTTCTGAGTGCGCTGATTGTGGTGCGCGCAATTTTGGTATTTGTATCGCGTCACACCTATCGTGCGTTTGGCTGGTATCGCATTGCGTTGGGTTTGGTGGTCGGCGTCTGGCTTTGGATCTAAAGATTTAAATGTTGGTTTCATCCAATCATCAAGGAGAGTGAGGATGCGGTTATTTAGCTATCAAGACAAGAACAATCAGAAACGCGTAGGCGTGCTCAAGGCGGTTGATTCGCAGGAGTTTGTTGACCTCGCGGCGACGGAGGCGACCTTGCCCACGAGCTTGCTCGACCTGATCGCGACGCCAGGTGCGATGGAGCGCGCCAAGCAAGCGGCGCACAGCGCGGGTGCGGTCGTGCAATCGCTTAAGAATGTGCGTTTTATCCCTCTCATCGACCGGCCAAGCAAGATCGTGTGCTTGGGGTTGAACTACGCAGACCATGCCGCCGAAGGTGGTCATGCGCGTCCCGAGTACCCAAGCTTTTTTATGCGCGGACCGAGCTCCTTGGTCGGACACCTTGAGCCCCTGGTTCGTCCCAAGGTTTCGGATAAATTTGACTTTGAAGCCGAGCTGGCATTCGTCGTCGGCAAGTCCGCACGTCACCTAACGGCTGCGAATGCGTTGGAGCATGTGGCTGGTTACAGCGTGTTTAATGACGGGAGTTTGCGCGACTATCAACGCAAATCGACGCAGTGGACGATTGGTAAAAATTTTGATGCGACGGGTGGGTTTGGCCCTTGGTTGGTGACACCTGATGAGTTGCCGCCCGGTGCGGATGGTCTGCGTATTCAGTCACGTCTCAACGGTCAGATTATGCAAGACGCCAATACCAAGAGCTTTTTGTGGGGAGTGGTGGAGACCCTGGTCTTGATCACCGAGTGCATGACGCTAGAGCCCGGTGATGTGGTCATTACCGGTACACCGGCTGGCGTAGGCTATGCCAGAAAACCGCCTGTGTTTATGAAGCACGGGGACACCATGGAAGTGGAAATCGAAGGGGTCGGTTTATTGAGCAATCCCGTGGTGGACGAGAAGTAATAAAAAAGGAGACACCGAGGTGTCTCCTTTTTATCGCTTGCATGCAAGGCTTGTTTAGACGACGCCTTGTTCCTGAAACTGAGCGATTTCCTTAGCTGAATAGCCGATTTCTTCGAGCATTTCTTGCGTATGCTCACCCCACTGCGGTGCGGTGGTCACGACATCGGCAGGTGTCCGACTCAGGGTTGCGGGTTGCGTGATAAAGCCCTTTTCTTTGCCCGCTTTGTCTTTGACCATTTTCGAGATGTTCGCTTGCTTGATATGCTTGTCAGCAAACATCTGGGGCACGTTATAGACAGGACCTGCGGGTACGCCAGCATTGTTGAGAGCTTCGACCCAGTACTCCACAGTGTTCGATTTGAATACATCCCTTAACAGCATGTTGCAGCGCTGACGATTCACAGTACGGGTCTTTTCATTGGCAAAGTCGGGATCGGCAATCCACTCAGGCTTTTGGATCAGCTCGCATAAACGAACCCAGTTGCCTTGGCCAGAAGCGCCGAGGTTGAAGGCGCCGTCGCTTGCCTCAAATAAGCCCATGGGCGTAGACGTGGGGTGGTCGTTGCCTGCTTGACCGGCAACATCACCCTCATTGAGGTAGCGCGCGGCTTGAAAGTCCATCATTGCGATTTGGGCGTGCAGGAGCGAGGCATGCACCCATTGCCCCTTGCCTGAGCGCTCACGCTCCAGCAGCGCGGTCAGGATACCAATGCCGGCGTATAGTCCCGCACTCATGTCAGCCACAGCGAGACCCGCGCGAACAGGTCCTTGGCCTGGAATGCCCGTCACGGACATCAGACCACCCATGCCTTGCATGATCTGATCGAAACCAGGACGCGAAGCGTAAGGGCCTTCTTGGCCAAAACCCGAGATGCTCGCCAAAATAATGCGGGGATTGACCTTGGCCAAAGACTCGTAATCGATGCCGAGCTTCTTTTTGATGTCGGGGCGCCAGTTTTCAACCACCACGTCGGCGGTTTTAACCAGACGCATCATGATTTCTAGCGCACCGGGTTTTTTCAAGTTGAGGGTCATTGCCCGCTTGTTGCGGTTGAGGTTTTGAAAGTCGCCGCCTTCGCGATTACCCGCAAACATCCCTTCGTTAGGGTCTACGCCTTTGGGCGGTTCGATACGAATGACATCCGCGCCGAAATCGGCCAGCAGACGAACACAGTTCGGACCCGCGCGCACGCGGGACATGTCGAGTACACGGAGATTGGAGAGCGCGGATGAAGCCTGAATTTTGGACATAGTTTTTTATCGAAGTTGAATAAGGGACTCTCTGTTTTATATGTTGCTTTGAGAATTATTGCAAGAGATACTAGCTGGGTTAAAAAGATAATGACAACAATGACCCTAAAGGATTTATATGTCTGAGTTAATAATCACTAAAAGTGCCGCAATTGGAACCATTACAATTTCCAATCCCAATAAAATGAATGCGATGTCGGTTCAAATGTGGATGGATTTGCCAAAAGCGATCCGTGCCTTTGATGCAGACCCCGAGGTTCGCGTGATCGTCATCACGGGGCAGGGTGAAAAGGCTTTTGTATCGGGCGCGGATATTTCTCAGTTCGATACTTTGCGCAGCTCACCCCAGACGCAAAAAGACTACGACGACGCGGTGGCGGATTCGATGATTGCGCCTTTGGAGTGTTCCAAGCCCGTCATTGCAAAAATTCGCGGTTTTTGTTTTGGAGGCGGGCTGGGTCTTGCCGCTGCCTGCGATATCCGGATTTGCTCTGAAAATTCAAGTTTTAGAATGCCCGCCGCGCGTCTAGGCTTGGGATACGGCCATACAGGCATCAAACGCTTTGTCGACGTGATTGGTTTGGCCAACGCCACAGATATCTTTGTGACGGCGCGTCGCTTTGACGCGGAAGACGCACTACGGATGGGTTTTGTCTCGCGCGTGTGTGCGATAGATGAGATTGATGCGGTCGTCGATCAATACACGCAGGCGATTTCGGAAAATGCGCCCCTAACCGTGGCTGCGAGCAAGTTCATTGTTCGTACCGTCTGTGCACAACCCGGGGAACAAGACCTAGCGCGCGCCGATGAAATGGTCAAAATCTGTTTCGCCAGCGATGACTTCAAGGAAGGACGCGCCGCCTTTATGGAAAAGCGGCCGGCCCAATTCAAAGGTCGTTAAGCCAGAGGTCGTGAAGCGGTCAGAGTTCTCTTTTTGGAAACTGCATCAACAAGATCGCCACACCGCCAGTATCGGCGTTGATCGTGGGTGCAGGCTCATTGGGGGCCACAAAGACAAGCGATCGTTCGGACGCTTTTTGCCCATTGATCTGACAGTGTCCACGCATCACCAGCCAATATTGACCTCGGCCTTGCGCGGGTGAAGGCCCGGAGATGGTCGCCTCGCCTGTTGTTTGAAACAATGAGCACAACAGGCCGTCGTCCTCTGCGGGAACGATAACCTGAGTCAGGACACCCTCGATATTTTTGGGACCCTCGGCATCGCCAATCAGTGCTGGAATCGCTCCCAGTCCATGGCGATAAGCTTTGGTACGACCTTTGAGCGCTTCGCGATGCTCGGGCATCCAGCGTGCGCCTGGGTCCCAACCGTTGCGCAGAGTGTAGTACTCGACGCCCGTGCTATCGGCATGAATGGGCGCATAAGGCGTAAATGCCATCGCATAGTGAACAGTCAGCCCTTCGATAGGCTTGATCCCAAACTTACCTTCGCCAGATATGAACACCTGAAACTGATCGGCCTGGTGATAGTGGCCGGGGATCATGCTGTTGGCGCCTTGTTCGACCAGAAACGCAATGGGTTCAAGGGGGGGTGGGAATGCCTCGGGTGTGCGAGTGGGCAGGCCTTTTGCGCGGCGTTCAACGGAGTTCACGCCGACATAGGACGAGATCCAAGTATCCGTGCCATTGGGCAAACGATAGTGGTGGCGTTCATTGCGCGCTTGCTCTTGCGTGACAACAGTCGTCATGTTTAAAAAGTCTCCAGCATTAAATTAAAAGTTTTGGGCAGCGAGGCGAAAAATCTCGGGAACCGCGACGGGTCGCTGAGAAGCGCGGTTGACGCAGACATGGACGAACTGACCTTGTGCAGCCGCCTCGTCAGATTCATCATTGAACACGGCGACCTCGTAAGCAATCGAGCTGCGGCCCATGCGACCAATGCGCACGCCCACTTGAATGGCGCCAGGCGAGGATACTTGACGAAAATATCGACATTCAGAGGCCACGACGAGTGTCTGATACTCACCGGCCAAGACCGAGCGCATCGCGTGGTGCATTAAAAAGCCATCAACCGCCGTATCAAAAAATGAATAGTAATGGGCGTTGTTGATGTGACCGTATGAATCATTGTCTGCCCAACGTAGCGTGATCGTTTCAAAATAATTGAAATCGTCTTTTGAAAATGGGCCGGCCCGCTGGGTATCAGGAATGTGTGCGTTCATTGCAGTATTTTAAATGCGTGAATTAAGTCGGACGGTATTTGGTGGAAATCATGCACAGCGCGAGAAACACACTTAAACCCAAGCCCCAAGAAAGCCAAAGTACATTCGATCCCCAGTCCGTCAGGGCAAGACCAAATAAGAATGGTGCGGCAGCTTGAGCAAACTTGGAAGGCATCATCAGCCAGCCCTGTCTCTGTCCATAGCCCTTTGTACCAAAAATTGCGAGTGGTAGGGTGCCTCTGGCAATGATTAGAATGCCATTTCCGATTCCATGCAACACAACGAAAGCCATGGCAAAAGGGGCGCCAAAGGCGAGCAACAGGGCGCCTCCGATCGGGTGGGTGAGCGCGGCGAGCCGGGTGCTGACCAGTGGGTGCCATCGACGCATAAAAAAGAAATCGATGAGTCGGCCTAGCACTTGCGAGGGGCCGACCAGCGAGCCGATGGTAAAGGCCAAGGCCAGAGGCACCCCCATGCCCTCCAGCATGCGTGGCATGTGAATCATCAGCCCCATCCCCACGAAGGAGTTGGCGGCAAACACAAACGCCAGCAAAAAAGCGGTGTATTGACTGGGAATCGGAGCAGGTTCTATCGGGGGAGATTCAGCGGATTTGGGAGTTTGGGTCTCTTTTTTGGCTGCCGCAGCGTTGAGGGCGATTTGTGCGCTCGGGCTGAGCGGGCTTGGCAAAAGCGCATTGAGCGGCAATCCGACTAGGATATGAACACAGGCCCAAAACCAGCAGACACCGCTCCAGCCAAATTTGGATTCTACGTAAACAGAGACCGTCCAGGCCACAAAGCTGGCAAAACCGGCAATGAGCGTCACGCCGGTAATCGGGTTGCGCGAGCTCTTGCCAAAAAGGCGCACAATGGCTGAAAAAGCGACTTCGAAGAGTCCGGTCGCCATCCCAAGCCCAAGGACCGCGTAGCCCAAGAGGACGCTCCACATGCCCTCGGCAAAGCCAAGAAAGGTCAAGCCTAAAGCGAAGATCAGGTTGGACAACATCAATACGGGACGACCGCCAAAGCGATCCACCATTTTTCCAGCCGTAGGACCCGCCAGCGCCGACACGCCTAAGGCGATGGAAAAGCCGGCAAACAACACGGCAGGCGCAAGCCCGAGATCTCGGCTAGCGGGGATCGCAATGACGGCTGGAAGGTAGTGCGCGCCAGCGCTGGCAATCACTTGAGCCGCGCCTGTGACGCTGACGGCGCGATAGATACGGGAGGACATGCTTGTTCTTGTCTGTCTCGGGGTTATTTTTACTTATTATCCACTTTAAATGACTTTTCGACAGTCCGCTAAGGCGAGGTTGTGCGATTGGGTGCCAAGCTTTAAGCTTAAGCAACCCTTTTTTCTGTGAGCCCCCCATGAGCCGTCAGCAAGCCATTGATTTAGCCACCGCCTATTTTGATCAGGGTCAGTTTCAGACCACACTCGAACGCCGGGTCGCCATGCCAACGGAAAGTCAGGAACCAGGAAAAATCCCAGTGCTGACCTCTTATCTCACCGAAGAGCTTTCGCCTTTGTTGGTCAACATGGGTTTCGATTGCAAAATCGTACCGAATCCCATTGCGGGCGGCGCACCCTTTTTAGTCGCGAGTCGTACCGAGCCTGAAGCAAACTTTACGGTACTGACCTATGGTCATGGAGATGTGGTGCGCGGCTATGCGCCCCAATGGCAAGAAGGTCTAGCCCCGTGGACCTTGAGTATTCGCGGTGACCGCTGGTATGGCCGTGGCACGGCTGATAACAAGGGTCAGCACACCATCAATCTCGCCGCGCTCGAGCAAGTCCTCACCGCACGCAAGGGCAAGCTTGGTTACAACGTGACCTTGCTGATCGAAATGGGTGAGGAAATGGGTTCGCCCGGTTTACGTGAAATGTGCGCGCTCCACGGTGATTTGCTCAAGGCCGATTTATTTCTCGCTTCGGATGGTCCGCGTGTCTCTGCTTCGCGCCCGACACTGTTCCTCGGCTCCCGTGGCGCCTTCAATTTTGAATTACGCTTGAATGTGCGTGAGGGCGCTCACCACTCCGGTAACTGGGGCGGTTTACTGAAAAACCCGGGTATCCGCCTGGCGCATGCGATCGCTTCGATGGTGGATCCAAAAGGGCGGATTTTGGTGCCCAAGTTGTTGCCTAGCTCCCTGCCGGACAATGTTCGCCGCGCTTTGGCCAACATTCAGGTGGGTGGCGGTCCGAATGACCCTGAGGTCGATCCTGATTGGGCTGAGCCTGGTTTGACGCCGACTGAGCGCGTTTTTGCCTGGAATACGTTTGAAACCTTGGCTTTTAAAACAGGCAATCCTGATGCGCCCGTCAATGCGATCCCGGGTTATGCCGTTGCTTTCTGTCAACTACGCTATGTCGTAGGCAGTGATAATGAAAACTTTTTAAAGCATATCCGCGAGCACCTCGATGCCCATGGCTTTACGGATGTCGAGGCCAAGCCTAGTCGCGGTGAGGCTGCCGAAGCCACACGCCTCGATCCCGATAACGCGTGGGTGAAAATGGCGGCGGCTTCTATCACTCAGACCACGGGTAAAGAGGTCGACGTGCTTCCAAACCTGGGCGGCACCTTACCCAATGATGCGTTTTCAAAAATCCTAGCGCTACCGACAGTCTGGGTGCCACACTCCTATGCGGCATGCTCACAGCATGCGCCGAACGAACACATGCTCGGTTCGGTGGCGCGCGAGTCGCTGCAGTTGATGGCGGGCTTGTTTTGGGATCTGGGTGACAAGGGCGCCAAGATTGCAGCGTAAATTTTCATTGATCGGGAGTTGGAAAAGATGAGCATACAGTTTGATTTGCTGATTAAAAATGCCATCGTGATCGATGGGACCGGTGCGGACCGTTTTACGGGAGACATCGGCATTAACGGTGACCGCATCGCCAAAATTGGTGATCTTGCAGGCTGCACAGGCAAGCAGGAAATCGATTTGAAAGGACAAGTTGCTGCGCCAGGTTTTATCGACGCGCACACGCATGATGATCGCATGATGTTGTCGAGTCCCGAGATGACACCTAAAGTCAGTCAAGGTGTGACGACGATCATCGGTGGCAATTGTGGCGTTTCGTTAGCGCCCATGCCACGTCCGATCCCGGATCCTGTGACGCCCCCCCTTAATTTGCTCGATGATGAAGGGCATTGGTTTAAATTTCGCAGCTTCACTGAATATCTGGATGCGTTGCGCGCCGAACCTTCAACGACGAATCGCGCGATGCTCGTGGGGCATACAACCTTACGTGTCGCAACGATGGATGATTTGGAAAAGCCCGCGACGCCGGCTCAAATCGAGCAAATGCGAGAACTTGTGATCGAGGCCATGCAGGCGGGTGCGATCGGTGTCTCGACAGGTTTGTTTTACGAGCCCGCGGTCGCGGCACCGACCGAGGAAGTGATCGAGATTTGTCGCCCTTTGAAAGAATTCAACGGCTTGTATTGCACGCACATGCGCGATGAGGCCGATGGCGTGATGGACTCGCTTGAAGAGACTTTTCGAATTGGTCGCGAAGTTGGCGTGCCGGTGGTGATTTCTCACCACAAAGTTATTGGCGCTAAAAATTACGGACGCTCGGACGAGACGCTTGAGTTCATCCGCAAGAGCATGGCCAAGCAGCCGATTTGCCTGGATTGTTATCCCTATGCGGCAGGTTCGACCGTCTTGTCGATGAGTCGTGCCGAGACCTCCGCGCGTGTCATCGTCACGTGGTCGAAAACCTTGCCTGAATACGCAGGTCAGGATCTCGATAAGATCGCTGAAAAAATGGGTGTGACGCAAGCCGAAGCGGTCAAGCGACTCTTGCCTGCCGGTGCGATTTATTTCCGCATGGACGAAGGCGATGTTCAGAAAATCATGAAGTTCGGACCCACCATGATTGGTTCGGATGGCTTGCCCCACGACACTTCGCCGCATCCGCGTTTGTGGTCGACGTTTCCTCGCGTGCTGGGTCACTATCGCCGTGGTCTGGGTCTGTTCACGCTTGAAACAGCTGTGCACAAGATGACTGGCTTGACGGCCGTGAATTTTGGTTTGACGGATCGCGGCGTGTTGAAAGAAGGCGCCTTCGCAGACTTGACCTTGTTTAACGAAGAAACGATCGACGAAGTCGCGACGTATGACAACCCGATTGCCATGGCGCGCGGTATCAATACAGTGATTGTGAATGGTGCGGTGGTGTGGGATCAGGGTAAGGCGACAGGTGCGAGACCCGGTCGTGTTCTGTCTCGCCCAGTCAATTAACATACTCCAGGATATTGCGTATGACCTCGCCGCTGCTGCCGACACTCGATCCATCTCAACTTGCCAGAGCGATCAGCCTGCTCGACGAGGAGTGGTTGCAGCATGATCCCGATCTCGGTCCAGTGATGCCCTTAGTGCTCGGCCGAGGTGTCGGACAGGATTGGCACAAGGCGGGTACCTTTAGGCATCATTTGATTGGCGTGACGCGAACGTTGACCTTGTGGCAGCAGCCTAAACATGTGCGTCAGCTAGGACTCTTGCATAGCGTGTACGGAAACGCGCATGTGGATTTGATGAAGTTTGATCCCAAGAGCGAACGTGGCCGTCTGCAAGAAGCCGTCGGCGAAGATGCTGAGAGGCTGATTTATTTGTTTTGTGTGATCTCACGCATCGAGTTTTTGGGTGAGTTATTCAAAGGTAACCTCAAGGACGATGGGAGTCTGACCATCACGCTGCATGATGCGCCTTTTGTGTTGCCTGCCCGCGATGTCGCGGCTTTTATTGTGGTGAGTATGGCCGATATTTGCGAGCAATGGTATAGCTGGCAAGATGATATCTACATGGGCTATCCGGACTACAAAGCACAGCCTGCTCAACAGCATTGGGCAGCGGCCTTGTGGCCGGGTCCGATGCGACCGACGACCTATCGTTGGGGACAGATTTCGCGTTTAGGCAATTTTCTCCAACAGCCTGGGTTAAAAAATCAGTTGCCGCAGCCTCCCGTGTTTGATCATGGCCGACAAGTCATGGCGCCCGGTGACGAAGCCGCCGCTGCGGCCCTATATTGGTCGGTGATGCAACAAAGCCAACCTCTGATGTCACCAACTGCGACGGCGGCGGTACTTGAGCAAGCGATCAAGCTCAACCCGTGGGTGGCCGAGCCCTATATGGTGTTATCACAACTCCATATGACGGAGAGAAATTTCGACTTGGGTCGTCAGTATGCCGAAGCGGGCGTGCAAACCGCTGCGAGCTGGGGTAACTCCTGGGATAAACGGATTGGTTGGGATGCTTGGATATCTTGGGGCAGGGTGTTGCTCCAGTCGGCTCAAAAGCGCCAGTGGCCTGAGACACTTAATAAGCTCAATAATGTGGCGTTGACGCCGGAGCTGTAGTCAATCAGTCGAGCTGACCTTAAAGCTCAATAATTTGCGCAGAGCCATTCATGATGGGTTTGCACAAAATTTTGTAGCCATCACTATCAAAGCCGGGCGCGGTCATATGTAAAGTTCGTGCTTGCTCGATCGTCGGGACACTGCCTAGATAAAACCAGTTTTTGACGACATGGATCTGGATTTCGTCTTCCAAGCGCTCGATAATGCCTATCGCACCTGAGTAGGGCCAACAGATCACGCGACTCTGCGACATACTCTCCAGCAGTCGCGCACGATGCGCGGCGAGGGTTTCTTGACCATGACAGGCGCCGGCGCAGCGCTTGAGCATTGCGCGAAAACAAGGTCGATCCCCAGAGAGCTTTTCCAGTCCGAGCACGCTCAAACAAAGTTGTTGCTCATCGGCGATATTCTTCAGTGCTTCGAGCGCAGCATGTCGACTCGCATACAAACCATACAAATCAGGCGTGTTGGAAAAATCGATTTTATTGGAGTAAACCACTTCAGGTTGATTACCTTGAATACTGAGCGAACACATCTGACGCGTCCGGCGCAGCTTTTGATTAAAGAGTGGCTGTTGTTCCTTAATCATTCTGGCTTCGAGTAGGAGCGCGCCGATTTCACCTGTTGTTCGAATTGAGGTAATTTTTTCTGTCTGTTTCAACATGCGCGCTTCATCTGCAGTGCGAAGATGAGACATGACGCGCGCGCGGATGTTGATACTTTTTCCGATATACAAGGGCAGATCGCCTGTCGCACCATGAAAAATATAAACCCCCGGAGTGGTCGGTAAGTCCTCAATACTCTCGCGCAAGTGGGTTGGATATTCGTAGCCAAGTGTGGCATCAAAGTCGGCGCGTCGCATTACACGTTTCATGACGCAACGTACATCTAGGCGGACACGTAGCTCAGCGCCAGCGCCTCGGCGACACGAACGCCATCGACACCTGCGGACAAAATACCACCGGCATAGCCTGCACCTTCACCCGCGGGATAGAGGCCTTTGACATTGAGGCTTTGGAAGTCTGCACCGCGCGTCATGCGCAGGGGGGAGGACGTGCGTGTTTCGACGCCTGTCAATAGCGCATCGTGCATCGAAAAGCCTTTGATCTGTTTTTCAAAGGCAGGGATGGCTTCGCGGATCGCTTCGATCGCATAGGCGGGTAGGCTCGTGGCCAAGTCGGTCAGATGAACACCGGGCTTGTAGGACGGGATGACGCTGCCGAGTTCAGTCGAGGCGCGTCCAACCAGAAAATCACCGACAAGTTGTCCGGGAGCTTCATAGTTGCTGCCGCCCAGGACATAGGCGTGGGATTCGATTTGCCGTTGATAGTCGAGACCTGCGAGTGGTCCGCCGGGATAGTCCGCGGGTGTGATTCCCACCACGATACCCGCATTGGCATTGCGCTCATTGCGTGAGTATTGACTCATCCCATTGGTGACGACACGATTGGGCTCAGAGGTCGCGGCGACGACGGTGCCGCCCGGGCACATACAAAAGCTATAGACGGCGCGACCGTTATTGGCGTGGTGCACGAGCTTGTAGTCCGCGGCACCGATCAGCTTATTGCCTGCATTGGGACCGAGCCTGGCGCGATCAATCAATGACTGAGGATGTTCGATGCGAAAACCGACTGAGAACGGTTTGGCTTCCATATAAACGCCTGCGTCATGCAATACTTTAAAGGTATCGCGGGCGCTATGCCCGAGCGCGATAATCACATGGTCGGCGGCAAGCGTTTCACCGCTTTCAAGCTGAACCGCCTGAATCTGCTGATGAGCAATTTCAAAGCCCACCACTTTTTGTGAAAAGCGAATGTCGCCACCTAGCGCGATAATTTCTTTGCGCATTTTTTCCACTACGCCCACTAAGCGAAAGGTGCCGATATGAGGCTTAGCGACGTAGAGGATTTCTTCGGGAGCACCCGCTTTGACAAACTCACGGATGACTTTACGACCATAAAATTTTGGATCTTTGATCTGACTATAAAGCTTACCATCTGAGAACGTGCCTGCACCGCCTTCACCGAATTGTACGTTTGACTCGGGATTTAAAACATTTTTACGCCAGAGTTTCCAGGTGTCCTGAGTGCGTTCACGGACGGCTTTGCCGCGCTCCAACACAATCGGTTTCAACCCCATCTGCGCCAGCAGCAACGCGGCAAAGATCCCACAAGGACCAAAACCGATCACTACTGGTCTGGGACGAGTACGTTGCGTGTCTTGTTTTGCACCTGCGACAAATTTGTAATCGGTAACGGGTGTTGGCTTGATATGCGGATCGCCGCGAAATTTTTTTAAAAGTGACTCTGGTTCCGTGACCTTGGCATCAACCGTGTAAATAAAGGTCAAGGCATTTTTCTTGCGCGCGTCGTAGCTACGTTTAAAAATATCGAACGACAATAATTGGGTATCAGTAATGCCAAGCCGCTCGATCACCGCGGCACGCAAGGCGTCCTCGGTGTGTTCGAGTGGAAGGCGGAGTTCGGTAATGTGAATCATAAAAGGTCGTCGGTATGCTGCCCTAGACTTGGACTGGTCGCCATCGTATCAGGACTCAGAAAGGGCGAGCATAGCGGAGTCGGCAGCGCAGATAGCACCTTACCACTGCTGGTTTTAAGCTGTCGCTTAAAGACGCCACGCTCTTGAAAGTGTTTGTCCTGCGTCGCCTGTTCTAAAGTCACGATTTCGGCGACACAGACATCCTGGCCCTCAAAGAGCGTCGTCCAGTGTGCGGCGGGATGTGCTGCGATGATGCGGGCGATGCTGGCTTTGACCAGAGTGGGTTGTTCGAGGTCGATGAGTTCGGGTGCTCCAATCAACTCCAGAAACCTTTTCCAGAACTTGTCCTCCAAGGGGGCGGCAGACAAGTATTTCAGATCGGAGGTCTGATAGATCTGGTAGCGCGGACTGCCGCCGGTTAAAAGTTCGTCACCCGCTTTGGGCCAGAGGTTTGCAGCCCAACCATGCCCAAGACCCCAATACATCAAGGGAAATAAATTATCGGCCATCGAAACATCCAGATGACAACCTTCTCCAGTGAGGTCGCGTTGGCGCAAGCCCAGCAAAATGTTCATCACAGCAGGGTAAGCACCCGCGGCGAGGTCCGCAACCAAGACCGGCGGGACTTGCGGTGCACCATCCGCGCCGGCACCCAGTCCGACCATGCCGGTTTTGGCTTGATAGTTCATATCGTGGGCAGCAATCTGCGAATAGGGGCCCGTTTGACCAAAGCCGGTGATCGAACAATAAACGAGCTTGGGATTTAAGACATGTACCTGTTCAAAGCCCAGACCAAGGCGATCCATCACGCCTGGACGGAATTGTTCGACAATGACGTCCGCTTCGCGGATCAGCGCTTCTATTTTTTCGCGCGTGAGGGGATCTTTGAGATTGGCGATGATGGATTTTTTGCCACGATTGAGCAAAGAAAAGTTGACACTATCCTCGCCGAGCTTGGGTGCATAGGCGCGCATATCATCACCCTCGGGCCGTTCGATTTTGATGACATCGGCGCCTGCGTCGGCCAAGAGCAAAGTACACATGGGACCGGGCAGGAGGGTACTGAAATCAAGAATCTTGACGCCATGAAGGGGTTGCATCGTGCGCGGACCTGTTTAGAGTTGAACGGAGACGGAGTCAATGCCGTCAAACTGAGCCACAACGAAATCGCCCGCTTGCGCGGCAGGTACACCTGACCAACTGCCCGTGGTCACGATGGCGCCAGCAGCTAAAGTTTGACCACCCGACGTCGCATGCTGTACCCACGCCGGGATGACCCAGCGCGGATCCTGCATCGAGTGTGTGCCGACAAATTCCAGCGGTGATTGCTCGCCAATTTTGACCGTGCAGCGCTGCTTGGACCAGTCACGGCGTGCTTCTTGTTCGCCATAGGGTTGCCACTGTCCGACCACTAAGACACCGTGCGATTGCATATCCGCGAGTTTGAGTAACGCCTCGGTATCGTTGCCTTGTTGCCAGCGGGAGTCGACCACTTCGATGGTGACCGTAAAGGCGTCGATCAAGGCATGACCTTGCTCTTGCG
>JANQYI010000043.1:1443-46700 GCA_030728985.1 Burkholderiaceae bacterium | reverse complement strand
ACCCCCGGCGTGACAGGCCGGTATTCTAACCAACTGAACTACCGCTCCGCAGCGGAGAAAACTCTAAATACTAGATGCCAAAAACTGGCGTCCCCTAGGGGATTCGAACCCCTGTACTCACCGTGAAAGGGTGATGTCCTAGGCCTCTAGACGAAGGGGACAGGACTAACAAAAATACCTCGCTTAGACTGGTGGAGGTAAGCGGGATCGAACCGCTGACCTCTTGCATGCCATGCAAGCGCTCTCCCAGCTGAGCTATACCCCCAAACATTTCAGTACAGACCGCAAAAGAACCGAACTGAGAGAACTTTGGAGGTGCTGACTTCGATAATGGCACCCGACATTTCTGTTGGATGTGTCGACAGCGAAGAAACGGGATTATGCACAAATTTTGGGTTTCATGCAAGTTGATCCCTCGGTAGATGCAGTGTTTGGTGTTTAAGTTGTTCGAAATGTAACGGCTGTTTAAATATGTAAAAGTATTAGGATGATCATATAATACCCATAATAATTATGGGTATGGTCAATGTCATCCCATTTCGTCTCAATGATGCAAATGCTTTACGTATTGTCTATGAGCAAAGCCTAGAGAACTCACATGTATCACTACACCGAATGTGGTTTACAAAATGTCTGGCTGACAAATGGCTATGACGTTTGTGAGGTCGATGGTGAGAAGGCTGTTTCGATTAGTGACGTGGATGAGCTGCATGAGCTTATCGGACGATCTGTTGCAGCAAAGTCCAATTTGAATGCGACAGAAATAAGATTTTTAAGAAAAGAAATTGGTCTCTCACAAAAACGTCTGGCAGATCTCTTAGGGAGTACTGAGCAAACGGTGTCATTATGGGAGAGAAGGGGGCGCATGCCCAAGGGTTATGACCGGCTCGTCAGGTTACTTTATCTTGAAAAAATTGACGGCAATGTCAAGGTTCAGGAAATCATAAATCGTTTAATTGAACTTGATTTTCGTCAAAGTGAGAAGCTTGTTTTCTCCGATACGCGGACCGGGTGGCGTTTAGCTGCATAAAATTTTTTAATTGAGAATGCAGTCTTAATCTCAATCCCCCACTTCACCCCGAAAAGGCGAGCTTAGGCTTCCTAAATAGTTATCGACTCCAGCGCGCTCCCTCTTCAGAAACTTGTCCACAGCATCGGCAAAGCCCGGATGCGCGAGCCAATGCACGGATTGGGTTTGGACTGGCTCAAAGCCGCGGGCGAGTTTGTGTTCGCCTTGCGCGCCACCCTCGATGACGGCAATATTGTTCGCAAGTGCCCATTCGAGCGGAGTGTAGTAGGCCAGTTCAAAGTGCAGGCAATCGACGTGCTCAAGTGCACCCCAATAGCGTCCATAGAGCTTGTGCTGTCCATCCACGGTATCAAGCCAGAGCAGTGAGGCAGCGATGGGCTGATCGCGCCGTGCGGCGATAGCCATGACGCAATGCTCTGACAGTGTTTCACCCACGGTTAGAAAAAACTCAGGCGTGAGATAGGGTGCATTTCCACGCACATGATAAGTATTGGCATAACAACGATAAAAGAACGCCCAGTCTTCTGCAGTAATTTCCGCACCCGAGCGGACAGATGTTGTGACACTGGCTTCGCGAACTTTGCGGCGTTCGGCGCGGATTTTTTTGCGCTTGGGTTGTGTCAGGCTGGATAAAAAGCTGTCGAAATCGGGCCAGTCGCGGTTAAACCAGTGAAACTGTGTGTGGGTGCGACGCATACAGCCGGCTTCAATGAGCGCCTCAGTGTCTTCGGGGGTGGTGTTGAGGACGTGCAGTGAGGAGAGGCCGCTTTTTTTAGCCCATTGCAAAAGAGCGGCGGCGGCCAACGAGCGATAGGGTGCGGTGGTCAGGAGTCGCGCGCCGGGAACGGGCGTGAAGGGGATCGCGCTGAGCCATTTTGGGTAGTACTCCAGGCCATTGCGCTGATAGGCCTCAGCCCAAGCCCAGTCGAACACGAACTCTCCGTAGGAGTGTCCCTTGGCGTACAAGGGAATCGCTGCAATCAGTTCCTCGGCTTCCCACAATAAAAGATGACGGGGTTGCCAACCCGTATCGGGGGCGACGGACCCTGAGGTTTCAAACGCTTGTAGAAACGCGTGTTGACTTAAGACTGAGCCGCCGCTATCCGCGACGAGGCGATCCCAGCGCGCAGGCTCGACCTCGGAAATGTGTTCGATTGCTTGGAGACGGAGCGCGCTCATGCGCTGCGGTCGTCGTTGAGGGTGTTGTTGATGCTTGTGCTTTTTCGTCGCCACCACGCCGCAAACAGGATCAGCACCGAGAGTCCGAGGATCAGTCCGTTACCCAGACGCACGTAAGGGGTGAGTCCTTGCTGTCCTTGGACGGTGGTGTCGAGCACGCCCACGCGATTGGGAGGAAGCTGCGCGATGTCGCGACCGCGATGGTCGATCGCACCCGTAGCACCGGTATTGGTCGCACGCAACATGGGACGGGATGTTTCGATGGCACGCAGGCGTGACATTTGCCAGTGCTGCCTCAGCGCCCACGAGTCGCCAAACCAGGCGAGGTTGCTAAAGTTCGCCAAGATGGTCGCGCCATCCTGCGTGCCGGGCGTGCCTGGCGTCCCGCGCACGGCAGGGAGTAACTCTTCGCCAAAGATGTCTTCGTAACAAATGTTGGGCGCGATTCGTTGACCATCGATTGCGAATGGTTTTTGTGTGGAAGCGCCGCGCGTAAAGTCGCCGAGCGGAATCGACATGAGGTTCACAAACCATCGAAAACCAAAAGGCACAAATTCACCGAAAGGCACTAGATGACTTTTATCGTAGCGTTGCGCCATGGTAGCGTCGACCAGTTGTTGTGCCGTTGTGGCGCCATCGATCCCAATGACGCTATTGGTGTAGGCACCGGTCTTGCTGTCATACAGCGCAGAACCGATCAGGAGCGTGCTGCGTTGGGCTTTCGCAATATCAATCCAGGCCTGCCAAGCGGGGGGGGCGATTTGATGTTGAAACACGGCCATGACAGTCTCGGGTAGCAGCACGACTTGCGGTTGTGGAGTACCAACGGGCACGGGGGTGGCCGCGAGGCGAAGATGTTCCTGAATGATTTTATAGAGATGATCAGGTGTGAATTTCACGCCTTGATCGACATTACCTTGAACGAGGCGTGCCACGAGCGGTGCGCCCGCAGACGTGGACCACTTAATGTGTCCAAAGATCAGGCCCAACAAAGCGAACAGGATCGCGAACACGCCGACTAATGCACGCAGGGGCGTTTGAGTCCGTGTGCGGGTGCCCACAAGTGTGGCAATCGCCGCCGCGCTAAAGGCGGTCACAAAGGTCACGCCATACAAGCCTAAAACGCTCGACCAACCGGCAAACCAGCTATCGACATGCGCGTAACCGCTGTTGAGCCAGGGAAAGCCTGTAAAAAGTGTGGCGCGCAGCCACTCGGATACGGTCCAGGCGCTTGCCCAAGCAAAGCTTGCCCAACAGATTGCAGACAAAGAGCCTTGCGTCACGGCTTTCACCCGATGCACCAGCCATGCGGCCAGGCTGGCAAACAAAGCTAAATAAGCACTCAGTGCGACCAGCGCCACAATCGCAAGCGGCATGGGCATATAGCCATACACATGCATGCTGGTGGTCAACCAATACAAACCGACAACAAAATGACCCAAAGCAAAAAACCAGGCTCTGCGGGCTGCGTAGAGGCCGCTGGGCGCGCGCCAGACGCAAGTGACGAGCCATGCCATGGTACACAGCTGCAAGGGGCTGAGCGCCCAGGTAGGCAGTGGATCGGGGGCAAAACTTAGGGCGTGGACTGCTCCGGCGGCAAGCAACCCAAGTGCAAGTCGCCCTTTGAGCCAGAGCGTCTTCACGCTGGCGTATTCACTCGCACGGGTTCGGCCTTACCGCGTGCTTTGGCGCGCAACCAGAGGGCCCGTCGCGCATCGGCGCGCATGACCTCGATGCGTAGGTCACCGTGCAAGCAAGCATCACCACGTTTGGGGATATGACCGAGTTCGTGCGCAAGCCAACCGCCCACGGTGTCGAACTCGCCCGTGGGAAGATCCGCACCGAGTGCGTCGTTAAAGGTTTCGATCTCAGTTGTGGCCAAGATGCGCCAGGCGCGTACCCCATCAGGGAAAATCGTTTTCGCGCCATCGACGTCGTATTCGTCCTCGATTGCACCGACGATTTGCTCAAGCACGTCTTCGAGCGTGACCAGGCCGGTAATGCCGCCGTGCTCATCTATAACCACCGCGATATGGTTGCGATTGCGACGAAACTCTTGCAACAAGATGTTCAGGCGCTTTGATTCTGGGATAAAAACGGCGGGGCGCACGAGGTCGCGCAACGTCAGCTCTGTATTGAGCAGATGACGCAAGAGGTCTTTGGTCATCACTACTCCGATGATGTTGTCGCGCGAGCCTTCAAAGACGGGGAAGCGTGAGTGGCCGGCTTCGATGATTTCAGGCATGAGAGTTGCGATCGGCAACGAGACGTCAAGCATGTCCATGCGAGCGCGGGGCATCATGACATCCACCGCAGTTTGTTCTGAGACTGCCAGAGCACCTTTGAGCATAGAGTAGGCGTCGGCGTCAATCAGCTCACGTTCGCGGGCAGCATCGAGTACAGCGACGATGCCTTCGCGGTCTTCGGGTTCGCGGCGAACCAATGATAAGAGGCGATCAAGGAGGCGGGGGCGGTTTGGCTTGGCCGACGTAGTAGAAGAGTCGGCAGCAGGATAGGGATCTGACATCGTCCAAGGACAGAGTTTAGGAGAGATAAGGATAACCTGAAAGTCGTGTCATTTCTCTGTCATCAAGTAAGGGTTATCGATCCCCATCTGCGCGAGAATAAGCGTTTCTAAGGATTCCATGTGTTGGGCATCTCGCGGTTTGAGGTGATCGTAGCCAAGTGCATGCAAGGTGCCGTGAATGATTAAATGCGCGGCGTGACAAAGAAAATCTTTGCGTTGTTCTTTGGCTTCGCGCTTGAGAACGGGGACACAAATCACAATATCCCCCGCGGCTGTGCCATCAGGCAGCACGCCGTATTCAAAAGTCAGCACGTTGGTGGCGTAGTTTTTGTGACGGTAGTTGGCATTGAGCTGTTGCGCTTCTTTTAATCCGACGAGACGCAGACCGACTTGCATGCGGTTAAAAGAAATCTTGCCATCTTGTTGGGCTGCGAGCATGGAACGCTGGATCCAACGACGTATTTTCCAGCGCGGCAACGTTGGCGCCTCGACCGCGTAATGGATGTTGAGCGAGAGCTCAGCTGGCGTGTTGTTCGGCTTGTTCATACGCGTCGACGATACGGGCCACCAAAGGATGCCGCACGACATCGCGACTCGTGAATTTGGTCACGGCGATGCCTTTGACGTCCTCAAGGACTTTGACTGCATGCGCCAGTCCGCTTTTATGGCCTTTGGGCAAATCAACCTGCGAGGGGTCGCCCGTGATAACGGCTTTGCTGCCAAACCCGATGCGCGTCAAAAACATTTTCATCTGTTCGGGGGTCGTGTTTTGCGCTTCGTCCAAAATCACGAACGCATGGTTCAGCGTACGACCTCGCATGTAGGCTAACGGTGCGATTTCGATGGTTTGTTTTTCAAACAAACGTTGTACGCGTTCAAAACCCATCAAGTCGTAGAGCGCATCATAGAGTGGGCGTAAATAGGGATCGACTTTCTGAGCGAGATCACCAGGCAGAAAGCCCAGACGTTCACCCGCCTCGACGGCCGGACGTGTCAGCACGATGCGCTGCACGGTATCGCGTTCCATGGCGTCAATCGCACACGCCACCGCGAGCCAGGTTTTACCTGTGCCGGCGGGACCCACGCCAAAGGTGATGTCGTGTTTGAGAATGTTGTTGAGATAGTCGCGCTGCCGGGGAGTCCGCGGACGCAAATCACTGCGACGTGTGCGCAAGGCGATGGTGCCGCTCTCGTCATCGAGGGGTGGAAATTCGCTGGGATCAAACGTGGGCATGGTGGGCGTGACGGAACGACCTACGCCAATCTCTACGAGACCAAGCTGAATATCATCGACAGACAGAGCGTGTTGGGCAGCACGATCATGAAAAGCAAACAGCATTTTGCTCGCCGCCTCGGCATGCGCGCCACGGATCGTCAGTTTGTTGCCTTGTCTGGTCAGCTCGAGGTCGAGACCATCAGCGATTTGGCGAAGATTCACATCCAGAGGGCCACACAAGTTAGCCAGTTGCTGGTTGCTGCCGTCCAGTGTCATTTTGACGGGTAGGGGGCGCGCTCGCGAGGAGGTCTTGACAGGGGGGCGACTCATTGTGTGACCTCGTCTTGAATCGCGACGCGACCTCTGAAGGTGTTGGTCATCGCATCCGTGATCACGACATCGATCATTTGACCAATCAGTCGTGGATGTCCTGGAAAATTGACGATACGGTTGTTTTCGGTACGACCGCTAAGCTCGTTGGGGTCACGCGTGGAAGTGCCCTCAACAAGGATGCGTTGAGTTGAACCGACCATACTGCGCGCGATCGCATGCGCTTGCTCGTTGATGAGCGCTTGCAGCCGTTGCAAGCGCTGCAGCTTGACGGTTTGAGGGGTATCGTCGGTCAGGTCCGCGGCAGGTGTGCCAGGACGGCGTGAGTACACAAAGGAAAAAGAGGTGTCGAAACCGACTTCCTCGATGAGTTTCATGGTTTTTTCGAAGTCCTCTTCGGTTTCACCAGGGAACCCAACGATGAAATCGGAGGACAGTGTTAGACCTGGACGCGCGGCACGTAATTTACGGACGACGGATTTGAATTCGATCGCGGTGTAACCGCGTTTCATGCCGGCGAGGACGCGATCGCTGCCGGCCTGGACGGGCAGGTGGAGAAAGGACACCAGCTTGGGCAGGCGTGCGTACACCTCGGTCATGCGCGTGGTCATTTCCTTGGGGTGGGAGGTGGTGTAGCGAATGCGTTCTATACCTGGGATCTCGTGGACGTACTCAAGGAGTGTGGCAAAGTCGGCAATCTCGGCATTGGCGTCTGCACTCATGCGACCGCGATAGGCGTTGACGTTTTGACCGAGCAAGGTGACTTCTTTGACGCCCTGGTCAGCCAGGTCGGCGACCTCGGTCAGCACATCTTCAAACGGACGCGAGATTTCTTCGCCACGGGTGTAGGGCACGACACAGAAACTGCAATATTTGCTGCAGCCTTCCATGATCGAGACGAAGGCGGTCGCGCCCTCGACGCGGGCGGGCGGCATCGCATCGAATTTTTCGATCTCAGGAAAACTGATGTCGACTTGCGAGCGACCCTCGGAGCGTCGACGCGCGATCAATTCAGGCAAGCGATGCAGGGTCTGGGGTCCAAACACCACATCGACATAGGGCGCGCGATCGACGATGGCCGAGCCTTCTTGGCTGGCGACGCAACCGCCCACGCCGATCACGAGATCGGGATTGAGAGCTTTGAGGTGTTTGATGCGACCGAGATCGGAAAACACCTTTTCCTGCGCTTTTTCTCGCACGGAGCAGGTGTTAAACAAAATGACGTCAGCGTCTTCGGGATTTTGCGTGACCACCACGCCACGCTCTTGTCCCAGGACATCGAGCATTTTGTCGGAGTCGTATTCGTTCATCTGGCAGCCAAAGGTGCGGATGAATACTTTTTTGGGATTATCTGTTTTTTGCATGATGGTGCCGGAGCGGGTGTTGATCCCGTGGGCGTTGGGTTGTTTATTCCTGATAAGTCTCTTCGAGCTCATCGGGCTTTTTGATCGGCTTGATCATGTCTTCTCGCTTGATACCGAGCCACATCGCAATCGATGCACCAACAAACACGGAGGAATAAATACCGAACCAAATGCCGATGGTCAGAGCCAGCGCAAAGTAATGAAGCGTCGGACCACCAAAAATCAGCATGGTCAGCACCATCATCTGGGTTGAGCCGTGGGTGATGATCGTGCGTGAAATGGTCTGTGTGATTGCGCTGTCGATCACTTCAACCACGGGAACGTCTCGCTCTTTACGGAAATTTTCACGGATACGATCCATGATCACAACCGATTCGTTGACCGAGTAGCCGAGTACCGCCAGCACGCCGGCAAGCACGGCGAGAGAAAACTCCCACCCAAAAAACGCGAAGAAACCGAGAATGATCACCACGTCATGCAAGTTGGCCAGCACGCCTGCAATAGCGAACTTCCATTCAAAGCGGATCGCAAGGTAGATCACAATGCCGATCACCACAAACAACAGGGCAAGCAAACCGTTTTCAACAAGCTCGCGACCGATTTGGGGACCGACAAACTCGACGCGGCGCAGTTCGACGTTTGGATCTGTTGCTTTCAGGGCCTTCATCACGGCTTCGCTCTGAATGCTCGAGCTTTGGCCGGCTGCTAGGGGCAAGCGGATCAGCACGTCGCGGGAGGTGCCGAAGTTTTGGACTTGAAAGTCTGAATAGCCTAGGCCAGAAATGGAGCTTCGGACCTGCTCAAGAGGGGCCGCCTGGGTGTAGCTCACCTCCATGACCGTGCCGCCCGTGAACTCGATCGACAGGTGAAAGCCGCGCGTAACGATAAAAAAGACCGCTGCCACGAAGAACAGTACGCTGATGATGTTGAGCACCAGCGAATGTCGCATAAAGGGGATGGTGCCTTTGATTCGAAAGAGTTCCATGATCAGTCCTTGGGTTTCCAGATAGTGCCGATCGAGATTGACTGCAGCTTTTTCTTGTGGCCATACCAGAGATTGGCGAGCGCACGCACGCCAATCACGGCCGAGAACATGGAGGTCAGAATGCCTAAGCAGTGAACAACGGCAAAGCCTCGCACGGGACCGGAGCCAAAGATCAGCAGTGCGACACCCACGATAAGCGTGGTCAGGTTGGAGTCGACAATCGTGCCCCAGGCGCGATCAAAGCCGAGGTTGATCGCGTTTTGAGGCGACTCGCCTTTGCGTAACTCTTCTCGTATTCGCTCATTGATCAGCACGTTGGAGTCGATCGCCATCCCCAGCGTCAAGGCAATCGCGGCGATGCCTGGAAGCGTCAAGGTGGCTTGCAACATGGAGAGCAGCGCAAGCAGCAGCAAGATGTTGAGACACAGACCTACGGTGGAAAACGCGCCAAACAAGTGGTAGTAAATCACCATGAAAATGGCGATGCCGATGAAGCCATACAGCGTAGCGTTAAAACCTTTTTCGATGTTTTCAGCACCGAGGCTCGGTCCGATCGTGCGTTCTTCGATGATTTCCATCGGCGCGGCCAGTGAGCCCGCGCGCAATAACAAGGCCGTGTCAGCCGCTTCTTCGGCCGTCATGCTGCCTGAGATTTGCACCTGACCGCCAGGAATTTCAGCGCGAATGACAGGAGCGGTCACCACCTCGCCACGACCTTTTTCAAACAACAAAATCGCCATGCGCTTGTTGACGTTGTCGCGGGTCACGTCTCGGAAAATCCGAGCACCCTTGGAGTCCAAGGTCAGATGAACAGCGGGCTGTTGGTTTTGACCATCACGACCCGCTTGCGCATCTTGAAGATTTTCACCTGTCAGCACGACCTGGCGACGCACGAGGATGGGACGCCCATCGCGATCGAGGTAGCGTTCCAGACCAAAAGGCACCGTTCCTGCCGCCAACGCATTGGTCGCTGCGGGGGAGTCATCGACCATCCTAATTTCAAGGGTGGCGGTTCGGCCGAGAATATCCTTGGCTTTGGCAACGTCCTGCACGCCCGGCAGTTGAACCACAATCCGGTCGGTGCCTTGTTGTTGAATAATCGGCTCGGCGACACCAAGTTCGTTGATGCGGTTGTGAAGCGTGGTGATGTTTTGTTTCAAGGCGCTCGTTTGCACCGCTGTGATGGCGGCCTGGCTCAGGCGACCGACGATTTGCAAGCGACCGCCTTCGGTCCGTTCGAGCATCTGCAGGTCTGGGTTGCGCGTGCGCAAGGTCGAGATGGCGCGGTCGCGGGCGGCCGCGGAGTTAAACGACAACACGACTGACATGCCGTCGCGGTCGATGCCCGTGGTTTCGATACGCTGATCGCGTAAGGCAACACGTAAGTCCGTCACCAAGGAGTCATAGCGCGAAGTGAGCGCGCCCTGCATGTCGACTTGGAGCAAAAAGTGCACGCCGCCTCGTAGGTCCAGGCCCAGGTACATGGGGTTTGCGCCGATGGCGCTTAGCCAGGAGGGTGAGGCGGGCAAGAGGTTGAGTGCGACGGTATATGAAGGTTCGGCCGGATTTGGATTGAGTGATTTTTCAATCAAATCTCGCGCTTTGAGCTGAATATCGGTGCTGGGGAAACGGAAGCGAACCGTCCCCACCGTGCCATTCAGTTCGAAGGAGGCACCCGAATTGGGGATATCTGCCTGCTGCAGGATCGTTTGCACGCGATCAAGCATGGCGGGATCGATTTTCAGCGTTGCCTTGGCACTCGAGACCTGGACAGCCGGTGACTCACCAAAAAAGTTAGGCAGGGTATAGAGCAGGCCGATCACAATCGCGATCAGCACCGTCAGGTATTTCCAAAGGGGATAACGATTCATTGCCGACGGGGATCAAAAAAAGGATTGCGCCCCGCGCAACGCGCGACGGGGCGATATTGAGGCAGGCTTAGAGTGCTTTGATCGTGCCTTTTGGCAGGACCGCGGACACGGACGCTTTTTGCATCATGACTTCGATAGGCTTTTCTGCCAGTTCAGAGACTTCGATGGTGACGTAGTTGTCGCTCACCTTGGTGACTTTACCGAGCAAACCACCCGCACTAATGACCTCATCACCCTTGGCCAACGCGGCCAACAGTGCTTTGTGTTCTTTCTGGCGCTTCATCTGTGGACGAATCATCAGGAAATAAAGCACAACGAACATCAACAGAATGGGTGCCATCCCCATCAGTGAGCTTGCTGTATCACCAGCCTGTGCCAGCACGAGGCCGGATATTGCTTGAGCAGACATTAAGGTCTCCTTTAGAAAAAGTTAGGTGGTGGCTATTGTACCGACTTGGAGGCGCGATCACTCGCAAACTGCTTGCGCCAGGCATTAAATGTACCGTTTGCGATGGCTTCGCGCATTTCCGCCATGATGGTGAGGTAGAAATGCAGGTTGTGCAGGGTGTTGAGTCGTGCGCCGCTAATTTCGTTGGCCCGTTGCAAATGGTGTAGATAGGATAAAGAAAAATGTTGGCAAGTATGGCAGTGGCAACTTGGGTCGAGGGGGCTTGGGTCGTCGCGGTACTTCGCGTTACGGATCTTAACGTCGCCGAAACGGGTGAATAACCAGCCATTGCGTGCATTGCGTGTGGGCATCACGCAGTCGAACATATCGATCCCTTGAGCGACACCCTCGACCAGGTCCTCGGGCGTGCCCACGCCCATCAGGTAGCGCGGAGACTGTTCGGGAAGACGAGGCGCGACATGGTTGAGGATACGCAACATGTCTTCTTTGGGTTCGCCCACGGACAGGCCGCCAATGGCATAGCCATCAAAACCGATGTCTTGGAGTCCCTCCAGGGATTCGTCGCGCAAGGTTTCGAACATGCCACCCTGGACGATACCAAACAAGGCATTTGGGTTATTCAATGCGTCAAAGGATTCGCGTGAGCGCCGCGCCCAGCGTAAGGACATGCGCATGGAGCGCGCGGCCTCTTCAGTGGCTGCGGGTCTATCGTCGATCATATAGGGCGTGCACTCGTCAAACACCATGACGATGTCCGAGTTCAGCTCGGTTTGAATCCGCATCGACTCTTCGGGGGTGAGGAAAAGCCTGGCGCCATCGATGGGGGACGCGAATTTCACCCCTTCCTCGGAAATTTTGCGCATTCCTTGCAAGCTAAAGACCTGAAAGCCTCCGGAGTCTGTCAGCAAGGGTTTGGACCACTGCATAAAGCCATGCAGGCCATCGTGCTTGGCGATGACCTCGGTGCCTGGACGCAGCCAAAGGTGAAAGGTGTTGCCGAGCACGATTTGAGCGCCCACCTCGAGCAGCTCATGGGGCAACATGGCCTTGACGGTGCCGTAGGTGCCGACCGGCATAAAAATTGGCGTCTCGACCACGCCGTGATTGAGCGTCATGCGGCCACGGCGAGCCTGGCCGTCGGTGGCGAGAAGTTCAAAGGTCAAGCCTGATTTTTTTTCGTCGGAAGGCGATTGCGTCACTTGGAGGTCGTCCGTTCTAAAAACATGGCATCACCATAGCTGAAAAAGCGATAGCGCTCACGGATGGCGTGTTGGTACGCGCGTTTCATCGTGTCGAGGCCGATGAAGGCTGAGACCAGCATTAATAGGGTGGATTGCGGCAGATGAAAGTTAGTGATCATCGCGTCGACGACTTTGTATTCAAAGCCAGGTTGGATAAAGAGTCGCGTGTCGCCAGACTGTGGTTGCGTCATCGAGGGATCGAGCTTGGCGGCGGACTCCAGTGCGCGCACGCTTGTGGTTCCAACGGCAATCACTCGCCCACCCAGCGCCCGGGCCCGAGCGATGGCTTGAACAGTCGAGTCCGGCACGGTATACCACTCGGCATGCATCACATGCTTGGCGAGATCGCCGTCCCGAACAGGCTGGAACGTGCCTGCACCCACATGAAGGGTCACGAACGTACGTTGTACGCCAAGTTGCTCCAGTTGTTCGAACATGGCTTCGTCAAAGTGGAGGCCCGCGGTGGGTGCGGCGACGGCACCGGGTTCTTTAGCATAGACAGTTTGGTAACGCTGCAGATCCTGTGCCTCAGGTGGGTGGTCGATATAGGGCGGCAGTGGGAGCGTACCGTATTGCTCGAGAACGTCTAAAACCGGGGCATCGAACCTCAGGATGAATAAGTCGTCAGCGCGTCCCAAGACCGTCACATCCACCGCATCGGCGAGACGCAGCGCAGAGCCGGGACCGGGCGATTTGCTGGCTTTGACATGGGCCAGCGCCTCGTGGGTCGCGGTGATACGTTCAATCAAGACTTCAACTTTTCCACCCGTCGCTTTCTGGCCCATCAGGCGCGCCTGTATCACGCGCGTATCGTTAAAAACGAGTAAATCGTTGGGCTTGAGGCGTTGTGTCAAGCGTGCGAACTGACTGTCGTGCAAGCCTGCTGCGGCGTCGACATGCAGCAGACGGCTGGCTGTGCGCGTGGCGGCTGGGGTCTGAGCGATGAGTTCGACTGGAAGTTCATAGTCAAAATCAGACAGTGAAAGAGGGGTGGGCACGCTTGCAACCTTTGGGCGGACTTGAGAGGTTTGACAGACAAACTGCTTATTTTAAGCCTGTCCGCGCGCTTTTTTTGTATGCTGTCGGCTTAACCCCTTAAATTGGTGATGGTATGGCTGGTGGTAATCAACGGACTTGGCGCAGCTCAGTCAAAAGCTGCTTCGTGATGCTTAATGTGTTGGTTGGTGTTGGCCTGGTTTGTATGCCCGATGTTGTGCGGGCGCAAGCCAAAGCGCAAGTCAAATCCTCCGTCGCCTCGCCAGTGTCTGCGACAGTCCCCATGCCACCCGAGTTGGCGCGCGCTTGGGCGAAGACGAAGTTGCCTGAGTCATCCTTGTCACTGGTTGTTCAAGAGGTGGGCGGCTCGCGATTGATGGCGGTGGCGCCCGACACCTTGCGTAACCCTGCTTCAGTGATGAAACTTGTCACGACCTACGCCGCGCTCTCGCGCTTGGGTCCCAATTATGTCTGGCATACCAATTTCATGTTGGATGCCCAATCTCGGGTCAATGAAAAAGGTGTGTTGAGCGGCCCCTTGTATTTACGCGCAGGTGGCGATCCTGTGTTGATGTTGCCAGATGTTTGGCGGCTGATGCGCGATTTGCGTTTGCGTGGGATCAAGGAGATCTCCGATATTGTGATCGATCGTTCAATCTTTGGCGATGTGACAATTGATCCTTCTACTTTTGACGGTTCGGCAGACCGACCCTACAACGCCAGCCCAGACGCGTTTATGGTGGGCTTTGGTGCGATGCGCCTGGTATTTTCTCCTGATCCTGCGACCAAAACGTGGAAGCCCTTTGTCGATCCTCCTATCCCCGGTGTCGAGCTCGAGGCCAATGTGGCTTGGGTGGACGGACAGTGTCCGGGGTCGCCTTCCATCAGCACCGACACGACGGTGAGTGGGGATAAGGTGCGCATTCGTGTCTCCGGGCGCGGTGCTGGTTCTTGTGGCGAGTTTGATGTGTTTCGTCTGGCGTTGTCGCAACAGGAATTCGGTGCGCGCGTGTTGCGGGAAATCTGGCGCGAAGTAGGCGGCACCATGACAGGGCAAGTGCGTTCGGGCGCGATCCCAAGCAGCGCCGTGGCGGTCGCTTCGCATCAGTCACCGCCCTTGTCTGAAGTGATACGCTTGATCAACAAGCGCAGCAACAATGTGATGACGCGCGTGTTATTGCTGACCTTGGGTGCTGAGGCGGGACGCAAACCCGCCACCGTAGCGGGGAGTGTGCAGGTCGCGCAAGAGGTACTCGCTCGACAAGGTTTACCCATGAAGGGGATGGTGCTGGATAATGGCTCTGGGCTCTCAAGAAATGGAGTCGTTTCTGCAGACAGCCTGACACAGATGCTCAATCGCGCGTGGATCTCACCGGTCATGCCCGAGTATGTGTCTTCACTTGCGATCCTGGGCGTGGATGGGACGACGCGCTATCGTTTGCGTGATCCAGCGACTAAGTCCCTGGCGCATTTAAAAACAGGCGGGTTACGTGATGTCCGCTCGGTAGCGGGCTATGTCTGGTCGACCAGCGGCAAGCGTTATGTGGTGGTCAGTATGGTGAATCATGAGCGTGCGCACGAAGCACGTTCTTTTGAAAACGCATTGATTGCCTGGCTCACCGCCAAGTAATCGGGAGAAATCACCATGGGGTGGAAGTCTTTATGGCCGACCCTGGCCTTGCTAGGGTTGACGAATGTGGCGGCGGCAGAGGTCTGTCAGGCGAAGTTTTTCCACAATGGTAGCGAGATAGAAATTGTCGGCTCCGGCCTCATTCAAGTGTCCGCCAAGCTCAGCTTTAGTCAGGTACAAAAGCCTGCGACCAAGCAGTGCCAGGCGCTCATCAAGGGCTATGCGAAATACGCGCTGCTCGGTATGTTGTCTGGCGAAACCGAGGTGGATCACGTGCTGCGTGTGGAGGGCGCTAAAACCAGTCTGACTCAGCCGGGCGAGGTTAAAAAAGCGGGTGATCCCGACATCGATGTGCAGATGCTCAGTCTGTTTGGCTATGGCGCGCCGATCAGTGCGGCGGGTCAACGATTTGCGCCGCAGTCTTTCCGTCTGGCCATCGGTGACCCACGCAGAGGTCCCACGACGCCCTTGACGGTGCGGATGGGTGAAAAAACGGTGGGCGAGCAGCAGCGTATTGAAACCGCGGCAGGTCAGCAAGCGTGTTGGCCCGTGCGGTATTCGCGCGGCACCGATCCTACACTCGTGCAGCTGCGGGGCGCGATGATTCCCATCCCGCCGATTCAATCGCAAGTCACGGACTGGTTTTGTCCAAGCCTAAATCTCGTGATGAAGCAGGAAATCATGCAGTCTGGGCAGCGCTCCGTGATTGAAGTCAAATCGATTCGCTAATGAGCATGACGGCGCGAGGAGCGGGCAAGCGGGCGGTGCTCTTCTCGGGCGGTTTGTTTGTTCTGGCTTGTTTGGGTTTGCTGTCGCTTCGCGCGGGTGCGGTGGACGTGGCATGGTCTGATTTTTTTGCGCTTCTTTTGGGGCGCGAGGCGAGCGATCCTTTGTCGCAGACGGTGTTGTTTGAGTTGCGTTTGCCGCGTGTGTTGTTCGCCATCATTGTGGGTGGCGCACTCGCATTAAGCGGGGCCGTGATGCAGGCCTTGTTTCGTAATCCGCTTGCTGAGCCGACCTTGATTGGTATTTCAGCGGGGGCCTCGTTGGGGGCGGTGACCGCGCTGCTACTCGGTTTCGGGAGTCTGCTGTCAACGGGCCTCGCAGGTTTCGCGGGAGCGACGTTAGCGACTGTTGCCGCCTATCTTGTTGGGCGGCGAGTTCCAGGTGTAGCGGGTTTGTTACTCGCGGGGATCGCGATCAATGCGTTTGCATTGAGCCTGGTGAGTTTGCTCATCACCTTTGCCTCGGATACGCAATTTCGTAGTTTTGCGTTCTGGTCATTGGGTAGCTTGACCCGTGCAAGTTGGTCGAGTTTGGTTTGGTTGTTGCCTTGGTCCGTGTTGCTGTCGCTTTGGCTCGTCGCGCGCTGGCGTGTGCTGAACGCGCTGTTGCTGGGCGAACGCGAGGCCCACCACCTTGGCTTTGATTTAAAACGGGTACGCCTCGAACTGATCTTCGGCATTTGTCTTTTAGTCGGACCGCTAGTCGCTGTCACGGGCGGGATTGCGTTTATCGGGCTGGTGATGCCCCACGTGGTGCGCATGTGGCTCGGCGCGGATCATCGCTTGCTGTTGCCGATGTCATGGATCGGTGGCGCCGCGGCGCTGTTGCTTGCGGATGGGTTGGCAAGACTGGTTGTGATGCCCGCCGAGTTACCCGTCGGCGTCATCACCAGCCTTGTCGGCGGCCCGTTTTTTCTGTGGCTGTTGCTGAGCCGACGGGATCAAGCGCGATAAAGACCAGGGGTCAAAAGTTTAGAGACCCAAAGATCCCCAGAGCGCATCCACACGCGCCTTGGTGGCGGCATCCATGTCGATCGGTTTGCCCCATTCGCGTTGCGTTTCCCCGGGCCATTTATTGGTCGCATCCATGCCCATTTTTCCGCCGAGTCCTGAAACTGGGGAAGCAAAGTCCAGATAGTCGATGGGCGTGTTTTCAACCAGCAATGTATCCCTGACGGGATCCATCCGAGTCGTCATGGCCCACACGACTTCTTTCCAGTCGCGCGGATTGATGTCTTGATCGACGACCACGATGAACTTGGTATACATGAATTGCCTGAGCAGGCTCCACAATCCAAACATGACGCGTTTCGCATGTCCTGGATATTGTTTGCGAATCGATACGACTGCGAGTCGATAGCTGCAACCCTCGGGCGGCAGATAAAAATCGACGATCTCGGGGAGTTGACGACGCAAGATCGGCACAAAGACTTCGTTGAGCGCGACGCCGAGCACGGCAGGCTCATCGGGCGGCTTGCCGGTATAGGTGGAGTGATAAATCGGATTGCGTCGCATGGTGATGCGATCGACGGTAAAGACCGGAAACCAGTCTTGTTCGTTGTAGTAGCCGGTGTGGTCGCCGTAGGGGCCCTCGAGCGCGAGCTCATATTCGGAAGGGGGCGGTGCGTTCACGCCTTCGGGGACGGACTGTCGGATTGCTCGAGGATCGCTGTTTGGAAGTAAATGCCCCTCTAGAATAATTTCTGCGGTTGCAGGAACGGAAAGATTGCTGCCGAGCGCGGAGGTGACCTCGGTGCGACCGCCTCGGAGGAGCCCTGCAAACTGATATTCGGACAGCGAGTCAGGAACTGGGGTTACTGCACCTAATGTGGTGGCGGGATCGGCGCCTAGGGCCACGGCGATTGGAAAGGGGGTACCCGGATGCGCGAGTGCGTGGTCTCTAAAGTCGAGCGCGCCGCCGCGATGTGATAGCCAGCGCATGATGAGTTTGTTACGACCGATGACTTGTTGACGATAAATGCCCAGGTTTTGTCGGCGTGCGTTGGGCCCACGGGTGATGACAAGCCCCCAGGTCAACAAGGGGGCGACATCGCCCGGCCAGCAGGTCTGGATCGGCAGTTTGGCGAGATCGACATCGTTGCCTTCCCAGACGATGTCTTGACAGGGTGCGCCACGGACATTTTTTGGGCTCATGTCCCAAAGAGCGGCTTTGAGCATGGAGACTTTGGCCAGGGCGTCTTTGAAACCTTTTGGAGCCTCAGGCTCGCGCAAACTGGCTAATAACTCTCCGATGTCACGCAGCGCCGTCGTGTCTGCCGCGCCCATGCCTTGTGCGACGCGCGTGGGCGTGCCAAACAAGTTGGTGAGGACCGGCATGTCACTTTTTTTGCCCTCGTGCATGGCGTGTTGAAAAATCAGGGCCGGGCCTTCTGCTTTAAGAACGCGATCTGAGATTTCAGTCATTTCAAGTGAGCTTGATACAGGCGTATCAATGCGCTTGAGGTCGTTGTTTTTCTCAAGCTGCGAGATGAAGTCTCTCAAGTCTTTGTATTTCAAGATGTGCTTCCTGGGTGTGCTGCTTGGTTAACCGAGATACGTTTTGAGTCGATGCATGGCTTCTTGCAAACGCTCAAGCCCGGTGGTGTAGGCAAACCGCATGGTGTTCGCCGCATGGGCGGGACCGAAATCAAGTCCTGGGACAGCGGCAACGCGCGCCTTGTGTAAAAGCGCTTGAGAAAATGCCCAGCTGTCTAGCGAATGCGCTGAAATATCAGCATAGACGTAAAACGCGCCATCGGGTTTAACAGGCACGTTGATATTGAGTGATTCAAGTGCAGGCACGATAAAGTCCCGCCTGTGACGAAACGCGTCGCGACGCTCTTCGTATAGAGCCAGTGTTTCTGGCTCGAAACAAGCGAGCGCACCGTATTGCGCGAGAGTGGGCGCACAAATCGCAAGGCTGGACGCCATTTTTTCAATAGGCGCGACCAGGTCAGGGGGTACGATCATCCAGCCAAGGCGCCAGCCAGTCATATTGAAATATTTGGAGAAGCTATTGAGGATGATCACGTCGTCATCTAAGCTCAATGCAGACTGTCGCAAGCCATCGTATGACAGACTGAGATAGATCTCATCCATCATGACAAAACCTTGGCGCGCGCGTACTTCTTTAAAAATACGGGCGAGTTCGTCTCTTTCGATCGAGGTGCCCGTCGGATTGCTCGGTGAAGCAATCAAGACGCCGCGGGTCTTGGGACCCCAATGGTGCGCAATATCCTGCGCGGAGAGTTGAAAGCGCGATACCGCCGTGGTGGGAATGAGTTTGGTGGTGCCGCCCGCTGAGCCCACAAAATTTCGGTTGGGCGGATAGCAGGGGTCTGGCATCAGTACCTCGTCGCCCGGGTTGATGAGCGCCATGGCCGCGAGTAAGAGCGCGCCGCTTGCCCCCGAGGTGACGATCACGCGGCTCGGATCGACGGGTGCACCGAGATGGGTAGCGTAGAATCCGGCGATCGCCTCACGCAACTCTGGCAAGCCGGCCGGTGGGCAATAGCCGCTTTTCCCCGCACGTGCGGCTTGCTCCATCGCTGTCACAACGGCCGGCGCTGCGGTAAAGTCGGGTTCTCCGACACCCAGGCTGATGACGTCAATCCCGGCGCGCGTCAGTAATGAGGCCTCTTTAAGAAGCTCGACTGCGTGAAATGTGACAGTATCGTGCGTGCGTGCTGCAAGTGCGGTCATGGTGCCGTTCTCCCTATAGGAGCAGAATTGTAGTGGTTACTCAACCGTCTCGAAGGGCTTTTCTGACTGGGCGCAGAACGTCTGCGACACCTTGGGGACATTTTTGTGCCAGATTATCGCGTACCTGCGAGGGTTCGGTGAGCTGGGAGCAAGAAGAACAGAGCGCCCAAGCATGGCTTAAGCCGGCGCGGGCGGTCGATGTGCTGCATGCGCAGTCCTTATGTCATGAATTTGGCGTCCAATTGATTCTATTGGACTCTGATGCGCTTGCCGATCCGGCGCGTCCGATTTTGTGGGTGGACTCGCGCGCGGAGTGGGCGCGGCTCGAGCTCGTCGATCCTACGATCGGACTGTGGCGGGCGGATGCGGGCGTGACGCTTTGGTCGTTACATCAGCAAGAAGTGGGTATATTTTCTCATGCCTACGATGCGACCTTGGCGCATCAAACTTTGGCGCAGTGGTTTGCCAGTCCCTTTGAGGGTAGTCTAATGCGTAGCGGGATTGTGCAGGCCGAGGTGTTGCTGGCGGATGGCACGCTCGAAATGCTCGGGCCCTTTGGCGCTTCTGCGAGCAGGCCTCTCAAAAGTTTATCTCTACAAAAGAAAATCCCCCGGCTCTTTGAGCTGGCGCAATCTCCGCAAGCCGCGTTGTGCGCGCAATGCGAACAGTGGCCTTTGCGTTATCGTTTGGATAGTTTGATGCCGCAACCGGGCGCTTCGCACAATTTGGCTTGGCTGCTTCAAGGTCACGGTGGTAGTCTGGCCTGGTTGCAGGCTTTGTGGTTTCAGTCGCCTGTGCCCGCTTGGGTTGAGCCCGAGTCTTTACAAGCCTCGCTGGATTCGGTCGATCTTGCTTCGGTCAGGCGAGCAGCACTTGAGTTAGATCTCTCTATCAAACAGACCCTAGATCCAACGGGGGTATTTGGCAAGACTCCTTTTGCAAAAGGGCTAGAATCCAACCCATTCACTTGACCTGACAAAGGGCCATCACAGATATGGAAAAAACTTTTCGCCAAGCCGCTCTTGATTATCACGAGCAAGGTCGTCCCGGCAAAATCTCGATTGCGCCGACCAAGATGCTCTCTAATCAACGGGATCTAGCCTTGGCGTATTCGCCCGGCGTGGCGGCGGCCTGCGAAGAGATTGTGACGGACCCTGCCAATGCGTTTCGTTACACCGCGCGAGGCAACTTGGTCGGTGTGATTACTAACGGCACGGCGGTACTGGGTCTGGGCAATATCGGTGCGTTGGCCTCCAAGCCTGTGATGGAAGGCAAGGCGGTTTTGTTTAAAAAGTTTGCCGGTATCGATGTGTTCGATATTGAGATTAATGAACAGGATCCCGACAAACTCGTTGAGATTATCGCGAGCCTAGAACCCACGTTTGGGGGCATCAACCTCGAAGACATCAAGGCGCCCGAGTGCTTTACGGTCGAGCGCAAGTTGCGTGAGCGCATGCGTATTCCGGTGTTTCATGACGATCAGCATGGCACGGCGATTTGCGTGTCGGCAGCGTTTATCAATGGCTTGAAAGTTGTCGGTAAAGATATCGATAAGGTTAAAGTCGTGGTGTCGGGGGCCGGTGCTGCGGCCCTTGCATGTCTGGATTTGATGGTCGATCTCGGGTTACCACTTAAACATATTTGGGTGTCCGATATCGAAGGCGTGGTGTACGAAGGCCGCACGGTTCTGATGGACCCTGACAAGGCGCGTTTTGCTCAAAAAACAGACGCGCGTCAATTGGCCGACATCATTGGCGAGGCTGATGTGTTTCTTGGTCTGTCCGCGGGCGGTGTGCTCAAGCCCGAGATGGTCAAGGTCATGGCCAAGCGACCGCTGATTTTGGCCTTGGCGAATCCCAATCCTGAAATCCTGCCTGCCGAGGCGCATGCGGTGCGCGATGATATCGTCATGGCCACCGGGCGGTCTGACTATCCGAATCAGGTCAATAACGTCTTGTGTTTTCCTTATATTTTCCGTGGTGCCTTGGATGTGGGCGCCACCACGATCACGCGTGAAATGGAAAAGGCGGCTGTCATCGCGATCTGCGATCTGGCCCAAGAAGAACAAAGCGAAGTGGTCGCAGCCGCGTATGGTGACTATGACGTTTCTTTTGGTCCCAAATCTTTTATCCCCAAGCCTTTCGATCCACGTTTGATCGTGCGCATCGCACCTGCGGTCGCCAAGGCGGCGATGGAATGTGGTGTGGCGACACGACCGATCGCCGATCTTGATGCCTATGTCGAGCAGCTCGAACAATTCGTATACCGTTCTGGCGCATTTATGCGTCCGATGTTCTCCGCGGCCAAAGCGCTCTTGCGCTCTGGCGCCAAGGCGCGAATTGTTTTTACTGAGGGTGAAGACGAGCGTGTGCTGCGCGCTGTTCAGGTCATTGTGGACGAAAAACTTGCCAAGCCTATTTTGGTGGGCCGTCCTTCGGTGCTGGCGGACCGCATCACAAAATTTGGTTTGCGCTTGCGCCTCGGCGAGGATGTCGAGGTCACCAATCCAGAGTTTGATGAGCGTTTCCATCAGTATTGGAATGCGTATTGGGAAAAAATGTGCCGTCATGGCGTGACCAAAGAAATGGCGCGTATCGAAATGCGCCGTCGTCTGACCCTGATCGGTGCCACGATGGTACGCATGGGTGATGCGGACGGCATGATTTGCGGAACAGTCAGTGGTTATGCGGACCATTTGCGTTATGTCGATCAAGTGATCGGAAAACGTCCTGGCGCTGCGACCTATGCTGCGATGAATATTTTGTTGTTGCCCGAGCAGACGCTTGCCTTGGTGGATACGCATGTCAACGATGATCCGACTGCAGAGCAAATTGCGGAGTTCACGATTGCGGCGGCCGATCAGATGCGTCGACTGAATGTGATTCCCAAGGTTGCTTTGTTGTCTCGTTCTAATTTTGGTTCTGGTAGCTCTGAGTCGGGTAGTAAGATGCAAAAGGCGCTCGAATTGATTCGTGCACAGGAGCCCGATCTTGAAGTCGACGGTGAAATGCATGGGGATTGCGCGCTGAACGAAGCCTTGCGGTTGAAAATACTCCCCTCGTCTACGCTGAAAGGCGCAGCCAACTTGCTGGTATGCCCCAATGTGGACTCCGGTAATATCGCCTACAACCTGCTTAAAACCGCAGCGGGTGGTAACGTCGCTGTCGGACCATTTTTGTTGGGTGCGAATGCGCCTGTCCATATTCTGACCACAAGCGCGACGGTGCGTCGTATCGTGAATATGACGGCGCTTACTGTGGTGGAGGCCAATGATCCAAGATATGAGGATCTGCAAAAGAAGCTGCTGTAAATTTTCTCTTGCGCTGCATCATTTATGTCGAAAAGAATTGATGTATTGTCGTGACTGTTTGTGATATTTCCAGTATAAAAACTTTACGATCATAGAAATCGATGCATTCGGAGATTGTGCTGTGATGGAGCAATCCAATAGAGTGGCCTGCTTGAAGGAGCCATCGTTATGGGTAAAACACTTGAGCCAAAACTGCGGCAGCTGATTAAGCGCGGCGGAGACTTTGATCCTCAGAGTGGACAGGATGTGGTTGCTGCCGCGGCTAAAGAGGCGGGACTTGCATGGTTCGCAGCGGATTGCGATAAAGCGCGCAGCCGATCGGCCGTTTTTCGCGCCATCGTCAAGGCCGTCGACTATCCGCAATTTTTTGGCGCCAATTTTGATGGTCTGTATGATTGCCTGTGCGACACGCTGCTTGATCAAAAAGAGGGCGGTTTCGTACTGGTTTTAAATAATCTGCACTCCGCTGATCCGGCGATCGTCTCGGATGGAGAGCAGTTTCTTCAGATTTTGAATGACGCCGTAGAGTTCGCGCGTAAAAATGGTCGGGTGTTTATTTATGGTATCCACCATGCGGGAAAACACCCTGAGGCGGCGCCCGGCGTGGTCAATGCCTGGAGTGATGCGCCCGCCTGAGTCGATGTTCGGTTTTCAGGCGAGTGGTTTTCAGTCGAGCGGTTTTCAGTCGCTACCAGCGTAACAAAGCAGTCGCGGCCGCGACGAGGGCCAGTCCTGCGGTCTCTGTGCGCAGTACGCGTGTGCCAAAGCGAATGTGTTGAGTTTGGCTGCGCTCGCAGCTTTGAACTTCCTCCGGACTCCAGCCGCCTTCGGGGCCCACCAGAATCGTGAGTGCTCGTTCAGTTTTGGCCTGGCACGCAGGATTTAAAAGTCTTGTTTCGAGGTCTTCGCTCGCGTTGGGGTCGCACAGCAGACGCTCTCCGATCGCACGTGCGCCCAAGGCTTCCTCAAGCGTTTGAGGGGGTGAAATTTGCATCAGCCGATTGCGGCCACATTGCTCAGAGGCTGATTCGATAATCCCCGCCCAGTGCGCTAGGCGCTTTTCAAGTCTTGGACCTGAGAGCTTGAGGATGCTGCGATGGGCGCTAATCGGAACGATACGACTGACGCCGAGCTCAACGGCTTTTTCGATCACCCAATCCATCTTGTCACCGGACGGCAGTCCCTGGAACAGGCACAGTTCACCCGCCAGTTCGTTTTCCTTTGGATCTAGATCGCCAAGCGTCACAGAGGCGATTTTCCCTTGAAAATCAAGTGTTCCAGGGAATTCGCCGCCGCGGCCATCAAACATAATAAGGGTGCTCCCCGCCTCGAGTCTGCGCACTCTGACGTGGTGGGCGACCGAGGCAGGGAGGGTCAAGGTTTGTCGGGCCGAAAGGGGTTCTGGGCAATAAAAGCGGGGGTCAGCCATGCAGTGTGCTCGGTTGTGTCTTCGTGGATATACGGGTGCTAAACTCCTACGTTTTGTAACCCATTTTTCTGATCCCGTGAGTACCCGGCCGGGACCCATCGCATGAGCCCAACTATCGCTGCCCCCGTCAAACTTGCCGACGCCATCCGAGCGCTTGCTATGGACGCAGTCCAACAAGCCAATTCAGGTCACCCCGGTGCCCCCATGGGGATGGCCGAGATGGCCGAAGCGCTCTTTACGCGACATCTGCGCCATAACCCGACCGATCCCGCCTGGCCCAACCGCGACCGCTTTGTGTTGTCCAACGGCCATGGCTCGATGCTGATTTATGCGTTGTTGCATTTGACAGGCTATGACCTCCCTATGGAGGAGCTGCGTAAATTCCGTCAATTGCATTCCAAAACCCCCGGTCATCCTGAGGTCGGTATCACTTCCGGCGTGGAAACCACCACAGGGCCGCTGGGTCAAGGCTTGGCCAATGCGGTTGGAATGGCGCTCTCTGAGTCTTTGTTGGCGGCTGAGTTCAATCGTCCAGGGCACAATATCGTCGATCACCATACCTACGCCTTCGTAGGGGATGGCTGCTTGATGGAAGGCATTTCACACGAGGTCTGTTCGCTTGCGGGGACTTTGCGTCTTTCCAAGCTGGTTGTTCTGTATGACGACAACGGGATCTCGATTGATGGCAAGGTCGAAAACTGGTTCGCTGACGATACCGCCAAGCGTTTTGAGGCGTATGGCTGGAATGTTGTGCGTGTGGCCAATGGTCATGACGTCGAGGCGGTGCATGCCGCGCTAGGTCAGGCGCGCAAGTTGGGCGCACAGCACGGTCGTCCAACACTGGTGATTTGTCGGACCGTGATTGGTCAGGGTGCCCCGACCGTTGCGGGCACCGACAAGGTCCACGGCGCGCCGCTTGGTGCCGAAGAAATTGCCGCTACGCGTGCCGCGATTGGCTGGCCCCATGCGCCTTTTGAGATTCCTGAGGCGGTTTATGCCGGCTGGGATCAACGCACTGCAGGCGCTCAGGCACAGTCAGGCTGGCAGAAAACGTTTGATGCTTATGCAGCGCAATTTCCTGCTGAGGCCGTCGAATTTATGCGTCGAATGAAAGGCACCTTGCCCGCTAATTTTTCGGTAGTCGCTGAAAAATTACTGTCGGCAACGAATGAAAAAGCAGAGACCGTGGCCTCGCGTAAGGCTTCCCAGCAAGCCATTACCGCCTTGGTTGAGGTGTTGCCCGAAATGCTGGGTGGCTCTGCAGACTTGACCGGCTCGAACTTCACGGACTGGAAGGGCGTCGGGGCTGTGCGCGCTGGCGCGAAGGGTATTCAGTTTGGTCGTCATATTAATTATGGTGTTCGCGAGTTCGGGATGGCGGCGATCATGAATGGCATGGCGCTGCATGGTGGCTACTTGCCGTTTGGTGGCACCTTCCTGACTTTTTCCGATTACTCACGTAATGCGTTGCGCATGGCCGCGCTGATGAAGCAACGTGTGGTGCATGTCTTTACCCACGACTCCATTGGTTTGGGCGAGGATGGGCCGACGCACCAGTCGATCGAGCATGCGAGCAGCTTGCGGTTGATTCCTAATTTATCCGTTTGGCGTCCTTGCGACACGGTCGAGACGATGGCGGCTTGGTTGGCCGCGGTCGAGCGCCCCAGCAGTATCGGGATGGATGTGCATGCGGGCGGCCCGACCGCACTGTTGCTGTCCAGACAAAATCTACCCTTTGTGGCGCGCAGTGCCGAGACGCTCAAACAGGTCGCGCGTGGCGGCTATGTTTTGCAAGAGGCGCAGAATGTCAAGGCGGCGATTATCGCGACCGGTTCCGAGGTGGCGCTCGCCATCGAAGCACAAAAACTCCTGGCGGCCGATGGCATCTCCGTGCGCGTGGTTTCCATGCCCAGCACCGATGTGTTTGACAAGCAAGACGCCGCCTGGCGCGCTTCTGTCTTGCCCAAGGGCATGCCGCGCGTCGCGGTTGAGGCCGGTGTCACCGCCTTTTGGCATAAATATGTTGGACTTGAGGGTGCGGTGGTGGGTATTGATACATATGGCGAGTCGGCACCCGCTGGCGCGTTGTTTAAACATTTTGGACTGACTGCTGAAAAAGTCGCTCAGGCCGTCAAAAATATCTTATAAATTTTCCAACCTTAGGAGCTTGGTCTCATGACAATTCGCGTCGCTATTAACGGTTATGGTCGTATCGGTCGCAACATTTTGCGTGCACACTACGAAGGTGGCAAAAAGCACGATATCGAAATCGTAGCTATCAATGACTTGGGCGATCCCAAGACAAACGCCCACCTGACGCAATATGACACCGCCCATGGTCGCTTTCCCGGTACCGTTGGCGTTGAGGGCGACTACATGGTGGTCAATGGCGACAAGATCCGCGTATTGGCTAACCGTAACCCTGCCGAGTTGCCCTGGGGCGATTTGAAAGTCGATGTGGTACTCGAGTGCACAGGTTTTTTCACCAGCAAAGAAAAAGCGTCGGCCCACCTCAAGGGCGGTGCTAAAAAAGTCATCATCTCCGCACCCGGCGGCAAAGACGTGGATGCCACGATCGTGTTTGGTGTCAACCAGGACGTGCTCAAGAAAGAGCACACCGTCATCTCGAATGCATCGTGCACAACAAACTGTTTGGCACCTCTAGTCAAGCCTTTGCATGAAAAACTGGGTGTCGTGACAGGTCTGATGACCACGATCCATGCCTACACCAACGATCAGGTGCTGACCGACGTCTATCACGAAGACTTGCGTCGTGCCCGTTCAGCCACCATGAGCATGATCCCCACCAAGACCGGTGCGGCGGCTGCTGTTGGTTTGGTCTTGCCTGAGCTCAATGGCAAGCTGGATGGTTTTGCGATGCGTGTGCCGACGATCAACGTTTCGATCGTGGATCTGACCTTTACAGCCAAGCGCGACACCACCGTCGAAGAAGTCAACGCCATCCTCAAGGATGCCGCTGCCTCCGGCCCTCTCAAGGGTATTTTGACCTACAACACCGAACAGTTGGTGTCGGTCGACTTTAACCACAATCCAGCTTCGAGCAATTTCGACGCTACGTTGACCAAGGTCTCGGGCAATCTGGTGAAGGTCAACTCTTGGTACGACAACGAGTGGGGCTTTAGCAACCGTATGCTCGATACGACGATTGCGTTGATGTCTGCTAAATAATTGTTTGTAAAAATAAGCTGATCATGACCACCGTTCACACGCTTTCTGCACTCGCTCAGGCCGGCAAACTGAAAGGCAAGCGCGTCTTTATTCGCGCTGATCTGAATGTTCCTTTTGATGACGCAGGCCACATCACCGAAGACACGCGAATCCGTGCCTCAGTTTCAGGTATTCGCCTGGCGCTCGATGCCGGTGCCGCGGTGATGGTGACTTCGCATCTGGGGCGCCCGACCGAAGGCACGCTGACACAAGAAGACTCACTTGCACCGATTGCCAAGCGTCTCTCCGAGTTGTTGGGCATGCCTGTTGCACTTGTGCAAAACTGGGTGGACGGTGTTTCAGTCGCGCCCGGGCAAGTGGTCTTGCTCGAAAATTGCCGCGTCAACAAAGGCGAAAAGAAAAATGACCCGGAGTTGTCTAAAAAAATGGCGGCTCTCTGCGATGTGTACGTCAATGACGCGTTTGGTACCGCCCATCGCGCTGAGGCAACCACGCACGGCATCGCGCAGTTTGCGCCGATTGCCTGCGCAGGTCCTTTGCTGCAAGCCGAACTCGAAGCCCTTGGGCGCGCCTTGTTGGCGCCCAAGCGTCCGATGGTGGCGATCGTGGGCGGCTCGAAAGTTTCCACCAAACTGTCCATTCTCCAGTTGTTAGCTGACAAGGTCGATCAGCTGATCGTTGGCGGCGGCATTGCCAATACATTTATGCTCGCGGCAGGCTTGCCGATTGGCAAATCTCTTGCAGAGCCAGATCAACTCGCTCAAGCCCGTGCGGTGATGGAAAAAATGCAGGCGCGTGGTGCGGCTGTACCTATTCCTGTCGATGTGGTGTGCGCCAAAGAGTTTTCCGCGCAAGCCAAGGCCACGACTAAGTCTGCCAAAAAGGTCGAGGCGGACGATTTGATTTTGGATATTGGTCCACAAACCTCGGCGCAGTTGGCCGAGATTTTGAAGAGTGCCGGTACCATCGTCTGGAACGGTCCCGTTGGTGTGTTTGAAATCGAGGCCTTCGCCCAGGGTACAGAGTCTGTCTCGCGCGCAATCGCTGATTCGGCGGGCTTTTCCATCGCGGGTGGCGGTGACACGCTTGCAGCGATTGCCAAGTTTGGGATTACGGACAAGGTCGGCTACATCTCCACAGGTGGGGGTGCATTCCTGGAGTTCCTCGAAGGGAAAACGCTACCTGCCGTGGATATTCTACAAAAGCGCGCAGTAGGCTAAATCAATCCACAATAAAAAGCGTTGCACCAGTCTCTGTCGAGGACTGGTGCGGCTCTGCGCCATCCGCGACCTGGTAGCTCATGCCAGGCTTGAGATCAAAGACACGACCATCTTTGAGTGCGGTGCGCAGTGAGCCGCTCAAGCACAACAAAATGTGTCCTTTTTCACACCAGTGATCCGCGAGATAACCGGGTGTGTATTCGACCATCCTGACGCGGATAGCGCCAAACTGTTGTGTCCGCCAACATGCTTTGCCTGTGGTGCCGGGGTGCTCCGTGGCGGGGATGTTTGACCAGTCAGTGGTGCCAAATGGAATGTGATGGATTTGCATAGAGGCTTCGTCTGTTTAAAAGGGCTTGTAATTTTGTGAATTTGCCCCCATTGTGAAGGTGTATCCACCTTTTTGGCGCATTTTTTGCGGCCACACACATGGAATTTAAAGACTACTACAAAACTCTTGAACTAACGCCAGAGGCTTCGCAGGATGATATCCGCAAAGCTTATCGCAAACTCGCGCGTAAATACCACCCGGATGTCAGTAAAGAAAAGGATGCGGAGACCCGCATGCGCGAGGTCAACGAGGCCAATGACGTACTGCGGGACGAAGAAAAACGTGCGGCCTACGATCAGCTTAGAACAAATGTTTCCTCTGGAGGCGCTGCACCCGGACCCGGTTGGGATCGCGGCTTTGAGTTCGCCGGTGGTGACGGACACGCGCCGGATGATGCGCAGTTTCATGACTTTTTATCCAGCTTGTTTAAGCAAGCTGAGCGGCAGCGGCGCGGCTCGGGCGCAGAGGCGCCTCAAACCGGAGCGCAACAACCCTACAAGGGCGAAGATCATCACGCGGATATCGAAATTTCCCTGGAGGACAGCCTCAATGGCGTGACGCGCGAGCTGGGCTTACGTTCCGTGCAGCTTGATGCGCAAGGTCGTCCACAGCTCGTCAATCGCACCTTGAGCGTCAAGATTCCTGTGGGTGTGCGGGCTGGTCAGATGATTCGATTATCCGGTCAGGGTATGCCGGGCGAGGCAGGCGGTCCGGCAGGCGATTTGTTTTTGACGGTGCATTTTGCTGCGCACCCTCTTTATCAAGTGCAGGGTCGGGACCTCAGCATGAAGCTGCCCGTCACCCCTTGGGAGGCTGCTTGTGGCGGTCAAGTCCGTGTGCCGACCTTGCAGGGTGAGGTCGAGGTCAGTATCAGTGCGGGCAGTCAGCCGGCCAGCAAGCTCAGATTGCGTGGCAAAGGCTTACCAGGTGATCCAGCGGGTGATTTGTATTTGGTGTTGGAGGTGGTGTGGCCGCCCGCCACGACGGAGGCTGCGAAAGAAGCCTATCAAGCATTAGCCAAGGCAGCCCCTTTTAATCCGCGCAGCCATTTGGGAGTTCAGGCATGAAATCGGTGACGATTTACTCAGCCGTCATGGTCGATGACAGTGCGCCGCTGTCCGTGCATGAGATGGCATGTTTGTGTGAGCAGCAGATCGACTGGGTCGTCACGCTGGTGCGAGAGGGCTTCGTGGGTGTTGAACGCGACGTGATCATTGCGGAGACCTCGCCAGAGCGCTGGCTTTTCGCCAGTGCTGCGGCTGCCCGCGCGCGTCAGATTGCCCGTGCGCAAAGAGACTTCGAGGTCAATCTGGAAGCTGCGGCGCTGATGGTCGATTTAATGGAAGAAGTCAGACAGTTAAGAACACAGCTTGAGGTGTATCAAAGATGAACGCTGGTCGTCACCCCGATACGATTCGTATCGGTCTCGTTTCTGTTTCAGATCGTGCTTCAAAAGGTGTCTATGAGGATCAGGGTATCCCTGCCTTGCAGGCATGGCTGGAAAAGGCCGTCACAACGCCAATCGAATTTGTCACACGCTTGATTCAAGATGATGCACCGACGATCTCGGCGGCGTTGAGGGAGTTAGTGGATGTCGAGCGCTGCAACTTGGTGCTGACGACGGGAGGGACGGGCCCGGCGCGCCGTGACGTGACTCCAGAAGCCACGACGGCCGTGGCCACCCGCGAGATGCCGGGTTTTGGCGAACAAATGCGTCAAATCAGCTTGCAGTTTGTGCCCACTGCGATTTTGTCGCGACAAGTCGCGGTGCTCCGAGAAACGGCAGATCATGCCGCGCTCATCATCAATTTACCCGGTCAACCTAAGGCGATCAGTGAAACGCTTGAAGGGCTTAAGCGTGAGGATGGTTCAGTCGTCGCGTCGGGTATTTTTGCGGCGGTTCCATACTGCATCGACCTGATCGGTGGTCCCTATATCGAGACCGACGATGCGGTGGTCAAGGCGTTTAGGCCTAAGTCCGCGCGTCGTCCTCCGGCTGCGTAAAACATATTTGCGCAGAGGGTTGGCGTTCTAGGGCTTGGGTGTTCGCATTTAGGCCTTAGACACGCAGCCGCCAAAGCGAGGTGACCTCAGCGCGACGTGCATCGGCGAGAGGATCTTCCTCGTCCTTTGTTTTGCCATGCATGGGACGAATATCCAGCCGCTCCATCACCCGAAGGCCAGCGGTTTCAATCCACTCCAGCAAGTCCTCGCGCGTGCGCAGACCTAGATGCTCTGCAAGGTCAGACAAAATCAGCCAGCCTTCGCCTTGGGGGGTCAGGTGTGTGGGCAGTCCCTTAATAAAACCCTTGAGCATATGCTGGTCCTGGTCGTAGATCGCATGCTCCAGTCCTGAAGCAGGGCGGCCCGGCAGCCAAGGCGGATTGCAGACAATCAGATCCGCTTGCCCGTCAGGAAACAGATCTGTTTGCACAAACTTCACACCTGACGATAAGCCTAAACGTTCGATGTTTTCTTGGGCGCATTCTAGGGCGCGCGCGCTCGTATCTGTTGCAGTCACGTGCGTGAGTCCACGCTTGAGCAACAAGGCGGCGATTACGCCCGTTCCTGTACCGATATCAAACGCATGACCCAACATGCCGGGACCTTGTGGGAGTGGTGCCTGCGCGATGAGCTCGAGATACTCTGAGCGGGTGGGCGCAAAGACGCCGTAATGCGGATGGATCCGAACACCCAGCGCCGGAACGTCGACCCCATTTTTACGCCACTCGTAGGCGCTGATCAGGCCCAGCAGTTCTGTTAAGGGTGTGACATAGCCGGCTTTGCTGTCGCCGTGGGCGGCGACGCATGCCGCGTTGACATTGGGTGCACGGCGGTGTGTGAGCAGGTGATGGGGCTCAACAGGCAAGCACAGCATGCCTAGGGTACGGGCACGTTGCGCGCGCGCCAGTCTGACCTGATGAAAGCGCTCGGGGTAGGGCAACTCGAGGTATTTTGGACGGCGTTTGGCCGTGCGCCGTGCCAACGCCTGCAAGAGTTGGCGGGCATTTTGAAAGTCACCCGTCCAAATCAGCGCGACGCCTTCGCTTGCTAGCCTGTAGGCGGTGTCGGCACTCATCGTATCGTCGGCGAGTGCCGTGCGTTTAGGGGGCGCCCAGCCGTTTTCAGAACGCCAGGCCGAGGTGAGCGTTTGCTCGCCGGCGAGCCAAGAAATGGTGGGGGTGGTGCTGTTTACATCGGGATTGCCGTGCGGCATGGGGGCTTCTCATCAGAGGATCAAAACTGCTTAGAGCCGAGTTTTTGGGGAGCAGAGGGCAAATACGTCCATGCTGCCGTAAAATACTCGGTAAATTCCCTACAACCCCGACATTTTGCTCTAAAAAGGATCTCTCATGGCTTTAGTTTCCATGCGCCAGCTTCTCGACCACGCCGCAGAGCATGGTTATGGCATTCCCGCATTTAATGTGAACAACCTTGAACAGGTGCAGGCCATCATGGAAGCGGCGGCTCAGACTGACAGCCCGGTCATCATGCAGGCCTCCGCAGGCGCGCGTAAATACGCAGGTGAGGGATTCCTTAAGTATCTGATTCAAGCCGCGGTCGAGTCCTATCCCCACATTCCTGTTGTGATGCATCAAGATCATGGCCAGTCGCCCAAGATTTGTCAGGGTGCGATCGACTTGGGATTTTCCAGCGTGATGATGGACGGCTCGCTCAAAGAAGACGGCAAGTCGATTGCCGATTACGACTACAACGTCGCAGTGACCAAGCAAGTCGTGGACATGGCGCACAAATTAGGCGTCACGGTTGAGGGTGAACTGGGCTGTCTGGGTTCGCTCGAAACCATGGAAGGCGACAAAGAAGACGGTCACGGTGCCGATGGCAAGCTGACGATGGATCAGTTGTTGACCGATCCAGAACAGGCAGCGGATTTTGTGCGCCGTACGCAACTGGACGCACTCGCGATCGCGATCGGTACCAGCCATGGCGCTTACAAGTTCACGCGCAAGCCCACGGGCGACATTTTGTCGATCTCCCGTATCAAGGAAATCAACAAGCGCTTGCCTAACACCCACCTGGTGATGCACGGCAGCTCAAGCGTGCCGCAGGAATTGCTGGCTGAGATTCGTCAGTTCGGTGGCGACATGAAAGAAACCTACGGTGTGCCGGTCGAAGAAATCCAAGAGGCGATCAAGTTTGGTGTTCGCAAAATCAACATCGACACCGATATCCGTTTGGCGATGACCGGTGCGATTCGCCGTTTCTTTGCTGAAAATCCAGGCAAATTCGACCCCCGCGAATACCTCAAGCCAGCACGTGAGGCGGCCAAGACAATCTGTATCGCGCGTTACCAGCAATTCGGTACGGCCGGCAACGCCAGTAAAATCAAGGTTGTGCCACTGTCGGACGTCGCGGCTCAGTATGCGACCGGCAAGTTATCCCAGGTTGTGCAATAAAGATGGCTTCAGCGCTTTACCAGTCCAGCATTCAATCTTTGCCATTACTTGCGCGCGGCAAAGTCCGCGACATGTATGCGATGGGCGATGACAAGCTTTTGATCATTGCGACGGATCGTATTTCCGCCTTTGATGTGATTCTGGATGATCCGATTCCCGGCAAGGGTCAGGTTCTCAAAGAGCTCACCGACTTCTGGTTGGAAAAGCTCGCACATGTCCTGCCCAATCACTCAACAGGGATCAACCCCGAGGATGTGGTTGCCCCGAATGAGCGCGATCAGGTCGTCGGACGTGCTGTTGTGGTCAAACGCCTCAAGCCCATTATGGTCGAGGCTGTCGCGCGTGGATATCTGATCGGCTCCGGCTGGAAAGATTATCTGGCGAGCGGCTCGGTCTGCGGGATTCAATTGCCTGCGGGTCTCAAACAAGCGGGTAAGTTACCCGAACCGCTTTTTACGCCCGCCGCCAAGGCCGAGATGGGCTTGCATGATGAAAATGTGGACTTTGCGCATGTCATCAAAGAAGTCGGCCAAGAAATGGCTGAGCGTATTCGCGAGATCACGTTGCGTCTGTACTCCGAGGCTGCGAGCTTTGCCGCCACTAAGGGCATCATGATCGCAGATACTAAATTCGAATTCGGGCTCGATGCGAACGGTACGCTGCATTTGATGGATGAGGTGCTCACGCCCGATTCTTCACGCTTTTGGCCCGCAGAGGGCTATCGCGAAGGCATCAGCCCGCCTTCGTTTGACAAACAGTTCGTCCGTGACTGGCTCGAGACGCAAGACTGGGGCAAAACCCCACCAGCGCCTCGCTTGCCAACGGACGTGATTGCTAAAACTGCGGCCAAGTATCGCGAAGCTCTGGATCGCTTGATCGCTTAATCGACTCACTGACCTTTTTTTTAGCAAGGCTTGTTATGACCTCTTTATCTTCTGCTGGTGCACCGCTTGTGGGTGTCATCATGGGTTCGTCCAGCGATTGGGAAGTCATGCAGCACGCGGTTAATATGCTGGGTGATTTTGGCGTGCCTTGCGAGGCTCGGGTAATCTCTGCGCATCGTATGCCGCAAGACATGGCCGAATACGGCGCACAGGCCGCAGCGCGAGGCTTGCGTGGCATTATTGCCGGCGCGGGTGGCGCAGCACATTTGCCGGGCATGATGGCCGCACTCACAGAGATTCCTGTGTTTGGCGTGCCTGTACCCTCCAAGTATTTACGTGGCGAGGACTCTCTTTTGTCTATCGTGCAAATGCCCAAGGGTATCCCGGTAGCGACCTTTGCGATTGGCGAAGCTGGCGCAGCGAATGCCGCCTTGCACGTGATCGCAACACTCGCGACGACCGATGCTGCCTTGCGTGAAAAGCTCCTTGCCTTCCGCGCACGTCAGACCGAGGCGGCGCGTAACATGCGAGTGCCCCTGTGATCGCACCGGGTGAGTGGTTGGGTTTGATGGGTGGCGGTCAGTTAGGCCGGATGTTTTGTCATGCTGCGCAGTCGCTGGGTTATCGTGTGGCGGTGTTGGATCCTGCGTCAGAAGGACCTGCAGCCTCTGTGGCCGATCTGCACATCCAGGCGACTTACGATGATGAAACCGCGCTGATCAAGCTGGCACAACGGTGCCGTGCCGTGACGACAGAGTTTGAAAACGTTCCGGCACAAAGCTTGCTGACCTTGGCAGCGCATTGCCGTGTCACGCCAGGCGCGCATGCAGTCGAGATCGTGCAGGATCGCATCGCAGAAAAAGCCTTCATCGCAAGTCAGGGTGTCGCGGTTGCGCCTTACGCAGCGATTCGTTCGGAGTCCGATTTGCGCGCTGCGGGTACGCAACTATTTCCAGGTATTTTAAAAGTTGCTCGTCTTGGTTATGACGGGAAAGGCCAAGCGCGTGTGCGTTCGCTTGAAGAGGCGTTGAAGGCTTTCACAGAGTTTGGTGGTGTGCCTTGCGTACTCGAAGCCATGCTCGATCTCAAAGAAGAGCTCTCTGTCGTGCTTGCGCGTGGCTTGGATGGTCAGTGCGCCGTCTTCCCCGTGGCGCGCAACGTCCATGAGCAGGGCATTTTGGCTGTGACAACGGTCGATATGCAAGCGGCTGCGATGACCGCGCGCGCAACCGAAGCCGCGCTGGCGATCGCACGCGGCCTCAAATACGAAGGCGTGCTGTGTGTGGAGTTTTTTGTCTTGGGTGATGGGCAATTGCTCGTCAACGAGATCGCTCCCCGTCCGCACAACAGCGGACATTTCAGCATGAATGCGTGCGTGACTAGTCAGTTCGAACAACAGGCGCGCGTCATGGCGGGTTTGCCACTGGGTAGCACGCGTTTGCTCGCACCTGTGGTGATGCTCAATATTTTGGGTGATGTTTGGTACACAGGCGCCGACGAGACACAAGCCGAGCCTAACTGGGCGGGGGTGCTGGCAGTACCGGGTTCGTCTTTGCATCTGTATGGCAAACGCGAAGCACGTCGCGCACGCAAGATGGGCCATGTCAACTGTACGGGCAAGACGATTGCTGAGGCCGTGACCCATGCCAACCAAGTCGTGCAGGTCTTGCGTTTGCCCGTTGCGGCAACGCTTTGAGTGGATGGCCGCGTGAAAACCGCTTCAGATCTCGAGATCCAGCAGGCTGCTCAAGTCTTGCTCGAGGGTGGTCTGGTCGCATTTCCAACAGAGACCGTCTATGGCTTGGGCGCGGACGCGGAAAGTCGCGCAGCGGTTGAGCGCATCTATCAAGCCAAGGGGCGTCCTTCCAATCACCCTGTGATCGTGCATGTGACGCCCGAAGCGGATTTGTCATATTGGGCCGCTTCGGTGCCTGACGAGGCGCTTGCGCTGATTGATGCGTTTTGGCCGGGTCCGTTGACCCTGATCCTCAAACGTGCATCGCATATTTCCGATGTCGTGAGCGGAGGACAAGACAGTGTGGGTCTGCGATGCCCTTCACATCCTATCGCTCAAAAACTGATTCGTACGTTTGCAGCAGGTAAGCCTTCGGGGCAGGGCGGGATTGCGGGTCCCTCTGCGAATAAGTTTGGGCAGGTTTCACCGACACAATCTTCTCATGTGCGTGATGAGTTTCCTGAACTTGTCGCAGCAGGAATGTCGATTCTTGAGGGTGGCTCTAGCGAAGTTGGGATTGAGTCAACCATCATTGATCTATCGCGCCTCAGTCAAGGGGTGGGTCCGGTGTTGTTACGTCCCGGGTACATTACTGATCAGGAGATCTCTCAGGTGCTGGATAAGCCCGTGCACCAACCTGATGCACAAGCGCCGCGCGTGTCAGGAGCGCTGAAGTCGCATTATGCACCCAGTACTCCCATTAAGCTCGTGAAAGCATCCAAATTATTCGAGGAAATCAAGTTGCAAACACTGCGTTCGATGCAACGACTAGTATGTGTCACGCACAGTATTGATCAGGTCAAGCTACCTCAGCACGATCTAATCGATTGGGTCACCATGCCCGTGCAGCCTGCTGCTTATAGCTATGCGTTGTACGCGACATTGCGGGCGCTTGATCAGGGCAACTATGCCTGTATGTTGTGGGAAGAAGTTCCTGATTCGCTCGAATGGCTAGGGATTCAAGATCGCCTTGGACGTGCCGCCGCTGCGTTTTAAAAGAGACCATCATGATGAAACCGTTATTTTTCTATTCAGACGTTGTTGAGTATTGCGAACTTGCGGGTACCCTGACATATTTTGAATCGCTGAGCGTTGATCGGGGCGCGCGTTGATCCCCGCACCCTCATATAGCCTTGGCCTTGACGGACAGTGTGCGTGGGTTTTGGGTGCATCAGGCGCAATTGGTTCGGTCGTCGCAGAGTTGCTCGCCGCGCAAGGGGTCACTGTTTTTTTGAGTGGCCGTAACAAAACAAAACTTGACGCTTTACAGAGCATTATCACGCAAACAGGTGGTCGAGCTAGAGTCCGTGTTGTCGATGCCACAAGAACGAATGAAGTCACCCTTGCCGCAAGCGAAATTATTAGGCAGTCTGGCAAGTTAAATATACTTGTCAACGCGACCGCCTCATCGACCTTCGGTGAGTTCCTTGATTTGACAGACGATGACTGGGAACGGACATTTCAGAGTAAGTTGATGGTGTATGTGCGCTCAATGCGTGCTGTGCTGCCGACGATGATCAAGGCTGGTGGAGGCGTGATCATTAATATTTCCGGTAAGGCTGGCAAACTACCTTCACCTGCGCATTTGCCGGGTGGCAGCATGAATGCAGCGGTGAATTTACTGACTAAAGGAATTTCTGAGCGCTACAAGGATCAGGGTATTCGGGCGAATACGATTGCACCTGGCCCCATTGCTTCTGCGCGTTTTGATGCACTGGCTGCTCAGCTGGTTGCCAGCCCTTCAGCAAATCCAGTCTTTATGTCTAGGCAGGGTACGCCTCAGGATGTGGCGCAGGCCGTCGCGTGGCTCGCCAGCTCGCATGCCGCGCATCTGCATGGCATTGTCTTGCCGCTAGACGGTGGAGCAATCCCTTCAGTCTAATGTGATGTATTCTTTCAAAAGATAAGAGAACTCATCAGAGTCCATTTCCAACCAGGAGACAAGCATGAAAAGCATATTTAAAACAATCTGTGCCGTTGCCATTTCGACTTCTGCTTTTGCAGGCGTCGCAATTGCGCAAGATACTTACCCAACTAAAGCGATCAAGCTCATCGTACCTTTGGGTGCGGGCGGTGCGACAGACGTGGTGGCGCGAGTGGTGGCGGCCAAGCTGTCGCAGAGGCTTGGTCAGCAAGTCGTTGTTGAAAATCGACCAGGTGCCGAAGGCGTCATTGGTGTCAATGCAGGTGCCAAGGCAGATCCTGACGGCTACACCCTTGTACTGGGATCAAGCACAACGCTGGCTGCGAATTTTCATTTGCGCAAGAGCCTACCATTTCATCCGGTCAATGACCTCGCCCCAGTATCGATGGCATTAAAAGATTTTTATAACATTTTGGTCATTAACCCAAGTGTGCCTGCAAAAAATCTCAAAGAATTTATTGCTTATGCCAAAGCGAATCCTGGCAAGCTGAACTACGGAACAGCGACCTCAGGTTCAAAGATCTGTATGGAGATGTTCCGAACGATGGCGGGTGTTGATCTGAAAATGATTAGCTACAAAAGCTCACCACAAGCACTCAATGACTTGATGGGCGGACAGATCCAGATGATTTGTGAGCCTGTGGCAACGTCAGTCCCCAATATTAAAGCCGACAGAATCCGCTCCATCGGTGTCACGAGTTTGACGCGCGTACAGCAAGCCCCAGATTTGCCAACGGTTGCCGAGCTTGGCTTGCCGGGTTTTGAATACAGTGCCTGGGTCGGAGTTTTTGCACCCGCTAAAACACCTCAGCCAATTATTAATCGCCTTGCCAAGGAGATCGAGGCTGTGTTGAAGGATCCCGAAACAGATGCCAAGATTCGCTCGATTGGTGCCGCTCCTATGATTGGAGGGCCAAAGCAACTTGCGGAGCTCCTCAACAAAGAGATTGCAAGAGCTGGAAAAGTGGTCAAGGATGCGGGTATTCAGCCGGAATAAAAATGACCTCACCCCGTATTTTTCTTGTGCATGCTGTTGACGTTTCGATGGCACCAGCATCCACAAGCTTTAAAAAACAATGGCCAGAGGCCAGCATTATCAACTTGCTTGATGAATCCTTGGCGGTCGATATGCTGGTTGATGGCAAGATGACGCCCCGTATGATTGAGCGTTTTGCCAGACTTGGGCAGTATTGCGTGAGTGCTGGCGCCGATGGAATTTTGTTTACGTGTTCGGCTTTCGGCGAGGCTATAAATCATCTCAAAACACTTCAATCGATTCCAATTCTGACGTCCAATCAGGCGATGTTCGAAGAACTCCTCGAACAAGGCGAGACCGCGGCCATGCTGACCACATTTGTGCCTTCAGTACAGACTCTTCGCGATGAGTTTTTTCAGATGGCACGAGACAAGGGCGTTGAGGCTAAGATCGATTCCTTTATGGTGGAAGGTGCACTTGATGCGCTGTTAGCCAAAGATCAAGCGCAGCATGACAGACTCATCGCAGAACAGGTCAATCGGCTCGAAAAGTATTCGACTATTGTGCTAGGTCAATTTTCAATGGCAGCTGCTGCGTCTCATCCTGCCATACGTTCCCAGGCACGTATTCTGACAACACCAAACAGTGCCGTGAAAAAGCTTAAGCAGCTCTTAACATAATGGATGCTCCTCGCTGGATACCAACGCAGCCGCAGATCGAAGCCAGTAACCTGACAGCGTTTCTCGCGCAAACGGGTGCAAGTTCCTACGAGGATTTACTTGAAAAGTCTAATCAGGACCCGGCCTGGCTTATGGAGCAGGTGTTTCAGTTTTCCGGTGTGAAGTTTTATCGTCCTTTTCAACAAACTCTCGATCTTTCTCGCGGTCACGCGCATGCACGCTGGTGCGTAGATGGTACGACCAACATTGTTTTAAATTGTCTGGATCAGCATCTAGAATCAGTCGTTGCCGCTCAGCCATTGTTGATATGGGAGGGTGAACCTGACGCACCGTCCCAGACAATGTCCTACGCTGAGTTCAATGATCAAGTATGCCGACTGGCTGCGGGACTGAGGCGACTGGGCGTTGAGCGTGGCGACGTCGTCGCAATCTACTTACCCATTTTGCCCGAGAGTTTTGTCGCGTTCTTTTCGGTGTTAAAACTTGGTGCGATTTTGCTTCCGCTGTTTTCTGGTTTTGGCGCACAACCCATTGCAACACGTCTGGTAGATGGGCGAGCAAAAATCGTCATCACGGCCGATATCACCTATCGGCGAGGCGCGATTATCCCAATGAAAACAACGCTCGATGAAGCGTTGTTACATGCGCCTGATGTTAAGAAAGTTGTTGTGATTGAGAGAAACAAGGCGATTCATGCGTCCATTTCCATCAATCATGAACGCGATGTTTTATATAGTGCACTCATAAGTGAGCCTGCTGTCGGGTTGGCAACGGAACATATGGATCCGAACGACCCTGCCATGCTCTTTTATACGTCCGGCACAACAGGTAAGCCTAAAGGATGTGTCTGGACACATATCGGATTTCTGGGTTCGATGGTGACCCGGGATATGCATATCTGCGGAGACTTCAAATCCTCTGACCGCTTCTTTTTTATGAGTGACATGGGCTGGATGGTGGGTGCGATGTGCGCCATGATTCCAACTATGTTTGGTGGCAGCCTTTTAATTGCAGAGGGTGCACCTGATTACCCGAGCCCCGATCGTTTTTGGCGAATAGTTCAAGATCACCGTGTGACGTATCTCGGGGTCTCGCCCAGTTTGGTCCGTGGGTTGATGCACACCAATGTTGATCCTTTAACGTTCGACTTAAGCGCCTTACGGATGACCGTCTCAGGTGGAGAGGTTTGGACCGAAGACACTTGGAATTGGTTTTTTGAAAAGGTCTGCCAGCGTCGTATTCCGATTATTAATATCACTGGGGGAACAGAGGTCGGCGGCGCCATTATGGTTGGCACGCCTAACCACCCCATGAATGTGGGCTCGTTCTCTGTTTTTGCACTGGGTATGGGTGCTGATATTGTCGATGAGACGGGTCAGTCCCTGGGCAAGGGGCAGGCGGGCGAACTGGTATTGCGACATGCTTCAATCGGGATGACGAAAAGTCTGTGGTTCGACGATGCGCGTTATCTAGAGACCTACTGGAGCAGGTTACCCGGCGTGTGGGTGCATGGCGATCTCGCGATGCGTGGTGAGGACGGGTTGTTTTACATGCTGGGGCGTTCTGACGATACGATCAAAATTGCGGGTAAGCGTATGGGCCCTTCGGAGATCGAGAGTCAGTTGCTCGCGACTGGCAAGGTCATTGATGCTGCAGCGGTCGCGTTGCCAGACGAAAAGCACGGCGCGATATTGGTGTGTGTCTGTGTGCTCGCACCCGGGGTCGTAGAGGATGATGCGCTGATCCAGTTGTTGATCAAGGCCGTCGCTGACGGGATGGGCGCCTCGTATCGTCCGCGTCGAATTGTCTTTACATCTTCCTTGCCTCGTACTCGCAATATGAAACTCATGCGGCGAGTGGTGAAGGCTGTTTTGTGTGGTGAGCCAACAGGTGATTTATCGTCACTGATTAATCCCGAGTCGGTCGATGCGTTAAAAAATCTTATGTAGTGTTGTTTATTTACTTACATCATTTTGCTCAAAGGTACTTGCCATGCAAAGTTGCTATGACCGTTATACGCGCTTGAAGTTTGACCGACCCCATCCCCGCGTGTTGCGCATCACGCTGTCTTCACCGTTGAAGATGGGTGCCATGGATGCGACGATGCACCGAGAAGTTTCAGAAATCTGGAAGGACGTTGATGCGGATCCCTCCGTCTCTGCGATTATTATGACTGGAGAAGGCAGAAACTTCTCAGCAGGCGGTGATTTGAATCACGAGCGCAAGGTCTGCGACGACTATGCACAGCGTATGGAAGCGATGCGTGAAGCACGCAACTTAGTCTATGGCATGATCAACTGCAGTAAGCCGATTGTGACGGCAGCACGGGGCTGGGCGGTTGGTGCGGGACTTGCGCTGTTGATCTTGGCTGATGTGTCGATCGCGTCGCGGGATGCCAAGTTTTCGGACGGACACCTTAAGATTGGTATCGCCTCAGGCGATCATGCAACGATTATTTGGCCGTTGCTGTGTGGCATGGCTAAAGCCAAGTACTACTTGATGACCGCTGATACCTTTACCGGTGAAGAAGCCGATCGTATGAATCTGATTTCAATGGCCTTGGATGATGCGGACGTCGAGCAAAAGGCGATTGATATCGCTAGTAAATTTGCCGATGGTCCTCCCGGCGCCTTACGCTGGACCAAGCATGCACTAAATAGTTGGTTGCGTCAGGCTGGTCCGATTTTCGATGCATCACTCGCGCTTGAGTTTATCGGGATGGCGGGCCCTGAGGGCAAAGAAGGGATGGATGCCTTTTTGCAAAAGCGTCCACCAAAGTTTGATCAAGACTTTTCAGTTTAGTAAAAAAACTGCGGAGCATGGTTGAATGTTCCGCAGTGCATGGAGCTTAGTGACCTTTAATAATTAGAAAAAGGCCTGAATGCCTGTCTGTGCGCGACCCAAGATCAGGGCGTGCACATCGTGCGTACCTTCGTAGGTGTTTACCACCTCAAGGTTGACCAAGTGTCGAGCGACACCGTATTCGTCGGAAATCCCGTTGCCACCCAGCATGTCGCGTGCCATGCGTGCGATATCGAGAGATTTGCCGCAAGAGTTGCGCTTCATGATTGAGGTGATTTCAACCGCTGCGGTGCCTTCGTCTTTCATCCGACCCAGGCGCAAGCAACCTTGCAAACCAAGCGTAATCTCTGTTTGCATGTCAGCCAATTTTTTCTGGATCAACTGGTTGGCGGCCAGTGGGCGACCAAATTGTTTGCGATCCAAGGTGTATTGGCGTGCCATATGCCAGCAAAACTCGGCTGCACCGAGTGCACCCCAAGCGATACCAAAGCGGGCGGAGTTCAAACAGGTAAAGGGTCCTTTGAGACCGGAAACACCCGGCAACATTTGCTCGTCGCCAATCTCGACGTTGTCCATCACGATTTCACCGGTGATCGAGGCGCGCAAGCCGACCTTGCCATGAATCGCAGGTGCGGACAGACCTTTCATGCCTTTTTCAAGGATAAAGCCGCGGATACGGCCGTCGTAATCGCCGCCTACGCACTTGCCCCACACAACGAAGACATCAGCGATCGGAGAGTTGGAGATCCACATCTTGTTACCAGTCAGGGAGTAACCATGCGCGGTTTTGACGGCGCGTGTCTCCATGCCGGCGGGATCTGACCCGTGGTCGGGTTCTGTTAGGCCAAAACAGCCGATCCATTCGCCGCGGGCGAGTTTGGGAAGATATTTTTGCTTTTGCGCTTCGCTGCCGAATTCGTTAATTGGCAGCATCACCAGCGAGGACTGCACGCTCATCATTGAACGGTAGCCGGAGTCGACGCGCTCGACTTCGCGGGCGATCAGACCGTAGCTGACGTAGTTCAAGCCTGAGCCGCCGTACTCGACGGGAATGGTGGCACCCAACAAACCAAGCTCACCCATTTCAGGGAAAATTTTGACGTCTGTTTTCTCGTGACGAAAACCCTCGAGGACGCGCGGAGCCAATTTGTCCTGACAGTAGGAGCGTGCCGCATCGCGAACCATGCGCTCCTCATCGGTCAGCTGGCTATCCAGCAAGAGTGGGTCTTCCCAGTTGAAAGAGGCTTCAGCCATTGTCGTGCTCCAAATTAAAAACTATTCGAAATTGTACAAAATACCCACTCGGGCGTACCCGAAAACCTTAGGTTTTCTGGGCAGCGGCTCTGAGCTTGGCAATGGTGGTCGTCGGAGTGATCGCCTCGGGGTCGATCAACAGATGCAAGATCGCCGGTTGGCCGCTTGCGACTGCACGCTCGAACGCAGGTCCAAACTCTTCAGTTTTTTCGACACGCTCCCCATGACCGCCAAAGGCACGCGCATAGGCTGCGAAATCGGGATTTCTCAGTTGCGTCGCGGAAATACGGCCAGGGTAATGTTTTTCCTGGTGCATCCGGATGGTGCCGTACATGCCGTTATCGATGATCACGACCACAATGGGTAAGTTGTACTGCACTGCGGTGGCAAATTCTTGGCCATGCATCATGAAGCAACCGTCACCAGCAAAGCAGACCACCAGTTTATCGGGTGAAAAGCGCTTGGCGCCCACGGCGGCAGGTAAACCATAGCCCATCGAACCCGAGGTGGGCGCGAGCTGCGTGCCGTAATGAGTAAAACGGTGGAAACGATGCAGCCAAGTCGCAAAATTACCCGCACCGTTAGTCATGATGGCGTCAGCGGGCAGGTGCGCCTCAAGGTATTCCATCACGCCGCCCATCTGCACGGCACCGGGTGTTTTGATGGGAGCCGGGTCGCTCCAGGCGAGGTAACTCTTGTGCATGGCCTCGGTGCTCGCTGCCCAGGGTGTTGCCGCAGGCGTAGGCAGGGCTGCCAGTTCGGCAGCAAAGGCAATCGGCGAAGCATTGATCGCGATCGAAGCGCGGTAGACCCGACCCAACTCGCCGCTATCAGGATGGACATGCACCAGCTCTTGCTTAGGCACAGGGATGTCGAACAGGGTATAGGCCTGGCTTGGCATTTCCGACATCCGTCCACCGACGAGCAGCACGAGGTCGGCGTCTTGTACGCGCTTGAGTAGTTCAGGATTGAGGCCGATGCCGACATCACCGATGAAGCAAGGGTGATTAGCCGGGAACAGCATTTGACGACGGAATGACACGGCGACGGGTAGTTTAAAGCGCTCGGCAAACTGTGCGAACTGCGCGACAGCCTGAGCACTCCAACGTGCGCCACCTAGAATCGCAACGGGTGCTTTCGCCTTGGACAGGCGTTCTGCCAACGCAGCCATTTGACCGGCAGCCGGTGCGGAGTCGATAGCCACATAGTGCGGGGCATCGGCGACCGTGGCCATCTCGACCAGCATATCCTCGGGCAGGGCAATGACCACGGGACCAGGACGTCCAGAGGTCGCGACATGGAAGGCGCGCGACAAGATCTCGGGGATCCGCGCCGCATCGTCAATCTCGGTGGCCCATTTGGCGGCTTGTCCAAAGACCGCGCGGTAGTCCATTTCTTGAAAAGCTTCACGCTCGCGCATGCCGCGTTCAATCTGTCCGACAAAGACAATCACCGGAGTAGAGTCTTGTTTGGCGATGTGGATACCGGCCAGTGCATTAGAGGCACCAGGCCCGCGCGTGACCATGCAAATACCGGGCGTACCTGTGAGCTTGCCGTAGGCGTCGGCCATCATGGCGGCACCGCCTTCCTGACGGCACACGGTAACCTCAATGCTGACATCCACCAAAGCGTCGAGCACGGCGAGAAAGCTTTCGCCAGGCACGCAGAACACGTGCTTGACGCCGTGACTGACGAGTTGGCCGACGAGAATCTGACCGCCGGTTCGCGGCTTGCTGGGGGAAGGTGCTTGGCTCATTTTTCTTGTCTTCTTCTTAGAGAAAAGGGATAAGTGTAATCATAGGGTTAAATCGAGGCGGATAACCAGTCAACAAGAGAGGCC
>JANQYI010000043.1:0-1343 GCA_030728985.1 Burkholderiaceae bacterium | reverse complement strand
ATAAGTGTAATCATAGGGTTAAATCGAGGCGGATAACCAGTCAACAAGAGAGGCCTCCGCTAAAAGTGGATCCGCGATTGGGTCGCGCGCAGCGAGGCGATGCTGCAAGACCAGGTCGGCCAGAAGGCTGCGAATCGGCATCTTGGCCTGTTTAGCCTCCCAGCGCATACCCGCCATAGTGACGACGTTATAGAGCGCTGTGGCGACTTGTCGTGCTTGTTCAGCGTTGTTGAGATCGGTGGCTGTCGCGGCGAAGGCAAAGGCACGCTCAATGCGTTCGGCTTGCAGCGCGGCCAAGGAACTACTGACCGGTGCGCCTTCGGCAAGCAAATTTTCTACGTGCGCGCGCAAGGCTGGCAGTGAGTCCTCTCTCTGAATCGCTCTGAGCACATCCAGTGCCACGATATTGCTGGTGCCTTCCCAAATCGATCCAAGGTGGGCGTCGCGCAAAATGCGCGGGTCGCTCCATTCTTCGATGTAGCCGCAACCCCCACGCACTTCCATGGCATCCCCGGCGACTTTACGAGCGTCACGGCAGGCGCGAAACTTGATCAGCGGTGTCATGATACGCATCAGCGGACGTTTTGAAAGATCCTCGTCGGAGGCGGCCAGCGCTTGCGCAGTTTGGTACACCATCGTGCGGGCCTGTTCGGTCAGCATGGCCATTTTGCTGAGTTGGCGTTGCATCAAAGGCATTTCGTTCAGGCGCTTGCCAAAAGCTTGACGATGCTTGGCGACATAGAGGGCTTCGGTCAACGCGCGTCTCATGAGTCCCGCGGCACGCACGCCGTTGGAGAGGCGCGAGTTGTTGATCATGTCCGCCATCTGCTTGAAACCCTGGCCGCGTTCGCCGACGAGCCAAGCGAACGCGCCTTCGAGACGGATTTCGCCACTCGCCATCGAGCGTGTGCCGAGCTTGTCTTTCAAGCGCAAAATGCGATAGTGGTTTGGCGCGCCATCAGGCTTGGTGCGAGGCAAAAGAAAAAGCGAGACCCCTTTGAGTCCATCGACGGCCTCGGAGCGTGCCAACACCATGGCAAAGCCCGCATCGGGATTTGAACAAAACCATTTGTCACCAGAGAGTTGCCACTGGCCGTCGTTGCCCAAGGCGGCCTCGGTCGACGTCGCACTGACATCCGAGCCCGCGCCCTGTTCGGTCATGAACATCGCCCCTTGATGGAGAGCGTCAAAATCTTGCGTCGTCACCATGGGGAGCACACGCTCGACCAAGCCGGGATCACCAAACTTGCGCAAGGTTCGGGCCAGCGAATCGGTCATGCTCACGGGACAGCACAAGCCAAACTCTGCCTGTACAAACAAATAGGTCAAGGCATATTTCGCCG
>JANQYI010000042.1:45683-47336 GCA_030728985.1 Burkholderiaceae bacterium | reverse complement strand
TCGACTCAGGCTTTTCCAATGTGGTGTGCGGCCTGATTGATTAAATGCGCTGGCGGATCCCGAGATCGAGGGCAAGCTGCAAATTTTTGAAAAACTTGTCGGCGAGCTGATGCGCCGCGCATCCAGATCGCCACATCACAATGGGCGCTGACGTTCGGTCCAAATACAATATTACCGAGCGGCAAACAGGCCTCGATGATTTTGTTCGCTTTGCCACAGACCAGCGAAACAGGCGCCTCAGGATGTAATTTATCTCTCAACTCAAGTGTTTAACTGAGTTAAATTAGCTGACTCGAACTTATTATGGTGGTGAGTGCTACTGAGGCTCACCCCCTTTATTCAAAGGAATGCAGGCGCCATGAATCTTCCCGAACTTTCTGCCCTTGAGTTACGTCGACTAATCGGCACTAGACAGATTTCCCCGGTAGAGTTGATGGAGGCCTGCATCGCGCAGATCGAAACGTACAACCCGGCGATCAACGCGATCGCCGCGACCGACTTTGAACGCGCGCGCGACACCGCTAAAAAAGCCGAAACAGCCGTGATGCGCGGCGAGTCGCTGGGTTTGCTGCATGGCTTACCGTTGGGTGTCAAAGATCTTCAGGATACTGCGGGTCTGTTGACGACCTACGGTAACGTGGGACTACGCGGCAACATCCCGGCGCGCGACAACAGCCTCGTGTCACGCTTACGCCAAGCCGGTGCAATCGTGACGGCAAAAACGAATACGCCTGATATGGGCGCTGGCGCAAACACCCGCAACGCTGTGTGGGGCGCGACTGGCAACCCCTTTAATCCGACACTCAACGCAGGCGGCTCTTCGGGCGGTTCGGCGGCGGCACTCGCGACCGATATGCTCCCTATTTGTACGGGCTCGGATACAGGCGGTTCGCTCAGAATACCCGCGGCGATTTGCGGCGTGGTGGGTATGCGCCCTTCTCCCGGAACTGTTGGAAACGATACGCGCGCATTGGGTTGGTCCGTGATCTCTGTTTTGGGTCCGATGGGACGCACTGTCGCCGATACGGCTTTCATGATGGCGGGTTGCATCGGGCGAGATCCTATGGATCCACTCGCCTATCCTGTCGATCCTGCCACTATCTGGCCGATGCGTCACATCGATCTGTCAACCTTGCGTATCGGCTACACCGAAGACTTCGGTGTGTGTGTGGTCGATCAGGAAACACGTAGAGTATTTCGCAAACGTATGGCCGCTATCGCGCCGCTTGTGCAAGTGTGCGAACCTGTCGATCTACGTTGCACCGAAGCGGATCGCGCCTTTGATGTGTTGCGTGCGGAAAATTTCGTCGCGGGCTTTTCTGACATATGGCGAAGCAAGCCTGAAACCCTCGGACCGAATATTTGCGCCAATATGGAAATGGCAGTCACCATCACGCTCGAAGATCGTGCGCGCGCGCACCTCGAGCAGACACGCATCGCGCGTCAGTTTGCGGCGGCCACTGAACAATATGATTTGATTTTGTCACCTGTTGTGCCAGTCACGCCCTTCCCCTGGACGCAACTCTATGCGCCCGAAGTCGATGGCCAAAAAATGAGAAATTACTACCATTGGCTCGCACTGACATACGTTGTGACGCTAGCCACCAATCCTACGATCGCGCTGCCTTGCGGACGTGACGAGCATGGTATGCC
>JANQYI010000042.1:26986-45583 GCA_030728985.1 Burkholderiaceae bacterium | reverse complement strand
GCTGTTTCGCCCTCGGGTTGTTGTGACCACACCATGCGTCTGCCGCCATCTCTGGAGGGGCAAATAATATCCGGAGTTCCGTATTGCTTGATGACCTCGGCAACCGGTGTCCCGGGCTTAACACTCGACACCTGCGCGCAGCCCGCGAGAAAGAGTGCGGACAAAGCAAGCGCAATCCCGCTCACGGCTTTGAGAGGCTTGGCAACAGTCATCGGTATCTGCGCGCTGAGATTTTGTTTTTTAATCATCACAACCACCCTAAGGGTCAAATTAGAATTCGAACATGTGTCCGCTTTTCGCGGCTTTGGTCCGAAGGTAGCCGTCATTATGCTCGTTTGAGGGGTAAATGTGCGGTACCCGCTCAACAACGTCGATATCATGTCTGGCCAAAGCGGCCACCTTGGTGGGATTATTAGTCATCAATCTGATGCGACTCACGCCCAGCAGGCGCAGCATCTGAGCAGCGGGTAAATAGTTGCGCTCATCTGAATCAAAACCCAGATGTAGATTGGCATCCACCGTATCGAAACCTGAGTCCTGGAGTTGATACGCGCGCAGTTTGTTCACCAAACCAATGCCACGGCCTTCTTGAGCCAAGTAAAGCAAGATGCCGCTACCGACTTTAGACATCTCTGCAATCGCACCCCGCAACTGATTTCCACAGTCACAACGCAACGATCCAATCAGATCACCGGTAAAGCATTCGGAATGCAAACGCACCAAGACAGGTTGCGTCGTATCGACATCGCCGATCATGATAGCCAGATGCTCGATACCACCATCGCGCGGACGAAAGGCCACGACATGGGCATTTTCAGCATTTTCCAGCGGGACACGCGCCTGACTCACAAGCGTGAGCGCCTTGGCGGCGTTTTGCATATAGTCCTGAATGAGACTGGCTTTGACCGACAAAATATCCGATGTGCCGACCCCCTCCACAATCAATGCCGCGGGCAATAACCGAGATAGCTTGGAAAGCGTCACGCAAGCGGAGGCATGCGTATCCGCATCATCTAATACCAATCCAGACAGGTCCGGCCGCTGCATAAGCGCAGCCAGCGGATTGGCCAAGAACTCAATAGCCGCTAGCTTAAGCCCCTGGGGATGCGTCACCACACAGGCTAAACGGTCCGTCTTGTCAATACCGAGCACATTGGCGCGCGTTCCGGTCATGACAAGACGGGGAGCGCTGCGGCCTAAGCGAGTGAGCTGCCCGAGATGTTCGGGCGTCAGGGCTTCGGCCGCCAACATCAGAAGGCTGTTGTCGCCATCATGCACACACACAATCGCTCCACGTCGTAATTCGGAAATGGCGCGGTCTACTTCGATGAGAGGATCAGGCGTCGTCAAGATAAATTAAGCAAAAAGTAAATAGGGCTTTAAAAATAAAAACTTAGACAATAAACAGCACTATCTAATATTATGACAACATTGGGTAAATCCCTAATGGAATACACCTACTTTGTTCTCAATGTCGGACATTTTTAACTTTGACTTCACCTACTCCCCAATTTCACCTTCACGGAGGGCAAACCTCCTCAGAGGAACTTGCTCAATGGAATCTTTTTTTAAAGGAATTCTTTAGTTCCAAACCTTTAGTTGCGTCACCTTTTCAGGCGCTTTTTGAGCCCCTCAGGATCAGTCACGTAGACGCGATGATGGTGGTCGGCCAGCTAGGTCAAACCATGGACGGTCGAATTGCCACAGTGACCGGTCAATCCAAATACATCAACGGTCGTCCAGGTTTGACGCATCTGCATCAACTGCGGGCCTTGCTTGACGCAGTCGTGGTCGGAGTCGGCACCGCCATCGCCGACGATCCTCAACTCAATGTCAGATTAGTCAGCGGTAAAAATCCAGCGCGGGTCGTCATCGACCCTAAGGGCAAACTCCATGCCGAAGCGCGGGTCTGGCTTGAAGATGGCGCACGTCGTTTATGGGTGGTCTCTGAAGGGGTTGAAATCACTGCACCGGCGGGCGTTGACATCATCGCGCTCCCTACGCTCGATGGACGCATCGCGCCTCTAGACATCTTAAAGTGCTTGCATCAGCGCGGACTGAATCGCGTGTTGATCGAAGGGGGTGCGGAAACGGTATCGCGCTTTTTGCAAGCGGGTTGTCTAGATCGATTGCACTTGATCGTTGCACCCATCTTAATGGGCTCAGGTCGCGCGAGTCTCAATCTACCCGCCATCGAACATATGGATCAAGCACTGCGCTTGAATGTTCTCACGCACTTGCTTGGCAACGAAATTTTATTTGATTGTGATCTGACTGCGCAACGCGTAAAAATCTCTTCTTAATGCTTAAGGTTGCGCCAGCAACCGCTCCATCACGCCTGAAAATTGCTGAACCGTTTGTTGCCACGTCGGTTGCTGCAAGGCTGCACGTTTCGCCCCTTGAGATAGACGCTCCCGCAGATCTTTGTCCTGTATCACCGCACGCAGAGCCTGCGTCAGGCGCTGCACATCGCCCGGCGGCACAAGCAGACCCGCTTCTTGGGGTACGGTGTCGGGGATCGCACCGCCCGTTGTACCAATGACGGGCAAACCTCGCGCCAACGCTTCGGCATAGGCCATCCCATACCCTTCAAAAAATGAAGCCAACACAAACACGTCTGCACGTTGATAAAGTGCCTCAAGTTCTATGTCATTGACCGCGCCGAGCGTACGCACGCGTTGCTGAAAACCAAAACGCTCAATATCGTATTCGAGCTGCAGAGGCGCCTTGTCATCACGCGTCATATCACCCGCGATCGTCAGCGTCCAAGGCAACGCCGACAGAGGTCGCAAGGCCGCGAGCAACACATCAAAACCCTTACGTGGTGTAACCGAACCCACCGACACAAGATGCAAGGTGTCTGAACCACTACCCTGGGCTAGAGCAGCACGCGCAGTCCCTGGGCGAACAACATCAATCGATGCAGCAGCCACTGCAAAAAATTGCACTAAATCTCTTGCCGTCGAAGGACCGGTCACGATCACATGTTTCACATGACTGAGGGCTCGCGTCTCGCTGAGTCGAAAAGCTTCGGCTTGTAGTGGGCTGATGCCCGTCTCAAAGGCCAAAGGGTGATGCACCAAGGCGACCACCGGATGATGCTTCGACAAGATCGCGACCGCCTCGGGCAAAACGCCTGAGGCGAGACCATCGATCACAACAAGTGTACCTGCGGGTATCGTTTGCAAAAGCATCGCGGCGCGCGCGATGGTTTCTTCACTCGGGTAGGGAAAGCCGTCACCTAAACTCAGCAGATCGACCTGCCAGCCCAAACTCTGCAAGCCATCGATGATACGCCGATCGTAGATGTAACCCCCCGTCGGTGTCTCAAGTTCACCGGGAAAGGCAAAGACTAATCGTTTCATCTTTTAGTCAAGCGTGGCTTCGTACCAAGCACGCGCCACGTGGGACTCGGAAATCGTCACACGGATGGCATGCAACTCCTGACCATCGCGTCCGAGGTCGCCACTGCGCGCGGCGGCAGCCAGCTGATCAAAAATATATTTCGTCAAAAATTCAGTCGTCGTGTTGACCCCTTTAAACTCAGGGCGCTCATCGAGGTTGCTATAGTTCAAGGGTTTGAGCGTAGCCTTGAGGACATCGAGCGCACGGCCGATATCGATCACGATGCCGTTGGGATCGAGCTCTTTGGAAATAAATGCCGCATCGACCACGAAGGTCGCACCGTGCAACGCCTGTGCGGGTCCAAATACCTCCCCGCGAAACGAATGGGCAATCATGATGTGGTCACGGACCTCGACTGTAAACACGGCAACTCCTTAGGGAAAAATGGATAGAAAAGATGAAATCAGGGGTAACGAATCAGCTGGCAAAGCACGGTGCTCTGACGGCCTAAAATTTCTGGTAAACGTGCAGGCAAACTTGCAAAATCCACTGCAGGAGCCAACAACACATCGAGACGCGCATCCTGAAGCATATTCAGCGCGGCACCCAAGCGCCGCCGATAGGTCCAACGGGGCCGACGCGAAGCCGAAATATGGCCCACCTGGCTCGATTGCAACCTAAGCTGACGGCTATGAAAAGCACCTCCGAGCGGAGCACTGACAACCCCGGAGCCATACCAACTGAGCTCCAGAACCGTCGCTTCTTCGCCGGCACAGGCAAGCGCCGTCGCGAGTCCGGCAGGATTGGCGCTGCAATGGATCACCACATCGCACTCGAGAGGCGCGGCTTGGGGCGCCGCAAACTCCACACCAAGGGCTCGCGCGATCGTAGCCCGCTCGGGATTGATGTCCACCAAGGTGACTTCAGCACCGGGCAAATGCCCGCACAAGTAGGCCACGAGGCATCCTACGACCCCGGCACCGACCACCGCAATACGGTCGCCGGGTCCAGGCGCTGCATCCCAAACCGCGTTCAATGCCGTCTCCATGTTGGCCGCCAAGACGGCCCTCGGGGCCGCGACACCGTCGGGCACAGCCGTCACAGAGTTGGGTAGAGCTTGAAAGACGGTCTGATGGGGCATGAGGCTGAACACAAGTTTACCCAATAGCCCCTCAGGGCCCGCCTCGACCCGACCGACATTCGAGTAACCGTATTTCACCGGAAACGGAAAATTTCCATCCATGAAAGGCGCGCGCATTCGCTCGAACTCAGTCTCGGGAACCTGTCCGCGATACACAAGGGACTCTGTTCCCCTGCTCAAGGCACCAAATAGAGTACGTACTAGAAGCGTACCCTCCGCGAGAGGGGGAAGAACCTCTTCGCGGCACTCGGCTTGTTCTGGAGCCACGTACCAAAGCGCTTGGGCAATCAGTGGCACGGAGGAAGGGGTCTGATCTCTAACCACGAGTAAATCCTGGGGTTTTAAATTTAAACGATGCGCGCTGACCTATACTAATGCAGCATTTCGCAGAGTATAAGTGAGCCTGAGGCCAACCCCTTGAAAACCTTTATGAATAACCCTTCTGCGCGTGCGATCTTCGCTCGCCGCAGCCTTTTCTGTTTACTCGCAGTCAGTACAGCTTTCTTCATGCTTTGGCTCATGCACGAAGCGCTCTCCCCCCAAGTACCAACCATCGTCTACGTCACTCTCATGATATCGCTGGGGGTGACATTACCCTGGATGGTGGGGGGCTTCTGGAATGCGTTGATCGGTCTCTTGTTGTACCAACTCTCGACCGAGCCCACCGTTGCTGTCCTCCCTCGGGAAATGGATATCTCAGACACTGAGCCCCTGACCAACTCCACGGCGATTTTGCTCTGTATCCGCAATGAAACACCCGAACGCATCGAACGCAATCTTGAAACGATGCTTCAAGGTCTCGCGCAACCTGGGATTGGCGAACACTTTCACCTCTATGTCTTAAGCGATACCAATGATCCTGTCATTGCCGTACAAGAGCAATCCTGCTTCGAAGCCATGCATCAACGCTGGAGCTCACGCATCGCAATTACTTATCGCTGCCGTACGGACAACATCGGGTACAAAGCAGGAAATATCGAAGACTTTTGTAAACGTTGGGGCAGTCAGCACGATTTTGCACTCACGCTCGATGTCGACAGCTTCATGACGAGCGGTTCCATATTGCGCTTAGTGCGCATGATGCAAGCCAATCCTCACTTGGGGATCTTGCAAGGTCTGGTTATTGGGCTCCCCTCGACCAGTGCGTTTACCAGACTGTTTCAATACGGCATGCGTCTGGGTATGCGCTCCTATACGATGGGCTCAGCCTCTTGGCAATATGACTGCGGTCCCTATTGGGGGCACAACGCCGTGCTTCGCCTCGCTCCTTTTATCGAACACTGCGAGATGCCCACACTCACCAGTCGTGATGGCTCGACGCGTCATATTCTGAGTCATGATCTAGTCGAAGCCGTCCTGATGCGGCGCGCCGGTTTTGAGGTGCGCGTCTTTCCTCAGGAGGATGAGAGCTGGGAAGAAAATCCGCCTACACTGACTGAGTACATTCGACGCGATCTTCGATGGTGCGAGGGCAATTTGCAATACATTCATTTATTGACCATGCCCGGACTCAACCTGATGAGTCGCTACCAACTAGCCTTTGCGATTTTTATGTTCTTGGGATCTCCTGCCTGGATCACCATGCTGGTGCTTGGAACACTGACACTCAGCCTGCATGCGAATGCAGCAGACTTTGCGCAAAGCGCAGAGTCACTTGCATTGCTAACCTGTGCACTTTTGATGTGGCATATGCCCAAAATCGCGGGCGCTTTGGATGTATTTCTTCGTCCTGAGGAGCGCGCGCGCTTTGGTGGTGGCTGGCGGTTTGCGTTCAGTCTGAGCCTGGAGATGCTTTTCTCAATATTGATGACACCCATCTACTGGTTGAATCAGACCATCTTTATGATAGGTTTGCTGTTCGGCAAAAAAGAAGGGTGGACGGCGCAGGCCAGAGACGACCACACCATTGCCTTGTCGGATGCGATCAAACAATTTTGGCCGCATACACTGTTGGGCCTGATACTGTCAGGTCTCTTGCTGGTCACTCATCCAGCCGTCCTGCCTTATGGACTGATTTATTTTAGTGGACTACTACTCGCCATTCCCCTTGCGGTCTTCACCTCACAAGCTTGGCTGGGGCGCTGGATGATATCGCGTCGCCTACTTTCCTTACCCGAGGAAATCAATCCTCCTGAGGCATTAATCGCACGCCTTACACCCCCTGAGCGCTCATGAACTTTCTTCGCCTGTACTTGCGGGTGCTCGACAAACTCGGCTCGGATCGCCGACTCGGTTGGATGTTGGCCTTAGCGAACGTCATGCTCGCCATAGCGCTCTTTGCGGAGCCGGTTCTCTTCGGGCGCGTAATCGATACGCTTTCCTCAATTCCCAGCGATCAACCAAAAGAAATTTGGGCTGGTGTCTGGCCCCTTCTTTTACTTTGGACTGGCTTTGGTTTGTTCACTATTTTGTGCTCAACACTGGTTGCGCTATTTTCTGATCGTCTCGCCCATCGTAGGCGACACGCGATATTCGGTGAGTATTTTGAACACGTACTGCACCTTCCGCTTTCGCAACAGTCCCGCACGCACTCCGGCAGACTGATGAAAATCATGCTGCAAGGCACGGACACACTGTGGTGGCTCTGGCTGAGTTTTTTTAGAGAGCATTTAGCGGCCTTTGTTTCTCTCGTGGTCCTGGTGCCACTTGCGCTCTACATCAACTGGCGGCTCGCGCTTGTCTTGATCGTGTTGTGCCTCTTGTTTGGCCTGTTGACTCATTTCATTTTGAGAAAAACTCAAAAACTACAACAACAAGTCGAGAGCCATCATTCTGATTTGGCCGAGCTTGCTTCGGATACGCTGGGCAACATCGCGCTTGTTCAAAGTTTTTCTCGGATTCAAACCGAAGTCAAAGCCCTGCGCACCATTAGTCAACGCGTACTCGGCGCTCAACTCCCTGTTTTATCTTGGTGGGCGCTTGTCACAGTACTGACACGCTCGGCCACCACTTTAAGCATTTTGTGCATCGTTATTTTAGGCGCATGGCTTTACACCAAGTCGCTCATCACGATTGGCGAAATTGTGACCTTTATCGCCTTTGCCAGCATGGTGATTATTCGCCTCGAACAAATCGTGGCATTTGCCAACAAACTCGCAATGGACGCACCACGGTTGAAAGAATTTTTTGGTGTCCTTGATATGTCTCCAGAGATTCTTGATGCTCCCAACGCGATCGATCCTGGTCGTTGTGAGGGCCGCATCGAATTTCACGACGTTAGTTTTTCCTATGATGGTAAACGACCCGCCGTAGACAAACTCAGTTTTAAAGTCGCGCCCGGTCAAACACTGGCTTTAGTTGGAACCTCCGGCGCCGGTAAATCCACCGCACTCAGCCTGCTGTATCGCGCCTTTGATCTACAGTCTGGCGCAATCACGATCGACGGACAAGATATCCGATCGTTTCAGCTGACCGCGCTGCGTCGAAACATCGGCGTTGTCTTTCAGGAACCTCTACTGTTCAATCGCTCGATCGCAGAAAATCTCCGTGTCGGCTCGCCCGAAGCTACTGAGGCGGATCTCAGAAACGCTTGCGCGCGGGCCCAGGCCTTGGACTTCATTCTGAGGCAACCCGAAGGCTTTGACACCATCATCGGTGAGCGAGGACGTAGTCTTTCGGGCGGTGAACGTCAACGACTATCGATTGCACGCGTGCTGCTCAAGGATCCCCCAATATTGATTTTGGATGAGGCCACGAGCGCACTGGATAGCTCAACCGAAACGAGTCTGCTCAAGGCGATCGATGAGGTCACACGTCAACGTAGCACCTTGGTGATCGCACATCGACTCAGCACAATTCGGCAAGCCGACATGATTTTAGTGATGGATGCAGGCCGCGTTATCGAAGCGGGTACCTTTGACGCGCTCTATGCACAAGGCGGTCGTTTTACCGAAATTGTGAAACAACAATTCAACGCGCCTGCCGAGCATCCGCCTCACCTTCTTCAACCGCCACTTTAGATGGAATCGATATGACTGGTTTTTCGGCACAATGGTTAGCCCTTCGCGAACCGGCAGATCATCGCGCGCGAGACGTTTCCTTACAAGCAAAGGTAGTCCATGATCTTGAGCATCTTGCTCGCGTACGACCTGGCCCAATCAAACTGGTAGATCTTGGTTCGGGTTCAGGTTCTAATTTGCGCGCCTTAGCGCCCCACTTGCCTGCGACGCAACACTGGACACTGGTGGACTATGACCCCGCCCTGCTTGAGGCGGCTAAAGCTGCGCTGCTTAGCTGGGCCGACAAAGTCGTCAACGAACAGGAAACGCTTGTTCTGCTTAAAAACGGCAAACATATTTCAATCAAATTTGTTCGCGAGGATCTATCGAGCAATCTCGACGCGGTGCTGTCATTGCCCATGGATCTGCTCACCGCTGCCGCATTTTTTGATCTGGTCGCCGAGAGTTGGCTGGAGCGATTTTGCAGCTTACTCAGCGCTCCGCTCTATACCGTATTGACTTACAACGGCCGCGAAGTCTGGAGTCCCTCCGAGCCTACGGATGCGGATATGCTCGCTGCGTTTCATACGCATCAACAAACTGACAAAGGTTTTGGCGCAGCGGCAGGGCCGGCGGCAGCGGGCTTGATGGAGACACTGTTAAAGGCCAGAGGCTTTGCCGTATCGAACGCGCAAAGCCCTTGGAAACTAGATTCCTCCGATCGCCTACTGATCGAACAATTGGCCATCGGCAGCGCGGGCGCCGTCCTGGAAACCAAACAAGTCTCTGTCGATGTTGTCGATGCGTGGAAGCAAAGCAGAAGCATGGCGCTCACCTGCGAGATCGGTCATATCGATTTATATGCGCGACCTCGCCAGTTTTAAACGTCGGCCCGAGCTCCAAGTTTAGATTTCAATCTTTGCGCCAAGCTCGACCACGCGGTTAGGTGGGATTTTGAAAAAGTCTGATGGCTTGGCTGCGTTTTGATACATCCAGGAAAACAGCTTTTCGCGCCAAATCGCCATGCCGGGTAGCTTACTCGGCACAATGGTATCTCGCGCCAAAAAGAACGACGTGTCCATCTCATCGAACTCGAGTCCATACTTGGCGGTGATCAACGCCAAAACAGAATTGATATCCGGAGTTTCTTTGAAGCCATGCACCGCGCGCACGACGTAAATGTCTTTGCCCAGTTCTTTGAGCTGCAACCTTTCATCGTCGTTGACGAAGGGCACATCCCACGTACTGAGTTTGATGAAAAACACCCGCTCGTGCAGCACCTTGTTGTGTTTAAGATTGTGTAGCATCGTGGCTGGCGTGTGATCCACATGCGCAGTCAAGAATATTGCCGTGCCCTCCACCCGATGCGGTGGATAGGCCAAAATACCAGTCACGAAATCTGACAAGGGAATCGAGCCATCGATCGCTTTTTCACGCAGTAAACGACGGCCCGTGTACCATGTCATCAGGCAGGTAAAGCATAGGATGCCTAAAAGCAGCGGATACCAGCCGCCCGCTTTGATTTTGACAAGATTGGCTGCCCAAAAGGACAGGTCGATTGACAAAAATAATAATAAAAACAACACGACGAGAAGCGGATTGAGCTTCCATTCGCGCAACATGACGATGGCCACCAGCAGGGTTGTGATGAGCATCGTTGTTGTCAGTGATATGCCATAAGCGGCCGCCAAGCTACCAGACTCACGGAACTGAATGACCGTGAATAACACCATCGCCAACAGCGCCCAATTCACAGCAGGCACATAAATTTGACCACGCTCCGCGTCGGAAGTGTGCTTGATGTTTAATCGTGGCAAAAAACCAAGTAGCGTTGCTTGATTCGCCAGAGAAAAAGCACCAGAAATGACGGCCTGCGATGCGATCACCGTTGCGACTGTGGCAAAGGCCACCATCGGCATCAGCGCCCAACTTGGAACCATTAAATAGAAAGGATTACGTATCGCGCTAGGATCGCTCAATAACAAAGCGCCTTGACCAAAATAGCAGAGCAACAAACTCGGCATCACGACAAAAAGCCAAGCGTAACGTACTGGTTTTTTGCCAAAATGTCCCATGTCCAGATACAGAGACTCGACGCCTGTGATGACCAACACTACAGAACCTAAAACAATAAATGCGAGAAAAGTATGCTCGTAAATGAAACTGATCGCATAGAAGGGATTGATCGCAATGAATATTTCAGGCTGTTTCAGGATATTCGATACGCCAAGGACAGCTAAAGTGATAAACCATAACAACGTGACAGGACCGAAAAGCTTGCCTACTGTAGCGGTGCCATGTTTTTGAATAAAGAATAAAAAAATCAGGATGGCGATAGTGAGGGGAATGACGAAGCGCTTGAGTTCCGGCGTAATGATTTCAAGTCCTTCAACCGCTGACAATACTGAAATTGCTGGAGTGATCACTGTCTCACCGATCAGCATGCAACCCCCGAACATACCCAGCATCATCACCGCAAGATAGGGTTTTCCTGTTCCTTTGAATGAGCGCAACGCAAGTGCCATCAAGGACAGCACGCCCCCCTCACCTCTGTTGTCTGCCCGCATGACGATCACGACATACTTAAGCGTCACAACTAATAACACCGCCCAAAAAAGCATGGACAACACACCAAGTACTGCTTCGCGCGAGTAGGGGATACCATGCTCAGGGCTAAAACACTCTTTTAGAGCATAAAGAGGACTCGTACCGATATCACCAAACACCACGCCAATCGCGGCGAGCATCAACACGTGTGTCGAACCATGCCCCACCGGACCCGCCGTCACCGCAACCGGTTCAAGGATGCTGGACTGCGAATACTGAGGATCGCTAATTGTCATATTGCTAGGAAACTTTATTGCGCAAAACACCTATTTTATCAATGATGACCTCGACTACGTCACCCTTTTGCAAAAATCTAGGTGGCGTACGACTAAAGCCTACCCCTTCGGGGGTACCGGTCGCAATCACATCGCCGGCATGCAACTCCGTAAAACCAGAGATGTATTCAATCAGCTTAGGGATCGTAAAAATCATATTGTCGAACGCGGTGTGCTGCATCGTTTCACCTGATACGCGGGTGGTCAGCGTCAGCGGGTCAAGCTCGCCGATCTCGTCGGGAGTCACCAACGCGGGGCCAATCGAGCTCGAACGATAGAAATTTTTACCTTGATCAAGGGTGCGCTGAAACTGATAGTCCCTGACCGAACCATCCATAAAGCAGGTGTAGCCCGCGATGTATTGGGCGGCGTCTTGCGCGCGGACTTTGCGGACCGTTTTAGCGATGATCACGGCAAGCTCGCCCTCGAAATCAAACTCGGGGGACAGCGTCGGCTTTTCAAAATCCTCGTTGTGGGCCACGAGCGCCGCAGGGATCTTGATAAAAGTGCGTGGGAACTCGGGGAGTTTGTGTCCCGCCTCGGCAGCGTGGGCGGCATAGTTGAGCCCGACACAATGGATCGTCACAGGCTCTAAAAACAAGGGCAAATAACGAATCGAGGATTCTTGCACATCTGCAACGGTGACCTCCGCCGCAGCGCGCTTGGCCGCGGCAAAACCATTTTTCTGCACCAACTGCAACAGCGTTGGATAGTCTTTGCCGATACGTGAGTCGAGATTCACAATACCGCCATCCTCACGCAACATACCGTAGGCATTGTTCCCTTGATGAATATAACTGACGAACTTCATGCTGATATCCTTATAAAGCTGAGCTGATCCAGTGGATCGTCTTGCCACGCGCGTCGACACCAACAGTCACCGGCATGTCTCGCACCACAAATTCGTAAATCGCTTCCATACCCAAATCCTCATAAGCCAAGATCTGGGCGGATTCAATCGCCTTGGAAACTAGATAAGCAGCGCCACCGACGGCGACAAGATAAGCGGCCCCAGCTTTCTTGATCGCCTCGATCGCCACAGGTCCTCTTTCAGCCTTTCCCACCGATACAAGCAACCCTGTTTGTTCAAGCAAGGTCGGCATGAACTTATCCATCCGCGTCGAGGTCGTCGGACCCGCGGGACCCACCGCTTCGCCTTTGATCGGATCAACGGGACCCACATAATAGATAGCACGATTTTTGAGAGGTACGGGCAAGGCTTCGCCTCGAGCTAGTGTCTCCACCATGCGCTTATGCGCGGCATCTCTACCGGTCAGTAACTTGCCGGACAACAAAAGCAACTCTCCCGCCTTCCAGCTTTGTACCTCTTCATGTGTCAGGGAATCCAAATCAACGCGACGTCCCTCGGTCGTTGGCATAGCCGCTGGAATATCGTCCCACACAGAAGCATCAGGTGGTGTCAACACCGCAGGGCCTGAGCCATCTAGAGTAAAGGAAATAAAACGCGTGGCCGCGCAGTTTGGCATCAAGGCCACGGGCAGTAATGCCGCGTGTGAGGCCGCCGTTTCGATTTTGACATCCAACAAGGTCGCATCGCCGCCCAAGCCTTGCGCACCGATGCCCAAGGCATTGACACGATCAAACACCTCGAGACGCAATTTCTCAACATCGTCGGGCGATTTATTCGCACGAACTGCCTGAATATCAATGGGTGCAAACAATGCGCGCTTGGCCATCAGCATTGCTTGTTCGGGCGTTCCGCCCACACCCAGACCCAACACGCCTGGCGGACACCAGCCCGCCCCCATCCCGGGCAACTGACTCACGACCCAATCCGCGATGGAGTCACTTGGATTGAGCATGGCATAACGGGCTTTGACGTCACCACCTCCACCTTTTGCTACGGCAATGATGTCTAGCGTATCGCCCTCAACCAATTCGACATGCACAATCGCAGGACTGTTATCTCCGGTATTTTTTCTCTGCCCAAGCGGATCGCGAATCATCGAAGCACGCAGTGGGTTATCCGCAAACAAATAGGCTTTCGCGACACCTTCATTCGCGAGCGTCTGCAAACTCGGTGTCGCAGCCCGCTCGGGCGCTTCGATTCGGACGTCCATTCCAAGCTTGAAAAATACATGCGCGACTCCCGTATCCTGACAAACAGGACGCTTTGCCTGCGCGCTGAGCTTGCTATTGACCAACAGCTGGAGCAAGGCATTGCGCGCAGGAGCGGAGGTCTCTTTTTGATAGGCGTCTTTGAGTGCCTGCACAAAATCTGTTGGGTGGTAGTAGCTCACATACTGCAACGCATCCGCGATGCTCGTCACGATATCGCGTGCTTGAATCACTCGCATGATGCTTAAGCCTTATTCCACGCGCGCATACGATCCACCATGTGTGGAGCAGCGCCCAGGTAGTTCGCAGGATCGCAGAGTCGGTCGATCAACGCGCGATCGAGTTTGTCGCTGACAGTCTTATCTTGATAAAGGACTTCGGCGAGCTTTTTACCTTGGATAGACGCGATGCGACAGGCGTCATACACCACGTCATGCGCGGTCTGTCGACCAATATGCGGTGCTAAGCCCATCATCACGGCTTCGGCCACAATCAAGCCGCCCGTCAAATCAAGATTTTTAAGCATACGCTTGGTGTCGACCTCGAGGCCACTCAACATAAACTTCGCCTGCTTGAGGGCCCCCGCTGTCAAAATAAACGACTCCGGAATCGCCGACCATTCGATATGCCAGGGTCCTGTCGCGCGTTCAAAATCTTGCACCATCGCGTCAAGTGCTAGGCCCGCATGTTGACGCACCGCTTTTGAAGCGCTGAGCATGAGTTCACAGGAAATGGGATTACGCTTTTGTGGCATGGTGCTCGAGGCGCCCCGTCCTTTGACAAAAGGCTCAAAAGCCTCACCCAGTTCGTTGGTCATCATCAGCATGATGTCCAATGCGATCTTGCCAAGAGAGCCTGTAACAAGTGCCAGAAATTGAATCGTTTCAACAAGACCATCACGCGCGACATGCCACGTCACGGGCGCGGCACCCAAGCCGAGCTCTTTCATGAGGGCTTCTTGAACAGCGAGTCCTTGCTCACCAAGTGAGGCGAGTGTTCCGGCGGCGCCTCCAAACTGTCCGATCAACACGCGCGGTTTTAGTTGAACCAAGCGCTCGCGATGACGACGCACCATCAATAACCAGACCGCTGCTTTATAACCAAAGGTGATCGGCAACGCGTGCTGCAAGTGGGTCCGGCCGGCCATCGGCGAATCACGATATTGCAAGGACATCTGATCCAAGATCGCATCGAGTTCGTCCAAGTCTTTTTCAATGATCGCCAAACCATCACGCACCTGCAAGACAGTCGCCGTGTCCATGATGTCTTGCGTGGTCGCCCCCCAATGCAGATACTCGCCTTCTGGGCCGCACATTTTTGCAATCTGATGCACGAGCGGCAGAATCGGATAACCCACGATTTCAGTTTCACGCTTGAGTTCAACCATGTCGAGCTTGGTCGAATCGGCGCGCGCGATAATCGCGGCTGCAGCGGTCTTGGGAATCACGCCAAGCTCGCCCTGCACTTTCGCCAAGGCAATTTCAGTGTCGGTGTAACGGCGCAACGTGGCCGCATCGTCGAACACTTCGCGCATCGCCGCGGTTCCGAACATGTCTTTAAATATGGAGGATTCGATCATTGAAATGGGCATATTCAGGTGCTCAAAAATAATTAGGATAACTGATCGGCGCGCAAAGCTTTTGCAGCCTCTTTGGCCCGGTCATTCTCAGAACGTAGCCGGGCAAACTCTTGCGGGCTCACCCGCGCGACATTTGAATAGTCTTGTTTCCAGGCATGTGATGCACTCCATCGCTGAGGCGACTGCACCGTCGTGCGTGCCGCAGGCGCCGACTCGAGTGTGCGAAACGCTAACTCGAGCGTCGCAGCCTGAGAGGCGGGATCATTGGGCTTGCCCGCGGCATTACCAAGCGGAAAATCGCTGAACATCGCGCGCGGAACACCACAATACTCCACGATGTCTTTAGCGCAAGCAAGCAAGACCGTCGAAATTCCGGCAGCCTCGAGATAACGCGCGACCAAGCTGAGTGTCTGATGACACACTGGACAATTAGGAACAAGTACGACCGCCTCCACACCCTCCGCTTGACATCGTCTGAGCACTTCGGGGCAATCGACGTCGATCGTATGACGTTGGCTTCGATTGGTGGGGATGCCAATAAAATTCGGGGCCAAACTTCCGATCCGTCCCGCCGCCTCGGCCGCTCTGAGAGCCGGCAAAGGAAACCACGTATTGCTATCCTCCATCGTGGTGTTTTTACGATCGATCGCCACATGGGAAATCCGCACGTCATGATCTTGCCTGACATCGCCAGCGTAGACCTTGTAAAACTTGGCTTCTGCGTTGTAGGCTGCACCGATGCCTTGTTCACCTTTGCTAGGATCAAAAGGTGAAGCGGTGGTGAGCAAGGCCACGGTCATTTGCGCAAGCGGTTTGCGCAAAGGCGCAAACGGCACCTCAGCGTAATGCGCCCAACGATAAGGATTGCCATAACCCAAAGCAAGATACCAATCGCGCGTACGTGTCATATAAGAGATCGGCACGTCCTCGTCCGAGGCGAAGCCGAGGTCTGATTCCGTTTGACTCATGATGAACCGCTCCTTGAAATCACTAAAATATTTTACTGCCCTATGTTTTTCTTCGTCCCGACATCGTACCCAGCACAATGCCCACAATAATCAATCCGGCGGCCAACACCAAGGGCAATCCTAGGGTTTCACCTAAAAACACGCTGGCGCACACCAAACCAATGACGGGTACACCTAGCAAGCCCATCGAAACTATGCCCGCAGGTAAGTCGCGACTAACCAGATTCATCAACCAATAGGCCAAGCCGTTGCCGATCAGACAATTGAAACCAATCAGCAGCCACAGCTCGAGCGTCCAGTCAATCTCAGGAATGCCCTCAAGCACAAATGCCAGCACCAACTGAACCACGCCTCCGACCAGCATTTGCCAGGGTAATAGCGAAAAAGGCGGCGTCACCCATTTGTGCTCACGTCCGTACACAATAGAAATCGCCCAGCAAAGCGCTCCGGTCAGCATCAGCACGTGACCGATGACGATATTGGAATCACTCCAATCCATTTGCCCAGGCTGCATGATGAGCACCACCCCTGACAGTCCGATCAGCAAACCTAATAAGCGCCGCGTCGTCAATGGCTCTCGTAGAAAAAACCAGGCGGCGGGCACGACCCAGAGCGGCGAGGTGTAAGCCAGCACGATCGACTTGCCCGCCGGCAGAAACTGTAAGCCCACGCTGACCAAAACGGAAAATCCCACCATGTGGAGCAAACCAATACTAAAAACAACGGGCAAATCCGCTTTGACGGGAATTCGCAACCGCCCCGTCGCCAGACACAAGACAAAGAACAGCGCGCAAGCCGGCAGCAATCGCAACGCGGTTACCCAGATTGGGGTCACATACTCGAGCGTCATCTTGGCGATGACCCAGTTCAGACCCCAGGCAAGTACCAGCAGCGCCAATAGCAACATCGCCCGGCGGCGACGCTTTTGCTCCTCTAAAGTCAACGTGTGCTCCTCTTCATTTTGGCATTGACTGTAACCCAAGGTATGCTATGACATCTTCACGACATGACGGAAAGCCAGCAAATGAGCACGCAAACAACAAAAGACCTTGAGACGCTTCTCCAAGCGCGTTACGGAAAAGGCACTGAAGTCCTTGACGCATTGAACCCAACGATCGAAACCCTGTTCCAGCACAAATCGGTGCGAGGCTTCACCGCTCAGCCCTTGGCGCCCAATACCGCCGAGCTCCTCGTGGCAGCGGCCCAATCTGCTTCGACCTCCTCCAACCTGCAAACCTGGAGCGTGGTAGCCGTTGAAGACCAAGGTCGCAAAGACCGCTTGGCAGCGATGGCGGGCAACCAGAAATGGATTAGCGCCTGTCCCCTGTTTTTAGTGTGGGTCGCCGACCTCGCCCGACTTAAAGCCTTGGGCGATGAGCATCAGCATGCCTATGAAAGCCTGAACTACCTCGAAATGCTGATAATGGGTACGATCGACGCCTCGCTGGCCGCCCAAAATGCCGCAATCGCGGCTGAGTCACTCGACCTGGGTATTGTGTACATCGGTGGTATTCGCAACAAGCCCTTGGACGTCGCCAAAGAGTTAGGCCTCCCCCCCATGAGCTTTGCGACCTTTGGCATGTGCGTAGGCCACCCCGACCCCGCCACGACCGCTAAAAACGTCGTCAAGCCACGTTTGCCACAAAGCGCGGTGCTGCACAGAGAAACCTACCATCCGACCGCGCACAAAGAAGCTGTCGATGCATACAACGCCACGATGGAAAAGTTTTACGCCGAACAGGCCATGAAGCCGCTTGGCCCTTGGCACATCCAGTCCTTGAATCGTGTTCGCGGACCCGAGGCGATGGCGGGACGCGACCTGTTGGTCGACGCCCTGAAAAAACTCGGTTTTGATATGCGCTAACAGCTTGAAGGCGTGAGGGCGTCAGCCCTCACCCTCTTCTCTTTTCTGCATCTGCCACATCTGCGCGTATGCACCCTGGGCCACGATTAAGTCCTGATGCGTGCCGCGCTCAATCACCCGCCCATGTTCCATCACCAAAATCTGATCCGCATGCACAATCGTTGATAAGCGATGCGCGATGATCAAGGTAGTGTGATTGCGTGCAAGACTGGCGAGCTCGTCCTGCAGCGCACGTTCGGTCTTGGAATCCAGCGCAGATGTCGCCTCATCAAAAATCAACATGGCAGGTTTTTTCAGCAAGGTCCGCGCGATCGCGACACGCTGCTTTTCACCGCCGGAGAGTTTGAGTCCGCGCTCACCCACCTGCGTTTTATAGCCATCGGGTAAATGCTCGATGAATTGATCCATCTGCGCCGCGCGCGCGGCGGCCTGCACCTCTTGCTCCGTGGCGCCTGGACGGCCATAGGCAATGTTGTAGCCAATGGTGTCATTAAATAGGACCGTGTCTTGCGGGACGATCCCGAGCGCTTGACGCAGGCTGCTTTGTTGCACCGAACGTAAGTCTTGGCCATCCAGCAAAATCCGTCCATGCTGGACATCATAAAAACGAAACAACAAACGCGCCAAGGTACTTTTGCCCGCACCGCTTCGTCCCACCACAGCCGTCGTTGTACCCGCCGGGATCACAAAGCTCAGATCGTGCAAAATTTCACGATTGGACTCGTAGTGAAACGACACATTTTCAAAGCGCACCTCTGGGCCGTTCTTTTGATCGGCGATCCGCAAGGCTGGCGCGTTCGG
>JANQYI010000042.1:0-26886 GCA_030728985.1 Burkholderiaceae bacterium | reverse complement strand
CCCACATTTAATAAGGACAAAGACTTTTGTGATTTGATCGCAGCGGCCTGGTAACGTAACAAATTTTCGTCGTAACGTTTGGCTTCGAAAGCCTCGTTACCGAAATACTTGACCGTTTCAAAATTCAGTAACGAGTCGATGGCTTTTTGATTGGCCCGTGAATCCATGTCGTTCATGGTCCGGCGCAAGTGCGTACGCCACTCGGTCACATAAATAGTAAAAATAATATAAATCACCAAGGCACTGAGCGTGATGCCCGCGAACCAAATGTCATAGTTGTAAGCGAAATAGCCCAACACCAACAAAAACTCAAACAGCGTAGGCACAATGCTGTAGAGAGAAAACGAGACCAAGGATTGGATGGCACGCGTGCCGCGTTCGATATCTCGGCTAACCCCACCTGTTTGCCGTGCAAGGTGAAACCTCAGAGAGAGCGCATGAAGATGCTGAAATACCTCGAGGGCGATTTGTCGCACAGCATGTTGCGTTACGCGCGCGAAAAATAATTCACGTAGTTCCGTAAAAAGCGAAGACGAAAATCTCAGCAACCCGTAGCCGATGATCAATGCAATCGGAACCGCCAACAGCGCACCTGCGGTGTTGTTTCGAACATCCAACGCATCGACCATGTGCTTGAGCATGATCGGGATGCCCAAGTTGGCGAACTTGGCGGCGAGCAAACAGGCTACGGCCAGTGCGACGCGCAGCTTGTATTTCATTAAATAGGGGAGCAAATCGCCAATAATCCGCCAATCACTGCGCTGACGGGGAACCTGAGGGCGATGCGGATCGTTTACAAACTCGGTGGAACGGCGGCTAGTGTGTCTCATCCGCTGATTCTATCGCCGAAACAACTTGACCGTCCGAATAGACCTTCGTGTATAAATTCCCTTACGCTTACTAAATTGCCTCTTATATCCTCCTCGCTTTCCTATTGGCCGCCTTCCATGACCCAACCGCCCAGCACCACAGCCGCCACGCAAAGTCAGCGCCTTCTGCTCAGTCGTCAAGCTGACACGGTGCTCAACGAGGCGACCTCCCATGGCCGCATTCCAGGTGTCGCTGCCGCAGTGACCGACGCCTCCGAAACGCTTTACGAAGGGGCTTTTGGACTGCGCACGCAAGGCCAACCCGCGCCGATGACCTTGGACACGGTGATGTGGCTCGCTTCCATGACCAAGCCCTTGGTCGGCGCCGCAGCCATGCAGCTTGTCGAACAAGGCAAACTCAAACTCGATGAGCCCATCGGGCGCATCCTACCCGAGATCGACGCGATCCAAGTCATCACGGGATGGGATGCTCAGGGGCAGCCCACGGTTCGGCCACCTAAAACGCCGATCACGTTGCGACACCTGATGACGCACACCGCAGGTTTTACCTCGGATATCTGGAGTGAAAACTCCTCGCGCTTTCTCAAGCTGCACAAACTGCCGCGCGCAGGCTCGGGACAACGCAATGCGCTCAACATCCCGCTTTCCTTCGATCCCGGCGAGCGCTGGGAGTACGGAATCAATATCGACTGGATTGGCCTGGCAATCTCGGCAGTCACCGGCATGCGGCTGGGCGAATACCTGCAGAAAAATATCACAGGCCCCTTGGGTATGCACAGTACCGGTTTCAAGATCACGCCCGACATGCGTGCACGCATAGCTAAAGTTCATTTACGTAAAGCCAGCGATCACTCTTTAAGCGTGCTCGACTTTGAAGTCCCGCAAGAGCCCGAGGTCGATCCGGGTGGCGGCGGTATGTACTCGACTGCGAGTGACTATCTGCGCTTTACCCGCATGATGCTCAACAGCGGATACGCAAACGGACACCAGATTCTTAAGCCCGAAACGGTTGCCCTGATGTCTAAAAATGCGATGGGACCGCTGCGCGTCAAGATGCTGCATACAGTCAATCCCAACATGTCACTGGATGCGGAATTTTTCCCTGGTCTTGAAAAAACCTGGGGGCTGACCTTCATGATTAATGAAGCGACAGCCCCTACAGGTCGTTCAAGCGGCAGCTTGGCATGGGCGGGTCTGCCCAACGCGTATTTTTGGATCGATCCGGTCCGCAAGATCGCAGGCGTATTGTTGATGCAGATCTTGCCTTTCGTCGATACGTCCGCGCTCAAACTGTTTACGGATTTCGAGACAACGATTTACCAGTCGCTCAAATCCACATAGCTGAAAACACTTACTGACCGGGATACCATTTTGGCAAACGCTTCTCGAGAAACGAAGCCGTACCCTCAGCAGCTTCGGCCTGCTGGCGCATATCCGAGTGCTGTTTGATGAGATCGTCAAACAGCGCATCATCCAGAAAGGAACCGGCGACGGCCATTGTCCGCATCTTGGTCGCCGACACCGCGCCTGGTGCATTCATCAGTAATGCATCGACGATGCGCGCACCCGTCGCCTCAAGCTCGTCAAGCTTGCAGACCTCGTGTACAAAACCGATACGCAGTGCAACTTCCGGTCCAAAACGTTCAGAGGATAAAGCATAGCGACGCACGTTACGCACCCCCATAGCCTGGCAGAGTTGGGGCAAAATAATTCCAGCAATCAAACCCCAGCGGGCTTCGGTAATAGAAAAAATAGCATTGTCTGCGGCCACAACGATATCGCACACGGATGCAATGCCTGTGCCGCCTCCAAAACACCCACCCTGAATCAGCGCGACGGTTGGAATCGGTACGATATCCAGACGACGGACCGCTTCGGCGGTCAAGCGCGACACCCGTTCGTTTTCTGCGGGCGAAGTGTGCGATACGCTAGAAATCCAAGCTAGATCAGCACCTGCCTGGAAATGGCGGCCGTTGCCTTTGATGACCACGACCCGCGCATCAGGCTTGGGGCCCAATAAATCAAGCGCCTCGTGCAGTCCAGTAATCATGTCACCGTTATAGGCATTGTTGACTTCAGGACGATTGAGCGTCACCGTCACCACGCCACGCGCGTCCACGTCACACAAAACCGTGCCCTTGCCGAGTTCTTGTGTCATTGCCTTTCCCCTTTGAGATCGATCGTTGTACTCATGGAATATCAATTAGCATACCTCGGAACACCTTAACCGGCCTTTGGCTGAAATCAACTTCCCCAGGGAGCAAACCTGAAGCTTTTTTTCCGGATTGATGTACTATTTCCGCACAACAACAAGAAAACTTGACCCATTCAAACCTAAGAGACAGCAGAACATTCCATGCAAACATTAGACGCCATCATCATAGGCTCTGGCTTTTCGGGCATGTATCAACTCTACAGCTTGCGGGACAAGCTTGGCATGACCGCCAAAGTCCTCGAAGCGGGGAGCGGAGTCGGAGGCACCTGGTTCTGGAATCGTTATCCAGGCGCACGTTGTGACTCCGAAAGCCATACCTACATGTATTATTTTTCCAAAGAAATCATCCAGGAATGGGAGTGGTCAGAGCGCTATCCCCAGCAACCTGAAATCTTGCGCTATCTGAACTTTGTCGCGGACAAACTTAAACTCCGCTCGGACATCGAACTCGACACGCGGATGTCGCAAGCGCATTTCGACGAAGCGACCCAACGCTGGCACGTGAAAACGGAAAACGGCAAGGAATACAACGCTCAGTTCCTCATTACCGCGGTAGGCTGCCTCTCCTCGGCCAATATGCCCAAGATCAAAGGTTTGTCCGACTTTAAGGGTCAGTGGTTTCACACCGGCCAGTGGCCGCACGAGGGCGTGGACTTCAGCGGTAAGCGCGTGGGCGTCATTGGTACGGGTTCAACAGGGATTCAGGCGATTCCCGTGATTGCAGCGAGCGCGGCGCACTTGACTGTGTTTCAGCGCACGCCTAACTACAGCTTGCCCGCACGCAATGCACCGCTGACACCCGAGTTTAAAAAGTACGCGAAAGAACACGCAGAAGATATCCGTAAAATCATGACCAGCAACACCAATGGCCATGGTTTTTACATCGAAGATAAATCCGCGCTCGACGTACCCGAGGCTGAGCGCGTCAAGGACTATGAAAAAAAATGGGAGCAAGGTGGCTTTCAGTTTCGCGCGCTTTACCGTGACATTCTGACAAGCCCCGAGGCCAACGAAACTGCGGCGAACTTTATCCGCAACAAAATCAAACAGGTCGTCAACAATCCTGAAGTTGCAGAACTCTTGGCAGATATCGACCACCCTTTTGCCGCCAAGCGTCCTCCCATAGATTCGCATTATTTCGAGACCTACAACCGCGACAACGTCTCACTCGTCGACATCCGCAAAGCACCGATCGAGTGCATCACGGCTCAAGGCATCAAAACAGCCGACCAAGAATATCCTCTGGATGTCATCGTATTTGCGACAGGCTTTGATGCCATGACGGGCTCATTGGTCAAGCTCGATGTCACCGGGCGCGAAGGCAGGACACTCAGAGAGTACTGGCACGCCGGTCCTCGCACCTATCTTGGCTTGCAGATCCCGGGCTTCCCCAATATGTTCACCATCACAGGCCCCGGCAGTCCCTCGGTGCTGTGCAACATGCCGCCGGCCATCGAGCAACACGTTGAATGGATCACGCGGTGCATCAAGCATATGCGCGACAAGAATCTGGATTGCATCGAAGTCCCCGAAGCTTCGGGCGATGCGTGGCAGGCCGAGGTAGACGCGGCGGCCAACGCCACCCTCCTTCCAAAGGTCAAACACTCTTGGTATCTCGGCGCGAACGTGCCGGGCAAACCGCAAGTGTTTATGCCTTATGCCGGCGGCTTGAACCACTATCGCGATATCTGCGAAGAAGTTATTCAGGACAACTATCGCGGTTTTGAGTTTCAAACCGCGAGATAAATAATTGATCGGCCGCGTTTTTCAACCCTAAAAATATTGTTTGTCTGTGTTTAAGGCGGTATGTAATTAAAGCGATTTAAAATCCACAAATATAATATTTATTTATATTTTATTTGTGGATATATTATTTTAAAGCTTCATTTTTATCGATCTCAACCAAGCTTGCGCTACCGCCCCCCCCCCGCCCCCTTAACTTGGTGACAAGCACTACTAGTGCGATAATCCCTAGTTGTATAAATGTTTTCTACTCACTTCACATTTGAGGCTTTACGCTCATGGCACAAGATTTGGATTTGCTAAAAATCGCCCAAGAAGAACAGAACGGCGATCTTTTCAAGATGCTCGACGGTATTTACAAGCGTTCATCGGTCAAACCCGTCGGTTGCCCAGACGCAATCATCTGGGAAGGCGGCAACACCCACGCTGGCGTCAAACCCGTGGCACACGCCTTCACCGATATGTTCGCGTTGAACGGTACGCTGATGGCCCTCGACGTCTTGGGCCTGCCTTTCCTTGGCGTCCCGATGATGGCGCAGTTCCGTCACGACAGCAAACTCCAGTCACTCGAGTGGTTCGGCAAGCTGGACTACACCGCACTGAAGTGGTCGACTGCCGGCGACTTTATGGTTAACGAAGGCGGCAAGAAAGTAGTCGTGAACGGCAAATCCGCCAATGCTCCTCTGCGTACCGCCGCTGGCGTGTATTGCAACGTCCGCCCCTATGGCGGCATCACCAGTATTCGCTTCATGCCAGGCCTGCCTTACTCGCAGGACAAAAAGAAATTCAATGTCGATCACGCGACGGGCGTCATTCATTCTGAAATGAACACTCCCGGCATTCGCATGGCCTACGCTGCGCGTCTGTTCTTGAAAATGGTGCATGAGACCGGTCAGATTGGCCGCGTCGCCACCAAACCCACGCAGGCTCAAGAAGACGCCATCAACGCAGGCATCATGCGTTGGTTGATGCAGGGTACCAAGTTCAAGCTCAAGCGCCAGTACACCGTGGATGCCTACGAAGAGCACCGCGCCAGTGTGGACGCCATCGTGGCCTTGCTCCCCAAGGACTTCAAAGCCGGCATGGAAAACTGGACAGGCGATATTTATGAGCACATCTCCGACACCAACTTTGGTCTGCTGTTACACGACATGATCCGTCAGCGTCCTTGCATCGTGTATGCAACAGACTTGGACGGCGATCGTCTGACCGACTTGATGGCCGATGCGCCTGACGTCTTGCGCGACTGGGGCCAGATTGTCCTGGACAAGGTTGGCGCCAAGGTCGACATGAAGAAACTGTGGGTGGACATGGGCTTCACCATGACCAACGGCAAAGACATGACCAGCGTCATGTATCGCGTGCATGGCGCACCGATTTACGAACAGACACTCGGCTCGGCCGATGCCATGTTGTTGCGTTTGCTGGACGGCGACGAAACCGTCGGCGGTGAAAAGCAGCCCTACGATCCACGCATCCATTTTGTGTTGATCAACGAGGCTTACAAAGCTGCGAACCCAGACAACAAAGCGTTGGCCAAGTGGCTCGACGAGCAACTCGCAACCTTCGACAAGATCTACGCGGGCAATCGCCCGCGCTATATCGACGGTTACAAGAAACTAAAAGCCGCGATCCGTCCCTGGGGCACAGCTTAAGTCTCGGTCATTCCATTGTTGATACAAAAAATCCCGCGAGTGCTCAAGCTCGCGGGATTTTTTACTTCTTCAAACACTTCTTCAAGCCCTTCTTCTTCACTTCTTCTTCACTTCTACTTCATAACAACGTCTTTCAAATTATTTGAATCGTGCGCGGTCCAAAATTTTCTGGGCGGCGATTTGATTGCGACCCATGGCTGCGACCGAAACGTCCTCGACCTTGAACGCGCCAAGCTGTTTCAAACCAGGATTTTCGACCTTGACTGAAACCACGGCAGGCCACTCGTTATTGCCATCGGCAAAGTAGGCCTGTGCGGCATCGGTCGCAAGATACTCAAGAAACTTCTTTGCGGCCTCGGGGTGTGGCGCATTTTTGGCGATACCACCACCTGCGATATTGATGTGCGTTCCGCTAGTCGCTTGGTTAGGCCACAAGAAACCCACCTTGGCCATCAGTGCCTGATCCTCAGGCTTGGTGGAGCGCATCAACCGCACAAGATAATAGGAATTGGTCAACGCGACACCGCATTCGCCTGCAGCAACCGCTTTAATCTGATCCGTATCGCCGCCACGTGGCGCGCGGGCCTGATTGGCCACCATGCCCTTGGCCCAAGCCTCAGTCGCAGCTTCTCCACGGCGATCGATCATCGCGCCGACGAGCGACAACATATAGGGATGTGAACCGGAACGCGTGCAAACTTGCCCTTTATTGATAGGATCCGCCAGTTTCTCGTAGGTCGTGACATTCTCTGGCTTGACGCGCGCCTTGTTGTAGACGATCACGCGAGCGCGGGTGGAGTAACCCACCCAAGTATTGCCGCCGCCGTCGGCTTTCGCCCTCAAGTTTTCTGGAATGCGCTCATCGATGAACGCTGACTGGATCGGCTGGAACATCCCGTCTTTTTCAGCGCGCCACAAACGGGCAGCATCGACCAGCAAGATGACGTCGGCTGGACTTTTGGCGCCCTCGCTTTTCAGACGCTCAATCAAGGCGTTGTCGCTCGCCTCGATACGATTGATCTTGATCCCCGTTTGCTTGGTAAAGCCGGCATACAAAAGCTCGTCTGTCTGGTAATGACGTGCAGAGTAAAGATTGAGTTCCTGGGCGGGCTTCGCCGACTGTGCAAGGGCTCCACCAACAGTCATCAACGACAGCAGACCCGCTGCCAAGGTGTTTAAAACCAATTGCTTGTTCATCTAAAAATGATCCGTAAAAGTCCGAAGAGCGATAAAACTCATCATAACACTAAATGCGAATCATTATCAATAGCGATTAGCCTTAGACATTGCACGGGAAAGAATGATGACCGGAATCAACCCAGCGACCACGATCGTCAAGGAAGGCAGAGCGAGCTCTGACAAGCGCTCATCGGCGGCGAGCTGATAGGTAGCGACCGCCAGCGTGTCGAAGTTAAAGGGGCGCAACAACAATGTCGCAGGCAACTCTTTCATGACGTCGACAAACACAAACAAGCCCGCCGTCAGGACGCTGCGTTTAAGCAGCGGAAAGTGAATCAGGCGCATGGTTTGCCATGGTGTCGCCCCCAACAGCGCGGCAGTGCCGTCCATCGACGGCGTGATCCGTGAGAGACCCGCCTCCACACTTTGCAAACTCGAGGACAAGAACCGGATCAAATACGCGTAAATCAATACCGAAACCGTCGCAGACATGATCCAAGCCATTTGAAACAGACCTAAAACGGACAAAATACCCACTGCCAATACGGCTCCAGGCAGTGCGTACCCCAAGCCCAGCAGCCGATTGACCCACTGCATGGTGGCGCTTTTAGTCAGCCTGGCCCCGTAGGCCAGAATCAAGGCGCAGACGACTGAAATCAACGCTGTGATGGCGGAGAGTCCGAAGGAGTTTTGCAACCAGTCCAAGTAGCGTGCGTCTAGACTCAAGCCCTGTTCCCACAAAAGTTTCAGCAAAGCGGCCACAGGTAAAAGAAACGCGCATGCCAAGGTCGAACTGCAGGCGGCAAACGCCCAAAAGGCTTTTTTGCCCTGCAAAAGGCGAGGAGGCGCGACGCGTTGCACAACACCCGAGCTGACATAGCGCATACGGGCGCGATTGGTCTGTTCAATATAGAAAATCAGTAGCACAAAGACCAGCAAACCCAGTGAGAGCTGCACGGCCGCCAAGCGGTCACTAAAGGACAACCACGCCCTGAAAATCCCGGTCGCAAACGTCTCCACACCAAAATAAGCCACGGCACCGTAATCGGCCATGACCTCCATCAACGCGAGCGCCATCCCGGCAAAAATAGCGGGGCGAGACATGGGCAACACCAAGCGGCAAAACGCTTGGAAACCGCTGTATCCCATCGTTTCAGCCGCTTCGGACAGACGCGCGCTCCGATCTAGAAAAGAGGTCCGGGCAATCAAATACACATAAGGAAAGAGACAAAAAGAAAAAGCCCACATCGCGCCCCCTAGCGAGCGCGGATCAGGGAAAAACCAGAGCTGCTCCAGACCCAACACATTGCGCAGTGCGGTTTGAATCGGCCCTGAAAACTGCAAAATATCGACAAAAAGATAGGCCATCACATAGGTCGGGATCGCGAGCGGCAAAATAAGCGCCCACTCGAAGATCTTTTTGCCAGGAAACTGATAGTTGGCCACCAACCAGGCATTGCCGACCCCCAGGACAAAGACCCCGAACCCCACCCCGATGAGCAGCAAGAGCGTGGACGTGACATACTCACCTAAGACGTACTGCCAAAGGTGTTGCAGGGTGCCCTGGCGGCTGAGCTCCTGCGCAGCCTCCCCATTACTCTCGGTGAAAAAGGGAATGAACAGGCCCAGCAGCGGCAACGACAACAATACTGCGATCAGGACAACGACTCGACTCATTCGTGTTGCGCTCGGCTCAAAATAAAAAGGGTTCTAGAATCACACTGCAGTTAATGAGAAAATTATAAAGATGAATACACAACCGCCTTTACTTGCCCTGGATCACGTCGAAATCAGCTACCCGCGTCTGGATGGTCCGGGACGAATTCCCATCGTTCGAGATTTAACCCTCAGTCTAGCCCGAGGCGGCATTGCATGTTTGCTCGGGCCCTCCGGCTGTGGCAAATCCACCATTCTCAGAGCGATTTGTGGCTTCGAGGCGTTACAACAGGGCACGATCAGTCTGCATGGCAAGGTTGTCAGCGCACCCGACATCCTCGTCGCCCCCAACCTGCGCAAGGTCGGGATGGTCTTTCAGGATTTCGCTCTTTTCCCCCACCTCAGCGTGTTGGAAAACGTCATGTTCGGTTTGCGCGCGCTCGCGCCCGCCAAACGCCGCGAGGTCGGACTCCAATGGCTAGAGCGCGTCTCTCTTGCGGATAAAGCGGGTTCCTACCCCCACGAGCTGAGTGGCGGACAACAACAACGTGTCGCCCTCGCGCGGGCGATGGCGCCCGAGCCCGATTTGATTTTGCTTGACGAGCCGTTTTCAAGCCTTGATATTGATTTGCGCGAGAGACTCGCCAGTGAAATGCGCGACATCTTAAAAGCCAACGACGTGACAGCCTTGCTTGTGACGCACGATCAGTTTGAGGCTTTTGCGATCGCCGACCACATCGGCGTGATGTCAGAGGGCCGTATCGTGCAATGGGATACTCCCTATGACCTTTACCACGAACCCGTTAACCGCTATGTGGCGGACTTTATCGGTCGTGGCGTGTTTGTCAAAGGCATTATTCAACCCAACGCCATGGTCAAGATCGAACTTGGGGAGCTGCAACTCGACAATGATCACCACGACCCTCTGGGTACCGAGGTCGATGTACTTTTACGTGCCGATGACATCCAACATGACGATGCCAGCCCGCAGCTCGCCGAAGTCGTGCGCAAAACATTTAGAGGCGCTGATTTTCTCTATACCTTGCGCTTGCCATCCGGTCAGGAAGTGTTGGCTTATGTGCCAAGCCATCACGATCACTTGCTTGGCGAAAAAATCGGCATCAGGCTAGGCGTGGATCACGTCGTCACCTTTTCCGATTAGCGCTCCGCTCCAATCAAAGCCCATCTCTTGGGGACAACCCCAAGAGGCACCCCCTATAGTTTCCTTTACACTCAATCGCACTAGCGCGATGTAGAGCGCCTGACCAAGGAGATAATATGAAAACCTGTTTCAATCAATTAGCACTGGCTGCGGCCAGCTTGGTGGTAGCGGGCGCAGCCGTTGCGCAATCTGCGCCGAGTGGCTTGCCCAACACCCTAGCCTGGAGCGCCTATGACGTAGGCTCCGGTGGCTATAACCAAGCGGTCGCCATTGGCAACGCGCTCAAACAAAAGTACGGCATCAACCTGCGTATTTTGCCAGGCAAAAATGATGTGTCACGTACGCTTCCCATCCGCGAAGGGCAAGTGCAGTTTTCCGCCAATGGTGTAGGCGGAAGCTACATGGCCCAAGAAGGTATTTATGATTTTGGCGCCAAAAACTGGGGCCCTCAAGCTGTTCGCGCGATTATGCTTAACAACTCCGATCAGGTGTTGTCCGCCATTGCCGCCAAAGATGCCGGCATCAAAACCGTCGCCGACATGAAAGGAAAGCGTGTGGCTTGGGTGATCGGCTCCCCCTCACTCAATCAAAACATCACGGCCATTCTGGCGTTTGCCAACCTGACCTGGAATGACGTCAAAAAAGTTGAATTTGGCGGTTTTGGTGCCTCGTTGGATGGACTCATCAACAACCAGGTCGACGTGGCCTTTAGTTCCTCGATTTCTGGTAAAGCCTACCAGCTCGCCAAGTCCCCACGTGGCCTGAACTATCCCATCATTGCTCACTCGGACAAAGAAGGTTGGAAACGACTTCAGGCAGTCGCACCTTTCTTCTTTCCGTTTTATGGCAAAGAAGGCGCGGATCTGAGTCCTGAAAAACCCGCTGAATCAGCCTCGTATCCATATCCCGTCTTGATGACATACGCCAAACAAGATCCAAAACTGGTGAAGGCAATGGCCTCGGCCATGGTCGATACCTTTGACGCCTACAAAGGTGCGGCACCTGGCAACGCCGGCTGGGCTTTGTCGCGTCAAAACTTTGGTTGGGTCGTACCTTATCACGAAGGTGCGATCGCCTATTTCAAAGAAAAAGGTATTTGGACGCCCGTGCATGAGAAAAACAATGCGATGTTGCTTAAGCGTCAACAAATCCTGGCCGATGCTTGGAAAGAGGTTCAGTCGCGCAAACATGCGGATGATAAGGCTTTTGCTCAAGACTGGATGAAAACCCGTGCCGCCGCGCTGACCAAAGCCGGCATGGATCCTGTCCTGAAAAGCTGGTAAGAGGATCGTCGCACCCATGTCACAACCTATTCCAGCGACACCCGAGAGCAAACCGGTCGTTACACAAGAGCCGCGTGCCAGACAGGTGAATCCTCTCTGGCAAGCGATCATCGTACTGTGCGGGAGTGCGACACTTTTGCTCGCGCTCAATCAGTTGCTCAACCTGGGATTTTTTGTGGGTGCGACGTTGCTCGACACCTCGTATTTGTATTTGATAGGGGCTTTGCTGGTCGGAATCGTTTTTTTGACTCTGCCAGCGAACGCCAAGGCAAGCCGCACGTCCGTACCTTGGTACGACGTGCTGTGCTTTGTCCTTTGTGCGGTCGTATTCGTTTATTTTGCCTTTAACGCGCACCGTATTATTTCCGAAGCATGGGAATTCATGGCGCCGCCTCTCGCGGTCGGCGTCTCGATCGTAGGTTGGTTACTGTTGCTTGAAGCGACTCGACGCGCTGGCGGGACGGCGGTATTTGTCGTCGTCGCCATCATCTCGCTTTACCCCGTTTATGCGGACATGATGCCTGGACCGATCTCCGGTCTGCCGCAAGATTTCGCCACCACGATGGCTTATCACTTTACGAGTAGTGAGAGCGTGATGGGTATTCCCATGCGCGCCTTTGGCGAATTGGTGATCGGCTTTGTCATGTTTGGAGCAGTGCTTCAGTTCACCGGTGCCGCAGAGTTTTTTAACAATATCGCGTTCGCGCTGTTTGGGCGCGTGCGCGGGGGTCCTGCCAAGGTTTCCATTTTCGCCAGCGGCTTGATGGGGTCGGTCTCGGGTAGCGTTGTTTCAAACGTGCTCACCACGGGTGTGGTGACGATCCCTGCGATGAAACGGACCGGATTTTCGCCTGCCTATGCAGGCGGCGTCGAGGCTTGCGCGTCGACAGGTGGCGTGTTGATGCCACCTATCATGGGTGCGACTGCTTTCGTGATGGCCTCCTTTCTTGGCGTGCCTTACGGCAAAATCGCGCTGGCTGCTCTCGTACCCTCCTTGCTGTTTTATTTCGCGCTGTTCATGCAGATTGATGGTTATGCCGCGAAAAACAAATTACGCGGGCTACCGCGCGCCGAACTACCTGATATCGCCAAGACCTTTGCCGAAGGCTGGCAATACATTCTGGTCTTTGTCTTTTTAATTTGGCTATTGTTGGTCGAACAAGTCGAATCATTGGCGCCGTTTTACGCAACCGGCTTGTTGTTAGTCATTAATCAACTCAAAGCCAAACATCGGCTCAATTTCGCCAAGCTCTTCAAACTCATCCAAGGGGTGACGATTTCCTTGGCTGAGTTGGCAGCCTTGCTTGCTGGCGTGGGTCTCATCATTGGCGCCATGTCAGTGACAGGTCTGGCGGGAACACTGGCCAACGATCTTGTCTATCTCGCTGGTAATAACGTCTATATTTTGCTCGTGATGGGCGCGCTCACGAGTTTTATTTTCGGCATGGGCATGACCATCACCGCTTGCTATATCTTTTTAGCGATTGTGTTGGCACCGCCGCTGATTGCCGCGGGGTTCGATCCTGTCGCCGTGCACCTATTCATGATGTATTGGGGTATGGTCTCATTCATTACGCCCCCTGTCGCGCTGGCTTCTTTTGTCGCGGCCGGCATCTCGGGCGCTCCGCCCATCAAAGTCGGGGTCCAGTCCATGCGCTTGGGCAGCACAATGTATTTTGTTCCGTTCTTTTTTGTACTGAATCCGGCCTTGATTATGCGCGGTGAACCGATGGAAATCGTCGTGGTAGTCATCACCGCCTTTATCGGCATCACGTTCATCGCGGCCGCGCTTGAGGGCTATCTCGCTGGCATCGGTAAATTGGGCGAAGGCATACTCCACCTCCCGTGTCGCCTGATCATGTTTGCCGCCGGAATCAGCATGGCCTTACCAGGCGGGGATAGTATTGGTCTGAGCCATGTGCAGTTATCGGCCGCAGGATTGGGGCTTGCCGTGATCGCGGCCCTCATCGCACACATCGGAAGGAAACCAGCCACATGAGTATGGCCATGATTCACCTGTCAATCCCAATCAAGGATATCCGCTCTACGCTCATTTTTTACCGAGACATCCTAGGTTGTACCGTCACGCGCCAACAAGAAGATCGACTCGATATCGATTTTTATGGACATCACCTTGTCGCTCAACTCTCGGAAGCGGAAGCGTCACACAAGTCGATCACGATCGGGCGAGGAAATTATCCGCTCAGGCATTTTGGCGTGATTGTGAAGCCAGAAGTATACGAACGCATGCTGGCAAACCTGACTGTGGCTAAAGTCGATTTCGCCATGGCACCGGATCGTATTTTTATCGGTACACCGCGCGAACAAACCGTCTTTCTGGTTTTCGACTACTCAGGCAATGCCGTTGAAGTCAAGGGCATGCCTGAGCCTCAGCAAGTATTTGCTGAGGGTTGAACCGTTTTTGGAAGTGTCTAGAACCGTTTCGAGAATGACAGCGCCATCGCGAAGCCCGTCTGATAGTTTGTGCTGAACTGCGTCGTGCCTGAACTGTCTGTAGCAGACAAACGACCCGCGGTGGTCGCGGCCGCATACAAATCAATACGCGAAGTGCGATCAATCGCATAGGACAATCTAGCGAAGACAGGTACGAAACTGTTTTGACCGATACCATTTGCCACTGGGCTATTTTCGTTCAGACGGAAGCGATAAGAACGATACGCACCGCCACCACCCAGTGTCCAGCGATCATTGAAGGCATAAGACAACTCAAGACCCGCGCCACCTGAGGGGCCGGCAGGCAACGGATTGCTCAGTCTCAACTTGTCCGTAATGCTCCAATTGACGAGCAAGTAGGGAAAAACTTTGGTCTGATCGATCTGCCGAAATACACCCGCACCCACGCCAAGGGTCAAGTCTTTGGAAAACGTTCTCGCCACACTCATGACCGCGCCGTAGGTTGCCGTGCCACCCGTACCCGTGCCCGTTTCACCCGACCACTCAATCGTTGGTGCAAACCCAAGACGCCACTCAGGACTGGGTGAAAAGCCGAAATTCATGCCCAAGGCCGGCGTATTGATGGATGTCCAAGGCGCCTGACCGTCGAGGCCGCTCCACGACCATTTCTGATAGTTGTAGCGCGCGCTCACGCCCGCGGAAAAGGCACTCGTGACCTGGCGTGTGACGTTGACATTGGCGGAGGCATCCCACCAGTTGAAACTACCACTGTCCACGATGCGCGTGTTGAATTGATTCAAACCCGTCACGCCCACGGACACGCTGGTTTGGCCGGGCGCTTGACGCGGTTGGGCAACGACTACGGCAGATAGCGTTCCCAACACGAGAGCGATTCCGATACTCAGTTGGCGAGTGGCTATAGACATAGGTGACAATCCTTTAAATATGATGAAAGCCTAGCGCGACAACAAACGTCTGGCAAAGTAAGACACTGTGTCGACCAAGATCACGAGCATTATCATGGCGGCCAAGATGCTGCTTGTCTCCTGCATTTGAAACAAGCCCATGTGAAAAGATAACATCTGACCCAGACCACCGCCACCCACAACTCCCAACACGGCCGCGGCGCGGATGTTATTTTCCCAACGATACAACGCATACGACATTAATTGGGGGGAAACGGTAGGAAGTGTTGCATACAAGAACACTCTCCCCTCGCCCACACCCTGAACGCGAAGCGCCGTTGCGGCATGTTGCGGAGAATTTTCGATGGACTCGGCAAACAACCGCCCTAAAACACCAGTGGTGTGCAAGGCGAGCGCCAGCGTGCCGGCAAACGGACCCAAACCCGCTGAAATCAATAATAAAGCCGCCCACACCAGCTCGGGAATCGCGCGTAAGGCGTTCAGTAACAATCGTGTCAACAAGCGCCAGCGCGCGGGATCACCGTTAAAACTTCGGCTTGCGGGTAGCGCAAGCAACAAGCCGAAGATCGTCGCCAGCAAGGTCCCCACCGCCGACATCGCCAGAGTCTCAAGACTCGCTCGCAACAGTTTGCTTAAAAAAGCAGGTTCAAGATTGGGCGACAACAATTCAGCGAGGAACTTGCCCATGCGTGCCAAGCTCTCCAGGGACAACACTCGCGCGAGCTGTAAATCGAGGGACCAAAAACTCAAAAAAATCAGCGAGGTCGTGCCCAGCAACACCCAAAACACGGAAGAATCCAGTCGGATCCAATGCTTTGGATGCTCCGGCACCCTTGGGGGTTGGGCTGGCTTGCGTGCGTCCAGAGGTGGCGTCATCATTGCAGTGCCCGCCGCATCCAGGTGCTCAAGAGATCAGCCAGACCAACCAGCATAATAAAGACAATCAATATGGTCGCGACTTCAGAGCCATTGAACATGCGCATGGAGTTATCCATTTGTTGCCCGAGTCCGCCGGCCCCCACAAAACCCAGCACGGTGGACGCACGAATCGCGCACTCCCAGCGGTAAATCGTATAACTCGTTAGTTCGGTTGCATTGCCAGGCAAGATGCTAAAGAAAAATGTTTGTATGCGCCCTGCGCCATTTCTCAATAATGCTGTTGCGGGCTCTCGCTCGCCGCTTTCAAGAATTTCTCCATACACCTTGCCAAGCATCCCCGCGTAGGTCAAAGCAATAGCCAGCACCCCTGCGGCTGGCCCCAGCCCCACCACGCGGACAAACACAAGCGCCCAGATGAGCTCAGGCACGCTGCGTAAAAAGATCAGTAACCAACGAATCAATTGCCGCACAACAAAGGGCAAGGCTCGCATGCGCCCAGACAACGAGGAGACCGATAGCACGGTGGTGGACAAAAGCGTCAAAGGGATCGCGAATAATAGTGCCAGAAAGGTGCCTGCCGTGGCGATCGCAACGGTACGCCAAGCTTCTCGCCCAACAAGTTCTAGAAATTCGGGACTCAAGGCGGGCGGGAAAAACTCAGCCAGAAAGCGCGTAGTAACCTTCAGATTTTCTGTTTCAAAAAATACCCAGGGGCGGAATTCGGTGCTCACCAACGCAGGCCAAAGGATCACACACCCGACAACAAACCAAAATACTCTGCGCGACCAAGCAGGATCTCGCAAAGAAGGGTTGTTGATCATTGAGGATGCAACAGAAATTGACAGTTTGTTCATCGCGCAGTGAGCCTCATCAGTATCAAGCGCATCCCACGCGAATCTCCCGCCTGGCGGGAGAGAGCTCATCGAGTGCCTCGGGCGTCTCCACTTGGGCGAGTTCATACTCAAACTGGGCGTATAGGTCAGCCAGTCTTTCCTGCGAGACCTCATGACCCGGGAGATCAAAAATGAGTTTGCCCTCACGCAAACCGATGATTCGTGGAAACTCGGCCGTGGCGACATTGACTTGATGTAAGGTCGTGACCAGCGTCACGCCTCTGGCTTTCGCTTCACGCAAGAGCGTCGCGATCGCCTGCCGCGCCCGGGTAGGATCCAGCGCAGAGAGCGGTTCGTCCACCAACCATAAGCCCGCAGGTGCGAGCAAGGCGCGCGCAAGGCCCACGCGCTGACGCTCTCCGCCCGACAGCCTGTCGACCCGCTCCCATATTTTTTCCTGCAAATCAAATTGCGCCAAGGCCTTCAGCACCTCGTCGACATGCTGCGGATACAACAAATTTCGCAGGCTCTGCCAAAGCGACAGCGCGGGTAACTTGGCCGCAAGCAGCGAAATAATGACCCGCTGCCTTGGCGGCAAGGGTGGGCTTTGAGGTGCATAAAACAAATGCCCGCGCTGCTGCTGGAGTTGCCGTGTCGACAGGGTCCATACAGACCGTTGATCAAGGCTCACCGACCCCTGTGAAGGCTTGAGTGCGGCACCCAGCAACTGCAACAACGTCGTCTTGCCCGCACCTGAAGGGCCGATGACAGCCACATGCTCACCAGGTTTGATTGCAAGCGTCAGCGCGTCAATCGCCGGACGGGACTGGGCCGTCGCCGCAGGATGACGTGCGGTGACGCCACTGAGTTCAACGTGCAGGCCAGGCATTATTTAATCAAACCCGCACTTTTACCTGCTGCCTCAAGACCCTTGTAATTATCTGGGGTGGTGGGAATGTATTTGCTGGCGCGATTGAGCGTCAAAATTTCCTTGCCCTCTGGCGTGTTCATATCAAGCGCCAATAACGCTTTAGTGATTTTTTCACGCAAAGCGACAGGCATGTCGGTGTTGACGGACCAGTTGTAATTGAAATAAGGCGGCGTGGTGTAAAACACATCGACCTTGCTGATATCAACTTTCTTTTGATTGACGAATTTGTTCCATACTGTGATGTCGAGTGCCGCCGCGTCCACGCGCCCACTTACCACCGAGGCGATGGTCGCATCATGCGCGCCAGAATAGGCGACACGCTTAAAGTCGCGATCCGGATTGATGCCCGCCTCAAGCAGGAATGAACGCGGCATCAAATGACCCGACGTGCTGGAGGCCGAACCAAAACTCACTTGCTTGCCTTTAAGATCTGCCAACTTTGTGATGCCGGAATTCTTTTGAGTAATGAATACGGAACGAAATTTGGTGTCCTCCTCGCGCTGCGCGATGGGCACGATCTTGCCCCCAGAGCGAATTTGAGCCTGAACGTAAGTGAAACCTCCGAACCATGCCAGGTCAACTTGCTTGTTGACCAAGGCTTCGACTGCCGCCGGGTAATCATTAACTGGTACGAAACTGACTTTCATGCCGACCGTGCGTTCCAAGTATTTGGTCAGTGGACCAAACTTACGCATCTGCTCCGTCGCGGCTTCCTCAGGAATCGTCGTCACGCGCAAGACTTGCTGAGCCTGCGACACACTGACAAACAAGGTTGAGACAGTCAGTAAAGCACCGACGATCACGCGAAAAAAACGATGGATATGGGGAGTGGAAGTCAAAGAAGTCACCTGAAATCGGTTAAGAAAGGAGGTGACAGTATAGGAGAGACAAGAGGTTCTCATGAAGATAAGCCTTGAGTCTCTCCGTGAATGATGCAGCGCAACAACTATTTCAGTTTCAGCTCTTTAATCAACGTGGTCCACTTTGCCTCGTCGCGTTTGAGGTTGGCCGTGACCACCTCGGGTGTCGAGGTATCGAGCTCGATGCCCAACTGACTCAAGCGTTTGCGTAATTCAGCGTCCTGACCCAGAGATTGCATCGCCGCTGAGATTTTAGTTTGCAATGCTTTATCCATCCCCGCGGGAGACACCAAAGCTAACCAAAACGTCGCTTCAAAATCCTTAGTGCCCAATGCTTCGTTCATCGTAGGCAAGTTGGGCAATGTGGAAATGCGCTGTGTCGAAGTCACCGCCAAGCCGCGTGTTTTTCCACTCGTGACAAAAGGCATGGCTTCGCTGGCAGCGGAAAACATCATCTGAACTTGACCGCCGATCATATCCTGGGCGGCGGGCATGCCGCCTTTGTAGTGCGCCACCACCATTTTCAAACCAAACTGCTTAATAAAGTATTCGGCAGCCAAGTGATTAATTGAACCTACGCCAGAGGTGCCAATCGCATATTTATCAGGATTTTTCTTAATCAATTCAACCAGTTCTTTTGCATTATTGACCGGCAAATCTTTATTGGTCTGCAGAACAAAAGGGGCCTTCATCATCATCGAAATTGGTGTGAAGCTCTCGTAAGGCTTATAGCTCACTGTACCTTGCAACGTGGGATTGATCACGATGGAAACCGGTGCGGCATAAAGCGTATAACCATTCGGTTTTTGGCTCGCCACAAATGTACTCGCCACGGTGGAGGCAGCACCCGCTTTATTTTCGATCACCACATTGGCACCGAGCTTTTTACCCAACGCGGCGGCGATCGCCCGACTTGAAACGTCACTCACACCACCCGCGGGATAAGGCACAATGAATTTAACGGGCTCTTGTGGATAGGCGGCTGCCGACTGCGCAGCGCTTAACTGCGGCAACGTGAACGACGCCAACATTGCGGCGGTGGCAACCAAACGAATATGTGAATAATATTTCTGCATTGCGATGTCTCCTGATATTGTTTTTTATACTGACTACAAACCACTTCACTTCTTGGTGCTACACGTTAAAGTGCGGCACCCCGTGCGGCGATCGGCCATACAGCCTCGACCTTTCCGCCGCGTATACAAATCAACTCATCATACAAATTCACCGTCGGATCGCAATGACCCGGCACCAGCAACACGCTATCACCTAGCGCAAGGTCGTTGGCCTGGGCGGTCAAGAGTACCCCGTGCTCGTCGCTGGCCTTGGTGTACTCCACGCCAGGATTTTTCCATACGATGGGTAGCCCAGAGTCTACGCTCGACGCCTTCAGTCCGGCGTCCACCACCGCACGTGTCGCCGTTGGGCGACTTAACACCGCAGTTTTTATAAACAGCGCATGTTCGAATTGAATATCTTGCGGACCTTGCTCATTTTTAGCGTAATCAGCATCCATAAAAATATACGAACCCGACTGCACTTCGTTAAAGACTCCAGAGTCACGTTCAAGCGCAACGGACCCCGTTCCAGCCCCGGTAATGCGCTCGACGGTGATGCCTAGTTTTTCCAGCGCGGTGCGTATCGTGACGGCAATGTCGCTGGCTTGGCGAATCGCAATCTGTCGTTGTTCGGGCTGGCGGTAATGCTGTGCGCTACCGTGATAACACTGCAAGCCCATCAAGCGAAGATAAGGCGCCGCTTTAATTTGCTGAGCCAGCGCGATCACTTCGTCCACCGAGTCCACGCCGCAACGTCCCATTCCGACGTCGACTTCGATATAGACATCCACCGTGATCTTGCGCGCGCTGGTCGCTTGCGCAAACTGCGCCACCTGTTCGGGGTGATCCACCAGCACGCCAATTGTCGCGTGGGCCGCCATATCCAACACATGGCTCACTTTTTTGGCACCGACGACCTGATTAGTAATGAGCACATCCTGGACTCCTGCCTCGACAAAGCGTGCGGCCTCGCTCACCTTTTGACAACAAATCCCAACCGCACCTAGCTCGATCTGACGCAAAGCAATATCCGGGCACTTATGACTTTTGGCATGGGGTCTCAGGCGCATCTCGCTGCCGGCGAGCGCCTGCTGCATTCGCGCAAGGTTACGTTCGAACGCATCGAGATCAAGGACTAAGGCTGGCGTGTCGATATCGTCGAAGGCATCACCGGGATGCGCGGCTTTCCATGGGGACATGTCTATTTCTCACTTTAATCAACTGAAAGCACAACGTAAAACGAATAGGCTACCATTAAGATATGATTTATTTAAAGAAAATTTCGCTTCCGGCAAAATCGGTGACTGTGTGCTGAAAAAACATCCTGCGCTCAGGCTACACAAGATGTTTCCGCCCAACTTATGGCTGGGACTTCTTGTTTTTTCTTTCGCCTGGTTTTTTACCTGGCCGCTTACCTCACGCATCATGGCGTCGGAGCATCATGGCTGGCTCTTGGAAGAAAATTGGCAGGATCTTATCGACACGATTGGTCTGATCGAATTACCGCGACTGGCCGTGGGTCTGGGCATGATGATTATGTCAGCTGGACTGCTCTGGCGTGCTCGACTCGCATTAGTGCTTTCGCTGACCATGCTGGTGTTTGCGCTGACGATCGATCTTTACGCCTCTCGTGATCATCTTGTCTTATTCGCTTTCAATGTCACCTTGTTTTTCGCACTGCTCAAACACTGGCAAGTGTTTAATCGCTCTAGTTTCGCCGCAAGCAGCATGTATACGATTGTCAGCGTGAGCTGGCTCTTGTTTTATGCTGTTTTGGGCACGCTTTATTTAGGTAACCAATTCAAGCCACCAATCGAAGATTTAGTTTCCGCCTTTTATTTTTCAGTCATTACGATGGCAACCGTTGGCTATGGAGATATCCTTCCCGTCGAACCAACCGCGAGACTGTTTGTCATTTCTATCGTGATCTTTGGCGTGACCGTTTTCGCGACGGCCATTAGCGCGCTCGCCGGTCCTGTCATTGGTGGCAATCTCAGAAAATTTATTCAAAAAAGGGTAATTACCTCCATGAGAAAAAATCATGTCATCGTTTGTGGGGCAACGCCGCTTGCCATGAATGTCGTGGAGGGTTTACTCGAACGGGGCCATCATGTCACCGCAATTGTGATGCCCACCGTCACGCATCAATATCCACCCCACACTGATGTCCTGATCGGCGATGCCACGACTCTAGATGTCCTCAAAGAAGCCGGACTGGAGCAAGCGCAGTACCTCTTAGCGCTCAAAGATGACGACGCAGAAAATGCCTTCATCATTCTCGCGGCCAAAGAACTCGTTGGAAACTCAGACGTCAAAACAGTTTCCGTGGTCAACGAGTCCGTTCATCTTTCAAAAATTCAACGCGTTCATCCTGACATCATCTTTTCCCCTCAATTGTTGGGAAGCGAAATTTTGACGCGAACGCTCGCGGGCGAAGTCATCGACAGCAGTGTGATCATGAAGTTGTTCTTCGGCGACAACATTCCTTCTGGTAAACCCTAATAAAAAGAACTGTTTCAGACATCCTTCCGACCAAGCGGCTGAAAAGGGGTGGGTTTAGGCTAATTCACTTTTAATACTTGGTTGTATAGAATCAAAAATCGGTCTGATGACTTCAGACCGCCTGATAAATATGGCTGCCGACCTTTCATCTTTGAAGGAGGCAAGCGTATTTTTTGCAAAAAAATCATTTGGAGATGTCATGAAACAATCCGCAAAACTCGCACTGTCAGCCGCAGCCTTGGGCGCCGCACTGCTTGCCGCAGCACCTGTCTCAGCACAGCAAGTCACTTTAATGACCGGTCCACAAGGTGGCGTTTGGGTACCGCTCGGTGGCGCGCTCAAAGGCATGTGGGAAAAAGCGATTCCTGGTCTTCAAATCACATCACAACCTGGCGCCGGTATCGCCAACGTGATCGGTGTCCAGACTGGCAAAGCGCAAGTCGGCTTCTCGAATTCCAGCAGCGCTGTGGACGGTGCCAAAGGCAACGCTCCCTTTAAGCAAAAAACCGACAAAGTCTGCCAGATGACCAACATCTATCCGCAGTACTTCCAAGTGGTTGCCACCAAGGCATCAAATGTCAACTCATATGCTGACATCAAAGGCAAACGTGTTGTGGTTCAACCCAAAGGCAACACAGCCGAGGCGATTACGGCCTCCGTCCTTAAACTTAATGGTTTTGACTACAGCAAACTTGCGCGAATCAATTTCCAAGCCGGCTATAACGATGCTGTTTCAATGATGAAAGACGGCCACGTTGATGTGTTTACTCTCGGCACCACTGCACCTGCCTCCGCGGTGATGGATCTCGCAAACTCCCGCGACATTCAACTTGTTCCCGTCGACGACAAAACCCTCGAAGGCATGCGCAAACAGAACGGGGGCTATAGCAAGCTAATCATCAAAGCTGGCACCTATCCAAAGCAAGACAAGGACGTGCCAGTAATTGGTTATCAGACACACTTGGTGGTCGCCTGCGATATGCCTGAGAAAGTTGTGTATGAAATGGTCAAAACGATGGCGAACAACATCCCAGCCATGGCTGCCGTCAACAAAGCCATCGGTAGCCTGACTCCCAAGATGATGGCTGCTGATGCGGGCATCCCCATGCATCCTGGTGCGATCAAGTATTTCAAAGAAGTTGGCGCACTCTAATTTAAAAAGCCAACTTACACCAACACCCAGGAAGCAGACATGAAAGCAGTCGTATCAGACGAAAAAGTCGCCGTAACACCGGTTTCTCATTTCATGAGACTCCTCATTACCGTTATCGCGGTTTCGATGTCGCTTTATCACATGTATGCGGCTGCGTTTGGCCCTCCGGAGGCTGTGATCTTCCGGGGGACACACCTGATGTTTGCCATGGTGTTGGTGTTTTTACTGTTCCCCACGCTCTCGGGCAAAAGTGCCAAATGGCGGACCTACGATATGCTCTTGCTCGCCTTAGGTCTCGCGGGCGTACTGAATATATTTTTGGATTACGAAAATTTCGTAAACCGGATCATTTATATCGATGACTTAACACAACGCGATATCTTTTTTGGTGTTGCCTTGATTGTGATCGTTTTAGAAGCGACGCGTCGAGTGATCGGCTGGGCTTTACCGATTACCGCCATGGTCTTTATGGGCTATGCCGCGCTTTTTACGCAAGTAAAGTTACCCGTGTTGCTTGAGCAACTTTACTTATCCACTGAAGGTATTTTTGGCTCCACGCTCGGTGTGTCCGCAGCCTATGTGATGCTGTTCGTGATCTTTGGCGCCTTTATGGAAAAAAGTAGTACGGGTCGCCTATTCATGGATTTCTCCTTGGCCCTGACCGGCAAGAGTGCGGGCGGACCAGGTAAAGTCGCGATCATCAGTTCATCACTGTTTGGGACCGTTTCAGGTAGCGCCGTCGCCAACGTGATGGTGACAGGCCCTATCACCATTCCACTCATGAAGCGTACGGGTTTTCGTCCGGCGTTTGCTGCAGCAGTCGAAGCTGTCGCCTCCACTGGCGGTCAAATCATGCCGCCGGTCATGGGCGCGGTCGCGTTTGTGATGGCTGAATTTTTGGCTGTCCCCTACCTTCAGGTCGCTCTATGGGCTTTGGTGCCCGCCCTGCTCTACTACGTGTCGGTGTTTTTTGCCGTGCACTTCGAAGCCAAGCGTTACAAGCTAATGGGTGTGCCCGCGAACGAACTGCCTAATATCGGGCGCGTCATGATTGAGCGCGGACATATGTTCATCCCAATGGCCATCATCATCGCGGGATTGGTGATGGGTTATTCTGCGCCTCTCTGCGCCTTAGTCGCGGCATTAGCCTGCCTTCCCATTGCGATGCTGCGTCATACGACTCGTCAAGACATCACTTGGATGACACCCATCAAAGCCCTCGAAGAAGGCGCCAGAGGCACCCTCTCCGTGGCAATGGCTTGCGCCTGTGCGGGCTTAGTGATCGGCTCGATCACGATTACTGGTTTGGGTATTGTCTTTACACAAGTGGTGATCGAGCTAGCGAACAACCATATTCTGCTCGCACTGATCGTCACAGGAATCGCTGGCATCATTCTCGGCATGGGTATGCCTACCACACCGGCTTACATCGTCATGGTGGCGCTACTCGTTCCCGCACTTATCAAAATGGGTATTGTCGCCCCAGCCGCCCACCTCTTTGCGCTGTACTTCGCTATTCTTTCGGCTATCACTCCACCCGTCGCCTTGTCCGTCTTTGCGGCAGCGGGCATCGCCAATGCGAATATGTGGACAGCCGGCTTAGCAGCAGTCAGAGCAGCAGCCCCCGCCTACATCGTACCGTTCATGTTCGCTTACGAACCCGCGCTTCTATTCATCGTTAAAGAAGGACAAGAGTGGTACCACGCACTGTGGCCAATTGCGACGGCAACGATTGGAGTTGTTGGACTTGCGGCAGGCTTGTTCGGCTGGTTCCGCGGCCATGCCTCAATGCCACAACGTATTCTCCTTGTCATCGCTGCACTCTCGCTGATCAAACCCGGAGCAATTACAGATTTGGTCGGTTTTGGACTCTTGGCATTGGTGTATTTCTGGCAGTATGTCGCACCACACAAAGAGCCGCTAATCGCGAAACCTATTTAATTTTAATGAGTACAAACAAAAAGCACCTCATTGTTGATGAGGTGCTTTTTATTTCTTAATCAAGATTAGACCACCTCGTAGGCCGCGCGTTTAACCTTTGACATGTTGGTACCCTCGATGCGGATCAGGCTGGTCGAGGCCATTCGCTCGGGCGCATGCAAATCACCTTCGTTGTAAACGTGCGCGACTCCCGGTGTGAGCGTATAGGTTTTTGTTTGACGGACTTTGCCAGGCTTGTCACCCTCGGCGGCTTCGATCAACACATAGTCACGCATTTCAGTCTCACCACGCGCTTGTCCATAGATCGCCCACGAGTGCGCATGGTCATGGGGGGTTGAACTTTTCGCACCCTGATAATTGTGCGCGACGATACAGAAACCTAATTCAGGATCTTCGTATACAACTTCGCGCTCACCGATGCTAGGACCCAAATTCGCCTCGACAAACTTTTGATCAACCAACACTTCTTTTAAAAGCTCTGCAACCTGTTGACGACCTGCAGGACCAGGATGGGCTTTTAACAAGTCGTGACAGTGGCGGGCAAATTGTTCAAGTGTGTGTGCCATGATGAATCGTCCTTAGAAGTGTGAATGAAACGCTGCGGGGCAGCGACTGTTTTTTTTTATTCTACCCGTGTTCGACGCCGCCAAACCTTGATCAAGATCAAGTGTCGCGCAAAGCACCTGAAGGCAAGCTTAACTTGCTGTAACGTACAGCCTCAAGCACTGTTTGTCGATGTACTGCAACCGTTGTGTCGATATTGTGTCCATAACCACCCGCCATAGAAACGGCGATCGGGATGCCCCGCTCCCTCGCGAACTCAAAGACCCGTTGATCTCGCTCTAGCAACCCGGCATAGGTGAGCTTGAGACGTCCCAACCGATCACCCTCGTGCGGATCGGCGCCGGCGAGGTAAATCACCAATTGTGGCGCACATGCCTGAGTCAACTGAGCAAGCGCTCCAGCTAAAGCCTCTAGATAGGCCTCATCCTCGATCCCGTCAGCTAGCGCCACATCCAAATCGCTTGGCTCCTTTCTAAAAGGAAAGTTTTTATCACCATGCAACGACAACGTGAACACACTCGGATCATTTTTAAATATCGCGGCGGTGCCATTGCCCTGATGCACATCCAAATCAATGATGGCGATGGACAGACTTGCCGCAGACTGCCTTTGCATGACGCGCGCCGCCACGGCCGCGTCGTTGAACACACAAAAACCACTGCCCTTGTCGCGATAAGCATGATGCGTCCCCCCCGCGAGATTGACGGCAATGCCGTCCTCGAACGCTGACTGACAAGCCGCAATCGTGGCGCCCACCGAACGCCTCGAGCGCTCTACCATGCCGAGTGTCCAAGGAAAACCGATTTCACGCTGCTCTTTTGGCTCCAGCATCCCGTTGACAACCTTTTGTACATACACAGGATCATGCGCCAAGAGTAACTGAGTATCGGTTGCAGCAGGTGCCTCACAGAGCCTTAGACCGGGCGTACCCGCAACACCATCGCGCAACAAGCGATACTTAGACATCGGGAAGCGATGGCCTTCAGGTAAAGGCAATACAAAATGATCGGCATAAAACGCGTCCATATCACCTTCTTAAACACTTGTTATTGATCGAATACATGCCAATCAGTGGCAAAATAAAACATCGATAGAATACTA
>JANQYI010000041.1 GCA_030728985.1 Burkholderiaceae bacterium | reverse complement strand
GTGATTTAGGCATCGGGTGCTGCGCCTTCGGCGGCATCCGATGCTGCAGCGGAAGCACCACCCTTGACGATCGCAGTCACCAAGACAGGATTTGCATCGCCACGATGTGCAACATACGTCACGCCCTTGGGTAGAGCAATATCGGCCAGATGGATGGACGCACCACCCACCAGCTTGGACAAGTCTACTTCGATGAACTGTGGCAAGTTACCTGGCAAGCAGGCAATCTCGAGCTCATTCATCACGTGTGAAATGATCGCGGCGCTGAGCTTGACTGCTGGCGAAGTCTCGGCATTGGTGAAGTGCAAAGGTACCTTGGTGTGAAGGACCTGGTCAGCGGATACGCGCTGAAAGTCGACATGCATGACGATCTGCTTGTAGGGGTGCCACTGCACCGAACGCAACAGAACCTGGTGGCTCTTGCCTTCGAGTTGCATGTCCAAAATGGAAGCGTGGAACTGTTCTTTACGCAGAGCGTGATAGATTTCGTTGTGATCGAGCTCGATATTGACGGGCTGCTCTTTGCCACCATAAACAATGGCGGGGATGCGGCTCGCACGGCGCAGGCGGCGGCTCGCACTCGTTCCCTGTACGCTTCGTGGGGTTGCATTAAATTGCATGAAAAACTCCAAAAGGGATGACAAGCATCCTGTTAAAACACGATCCGGGTATCGAACCGTGGCTTCGCAGCTCACCGCGACCAGTGAACCGCAAATTTGTCGACGCATCCAAACCAGATGCGTCTTGAATATCTAGTCTACAAACAACGAGCTAACCGACTCGGCGTTCGAGATACGCAAAATAGTCTCGCCCAACAAGGCAGCACAGGAGAGCTGACGGATCTTGGCACAGGCCCGTCCCTCATCAGAGAGCGGGATCGTGTCCGTCACCACCAACTCGGTCAACTCTGAACCCGCGATCCGCTCTATCGCACCGCCTGACAGCACGGCATGCGTGCAATAGGCGTATACGGCTCCCGCGCCACGCTCCTTGAGCGCTTGAGCGGCTTTGCAAAGCGTGCCTGCCGTATCTACCATGTCATCCATGATCAAACATGTACGACCATCAACCTCACCGATAATGTTCATCACCTCGGAGACGTTCGCACGCGGACGACGCTTGTCAATAATCGCCAAATCAGCCTCTAGCTGCTTGGCCAGCGCACGGGCACGCACCACGCCGCCGATATCGGGCGACACCACAACCAGGTTGCTCAAGTTATGCCGCCAGATATCACCCAGCAAAATCGGACCTGCGTAAATATTGTCGACGGGAATATCAAAAAAACCTTGGATCTGATCTGCATGGAGATCCATCGTCAGGACGCGGTCAACACCTGCGACTTGGAGCATGTTGGCCACAACCTTGGCCGTGATGGCCACACGCGCCGAGCGCGGGCGACGGTCCTGTCTCGCATAGCCAAAATACGGAATGGCCGCGGTGATACGACCAGCAGAAGCCCGGCGCAGTGCATCGACCATCACCATGATTTCCATCAAATTGTCGTTGGTTGGGGCACAGGTAGGCTGCAGCACGAAAACGTCCTTACCGCGGACGTTTTCATTGATTTCGGCCATCACCTCACCATCGGAGAAACGTCCAACGGTCATACGACCCAAGGACATATCAAGATGATTGACCACATCCACTGCCAACCTTGTATTGGCAGTGCCGGTAAAGATCATGAAACTATCATTGGACATGATGGGGGCAGTCAAAGACTGTCAGAAGCAAATGTGGGACAGCTCTACACAATTCGGGGCTGGGGAGGAAGGATTCGAACCTTCGCATGCCGGAATCAAAATCCGGTGCCTTAACCAGCTTGGCGACTCCCCAACTAGCTTTCAATCCAATACCGCATCGGGTGTTCTGTCAGTCCCTCACAAACCATAACGGCCTGTATTGGGCTTGGAGAACGAGAATCAGCGACCTCTGCCAACCCTGCACGCGCAATATCAGAAAAATCAACACGTATTTTAGCGAGCATCTTCTGATGTGCCACCTCGGCCTGCTCGACACTCTGGAACCCGATAAAAAAACAGGATCCAGACCCAGTCATCCGCGCCTTAAAACCGGCTTGTTCTAGCCAGTCGTGCGTCTGACGTACAACCGGGAAGCGGTTTAAAACCACTGGCTGCAGATCATTGTGACCAAACCCCAAACGAGTGATCATCTGGTGCTCAGAAAAGTCCATTATTTTGACCGGTTCAGTGTCTCTTGTCAAATCAGGCGCCTGAAAAATACCTTGAGTTGGCACGCTCTGAGCCGGCTGGACGATCAAAAAAGCCCCTTGCGGCAAGTCAACGGGAGTCAACAACTCACCCACCCCCTCGGCAAAGGCATTTTGTCCAAAGATAAATACCGGTACGTCCGCACCCAACTGCAGCCCCAGCTGCATGAGCTGCACCCGACTCAACCCAGTCCGCCAAAGCCGATTTAAGGCCATTAACACCGTCGCCGCGTCACTGGAGCCGCCCCCAAGGCCCGCACCAGAGGGGATTTGCTTGCGCACTTGAATCTGTGCGCCCTGCCGAGTTCCGGTCGTCTGTTGCAAAAGGCGAGCCGCGCGCACCACGAGATCGTCGTCGTGCGCCACCCCTTGCATATCCGTTTCCCGAACAATCTGACCATCTGCGCGCGTATCGATATCGAGGCGATCAGCCAGACTCACAAACCGAAATAGAGTCTGCAACAGGTGATAGCCATCCGCGCGTCTACCGGTGACATGCAAAAAGAGATTGAGTTTGGCCGGTGCGGGTAGGTCATAGAGCATGGTTTGACCTCAACTCCTGACGCTCAAGGTTCATCCACAACGAGGCGGATCACGACTTGCGTACCCTCCTCAATGCGGGATAAAACCAATAGCCTGGGGCCCTGCGCATCAAAGCGCCCAAGCTCTACGCCCCAGCCATTTTGCGCAAAAGAAATGATGCGACCTTGCTCATCGCGTTTGACTTGCTGCATCGTAGGCACTGCGCGCAATGGCGTTCGCAACCATGTGCGTATATCTCGGACAGGGATGCGCCGACCCATCACCTGCTGCACCAAAGCATCGGGATCGGACGAACGCATCGTCTCACCGTTCGCCTGCGTCAACACCGCCTGGCCAGGATCGACCTGGACGCGTGCCACAGTACTCCCAAAGGGGTTGTTCAGATCAAGGGTGAGACGACCATTGACATCACGCCACACAAAGCTGCCTTGCACAGCCTCGGGCGTCTCAGAAGGCCCCTCGGACCGCAGAGCAAAGCGCCCGTGACGAGTTAGTTCATTCAAGGAGGGCGCCTGCGTCGTCGTTGCCTGAGGCGGTGGCACGGGGGTCGCACATCCTACTAAAACGAGCGCGAGCACAGACAACGCCGCGATCTTTAATCCTTTCAAGGCTTGACTCCAAAGCGCCTCAAAGTCTCTTGTAGCGTTTTGTTTGAAGCATCCTGGCTCACACCCTTTGCCCAGACAGTTCGCGCCTCACTTTGTTGGCCTGACACCCACAGGGCCTCGCCCAAGTGAGCGGCAATTTCGGCCTCGGGGCGAATCGTATACGCACGTTGCAAATACTGCACCGCGTCTTTGTACTTTCCCATTCGAAACTTGATCCAGCCCATACTATCGAGAATAAAGGGGTCTTTGGGGGCAATTTCAAGTGCGCGCGTAATGAGCGCCAGCGCTTCGGGCAAGCGTTGATTTCGATCGGCTAGCGAATAACCCAAAGCATTGTGGGCATGCGCATGTCCGGGATCCAAAGCAATTACCTGCCGTAATAAACGCTCTGTTTCACGCATTTGATCCGCACGCTCATGCAACATCGCGAGTTCGTATTTCACATTGATCGTGTCCGGCATCCGCTGGTCAAGCATCTGCATCCGCTTGATGGCCTCAGGCAGTCGGTTGGCGTCGCGCAAGATCTGCGCACCCGCCGAGGCACCCGTGATGATTTCCTCATCCGTTTGCGCATTCGCTGAATCAATCAAGGCCAAGCCCTCATCGACCCGTTTTTGTTTGGCGCGGATTAACGCCTGGCGAACGCGCGAGCTGTAGCGCATCGAGGGGTCGTCGATTTTGGCAAGTAAGTTGACCGCTTCGTCTAGCTGACCTTGCTCTTCGGCAATTTTAGAAAGCAACTGGTATGCCTCGGCAAGCGCGGCCGGAGCGTCAGTGGCTCCTGCGGCTGCGGCCGCGCGCAAACGCTGCGCTTGAACGGCAACATACTGATCCAGGAAAAGACGAGCCTGCTCGAGTTTTTTAGCACGATAGGCAACTTGGGCTTGCATAAACAACAAATCGAAGTCTTCGGGTGAACGTTTCGCCATCGCAGTCAATTCGGACATCGCCGCTTCAAACTGCCCCCGGTCAGCGAGATGACTCGCGAGTAACACGCGCAGGCGGCGGGCATTGGGCTGCACCGCCACAAACTCAGTGGCCTCGCGCAAAGCACGCTCGGGATCGACACTTAGTCCATATTCAAACACACGTAGCGCCGCATCTTCGGAACGCGGTGCGGCAATCAGAGCCAGGCGAGACTCTTCGAGGGCGCGCTCGTTTTCACCCGCGGCGCGTGCCATATCGGCCAACGCCATATGTCCCGCAGCCAAGTGCCGCGCATTGCTATCACCAATCGCCGTACTCAGAATCCTTAACGCAGCGCGCTTATCGGGCATGCGACTCAACACCGCAAAGGCCTGACCAATTGCTGCGGACTTATTGCTCGCCGCGTCAATTTGTTTACGTAGGGCCGCCGCCAACCCGCTGGTTTGCCCAGAAGCTGCGGCAAGCGCCATTTCTGTCGACGTCGCCTCAGGGTCATCGGGCATCAACCGTAACCACACCCTCGAGGCATCGAGCGCCCCGGGCAAATTACCACCCGCAAGATAAAACTCCAACGCACGGCGCGCAAGACGGTAGTCGCCGATTTCACGACTCAAGTCAAGCATGGTCTTACCCGCAGGCAAATAAGTGCCTCGCTGCGCAGAAATTTCAGACGCAAGAATACGAAATAATACTGTCGAGGTGAGCGTGACCTCGGGCAGTTGACCCGCGCGCAGACGAATGCTCTGAGACTCTGGCACACGCGGTTTGATTTGGAGCTGGGCGTTTTTTCCGACGCCTTTATCAGGACCCGTTTGCGCTGAAACGCTCGAGACCCATAGCGAAGCCGCCCCCCCTATCAGAGTCGAGGCAAAAACTTGGTAAAAAATAGATTTAAACAACGACTTCACTCGACCCGCCTAGTTGGTGGCACAATCAACAGATTCAGTGAACGGATGTTAGCACTCAGCCATGCCAGAACTACCAGAAGTCGAGACAACTCGCCGGGGAATTGACGCCGTTGCAACAGGTCACACGCTCAAAAGAATGATTGTGCACGAGTCCCGCATGCGCTGGCCCATCCCGAAAGATCTTCCTGACTGGGTTGCCGGATACGCTGTTCGCGCCTGCCGACGGCGCGGCAAGTACCTGTTAATTGAGTTCGATCACGGCACGCAACTGATCCATTTGGGCATGTCAGGCTCTTTGCGCAGCGTGCTCCATGGCGAACTCCTCAGAAAACATGACCATGTGGAGTGGCAGTTTGAACACGTCACTTTGCGTCTACACGACCCGCGCCGGTTTGGCTCGGTTTTATGGCACCCAAAAAATGCCGGCCCCCTCGAACACCATCCCTTGCTGAGCAAATTGGGGATTGAACCCTTTGATGCGGGCTTTGATGCGAAATGGCTTAAAAAAGGTCTCGCTGGTAGGAAAATGTCGATCAAACAAGCACTGCTCGCGGGCGACGTCGTCGTCGGCGCAGGAAACATTTACGCTTCGGAAAGCTTGTTCAGAGCGCGTATTCACCCCAAAACGCAGGCAGCAAGGGTGTCTCTTGCGCGTTGTGAGCGTTTGGTCAATGCCCTGCAAAGCACACTCAACGACGCCCTGCAGTCGGGGGGTAGTACCCTGCGCGACTATGTCAATGCCACGGGTGAGGCCGGAGCGTATTTCACCTTACACGCCGCCGTTTACGAGCGCGACGGCCAACCCTGCCGGGTTTGCGCCACACCCATCAAACGCATTGTGCAAGGTCAACGGGCTACGTATTTCTGTCCCAGTTGTCAGAAAATCTGAGGTATCGTCTACCCGCCAAAGAGGCTTAACGCGTCGTTCGAGGCGGTAAAGCATAACGTTGCTCACGATACGCCCAACTTGGCCAAAGCACGTGCGCAAGCGCTTCGCGCGTTTGCTGCTCATCCGTATCTATTGGCGTGTAGCGGTCCGGCATCTCATAACGTATCGTGCGGGCGGGCTTACCAGGCTCCAGCACAACCAGTTTTTCAACCTCCGGATCCGCTGTCAGAAAGCCATAGTTATCGCCAAATTGCATCATGGCGCGATTGGCCGGCTGACGCGTCAAATCCCGCCCTAACATCGGATGTACAGTGTCTATCCCCATCAGCGAGAGCAAGGTCGGCAACAGATCGATTTGGCTCATCACCTGCGCGTCCGACTTCGGCTTGACCCCTGGCCCGATGATCAAGGCAGGGATGTGGAAATGACGCACAGGCACCAAACCACCGTAAACACGTGCATCATGATCCGCCACAATCAAAAATAGGGTGTTATTCCAATAGGGCGACTGACGGGCCTTGTTGAAAAAATCACCCATTGCCCAATCCGCATAACGTACCGTATTGGTCACGGTCGCGGGTTCGCCGATGGGCTCGATCCGACCCTTGGGATATTCCCAAGGCGAATGATTGGAAACCGAAAAAGCCATCGTGACAGTTGGGCGCGCCGTATCCTGTCGCAGCACGCGATCAAGCTCGGTAAACATATCCTCGTCGGACGCCCCCCAAGAGCCGACAAACTTGGGCGAGACAAACTTAGGTAAATCGACCATTTCATTGAAGCCGTTCCCTAAGAAAAAACTACGCATATTATCGAAGTGACCTTCTCCGCCATAGATGAAGCGGGAGTAGTAACCATGGCGTCCCAGCAACTCAGCAATGGTGAAAAATCCCGTTTGCGAGCGCGGCAAGGTCAAGACGGCCTGAGCAGGCGTTGGCAAAAAACCTGAACTGACCGCCTCGAGACCGCGCACCGAACGCGTCCCTGTCGCATACGCCCGCTCAAACCACCAACCCTCTTGCGCGAGCTTGTCTAGCTCTGGCGTCAAGTCACGATCACCACCGAGTTTTTTCGAATATTGTGCGCCCATACTCTCCTGCATGATGATGACAAGATTGAGCGGTTTATCGCGGCGAACCGTCGCTGTTTGGGCATGCAATGTCGGCAAATGCGGATCGAGCACAGGATCAGGAATACCCGCGGCACGTCGGACGATCGCATTGATCTCCTCGATCGGCAACTTGCCATACAGATCGAACGAAGACTTTTCATCCTTCATCAAATAAGCGGCATTGAGCACGCTCCAAAAGCCATTCAAAGGCAGTGCGTTGACCATCGCGTCATTACCAAAGGCCACGGACGACGCATTGATCGGACGATGCTGTAGCGTGCCTCGAATCATACCCACGCAATACAAGATCAAGACCACGCTCACGAGCGGGCGTAACCACCAACGCAGCTCTTTGTCTGGCCTGCCGGATTTGAACAGTTTGACCGCCCACCACATCCCAATACCGAGCCCCAAAAACGCGGCCAACAACACAAGACGGTAGCCCTCCCAAAGCATTGAGAAGACTTCCTGCGGATAACCGAGATACTCAAAGTACAAACGGTTAGGTCGGGTGTCGTATTCGGCAATGAACTGGGGCGTTGAAACCTCGAGCAGGAGCAACAGAAACCAACAGACCCTGAACCACCAAGCGGTGATTTTTTCTGCAATTGCGAAGTGCCCGAAAAAAGGCCCCGCGCCCGCCGGGAGAGCGATCATCATGCCGATCATCACGAGATCGATCCGCAAACCACCCAGCATCACCGGCCAGAAGCCATCGACAGCCTCGACCCGCGGCCACTGCCACGCGACCAAACATAAGCGGAACAAGGTCAGCATCAAGAGTGCTGTCCACCAAAACCGCCATGTCAAACGCAACATCTATATCCCTTCTTGATCAAGCCTGCAGGACTTTGCCAGGATTCATCAACCCATCCGGGTCAAGCGCTTGCTTGATTTGCTTCATGAGCCTGAGTTCGAGCTCGCTTTTGTAGCGCGGCAGCTCGTCGCGTTTGAGTTGGCCCACGCCATGTTCGGCGCTGATTGAGCCATCGTGCGCATGAACGCTGTCATGGACCAGTTGATAGACGTCGTATTGCGTGGCGAGAAGTTCTTGCTCGGTCTGCTGAGGCGCGCGGGCGACGTTGTAATGCAGGTTGCCATCGCCCAAATGGCCAAAAACAATATTCTGGATACCAGGAAACTTGTCTTGCAGTGCCGCGTTCGTTTTTTGAACAAACTGTCCAATCAAGGAAATAGGAATCGAGACATCATGTTTGATGCTCTTGCCAAGCTCAGCCTCGGCGAGCGGGATGCTTTCACGTAAATGCCAGATCGCCTTGCTTTGAGCAATATTTTCAGCAATCGCCGCGTCGATCACCAGCCCATCCTCGATCGCCGCACCCAACACAGACTCAAAGCGCGCTTGCGCATGCTCGGCGCTTTCACTATCCGATAGCTCCAAGATGGCAAACCATGGCGAATCCGCAGAAGGTCCTTCAAAAGGCAAGCGTTGCTGGGGGAACAAGCGCACCACTGCTTTGAGCACGGGCCCCATCATGACCTCAAAACCAGTCAGCGAGGCACCAAAGCCGGCCCGCGCCCGCGACAACATCGCAATCGCATCCTCGAGCGAATTGAGCGCCAGCATCGCGATCCGTTGCGCAACAGGAAGTGGGTATAGCTTTAAAGTCGCAGCCGTAATAATGCCCAGCGTCCCCTCACTCCCGATATACAAATCACGCAGATCGTAACCGGTGTTGTCCTTGCGCAAACCACGCAAGCCATGCCAGATTTCTCCCTGAGGCGTGACCACTTCAAGCCCCAACGCGAGTTCGCGCGTATTGCCATAGCGCAGCACCTGCGTGCCACCTGCATTCGTAGCAAGATTACCGCCAATCGTGCAGCTACCCTCCGCCGCCAAGCTTAGGGGAAACAACCGGCCGGCCGCATGCGCGGCTTCTTGAACCGCTTGGAGAACGCACCCAGCCTCGACAGTCATGGTGTCGTTATCCGTATCGATTTCCCGCACACGGTTTAAGCGCGACAGGCAAACGACCAGCGCGCGTCCCGTCTCATCCGGCGTCGCGCCACCGCACAACCCGGTATTGCCACCCGAGGGCACAATCGGAATCTTATGCTCGGCGCACAGGCGCACCACGCTAGCAACCTCCTCTGTGCTCCCCGGACGAACAACGGCCAAGGCGTCACCCCGATAACGGCCACGCCAGTCCACCAAGTAGGGTGTCATCGCCTCGCCGGTTAAGACCTGGGTCGCTCCCACGATTTGCTCTAGCAGTTTCAACGCGCTCATTCGATTCTCATTCGATTCTCATTCGGTTTTTTTGCGATTTTTTGCGGCTCAATCGACGCAAAGTTCGGCTTGCATTTTTAAACACAGCAAATTGTAGGTGAGTTACGGCTTGATGACAGCTAATCACGCCGACTCCCCGCGGGAAATATTCCTGTCAGATCGGCGATAATACGTGATCCGTATTTTTTGCTTCTGGAGCTCTTCACGTGCCTTCGCCCTACACCTTCCCTCATGCCGCGTTCAAAGCCTACGACATTCGCGGCGTTGTACCCACCGCCTTAAATGCTGATTTTGCGCGGCAACTCGGTCTGGGTCTGGCGGCGCGGGCACATGCCTGTGGCGTGACGACCATGGTGGTCGGTCGCGACGGCAGGCTGAGTAGCCCAGAGTTGGCGGGTGCCTTGCAGCAAGGGATGCGCGAGGGCGGCATCGACACCATCGATGTCGGTGAAGTGCCTACGCCGCTGGTGTACTTTGCGGCCTATACCCTTAAAACGGGCTCCGGCGTTGCAGTGACGGGCAGTCACAACCCACCCGAGTACAACGGCTTCAAAATGATGATGGGCGGCCAAACGCTCCATGGCGACGCGATCTTAGGGTTGCGTGACGAAGTCGCCGCGGGTCCTGCTGTCGCAACCACTCCTGGCAAGGCCTCCACCGTTGATATCCTGACGCCCTACCTGGCGCGCGTCATAGGCGATATCAAGCTCAGTCGACCGATGAAAATCGCGATTGACTGTGGCAACGGCGTGGCGGCAGCCGTCGCCCCCGCCCTCTTCCGGGGACTTGGCTGCGAAGTCACTGAATTATTTTGCACGGTCGATGGCACCTTTCCCAACCACCACCCCGATCCCGCCGACCCACATAACCTCGAGGATCTGATCCGCTGCTTGCAAACGACGGACTGTGAAATCGGCCTGGCCTTTGATGGCGACGGCGACCGATTAGGCGTGGTCACCAAATCCGGTCAGATCATCTGGCCAGACCGTCAGCTGATTTTGTATGCGCGAGACGTCCTACAGCGCTGTCCCGGCGAAACCATCATTTATGACGTCAAGTGCAGCCGTCATGTCGCAGAACAAATCCGTGCCGCAGGCGGCAAGCCGTTGATGTGGCAGACCGGTCATTCCCTGATCAAAGCGAAATTGGCTGAAACCGGCGCACCCTTGGCGGGTGAAATGAGCGGTCACGTCTTTTTTAAAGAACGCTGGTTTGGTTTTGACGATGGCCTCTACACCGGCGCGCGCTTGCTCGAAATTCTCTCCCGAGACGCCGATCCGTCGGCCGTGCTCGAAGCCCTTCCACAGGGCGTTTCCACGCCCGAGCTCAAGCTCGAGATGCAAGAAGGGGAGCCCCACGCCCTGGTCAAACGACTACAAACCGAAGGTGTCTTTACGGGTGCCTCAGAGATTTTCAAAATCGATGGCTTGCGCGCGGATTACGCAGATGGCTTTGGTTTGGCGCGCGCCTCCAACACGACGCCTGTTGTCGTGCTGCGGTTTGAAGGCGATACGCCCGAGGCACTTGAGCGCATCAAAAATATATTTCGTGAACAACTGCTCAGGCTCGCGCCCGCGGCCAAGCTGCCGTTTTAATCATCACCTCCCTTTCTTCTGCTGAGCCCTATGTCTTCACTGTCGAACAGCCCCGCCTGGCAACAATTCTCACTCGCCGTACTGAACAGTCCGTCTAAGCCCGACGCCCTGCGTGTGATGACTGCGGCGGACCTTGAAATTGACCTGACGATGCAGAGAAGCTCAGCCGCGCTCACGGAGGCTGCGCAAGCCCTATTGACTCAGCAAGGTTTTGAGCAGTATCGACGGGAGCTCTTTGACGGCGCAACCATCAACTGGACTGAAAATCGCGCCGCTTGGCACACTGCCTTGCGTGCAATCAATCCTCCAGAGCCTGTCGCCGAGGCGATCACGACGGAACGTTTACGTCTAACCAGATTTGTCGAGGAAGTCAACGCGCGCAACCAATACCGTAACGTGGTGCACTTGGGTATCGGTGGCAGCGATTGGGGCCCTCGCCTAGCGTTTGACTCCCTTGCGGGCCAGGGTACGCGACGCACGTTGAGATTTGCCTCCAACGTCGATGCGCATGCGATCAGCGCGGCGCTCGAGGGGCTTGATGCGCACGACACGCTTGTGATTATTTCGTCCAAGTCTTTTACGACCATCGAGTCGCTGGCCAATGCAGCGTGCGCGATTGACTGGCTGCGCGCCAGTGGCGTGCCTAATCCTCTCGATCACTTCGCCGCGGTTACGGCCAACCCCCAAGCCGCTCGCAATTTCGGTATCAACGACGACCGTATTTTTCAATTTTGGGATTGGGTCGGTGGTCGCTACTCGCTATGGTCGTCGATCGGTCTGCCCATCGCGCTGGGCTTGGGTATTGACGCACTCAATGACATGCGCGCAGGCGCTGCGGCGATGGACGAGCACTTCCTCTCGGCTCCCATCGAGCATAATGCACCGGTGCAAATGGCGTTGAGCGCCGTCGCCAATCGCAGCGTACTGGGCTACGGCTCTTTTGCGCTTTGTCCTTATGACGCGCGTTTGGGCAATCTCGTGCCCTGGTTACAACAACTCGAAATGGAATCGCTCGGCAAAGCCACCTTGCGCGACGGCTCGACGCTGGATGTGCCAAGTAGCCCTGCCGTATGGGGAATGCCCGGAACGGATAGTCAACACACTTTTTTTCAATGGCTGCATCAAGACGGCAAGGGCGCACCCGTCGACTTCATTCTGTGCGCGACGCCAGACCATCGTCACACCCGTCACCATCGATTATTGATCGCCAACTGTCTGGCGCAACGCGCGGCCTTGCTCGAAGGGAAGTCTTACGAGCAATCCCTCAAAGAAGTGAGCAAAACCGAAAAGAATCTTGAAAAGGCTGCCGTACTCGCGCATCACCACGTGCACCCGGGCGGCCGTCCCTCCACGCTGATCGTCTTGCCCAAACTTGAGGCCAGACAACTCGGCGCCCTGCTCGCGCTCTACGAACACAAAGTTTTCACCGAGGGAGTGCTATGGGGGATCAATCCCTTTGATCAATGGGGGGTCGAGTTTGGTAAACGGCTGGCTGGCGATATTGAGCGACGACTCGACGCACTAGGCAGCGATCCTGCCGTCAGTCCCTATGACCCCTCAACGGCTTACTGGGTTCGCAAGCTTGCAAGCGGGGGTTAGGGGCGACGGTTAACCATCAAAAAAAAGCCCAAGACTTTGCAGTCTTGGGCTAAATCCACCAAAGGAGGAGGGTGGAGGAGACAACTGTGGCAAGTGCAGGAGATCTGACGATCTCAGTGGAGGAATTTAATTAGAGCTTGGTGGCCTAAGGCAAACACACCTCAGCAAACACATGCAATTTAATTCAACACACTCATGACTGAACTTCCATAAACAAATGTTAGCTGAAAATCTGGTGCAGCGCAAGAAAATTTGCTTTCCCACATAAAAAATATGTAATCCCATCGCTTTGTTGCATCGCAACAACACGCAAGACCCGTTCGTCCTTAAATTTTATAAGCTGTCCTGGTCATGACTTTTGCCATGAAACGCATTGCCGCACGTACAGACTTGGATAACGCATCCGCCCCCCGTTGCTCAGCGCTGATGCGGTGGCTGATCTCATCCGCCTTCATTTGCGCCACAATCGCCCTGGAGCGGGCATCGGATGCGGGCAAGTCGGTTAAATGACCCTCGAGATGCGCCTCGACCTGCCGCTCGGTTTCGGCCATAAATCCTAAACTTTTTGCCGCTCCAGCGCGACTTGCCAGCGCACCCATCGCAAAAGAACCCGCGTACCAAAAAGGATTGAGTAAGCTCGGGCGGCTGTCGAGCTCGCGCAGCCGTTGGGCGCACCAACCCAAATGATCAACCTCCTCAGCAGCCGCTTCCAAGAAAAAAGCAGCACTTTCAGCGCTATGCGTCGCAGCGGCCTGCCCTCTGTACAGGGCCTGTGCGCACACCTCCCCCACATGATTGACGCGCATGAGCCCCGCAGCATGGCGCTTGGCGGCGGAATCCAACGCTGTATCGTCAATCTCAGCCCGCGGTCCAGCAGGATTGGGGCGCGAGGCGGTGACGCCCCCGCCCAGAACTTGCAGCGCCAAATCCAGTTCAGCGATCAACGGGTCGAGCAAACCATGCCTGCGAACCAAGCGGGGTTGGCGTGGGTGGGCTGGTGTGAAACGATTCATCTCGTGAGATTCCTGACAACAATGAACCGAATGTTAACCCCGCTTATCCAAAGATTTTCTGATCACCACGCTCGAGGAAAGCCAAAACAATGCGTTAAACCGTTTATGATTCTTGCTTCTACGCAGGAGATTGGACATGGAAGTCAACATTGATTGGGGCGGTCCGGATGGCATGCTCTTCGTCGCGAAAACCGGCACGGGTCACATCGCCGCGATGGATGGCGCTCCCGAAGGCGGCGGTCACAATCTCGCGCCACGTCCGATGGAGCTCTTACTCGCCGGCACCGGTGGCTGCACAGCCTATGATGTGGTGCTCATCCTAAAACGCGGTCGCCACGCCATCACGGGATGCTCCGTCACACTGCAAGCCGAGCGCGCAGATACAGACCCAAAGGTGTTCACAAAAATTCATTTTGTGTTTACGGTCACGGGCGCCAATCTTTCTCGTGCCGCGGTTGAACGCGCCATCGCTCTTTCGCATGAAAAGTATTGCTCCGCCTCCGCCATGCTCGCCCTCAGCGCCAAGATCACCTGGTCGGCGCAGATTGTGGACACGGCTCCTTCATCCTCGACCAGCACCTAAAAGCCATCGCCTTTATGAACCAGTACGAAACCTTCATGCGCCATGTCTACACCACAGGCGTGAACAAAACCGATCGGACCGGCACCGGCACCCGCTCGGTCTTCGGCTATCAGATGCGCTTCGATCTGTCGAAAGGCTTTCCACTCGTCACGACAAAAAAACTCCATACCCGTAGTATTTTTGTTGAACTGCTCTGGTTTTTACGAGGCGACTCCAATGTGCGTTGGCTGCAAGAAAATGGCTGCACCATTTGGGATGAGTGGGCCCGCGAAGACGGCGACCTTGGGCCGGTATACGGCGTTCAATGGCGCTCCTGGCCAACACCGGATGGCGGGCACATCGATCAAATCTCGCAGATCATCGACCAGATACGCAAGACACCCGATTCCCGCAGGCTCATCGTATCCGCCTGGAATGTCAGCGAAATCAAAAATATGGCGCTGCCCCCATGCCACGCTTTTTTTCAGTTTTATGTCGCAGAGGGTAAGCTCTCGTGCCAGCTCTATCAGCGCAGCGCCGATACATTCCTCGGCGTACCCTTCAATATCGCGAGCTATGCCTTATTGACGCATATGGTGGCTCAACAGTGCGGCCTCGAGGTTGGCGACTTTGTTTGGACAGGCGGTGATTGCCACATCTATAGCAATCACTTCGAACAAGTCGAGCTTCAACTCTCGCGCGCACCTCACCCCTATCCCAGGCTCGTCATACAACGCAAACCCGACTCGCTCTTTGATTATCGCTACGAAGATTTCGTCATCGAAGACTATGCCCATCATCCGCACATCAAAGCACCGGTGGCGGTTTAATTAAGGTTCGCAGTCAATGCAACTCTCTTTGATCGTCGCCTATGCACAAAACCGTGTGATTGGACGAGACAACACTCTGCCTTGGAAATTGCCCAGCGATCTTGCGCATTTCAAACGCACCACGCTCGGACACCCCATTATCATGGGACGAAAGACCTGGGAGTCGCTTGGAAGACCCTTGCCGGGTCGTCGCAATATTGTCCTCTCAAGGGATGCGGGCTTTCACTCGCAAGGCGCAGAATGCGCCACCACGCTCGCTCAAGCGCTCGACTTAGTGAAAAATGTCGAACAGGCTTTTGTCATTGGCGGCGCTCAGATTTACCAACTCGCGCTCCCCTTCGCGGATCAAGTCATCGCGACAGAAGTCTTGCAAGACATCGAGGGCGATGCTTTTTTTGCTCCATTAGACAGCGCGCAATGGTTGGAAGTCTCGAGAGCGCCCCATCCAGCTGAAAACGGTTTACGATTTGATGTCGTGCATTATCAGCGCAGAAACGCTGGACACGTGGAACGGGCATGATTAAAAAACTGCTCATCAGTGGCATCCTCTTGGCGACAGGCTTTGCCGGCTATGGCGGGGCCAGCTGGTGGGCGGGGTTTCGAATCCAGTCGCAGTCCTATGCTGCGGTCGACGCGCTCAATCTTCACCTGAGCCGTTCGTGGTCTGATCAAGTGCGACTCAGCGCACGCGCTTATCAGCGTGGAATTTTTTCCAGCGAGTCCTCTTATGTGTTGAGTTTTCCAACCAATAAGGATTCGACATCGGACACGAAGCGCGAGATACTTTTTATCAATCGCATTACCCACGGCCCATTTCCTTTAGCTAATCTTCTCAAGGGTGACTTCGTCGCGATAGGCGCGATCATTCAAACCGAAAGTGTCCAAACACCTTGGACTGAAACGCTTTTTAATGCCAAGACACGCCAACCCTTTGTGACCGGTCAAACACGGGTCGACACAAATGGTGTGGCAACCCTCGCATGGTCTGTTCAGCCACTCGAATTTCGCGATGATGCGCTGGGAGTTAAATTCGGTGGAGCTCAACTCAAGGCCGAGCTTGGTCCACAGCTCAAAACAAGGAAGGGGGAGCTCTTACTGGAGTCACTCAATGTCACGGATGGGCTCACCACGGTTGACTTAAAAGGAGCCAAAGTCCAGATGGATGCGCGCCTTGGTGCCTCTGGCCTACCTGTGGGCCTGCATACCCGAGAATTCAATAAGTTGACCTGGTCCTCCGTCAATGCGGCCACTCTTGAACTCGAGAAATTTAAAGTCCGCAGCGAACTCAAACTCGAAGATGCGGAATTCAGTGGCGTCACCGACATCAATATCGGCGCATTAAGCATCGCTCAGAAAAAAATAGGCGCTTTCAAGCTTGCGTTCAGCTATGACAAGCTCGGCGACCGTGCGCTCAGTTCATTGCTGGAGCTCTATCATCGTGCGCTCACCAATTTGGCCATGAACGCCTTAGATCCAGAACCCCTCAGTACCCCTGAGATCAAAAAAGTTTGGCTTTATCTTCAGAGTCTTCTTAAAAGTAACCCTAATCTGCACCTCGAAGCGCTCACTTGGGAAACCGCAGCTGGTAAAAGTCAGCTCACCTTGAACACCCGGCTCAATCCCGCCGAGCTTGCAAGCGGTGGGATTGGTCTGCGCAGCAATCCCATTGATACCTTAGACGCCACACTGACGATCTCCCAACCTATGGTCAATGCCTTAGTACTCCAGTTGCTTCAAAAGCCTGGGATGCCCGCTGCCAAGATCAAGAGTCTCGCGGACCGTGAGGCAAGACGACTCGCCGACTTGGCCATTCAACTCAAACTCGGTCGCGTCCAACAAGGCAAACTCGTGAGCCATTTCAATGTGCAAGACGGGGAGTTACGAATCAACGGACAACGTTCGACGCCCGAGCCGCTTTTAAAGTTGCTCGGCTCGTTCATTCCAGTCAGATTTTTTGTCGGTCAGTCCTCAGGTGGACAAGAGGGTCCCGACGAAGCTCTCTCACTAAGACATTTGGATCCCGAGGTACTAGGCGCCATTTTGAGTGATTCCGACTTCGCCTATGAAGAGACTAGAGACTCCGATGGCGATCTTGTACTCAAGGTCGCACCGGGTGACGCGGGCGCACACAGCATCGAAATCATTTTCAGTGGTTGTCGCAAAGATCCGACGTGCGAGGATGTTTTGTTGCGCGCAACGTATTCTGCAGCGCAATCCGCCCCCCTTAAATTCTTCAACGACTGGAATTTACGTAATCGTTGGGCACGTGTTTATGTCAACGATTCAGGCACCCCCATCTTGGAGATGGATATCAGCGCCTATGGCGGGATTGGTCAGGATGCCATCGAAGCGATGGTGAGCACGTTCTTTAAGCTTGTCAGAGACTTTTCCAAGGAACTCCGTGCCGCGGAGAAGGTCGGGTCGGGCACTCCGACACCGACCCCTCAGTAAAAAAGCATTTACACCTGCTCGGCGTAGGCTTCCATCGGCAAGCACGCACAAACCAAATTGCGATCACCCCATGCGTTGTCCACGCGGCCAACGGGTGGCCAGTACTTGGTATCACGCAAGCTTGCGACCGGGTACGCCGCCTGCTGACGTGGATAGTCGTGATGCCACTCTTCGGCCAACAACATCTTGGCGGTATGAGGTGCGTTTTTCAGGACGTTATCGCTCTTGTCGCGCTCACCGCGTTCGACTTGTGCGATTTCCTGACGGATCGAAATCATCGCTTCGATAAAACGATCCAACTCAGCCAAACCTTCTGACTCCGTCGGCTCGACCATCAACGTACCCGCGACGGGAAAACTCATCGTCGGCGCATGAAAGCCATAATCCATCAAGCGCTTCGCGATATCCTCGGCACTGATGCCGGAGATCTCCTTGATGGGATTCATATCCAAGATGCACTCGTGCGCGACACGGTCATTACGACCCGTGTACAACACGGGGTAATGACCCGCCAAGCGACGTGCCACGTAGTTAGCGCTCAAAATCGCCACCTCGGTTGCGCGGCGCAAACCTTGCGCGCCCATCAAGGAAATGTAGATAAAGGGAATCGGCAAAATGCTCGCTGAACCGAAAGGCGCAGCCGACACAGGCCCGACAGGCATGCCATGAGCCATCACGCCTTTTTCGTTGACCACGCCGGGCAAGAAGGGCGCGAGGTGCGCACGCACGCCAACAGGACCAACACCCGGTCCACCGCCACCGTGCGGAATACAAAAGGTTTTGTGCAGGTTTAGATGTGACACATCCGAGCCGAACTTGCCAGGCTGTGCCACTCCGACCATCGCATTCATATTGGCGCCATCCATGTAGACCTGGCCACCCGCTTCATGAATCAAATCGCATATCGTTGTGATCGACTCTTCGAATACACCGTGTGTCGAGGGATAGGTCACCATCAAGGCCGCCAAACGATCTCCCGCGTTGGCAATCTTGGCCTTTAAGTCATCGATATCCACGTTGCCGTGGACGTCGGAGCCGACCACCACCACATCCATGCCCACCATATTGGCCGAGGCGGGGTTCGTACCATGTGCCGACGAAGGAATCAGGCAGATGTCGCGCTGATGCTGACCATTGGCGCGGTGATAGGCGCGAATCGCGAGCAGTCCTGCGTACTCACCTTGCGCGCCAGAGTTAGGCTGCAGACTGATCGCATCGTAACCCGTGATCTCGCAGAGGTCCTTGGACAAGCGCTCAATCATGGTCTGATAGCCGCGTGTTTGGTCCGACGGTGCAAAAGGATGAATCGCGGCAAACTCAGGCCAGGTTACGGGAATCATCTCGACCGTGGCATTGAGCTTCATCGTGCATGAGCCTAGGGGAATCATGGTGCGATCAAGCGCGAGGTCTTTGTCAGCCAACTTGCGCAAGTAGCGCAGCATATCGGTCTCGGACTGAATACTTGAAAAAACAGGATGGCTGAGGATGGCTTGTTTACGCAAGACGCTCGCAGGGATACCTGGCAAGCCCTTGACCTCGGTCGACATGGTAGGGGCTGTCTTGCCAGTTGCGCTGGCAAAGACGCCGAGCAGCTGACCAAGGTCCTCAAGCGTGACGGTTTCGTCCAAGGAAACGCTGAGCTGAGTCGCATTGACGCTACGCAGGTTGATGCGCGCTGCACGGGCGGCTTTCAATACAGCATCTGTCTGCGCGCACGTTTCGAGCAACAACGTATCAAAAAACGTATCGTTGACGACCTTGATCCCTAGCGCTGTAAGTGCTTGCTTGAGAACCGTCGTGGACTGATGCACGCGCGTCGCAATCGCCTTGATCCCTTTGGGACCGTGCCATAACGCATACATGCTGGACATCACCGCCAACAATACCTGTGCCGTACAAATGTTTGATGTGGCTTTCTCGCGACGGATGTGTTGCTCGCGTGTCTGAAGTGCCAAGCGTAAAGCTTGATTGCCCTGCGCGTCTTTGGAGATACCCACCAGACGTCCTGGCATGTTGCGTTTGAATGCATCCTTACACGCCATAAAACCTGCGTGAGGGCCGCCAAAACCAAACGGCACGCCAAAGCGTTGCGCGGAACCGATGGCAATATCAGCACCCCAATGACCAGGCGGCTCAAGCAGCGCCAACGCCAACAAGTCCGTTGCACAGGCGACAACGCCGCCCTGGGCATGGACCTGCTCGGCGAGCGCGCGATAGTCCGCGACTGCACCCAAGGAATGCGGGTATTGCACAAGCAAACCGAAACAAGCCGGTACGCCCTTGGACTCATCACCCACGACCACGTCAATATCTAAACCATCCGCACGCGTGCGGATCACTTCGATGGTTTGGGGGTGGCAATGCTGTGAAACAAAAAATACCTTGCTCGCGGCCTGGGATGCGCGCCGCGCGAGCGTCATCGCCTCGGCTGCGGCCGTACCCTCGTCGAGCAAAGACGCATTCGAAATATCGAGCCCAGTGAGGTCCGCGATCATAGTCTGATAATTCAGAATCGCCTCCAACCGCCCTTGGGAGATCTCAGGTTGATAAGGCGTATAGGCGGTGTACCACGCCGGATTTTCGAGAATGTTGCGCAACACCACATTGGGCGTGAGGGTGCCGTAATAGCCCTGGCCGATGTAGTTGCGAAACACTTGATTGTCCGCCGCGATTTTGCGCATCTCTGCTAGCACTTCCGCCTCAGAGCGGGCGTTGGGCAAGTCCAGCTCACGAGACATATGGATGTTGGCGGGGACGACTTCGCGCATTAGCGTGGCGAGATCCGCCGCACCAATCGCTGCGAGCATTTTTTGTTGATCATCCTCGCTCGGACCAATATGGCGAGGGATAAATTCATTCGAGGTATCAAGTACTTGAGACATGGTCTTTGCCTTAGCTTGCGTCTGCGACAGCCTGATAGCCTGCTGCATCGAGCAAACCATCAACATCTGCGGGGTTGTTTGCCTTGATCTTGAAGATCCAGGTGCCATAGGGACTTGCGTTAATGCTTTCAGGCGCGTCGTTAAGCGCCTCGTTGAAACCAACGACCTCACCCGCGACTGGGGCGTAGATGTCTGAGGCGGCTTTCACGGACTCTACAACGCCAGCGGTCGCACCTGCTGCGAGTTTGGTGCCAACTTTGACGTCACCGACAAAGACCAAGTCGCCAAGCTGCTCTTGTGCGGGACCGGTAATACCGACGATCATGACATCGCCTTCGGCTTTGATCCATTCGTGTGTTTTTGCGTATTTACGATCGCTAGGAATGCTCATGAACGTCTCCAGAAATTTATAAAAATATGGTGTCTAAGAATGTGGTTTAAGTGGCGATGATTTAAGCGTGTGCAAGGACTTGACCATTGCGAACAAAAGGCAGCTTGCAAACCTCGGCAGGCACCCACTTGCCACGGATATCAATCTCGACCTGATCGCCTGCGGCAACACCTTGGGGAAGTCGGCCAAAGCCAACCGAAACACCCATGGTCGGTGACATCGTGCCGCTCGTCACCTCGCCCATCCCCTTGGCGGTGCGAACAGCCATATGGGCGCGCATGACACCACGATCCAGAAGCTTGAGGCCGATAAACGCCCAGGGATCTGCGAATTGCTCGAGGGCGTCTCGGCCGATGAAACGACGCTCTGTATCCTTGAGCGATACCGTCCACGTCAAACCCGCCTGATTGGGATGAATCAACTCATCCATATCCTGACCATATAAATTCATGCCCGCCTCGAGACGCAGGGTATCGCGCGCCCCTAAACCGCAAGGTGCCACGCCCTGCGCAGTCAAATCATTCCAGAGCTGCTCAACCTCGGTCGCTGGCACGACAATTTCAAAACCGTCTTCGCCGGTGTAGCCTGTGCGCGCCACTAAGGTCTCACCCGGAAGTTGCGCACCCGAAAATATGCCGAGGTTTTCCGTCGCCTCGCGCCAAGCGGGTCGCGTCGCCCAGACTTTGGTGCGCGCATGCGGCCCCTGCACCGCGATCATCGCGAGGTCGCGCCGGGGGGTGACCGTGACCTGAAAACCACCGGAGGCGACAACGCGTTGCATCCATGCAATATCTTTGTCAGCCGTGCCGGCATTGACCACCAGTCGCCACTGCGTGGGGGTGAAAAAATAAACGATCAAATCGTCGATCACACCACCCTGAGGGTTCAACATACAGGAATAAAGCGCCTTGCCTGGCTGAGTGAGCTTTGCCACATCATTGGCGATCAGCTTGCGCAAAAACGTTGTCGCATCCGCGCCGACGACATCCACGTTCAGCATGTGCGACACATCGAACATTCCCGCATCGCGTCGAACGGCGTGATGCTCCTCGATCTGGGAGCCGTAATTGACCGGCATATCCCAACCGCCGAAATCAACCATGCGCGCGCCCGCAGCAATATGCACGTTCGCAAGGGGAGTGCGCTTTAATTCAGCAGACATAGATACAGACTCCGGCAGAAAACAAGACAGAAAAAGGTGCGGTACCTAAATCGCATGCGCTAGGCGCACGAAATTGACTGGCGATCCGCGCCCCTCTGTCCTTTTGCCTGAGAGTTGCCCCGCAGTGTCGCGGGTGTGCACCTTCGGCGCCCGTAGTGACTTATTTCAATAAGTCGCGGGTCTCTCCAGAGTGTTGTGTTGAAAGATTTCTGTGGAAAGCTTTCAATTCATATTGCGGTATTGGGGGCCTGAGCGATTCTGGGCGAATTGCGCCTTCGGCGGCAAATAGGACCTCAATTAAGGCCCCGATGCGCTCTCCCGCAATATGCGTTCACAGCACACACAGCATACCGCGAAAACCAGACCCACCACAAGTCCGCTTTACCCCCAACCCTACCCCAATTCTGGCATCACACTCAGGCGCTTTACCTCAACAGGCGCTGGCTACAGGTGCTGGCTACAGGCTGCGTCCGCAAGCGACCGCGGAAGCCCACGCCCACTGAAAGTTATAGCCTCCCAGCCAGCCGGTCACGTCGACCGTTTCGCCAATAAAATGCAGACCAGGTACGTTGCGGGCCTGCATGCTGCGTTGATCCAGCCCCTTGGTATCCACTCCTCCGCGCATGACCTCGGCTTTTTTATAGCCCGCCGTGCCATTCGGTACCAGCGACCAAGCCTGAATGCGCTGGGCGACATCCTTGAGGAGACGATCCGGGGCGTCTGCCATTCGAATCGTGGCCTGCTCACCCAGCCACTGCTCAGCCAACCGTTTGGGCCATAGGGAGGACAATAGCGTCCCCAATTGCTGCTTGCCCCCTACTTTGGCCTCGACCAGTTTGTCAGACAGCTCTTGCCCTGGGGCCAAATCGAGCACAATTGCCTCGCCTGGCTGCCAATAGCTCGAGATTTGCAAAATACCTGGGCCTGAAAGCCCTCTGTGGGTAAACAGCACATCCTCAAGAAACTGTTGGGCACGTCGGCCGGGACCCGCAATCACTGTGGCCTGCAACGCGACACCCGCCAGCGCGCCAAAAGGCGCCCAAGTATCGGCTTCGAAGGTCAAGGGCACCAGCGCTGGACGCGGCTCGACCACCTTGAGGCCAAACTGCCGGGCCAGTTTTAAACCAAAGTCTGTGGCGCCAAGCTGGGGAATCGCCAGCCCGCCTGTTGCGATGACCAAGTTAGCAGCCTGAATCGTCCCGCCGGAGGTTTGGATCGTAAAAAGAGACAAACCTGTCAGGTCGGCGCGGGACACATCCTTGACTTCGCAAGGCATGCGCCACTGAACGCCGCCTTGGTTGCACTCTGCGCGCAACAGCGCGATGATGTCCTCGCTGCTGTGGTCACAAAAGAGCTGCCCTTTGTGTTTCTCGTGCCAGGCAATGCCGTGACGACGCATCAAGTCAAGAAAGTCCTGTGGCGTGTACCCCGCAAGTGCAGACTTGCAAAAATGGGGGTTCGCCGAGATAAAATTTTCCGGGCCGACTTGTTTGTTGGTGAAGTTGCACCGTCCACCACCCGAAATCCGGATTTTTTCTGCCAGTACCGTCGCATGCTCAATCAGCACGACCGTGCGCCCTCGTTGGGCGGCGACCGCGGCACACATCATGCCTGCGGCACCCGCTCCAATCACCGCGACATCAAATCGCTCCATGCGTACCGCTCAGCATTGTGATTGCGTCCTCAACATTGCGCTTCGATCAGACAGTCGACGTAGAACCGCTTTTCGCCGTTAGGCAAAACATCCTCGCCCAATCCGTGAATATACGTTTCAAATGAGGGGAACATTTGGTTGAATTCGCGTGCAAATTGCAGGTAATGTACGATGGTTTTATTGAAGCGCTCACCCGGGATGAGCAAAGGAATACCCGGTGGATAAGGCGTCAATAACACCCCTGTAACACGACCTTCGAGTTGATCAATCGACACGCGCTCGACCTCGCGGTGCGCCATTTTCGCAAAGGCATCCGAAGGCTTGAGTGCAGGCACCATGTCGCTCAAATACATTTCGGTCGTGAGACGCGCGACATCGTATTTTCGGTATTGCTCATGGATTTGCTGGCACAAGTCACGCAGACCCATGCGCTCATAGCGACGATTCGTCTTGCAGAAATCAGGCAAGATGCGCCACATTGGCTGATTGCGGTCGTAATCATCCTTGAACTGCTGCAAAGCGGTCAGCAAAGTATTCCAGCGGCCTTTGGTAATGCCGATGGTGAACATAATGAAAAAGGAATAGAGGCCGGTTTTTTCAACCACCACGCCGTGTTCAGTCAGATATTTAGAGACAAGCGCCGCGGGAATACCGGTTTCACCAAAGCTGCCGGACATATCCAATCCGGGCGTCACAATCGTGGCCTTGATCGGGTCAAGCATGTTGAAGCCTTCGGCGAGCTCGCCGAAACCGTGCCAATGGTCGTTGGCCTTGAGCATCCAGTCAGACTGCTCGCCCACGCCATGGGCAGCGAGATAATCCGGGCCCCAAACCGTAAACCACCAGTCGTCGGCACCGTACTCGAGGTCGACCTTGCGCATCGCGCGACGGAAATCAAGTGCTTCGCGAATACTTTCCTCAACCAATGCCGTTCCACCTGGGGCTTCCATCATCGCGGCCGCCACATCACAGGACGCAATAATGGCGTACTGGGGCGACGTCGACATGTGCATCAGGTAGGCTTCGTTGAAGATATTGCGATCCAGCGTACGGGTCTCGGACTCCTGAACAATAATTTGTGAGGCCTGCGAAATGCCCGCCAAAAGTTTGTGGGTCGAGTGCGTTGCGAACACCATGGCTTTAGGGCTGCGTGGGCGACCGGCACCGATCGCATGCATGTCCTGATAGAAAGGGTGAAACGCGGCGTGTGGCAACCAGGCCTCGTCAAAGTGCAACGTATCGACCAAATTACCCAACTTGTCCTTAATCATTTCAACGTTATAAATCACGCCGTCATAGGTGCTTTGTGTCAACGTCAAAATACGCGGATGTTTATTTTTGATATTGCGCGCGAAAGGGTTCGCGTCAATTTTTTTCTGAATGCTTTCGGGCTCAAATTCCTCTAGAGGAATCGGACCGATAATGCCCATATGGTTGCGTGTGGGTCGCAAAAATACGGGAATCGCCCCCGTCATCGTGATGGCATGCAAAATGGACTTGTGGCAGTTGCGATCGACCACCACGATATCGTCAGCTGCGACGTTCGCATGCCAGACGATTTTGTTGGAGGTCGACGTACCATTGGTCACAAAGTAACAATGATCGGCATTAAAAATTCGGGCCGCATTGAGCTCGGATTCGGCGATGGGACCCGTGTGATCAAGTAACTGACCGAGTTCGTCGACGGCGTTACACACGTCAGCGCGCAACATGTTTTCGCCGAAAAACTGGTGGAACATTTGTCCCACGGGGCTCTTTAGAAAAGCTACACCGCCCGAGTGTCCGGGACAGTGCCAAGAATAAGAGCCATCTTGGGCGTAGTTGACCAGTTCGCGAAAAAACGGTGGTGCCAAGCTATCGACGTAGCTGCGCGCCTCACGGATGATGTGGCGCGCCACAAACTCCGGCGTGTCCTCGAACATGTGGATGAAGCCGTGCAACTCGCGCAAAATATCGTTCGGGATGTGCTCGGCCGTGCGCGTTTCTCCGTACAGATAAATCGGAATATCCGCATTGCGAAAGCGCAATTCACCGATGAAGATACGCAGATTTTTAATCGCACCCGCGACATCCTCTGGAGAATCAACGTCGAATTCTTCGTCATCAATGGAGAGGATAAACGCGCTCGCCCGACTTTGCTGCTGGGCAAAGGAGCTCAGGTCACCGTAGCTCGTGACCCCGATGACTTCCATACCCTCGGCCTCGATCGCTGTCGCCAGAGCACGAACACCCAGACCCGAGGCGTTCTCCGAACGGTAATCCTCATCGATGATAAAAATAGGAAAGCGAAATTTCATCCAGAGGACTCCGCAGAGAATGAGTGAGTAAATAAAGCCGAATGCGTCATTCGGTGTTTAGCCATAATTAGAATAGTTAACACATCAGCACGCCAGGTCTGTGTCAAGAAAGCGCGATCATGTGGTCAGGGATCAAGTCCGCGGCAAAGTGACGCCACGCTGCCCTTGGTACTTGCCACCTCGGTCTTTATAAGAGGTCGAGCAAACTTCATCGCTTTCAAAAAACAACATTTGCGCGCAACCTTCGCCCGCATAAATTTTCGCAGGCAACGGCGTGGTGTTTGAAAACTCGAGCGTGACATGACCTTCCCACTCAGGCTCCAGAGGCGTGACATTGACGATGATGCCGCAGCGCGCGTAGGTGCTCTTGCCAAGGCAAATCGTCAGGACGCTTCGGGGAATCCGAAAATACTCAACCGTTCGCGCGAGCGCAAAGGAGTTGGGAGGGATGATGCAAATATCCCCCTTGAAATCGACGAAGGATTTTTCGTCGAAATTTTTCGGGTCCACAATAGTAGAGTTGATATTCGTGAAAATTTTAAACTCGTCGGCGCAGCGCACATCGTAGCCATAGCTGCTCGTACCGTAACTCACGATACGGCCTGATTCATTCGAACGCACCTGGCCTGGCTCGAAGGGTTCGATCATCCCGTCGGTTTGTGCCACGCGGCGGATCCAGTTGTCGCTTTTGATGCTCATTGCTCAAGCGCCTCAAAATTAAAAGTCGAGAGCGCGAATTTTACCCCCTGTATGGCCCCTTAAGCACATACTGAAGGTGAGAGACTCAAAATCAGGTTCGCTGAACCGAAATCACGCCGAACTTGTCACTCAGATCCTTGGGCAACGCGGCAACCTTGGCAACCATTCTGGCAGCAATCTCGCCATACAGCTTTGCGGCCTCGCTCGAGGGCGCCGAGAGCACGGTTGGACGACCAGCATCCGCATCGACGCGGATCGCCATCGCCAAAGGCAGAGCCCCCAACCATGAGACCTTGTATTGTTCAGCCATGCGCAGTCCACCGCCCTCGCCAAAAATGTGCTCGGCATGACCGCACTGACTGCAGACGTGAATGGCCATGTTTTCAATCACACCCAACACCGGCACATTGACCTTTTCAAACATCCGCAACCCTTTGCGGGCATCCAAAAGCGCCAAATCCTGAGGGGTCGTCACAATGACAGCCCCAACTACGGGTACTTTTTGTGAAAGCGTCAGGGCGATATCACCCGTTCCGGGCGGCATATCGATGATCAGATAGTCCAGGTTATCCCAATTTGTGGAGCGCAATAGCTGCTCGAGCGCTTGTGTAACCATCGGTCCGCGCCAAATCGCCGGATTGTCCTCGCTGATCATAAAACCAATGGAGTTGGTCTGGATGCCATGCCCCACCACCGGGCTCATGGTTTTACCATCCGCGCTATCTGGACGCTGAGAAACGCCCAACAGGGTCGGCACGCTGGGGCCGTAAATATCCGCGTCGAGCAGGCCCACGCGCGCGCCCTCGGCCTGCAAAGCTAGGGCAAGATTAACGGCTGTCGTACTCTTGCCGACCCCGCCCTTGCCAGAAGCAACCGCAATGATGTTGCGCACCCCTGGAACCAGCGCCACGCCGGGCTGCACCGCATGGGCGATGACCTTTGTGGACATCGTGACTTCGGCCTGAGGCATACCCGCGGCCTTGAGCGCCTCTAGCAAGGCCTGACGCATCGCCTCCAGTCGGCTCGCGGCGGGGTAGCCCAAGACCACTTGGATGCTGACGCGGCCCTCGGAGATTTGGATCTGAGAATCCTTGACGGCACTACTCAATGACACACTTGTCACTGGATCGAGCACTTTCTCAAGTACTGCACGCACGTCTAGTAGCGCTACACTCATTTAAATTCCTCTGCTATCTTTGTTTTTATTTGAACCACGGTGTCATTATGATTGAACTTCTTCGCCGCATTATCCGCTTTGCCGTGGTCATCGTCGTGGGCCTTGTCGGACTGATCATGGCGCTGGTCCTGACATTTTCGACCATCATCGCGATCATCTTCCTGCTCGCAATCTCCCGTCTGCGCGGAAAACCTTTCGAAGCGAGAGAATACTGGATGGCGCGTCGATCTGGTCGCAAGTCCACTTCGACACAGGGCTCTTTAAGCTCAAAAGACGTCACAGACGTCGAATCACGCGATATTCGCTAAGCTGCCCACTGCTTTAAAATGATTGACTTGCTCTTAATGTCCACCTAAGCCCCTATCACTCATGTCCCGAACCATTTTTGTCACGACCGCGCTGCCCTACGCCAACGGCTCCTTTCATATCGGCCACATCATGGAGTACATCCAGGCGGATATTTGGGTGCGCTCCATGCGTATGGCAGGACATACGGTGCATTTTGTCGGCGCGGACGATACGCACGGCGCACCCATCATGCTCAAGGCCGAGTCCGAAGGCATTACGCCTCAGCAGCTCGTCGCGCGGATCGCGGCTGAGCGCCCGCAGTATCTGCAAGGTTTTCACATTGAGTTTGATCATTGGCATTCGACCGACTCGCCAGAAAACGTCGAACTCTCACAGAGCATTTACCGCAAGCTGCGCGAAGCAGGACTGATTGAGACCCGCGAAATCGAGCAATTTTATGATCCGGTCAAAGGCATGTTTTTGGCTGATCGCTACATCAAGGGCGAGTGCCCGAAGTGTCACGCCAAGGACCAATACGGTGACTCATGTGAGGCCTGTGGCGCGGTCTATGCACCCACCGACCTGATTGATCCCTACTCGACACTGACGCAAGCGCGACCCATCCTCAAAACCTCGGAGCATTTTTTCTTTAAGCTCTCCGATCCGCGCTGCGTGCAGTTTTTACAAGACTGGACCACAGGCAGCAATGCCCAAGGTCACAAACACCTCCAAGCCGAAGTGCTCGCCAAAACCCGCGAATGGCTTGGACATGGCGAAGGCGACGACCAAGTCAACTTGGGCGATTGGGACATCTCACGAGACGCGCCCTACTTTGGTATTGAAATCCCTGATGCTCCAGGCAAATATTTTTATGTGTGGCTGGATGCGCCGGTCGGTTATCTCGCCTCACTCAAGGCTTACTGCGCCAAGCTCGGCATCGATTTCGATACCCTGCTGACACCCGGAAACGCGACGGAACAAGTGCACTTTATTGGTAAAGATATCGTCTATTTCCACGCTCTGTTCTGGCCCGCCATGCTGAAATTCGCTGGTCGCAAAACACCTGACCAGCTCAATGTGCATGGCTTTATCACCGTCAGCGGTGAGAAAATGTCCAAGAGTCGCGGCACGGGTATTTCTCCGCTGCGTTATTTGCAACTCGGCATGAACGCCGAGTGGATGCGTTACTACATCGCAGCCAAACTCAATGCCCGCGTCGAAGACATCGACTTCAATCCCGATGATTTTGTCGCACGCGTCAATAGCGACCTGGTGGGTAAATACATCAACATCGCCAGCCGTGCCGCTAATTTCATCAGCAAATATTTTGACGGTCAGCTCGCCTACCCCGGCGATGCCGCTGCGCTGTCCGCGCACTGGTCACAGGCTGCCGAAGCCGTTCGCGGAGACCTGGAAACACGCGAGTATGGTCGCGCGATTCGTGAAATCATGGCGCACGCCGACCAGATCAATCAAGCCTTCGACGCCGCTCAGCCTTGGCTCATCGCCAAGGGTCTGGCGGACGCCGATCCGGCGCAACGCGCTGCGCTCCAACACATTTGCTCGACCGCGCTTGCAGGGTTTAAAGCGCTGACCGTCATGCTGACACCGATTTTGCCGGTGCTCGCGCAGCGTGTGGCGCAAGAGCTCTTTGGCTTGTCGCGCAGCTTTGTATGGGCCGATGCCGGTGAACTACCCGCGCATATCGCGCCGTTTAAACACCTGATGCAACGTGTCGAGCCAACGATGCTCGATGCTTTGTTTGAGCTGCCCGCTGAAGCCGCCGCCGTTGCCGCGGCGCCTGCTCAATCTTCTGCGCCAGCTGCGGACGTTGCAGGCGGGCTCGTCCCGGGCGGTGAGCCCATCGCAGCCTCCATCACCATCGATGACTTCATGAAAGTCGACATGCGAGTCGCACGCATTATCGATTGCGCGCGCGTCGAGGGGTCGACCAAACTGCTGCAACTCACCCTTGATCTGGGCGAGGGACGCCATCGCAATATTTTTTCAGGGATTCAGTCGGCGTATCAGCCCGAGCAGCTCAAGGGACGGCTGACAGTGGTGGTCGCCAACCTCGCGCCTAGAAAGATGAAATTTGGTATCTCTGAAGGCATGGTGCTTTCAGCGAGCCACTTTGACCCCAAGGCGCAGCCGGGCATTTATGTTTTGGGTCCTGAATCAGGCGCACAGCCAGGCATGCGGATCCGTTGATTAACGCGAATAGACCTTAGGTCAGGGGTTGCGGCTGGAGCGTCGGATCAAGCGTCCGGCGCTCGTCAAACACAAAACAGTTGCCCTGATAACCCACCCCACCCGTTTCCTCGAAATACTTGAGAATACCGCCATCGAGTTGGTAGACATTTTCAATGCCCACTTCACCCATAAAAATCGCGGCTTTTTCGCAGCGGATACCGCCCGTGCAAAAACTGATGACCGTTTTCCCCGCGAGCTCGTCTTTATGCTCGAGCACAGCTTGAGGAAACTCGGTGAATTTGGTGAGATGCCAATGGATCGCGCCAACAAAAGTCCCTGCGTCGACTTCGAAATCATTGCGTGTATCCAGCAACACAATAGGACGTCCCGTATCGTCACAGCCCTTCGTGATCCAGCGCGCTGCGGTCTGCGCATCGACCGCAGGGGCTCGCCCTGCCTCGGGACGAATCGTCGGGTGATTCATGCGAATAATCTCGCGCTTGATTTTGATCAGCATTTTCTTGAACGGGACGTCCGGAGAAACGCTGTACTTGACCTCAAGGTCGGCAAAAGCTGGATCCTGACGCAGCCAGAGTAAAAACTGATCGATATTTTCCTGTGTGCCCGCCAAAAATAGATTGATCCCCTCTGGCGTCAACAGAATCGTTCCTTTGATCGCTTGCGCTTGGGTCTGCTCAAGTAAGGCAAGACGACGCTGCTCGAGGTTTTCAAGGGAAATGAACTTGTAGGCGGCAATATTGAAAATTTGTGTCATCGGTATCGATCGGGTGATGGGGCCATGCAAGGTCCACCCTTGAAATTATACCCACTACAATATTGGCATGAATATCGTTCTCAATGGCCAACCCAAGACCCTCTCCGGTCCCCTTTCTGTCTCGGCACTCATCGATACGCTCGGCTACACGGGCAAACGTATCGCGGTCGAACGCAATGGCGAAATCGTCCCCAAAAGTACCTATGCCAGCGTGCAACTTGAGGCGGGCGATCGACTTGAAATTGTTGTTGCTGTCGGAGGCGGTTAAGAATGCATCCTCTGCATATTCGTAGTTTCGTCAACAGACGCAGCCACATGACCAAGGGCCAACAAGAAGCGCTCGACGCGTTTCTGAGTAAATGGTCGATCGCCTATCAAGCCAGCCCACTGGATCTGACCGAAGCGTTTGGCGGTGTCGCCCCCACGATTCTTGAAATCGGCTTTGGCATGGGTGAAACCACTGAGCAAATCGCACTCGCCAGACCACAGGATCATTTTCTGGGTGTCGAGGTCTTTAATGCGGGTGTAGGCGCCATGCTCAAACGCATCGAAGCCTCGGGTCTCACCAATGTGCGCCTGATTCAGCATGATGCGGTCGAAGTGCTGCGCGACATGATCCTCCCTGAAACCTTGGCAGGCGTGCATATTTATTTTCCGGACCCCTGGCCGAAAAAACGTCACCACAAACGTCGTTTGATTCAACCGCCTTTGATTGCGCTCTTGGCCAGCAGGATGGCGTCGGGCGCCTACATCCATTGTGCGACGGATTGGGAACACTATGCCCATCAAATGCTGGAGGTGCTGTCAGGGGAGAAAGCACTCTCTAACACGTGTGAAGGCTTTGCACCCAGACCTGACTATCGCCCACTGACCAAGTTTGAAAATCGCGGCCTGCGCCTAGGTCACGGGGTCTGGGATCTGATTTTTAAAAAGACAGGCGACTAACCGCCAAAACCGCCTCACTATCGGCCAAAACCACCCAACTTGCCGAGACCTTTCATGCCGCCCATGGCGCGCATCATCTTGGCCATGCCGCCTTTTTTCATTTGCTTCATCATGCCCTGCATTTGTTCAAACTGATTGAGCATGCGATTGACTTCTTGGACGGGGACGCCGGCACCCGCTGCGATGCGGCGTTTGCGAGAGGCTTTGAGCAAATCGGGCTTGGCACGCTCAAGCGGCGTCATAGAGTTCAAAATACCTTCGGTGCGTCGTAACTGCTTTTCTGCCTGACCACCTTGAAGTTGGCCTGCGGCTTGAGCAAACTGGGCGGGTAGCTTTTCAAGAAGCGACCCCATATCACCCATCTTTTTAACTTGCGAGAGTTGATCGCGAAAATCGTTTAGATCGAATTTGTCGCCCGATTTCATCTTGGCGGCGAGCTTTTGCGCATCCGCGACATCGATATTTTTCTGCGCTTGCTCTACCAGTGACACGATGTCACCCATGCCCAAGACCCTCTGGGCCATGCGCTCTGGGTGAAAAGGCTCGAGGCCATCGAGTTTTTCGGACACGCCGACAAACTTGAGCGGCTTACCCGTCACATGTCGTACGGACAGCGCCGCACCGCCGCGTGCGTCACCGTCTAGCTTTGTCAATACCACACCGGTCAGAGGCAAGGCCTCGCCAAAGGCGCGCGCGGTATTGACCGCATCCTGACCCTGCATGGCGTCCACGACAAACAAGGTTTCAATCGGGTTGAGAAAATCATGCAACGCGCGAATCTCGCGCATCATGGCCTCATCAATACCCAAGCGACCAGCCGTGTCGACAATCAGCACATCGAAATGATGACGGCGGGCGTAGTCCACCGCATTACGGGCGATCTCCTCGGGCTTTTGCGAAATGTCCGAAGCAATCCATTCGACGCCGACTTGCTCAGCAACCGTTTTAAGCTGTTCAATCGCAGCCGGGCGATAGACGTCGGCACTGACCACGGCGACTTTCTTTTTGCCCGTCTTGCGTCCGTTTTGCACATGGTTGCCCTCGGCGAGCCAACGTGCGAGCTTGCCGGTGGTGGTGGTTTTACCCGCACCCTGCAAACCGGCCATCAAAATAATCGCGGGCGGCTGCATAGCCAGTGACAACTCACTCGCATCGGCCCCCAAATCGCCACCCATCAAAGCAGTCAGCTCACGGTGCACCACACCGACAAGCGCCTGCCCGGGCGACAAGCTACCCACCACCTCCTCGCCCAAGGCTTTTTCCTTGACCCGCGCGACAAAATCACGGACGACAGGCAAGGAAACATCGGCCTCCAGCAGCGCAAGGCGGACCTCGCGCAGCATATCCTGGGTATTGGTTTCTGTGAGACGCGCTTCGCCTCGCATCGTCTTGACGACACGGGAGAGACGTTGGGTGAGATTTTCAAGCATGGTGACGGTTTCGCTTTACACTAGACATATGTCTTACGGTATTGTATTTCACTCCCTCGCTGCGGTGGCCTATGCTGCCCTCGCTTTAGGCCTTTTTCGCTCGCTTTCGTCGGACTCACCGAGCGTCAACTCTGGCGGCCTCGCGCGTGCTGGTCTTCTTTTCGCCATTATTCTGCACGGCATTGCCCTATGGCATACGGTCCTCCAAGAAGGCAACCTGAGGCTCGGCTGGGCACTCGCCCTTTCCGCGGCCGTCTGGATCGGTATGTTGGTATTCTGGTTGGAAAGCTTAGTGATCCGCATCGACGGCTTGCAACTCTTGCTTTTACCGGTCGGCACAGCGGTTTGTTTGCTCGCGGCCTTGTTTCCCCAGTCTAAAGTGATTGCTCACGCCCAAGATGCGGGTTTACGGATCCACTTGTTGATCGCGTTGTCCGCCTATGCGCTGGTCACTATTGCGGCCCTGCAGGCCATGCTGATGTCGGGCCTCGATCGCAGGCTCCATTTCCCTCGCCAAGACCCTCTCCACCCGCCCAGCGCGCTTCGCTTAGTCGTTGGACGCCTTCTGGATGCCCAACCGCCGCTCTTGGCGCAAGAGCAGATTTTGTTTCGCTTGATTTGGATCGCCTTTGCTGCCCTGAGCTTTACCTTGATTTCGGGGGCCTTGATTTCGCTCTCCCTATCCGGAAAATGGTTGCCACTCGATCACAAATCGATTTTTACTTTGCTATCGTGGTTAACCTTTGGCATCCTGATTGTTGGTCGACATCTGCGTGGGTGGCGCGGACGTACCGCCCTGCGTTACACACTTGTCGGTTTTGCATTCGTAGTCTTGGCCTATACAGGCTCACGCTTCGTCATCGAAGTCATCTTGCAGAGGCATTGAGATGGGTAAAACACTATTTTGGATTGCCGTATTTTTTGTCGTACTGTTAGGCAGTCGTTTTTTAGCGCACCAAGCCGCAAAAAAACGCTTTCGGGATGAGCAAGCCAGCAAGCCTCCACAGAGCAATCCCCTTCCGGGATCCGAGGCGATGGTGCAATGCGCGCACTGCAATATATTTTTACCGCGTTCTGAGGCTTTGCTGACCCAAGACGAAACCTGGTGTAGCCAAGCGCATGCGCAACTTGGTCCTCACAGACCACGCTAACCTCAAATCATGAAGCTCGACGCGCAAGCGTGGCTTGAACCCAAGGCAGGCATTACGCTGCGCCCTTCTCCCAACTTTAATGAACGTCCGACTGACAGCGATATTTCCTTGCTGGTGATTCACAACATCAGTTTGCCACCCGGTCAGTTTGGCACGCCGTTCGTCGCGGATCTCTTTCTCAATCAACTTGATCTGCAGGCTGATCCTTGGTTTGAAGAAAATCTTCAAGGTCTGACCGTTTCCGCGCATTTTGTCATCGACCGTGATGGTCACATTACCCAGTTTGTTTCCTGCGATGCGCGGGCTTGGCATGCGGGCGTGTCACAACACGCAGGTCGCGAGCAATGCAATGACTTTTCTATTGGTATTGAACTCGAAGGCACAGACACCCTCGCCTACACAGCGGCACAATATACCGCTCTCGCCGCATTGACAGAATGTCTGCGTGCACGCTACCCCCTGACCGCAGTCAGAGGGCATTGTGACATTGCACCTGGGCGCAAAACGGATCCAGGGCCCGCCTTTGATTGGGCGCGTTATGCCCAGCTTGCGGGTTGGTCTGTCGCGGCTTTACCGAGCCCGCGACCCGACTTAACCGAGTAACAACTGATTGACGCGGCGGACAAAGGCGGTGGGGTCAGGCAAGCTAGAGCCGTCCGCCAACAAGGCCTGCTCGAACAACAGGCTGGCCCAGTCATTGAACGTGTCCTCAGACGCGGACTGAACGCGCTTGACTAAGGCATGCTCTGGATTGATTTCGAGCACAGGAAGAATGCTCGGCGCCTCCTGTCCGGCGGCTTTTAGCATCCGTTGCAAGTGAGGACTCAAGTCGTTTTGCCCCACCACCACGCATGACGGCGAGTCCACGAGGCGCAAGGTCACACGCACTTCTTTGACGCGATCCTTGAGAGACTCTTGCAGCCGCTCGACCAACGGCTTGAACTGCTCCGCGACCTCGGTCTGATGCTTCTTTTCCTCTTCGTTGGCCAAGGCCTCGAGATCCAAGCCGCCTTTGGCGACCGAGACCAGTTTTTTGCCATTGAACTCGCGCAAGTGCGACAGCATCCACTCATCGACACGGTCCCACAAGACCAAAACTTCGATGCCTTTTTTGCGGAAAATCTCGAGGTGGGGACTATTGCGACCCGCTGTATAACTGTCTGCGGTCACGAAGTAAATCGTCTCCTGGCCTTCTTTCATGCGCGCCAGGTAATCCTCCAGCGTCACAGTCTGCGCATCGGAGTCGTCTTTGGTCGAGGCAAAACGTAACAGCTTGGCGATACGCTCAAGGTTAGCCGAATCCTCGCCCGTACCTTCCTTTAAAACCTGACCAAACTCGGCCCAGAAGGTCGCATATTCCTCTTTTTTATTTTCCGCCAAGTCTTCGAGCAAGCTCAAAATACGTTTGGTCGAACCCTCACGGATCGCCTTGACATCACGACTTTCTTGCAGCAACTCGCGTGAGACGTTTAGAGGCAAATCGGCGGAATCAATCACACCTCGGACAAAGCGCAGATAGGACGGCAACATCTGCTCAGCGTCGTCCATAATGAAGACGCGCTTGACGTAAAGTTTGACGCCGCGACGCGCGTCGCGATCCCACATATCAAACGGCGCATGCTTGGGAACGTAAAGTAATTGTGTGTACTCGCTACGCCCTTCGACGCGATTGTGGGTCCAGGCGAGTGGATCATCGTAATCATGCGAGACATGCTTATAAAACTCGCGGTATTGCTCGTCTGTCACCTCGGACTTGCTACGTGTCCAAAGCGCATTGGCCTGATTCACAGACTCCCACTCGTCTTTTTTAACTTGCTCAGACTTTTCCTGATCCCACTCTTCTTTGAGCATCTGCACAGGCAAGGAGATGTGATCTGAGTAGCGGCGCAGGACTTCGCGCAATTTATAACCGCTTAAAAATTCGTCTTCGTCGGCGCGCAAGTGCAACACCACGTCCGTTCCGCGGGTGGCTTTTTCTGTCAAACCGATTGAAAACTCACCTTGACCATCTGACTCCCAGACCACGCCTTGGTCGGCGGGCAGTCCGGCTCTGCGGCTCCGCACCGTGACCTTGTCCGCCACGATAAAGGACGAGTAAAAACCCACACCAAACTGACCGATAAGCTGGGCGTCTTTTTGCTTGTCGCCCGTAAGTTTTGAGAAAAATTCGCGTGTACCGGAACGCGCGATCGTGCCTAAGTTGGCGATGGCTTCGTCTTTGGAAAGACCGACGCCATTGTCGGAAATGGTGATGGTGCGGGCCGCCTTGTCGTAATCCACGCGCACGCGCAAGTCGCCATCTCCCTCAAAAAGAGAGGGATGGTCAATCGCTTCGAAGCGTAATTTGTCGCAAGCATCGGAGGCGTTCGATACCAGTTCGCGCAGGAAAATTTCCTTGTTGCTGTAGAGCGAATGGATCATCAGATGCAGCAGTTGCTTGACCTCTGCCTGAAAACCCAGTGTTTGAGAGGCGTCTGAAGACGCAGTCGTTTGATTCATCGTGCTCACCGTAAGTTATCCACAGAAAGGCTTGGCTAAGAATATTTAAACGCGGTACGCACGTAGCGACCACCCAAACACCTCAGACAAGCTGATATGACATAAATGGGGGGTAAAGCTCGGATTTCAAGAGGGTGTGAGACAAGCAATTAGTTGCCTGACATCCGCGCAGTCTTCCAACATATCAATCAGCGCAATGACCGTTTCAGGAGAACCCAAGGGCTCGGCCGAAAGCGCCCAGCAGCGATGAAACTTGCTGAGTTGGGCTTCGCGGCTCAAAGGTCTCGCGGGGCTCGCCAGCATGACATCGATCGGGTGCCGCATAATCGTGCCATTACTGAGCTTGACGATCACTTCTTGAGGCACGAGCGCGTTGGGGTTGGGATTGTCGTCTTTTTCCATCCGGACCTTGAGGGAAAGCGCATAGGTCTCGGGGTCGACCAGCGCCTCACCGCGAAAATGCATCGGATCCAACGCCCCATGCTGGAGCACTTTTGCCAAGACAAAAGGCATACATAAACGCGCGTAATTCGGCGTGGGATGTTCTACCCCAGGCCGATTGACCAAGTGATTGAGTAAGGAGGGTCCTCGCACGACAATTTCGGTCACATCGGTCACCGCGAAATTTGCTTGCTGGCGCAGCGTGGTCAAGCCCTCGATACCGCCGTGGGTCGCGCGCCCACTTGGATAGGGTTTATGACTCAACTCCGTGAGGCGCCAACGCTCGCCCAGTCCCTGCATAGCGGACTCGAGATCCCACTCTGATTCAAACATCGGCAGATAACCGAAACGTCCCGTCAGAGGCGTTTGCAGACTGGGGAAACCCGCCTGCGCTAAATCGCAAGACTGAAACGCCGCACGCGCATTCACACCAATCTGAAAAGGGAGCACCACACTACCCTCGGTATGCGCCTGCATCGTGCCACTGACTTGACCAAGCTGATGACCAAAAGCGGCAAGGGTGGCGTCCGCGTCGAAACCACGCAAATTAGCCAACCCCGCCACCGCGCCAAAGCCACCCGACGCTGCGGGTCGGAAAAATCGCAAACCGAGTTTGGAAGCCATGCCAATCGTACAAGACACATCGACACCCGCGGCAATCGCTGTCAACAATGCGCGACCAGAGACCGGTCCACGCAACTGAGCCTCGGCAAGCAATACGGGCAACAGAGTCGCCATAGCGTGTAACACTGCGCCTTCGTGCAAACAGTCAAACTCCTGACAATGCGCCTGATAGGCGTTGACCAAAATGGCCTGTGTCGCGGTTAGTGTGCGGCGCTGCCCCCAAAGCGAGATTTCTTTGCTCGTTCCCCATTGGCTGACTGCAGAGAGCAAAGGCGCGACCTCGGGAGTGCTGCCACCCGCAACTCCGACCCCGATCGTATCGAGCAGAAAAATTTTGGCAGCCTCAAGGGCCTGAGGCGAGAGGTGTTCAAACTTGACGCTCGCCGCGTGCCGAGCGAGCGAAAAATCAAGACTCGCCATCACGGGAGACCTCTTTTGGTGTTTCTTTTTTATCATCTTTTGAATAAATCACGCGCTGCGGGAAAGGAATTTCTATGTTGTTAGCATCAAAGGCAACTTTTAATTGGCGCAAATATTCGCGACGAATCGGTCCGTGCCACAACGCGACTACTTTGATGCGCGCCTTGATCATGACCGCCGAGTCCGCCCACTGATCAACACCAGCGATTTCAATATCATCCAGCACCCGTTCTCCAAAGACTGGGTCATGTCGCAACGCCCCGGACACGTCGCGCATAATGTTGAATACTTGGTCAAGATCAGCGCGATATGAGACGCCTATATCGATCACGGCAAACGCAAAGTTGCGACTGAGATTGGTCACGGTCGTAATCACGCCATTCGGCACAAAATGGACCGAACCCTGATAGTCCCTGAGCCGAACATACCGCAGCGTGACCTCCTCGACAAAACCCGCCTTGCCCGCGACCTCGACGATATCGCCTTGGCGTATTTGGTTTTCAAGCAACATCACAATGCCCGTGAAATAGTCCTTGACGACGCTTTGCGCACCAAAACCAATCGCGATACCGGCCACACCCGCCGTCGCAAGCAGCGGCGCGATAGAAACCCCCATTTCTGACATCGCCAGCATGATGGTCACCACCACGATGGTGACCGAGGTGACATAGCGAAACACTCTGACCAACGTCTCTACACGCTTTTTCTCTTCGTCGTCATGGCTTGCAAGGCTTAGCCTGCTTTGCAGCACGCGAATCGAGCGCATGATGAGAACACGAACAAACCATGCGAGGCCAAGAATGAGCACCACGTTGAACAAGGAAAACACTACAGTCGCCCACATCGGCACCGCTGCGCCGAAGTGTGACTTGAGTATTTCGTTGAGTGTTTCTTGAAACATGCTGCGCATTCCGTCCTGAAATCAATTCATTGTACTCTTGAGCTCTTTGACTCCCGTACTCCGGTGGTCACGGCAAAACCCTAAAAGCCCGAGGTTGCGGCGCAAGGTCTTCCAGATATAATTTGGCTACCTTGAATTTGTCGCTCGCTTAAAAGTTTTGCTGTAAGGTCGATGCTACTTCAGGTCGTCATTTGGCACTAGATTATTTTGCCCGAAGTCATTGATTCACAAACTTTCCGCCCACATCTCTTTGCTAAGCACATGCACGTCTCCTACTTTTTACGCACTGGCGTTTAATCACGTGCGAGACATTTGGCGTGAAGGCGATATGAAGGCTTATGTGCCTTTTTGTACCTACCACTTTCCTTTTGCTTATTCGACCGAAAAGCGCACCGAATATTTCGGAGGCATCCCCTTCCCAGGCGGACAAGGCTATGGTAACGTTTTGTTCATGTGGGGCAAGTGGACGTTTAAATAGACAGGCTCACGGGGTCCGATCTCAGGCAGAAATTATAAAGCTCGGCTATACTTACAGGCTTAGTGCGTTGCCCGGGTGGTGAAATTGGTAGACGCAGGGGACTCAAAATCCCCCGCCGCAAGGCGTGCCGGTTCGATTCCGGCCCCGGGCACCACGTATTACAACTCTCTCCACGTTGTACCTGGCTTTACCCGGCCGTACCCCTTTCAAGGGCTACGACATTTTGATATTGCAGCGAATATGTTGCCGGGTGGCTAACTAGACATGACACGATTTGAATCACTGCAACAATCAGCTCAGATCAGTACTGACGTGTTTTTATTGGCAGCTTCAACCTTACACCTGTTCAATGCGCGAAAATTATTAACGAACAGTTTACCCAATGGGGCCCAAGTAGTTGAAGTATTACGCATCGTTGGTAAACTTCTCGGCTTGGATTTCGGCCGTGGTTGGGCGTCGAATGCCACGTATCAAGTCCTCGACCGTTAAGCGACCAACCTTAAGGCCTTTGCGGTCGGTGATGATGAGTTTGTCACCGGCCGTTTCCGCAAAAATCTGCAACGCTTCTTCGATGGTGGTACTGCCTGGGATGATGAGCCCCTCGTCTCCTGGCTCAAGTGTGTTCATGATGGCGCGAACCCGTAAAACGCGGGCACGGTTGATGTCTTTCATGAAATCAGCCACGTAGGCGTCCGCCGGTTTCATCAAAATATTTTGCGGGTCGTCGGTCTGGATAATTTCGCCATCGCGCAAGATGGCGATGCTGTCACCAATGCGAAGCGCCTCATCAAGATCGTGGGTGATAAAGACGATGGTCTTTTGCAGCTCATTTTGTAAATCTAACAAAATGTCTTGCATTTCCGTTCGGATCAGGGGATCCAAGGCAGAGAACGCCTCGTCCATCAAGAGGATGTCGGCGTCAGTGGCCAAAGCCCGGGCAAGCCCCACTCGCTGCTGCATACCGCCAGACAATTGACCTGGGTAGTGGTTTTCGAAGCCAGACAAACCCACACGACCAATCCAGCGTGCTGCTGTTTCTCCAATATCTTTCTTAGACCTTCCCTGATTTTCGAGACCGTATCCGACGTTTTCCATGATGTTTCGGTGTGGAAACAGGGCGAAGCGCTGAAAGACCATTGAAATCTTGAAGCGCCGAAGCTCTCGCAGCTGTTTGGCATTCAAGGTCAACACATCTTGTTCATCGACAAAGATCTCACCCTCAGTAGGCGCAATTAAACGATTGATGTGTCGGATCAATGTCGATTTGCCTGAGCCTGAAAGCCCCATCACAACTTGAATGCGGTGGCGCTCCATGTCTAAGTTGACGTTATTTAGGCCAATCACGTGACCGGTTTGCTCGAGTAACTCGTCTTTGCCCATGCCTTGATGGACCAAGGCCATGGCTTTTTGAGGGTCCTTGCCGAACACTTTGTACAGATTGCGAATAGAAATGATGGTGTCAGTACTCATTGAGGTCCGCCCTCACGGTGTTTTTGGAGTCTGAGTCCGAAGCCTTGCGTGACGCGATCAAAAATAATGGCCAAGATCACCACGGCTGCGCCATTAAAAAGACCCAAGGCGAAGTACTGATTTGTCACTGCTTGCAAAACAGGTTGCCCCAAGCCTCTCACGCCAATCATGGAAGCAATCACCACCATGGCCAAGGCCATCATGATGGTTTGATTGATACCTGCCATGATATTGGGTAGCGCCAATGGCAGCTGCACCTTAATCAGCTTTTGCAGTCGACTGGCGCCAAAAGCGTCAGCCGCTTCGAGCGCTTCCTTTTCAACCAAACGAATACCGAGGTTGGTGAGTCGGATAACCGGAGCAATCGCATAAATCACTACGGCTATCAAACCAGGCACACGTCCGATGCCAAGCAACATCACCACTGGGATGAGGTACACAAAGCTCGGCATGGTTTGCATCACGTCGAGCACCGGCAGAATCGCCTTTTGTCCTCCATTGGATCGTGCCATAAAAATACCGATGGGGATCCCAATTAAAATAGACATTAACGTGCAAACCAAAATCATCGCCATGGTTCGCATCGTGTTTTCCCACATCCCGAAAACACCAATCAAACACAAGGCAATCACAATGCCTACAAAAAGTTTCCAGCTTCTTGCGGCCAGGTAACCGATAGCAGCGGTCACCAAAACCACAGACCACCAAGGCATACCCAATAATATTCGTTCGAACCAAATGAGAAAATGCAGCAGGGGATCAAAAAATGCTTCGATCGAAGCACCGTACTCACGAGAAAAAGTCAGATAGCCGCGATCGATCGTGCGCGATAACTGACGCAATGTGGTGTCGGAGATTTGAGGGAAGTCACTAGACCAAAGCATATTGCTCGCCTCTATTTTTTAAAAATTGGTGTGGCGGCGGGCCGCCAAATGCGATGTGGGACGGCCCTTTTCAATCACTAAAAACCTAGAGGGCAGCCTTTACTTTTGAAGCCACATCGGCAGGAACCCACTTCGACCAAGCATCAGGACGATTTTTCAAGAACCACTCGGCAGCCACACGTCCATTGGCTTGCTCTTCTTCCATAAACTTGAGCACCGATCCAAAATCTTTAGCACTCCAGACGCGGGCTTTTAGATAAGCCATGGCAGCGGGGCTTCTTTTGGCAAAATCAGTCGTCACGACGGTTTTGATCTTGGGAACTGGGAAGCTGTTGGGCTTGGGATTAGGGCAATTGGCGATACCCGTGCAGTCAGCAAATTCCTTTGCGTCAAAATTGCCTAAGTCAACGCGCACCATGTCAAGTTTTGACAGCAGGGCGGTGGGTGCCCAGTAATATGCCAAAACACCTTCACCGCGGTTGTAGGCTTTAAAGATGGCACCAGCCAGAGCAGCGCCGGAACCTGGGTCGACCAAGTTAAAGCCTGCGCTTTCCATGCCATAGGCTTTGAAAAGATTTTGAGTAGTGATTTGGCAAGCCCAACCCGATGGGCATCCGACGACACGACCTTTGCTGGGGTCCTCGGGGTCTTTGAATAGATCGACATTTTTCTTAATGCCGGCAATGGTGGTCAATTCTGGATTTTTTTCGACCATGTAGCGAGGTACCCACCATCCTTCACCGGCGTTCATGGCGGGATCTTCAAGCACATTACCCACGATTTCCAAACGCTTCTGAGCCACTGCTCGCTCAATGGGTTCGGTCACATTATTCATCCAAAGCTCAGGTGCGATATCGGGACTGGCTTTTTCGCTCATTGATGCGGCTGTTGGCATTGTGTCTCCAGGGACGGTTTCTGTTTTGCAGCCGTACCCGTGTTTGAGTATGAAGGCGTCCACTCGTGCAGCCGCTTGGGCGCTGGCCCAGTTCATTTCTGCGATGGTGACATCGCCACATTTGGCATGGGCCTCGCCCGTACCGAACGCACTGATAGCCAATGTCATGGCCGCTAAAGAAGATTTTTTAAATAAAGTCATGCGTGTGTTCTCCGCTATGTTTCAAACCAAATGGTTTGATGACTAAGTTAGATCTTGTCAATCCACTTAGTCGATGGCATCCATTGGCTCGAAAGCCTAGGCGATGATGATCCGTTTTTGCGCAAAATTCTGCGCAGTCAAGCCCCACATGTTGAGGCCTTCGGTTGCTCGAAGAGCAATTGGCACCTTACCCATAAACGGGCAAAGCCTATTGAAGTTTCGATTTGGGACTAACCGAATCGAAACAAATTTCACCCACACTCGGGTGCAAATACTCATTAATATTTGTTAAGTCTAACCAACTTTGGTTAAATCTGCCAAATAAAACTTATGATGGTGTTGATGCCTTACGCGAGGCTCGCGTGCCGTTGCTGATGTACTGCATCAGTGTTTGGGTCACTTTTTTGATTGTTATCCTACACGCCGACCCCTACATAGGCTTTAGAGGGATTCAGCCCACCATGTTGGAACACATCATGCAACAACTCGGCTAAGCCGAGTCGTGCCTTTTGGAGGATCGATCGGGTCTGCAAAAGCCTAATGATCACGACTCCTTAGGCTTTTCCAAACAAGCCACAGGTCCAAAGTGAAACTTCAAACAAATATCGATCCGCGTCTCTGCGTGTCACAAGCTGCACGCCGATCGGTAACTTGTTTGGACCACTAAAAAGTGGAAGTGTCATCGATGGCGTATGGCAAATCGTCCAAATTGTGCTGAAATCATGCGCGCCTGTTGCGTTCAACCCGAGGGGAGCCTCACCCTGGGCAGAAGGGGTCAGGATGACATCGTAGTCTTTGAAAATATCATCCATTTGGAGTTTTAACTTTTCACTATGGTCTCGTGCGTCCCGATATTCTTCGAAGGTATATGCAAGACCTTGCTTAATACGATTTTCACGAAGCGTTTCGCTGATCTCTGCGTAATGATGATTAATTTCCCAGGCACGGTTACGGGCAAATTCGAAACTTGAAATGCGTTGGTGTGTTTCATCAATAGCATCAAAGCTAGCAGGCAGCTTCAGATCGGTGACCTTCGCCCCACCCTTTGACATTGCTTGCGCGCAAGATTCGATGGCCGCCTTGGTGGCCTCGTCCGTTTTCTCCCAGAACTGCGTATGGCAAACACCTACACGGCGGGGCTTTGTGGCAACGGGATCCGGAGACGCGGTCTTTTGTCCAAGCAAAACACTCCGGTATAACGCGACATCCTCGACAGAACGTGCGATCAACCCTAAGGTATCCAGAGACCCTGCCGCCTCCATGACACCCACCATCCGGAAGTCACCCCAAGTGGGACGATAGCCAAAGCAGCCGTTGTAAGCCGCTGGACGAATCGTTGAGCCCGAAGTCTGGGTTCCGAGGGCAAGAGGCACCATTCGGGCCCCCACTGCCGCGCCAGAGCCACTTGACGACCCTCCAGGCGTGCGAAGCGGATCCATGGGATGTCTTGTTTTCCCGGGATGCCGATTGGCGAACTCCGTTGAAACCGTTTTACCCATGACGACTCCGCCGGCGCGGCGTGTCAACGCCACGCATGTCGCATCGATGTGGGGACGGTGTCCCGCATGAATCGGAGTGCCGTACTCCGTCGGCATGTCAGCGGTGTCGATAATGTCTTTGATTCCGACGGGTACGCCTTGCAACATCCCCTGCGCTGCGCCGCGATCCAGTGCTTGCGCCTGCTGAATGACAAGATCTGGATCAATATAATGCCAAGCCTGAACGGCGGGTTCCCGCTCGGCGATGTGGTCTAAACATGCGCGCGCCATCGCTTCCGCGGTAATTTTTCCCGAGGTAGTACGCCTGACAATTTCTGATGCAGTAAGTTCGTAAATCGGTTTTTCTGACAAAGCACTGGCTCCGGTAGCAAGAAAAAAGCTTTAAATAAGGGTCTCCCCTTAGGTGATAACTAATATTGACGAAAAGTCGTAAGCGTAATAGTTTATCGACTTGATCTCAAGTGTTACAAAAGAGTTTCTAAAACGGCAATTTTTAAAACTTAGATCCTTGATCTAATGGGAGAAATGTATGAAATTGAAATTATCGTCTGGCCTCAGCTCAGTAGCGGCATTAGGCTTACTATCCTTCGCTTGCACAGCATCGGCTGTCGCCCCCATTCAAATGCGCTGGGCCTCTGATCACAGTGGTCCACCACACCCAGCGGCCATTGCCGAAGTCTTCTTTGCTGAGACACTGGAGAAAAAAGTACCTGGTAGTAAAGTTCAGCTTTTTTGGGCAAACTCTTTGTACGACATCCCCAAAGGCGCGCGCGCACTGACCCAAGGCAACTTAGAAATGCTGACGGGTCAGTTTGGAAAAACAGCGAGTATTGAGCCCTACACCAACGTGTTGCTCGGTGCAGGCAAGCTCACAACCCCCGGTGCTGTCGCCAAACTCAATACAACCGACACATTCAAGGCAGTTGCCGAGTTGATGAGTAAAAAGCATCAAATCACCGTTTTAGGAACGGGCGATATGAGTATGTTCATGGGTGCGGGTGGTACAAAGTCGCGCTACATCACTCCAGATGACTTCAAAGGCAACAAAATCCGAAGCATGGGACCTGCAGAAAACGCATTGCTGTCCGCGTTGGGCGCCAATCCGACAGCGATGGCCTTTGGTGATGTGCCCCCTGCATTGCAAACAGGCGTTCTCGATGGCTTGTTGACAAGTGTGGGTGGCTGGAACTCTGTTAAAGAACAGGCTCCTTACTATACAGTGGCCGGTATGAACGGTATTGTTGGCGACTATTACTGGTTTGGTATTTCACAGCGCTGGTGGAGCAAGCTGAGCAAGGAACAACAAGCCGTGATCAAAGAAGTCTTTGAGAAGGATTTTCTACCTTTCCAGCGAGCCATCAACTACTGCTCCGACAAACGCGTGATTGATCAGTTTGCCACGAAGGACAAAACCAAACCCGGCATCTATGTGATGACTCCTGACGAGGCTGCCGTCATCAAGAAAGCCGAGGGTGGTGCGACAAACCGTTGGATCAAGACTCGCGTGGATGCCAGTGGTGCTAAGCTTGTCGACGCTTTTGCCAAAGAAGCAGAAAAGCTTGTAAAAGAGAATCCGCTTGGCAGTTCCGCAGTTGAGAAAATCGACTGCAGCCAATATGCCAGCGTTTTTGCACGTTATGCCAAAGGCGGTGATCTGACCAACGCCAAAGCACGTAAGTAATTACTGATGTTTTGACCTGCGAAGGATACGAGCCGCGAAGCTGCTGGCTCGTATTCGTTTTGAGACCTAAAGGGTGAAGTGTGAACAATAAAATTGGAATTTTACGGTTTGCGGATCGTATGAATAATATGATCGAGAAGGTAGTCTCGACCTTCGCAGGCATTACGTTTTTTTTGGTAACCATTCTGGTGATTATTGAAATCGTTCGCAGATATATCTTTGGATATGTTTTTGAATGGAGCCAGGATGCCGCAATCTACTTTATGGTGACAGCTGTCACTTTATATTTTTGTGTGACCCAGATCCGCCGTGGGCATTTAGTCATGGCTGCGGTGATCGAGTATTTGAACCATAAAAAGCTTTATCGTTTGGTGGGTTTGGCTAAAATCGCCGCCTCAACTGTCACGTCCGTTCTGTGTCTAGGCTTGAGTGTGGCAGGCACGTCTATGCTTGAGTATTCTTACTCTATGGACATCAAGAGCGACAGTCTTATGTTCGTATTGTGGCCTTTCCATGTGCTTTTCATCCTCAGTATGGGGCTTATGGGTTTAGTCGCTTTTTTTCAAATTATCGAAGATGTTGTTGCCTACAAAAATGGCGATCACCTTTTAGGTCAAATTGACCTTGTTGCCGATATTTAAAACCAAAATTTTTTGTAGGAAATAACATGGGTGCTTTAAGTAGTGTACTTTTAATATTTCTGGTCATTGGTGTACCGATCGGGATCGCCCTCGCCGGTGCGACCGGAGTGATGGTACTTTTTAGTGACCTGCTGACAATCAGCGCATTATTCGAATCTTTTTTTAGTTTCTTAACTAAATACACACTGATTGCCATTCCCCTTTTCATCTATGCAGGTTTCCTGATGGAGAAGACGGGCTTGGTCGGCGGGCTATTCAGATTCGCAGACTCATTGGTGGGCTGGATACCTGGAGGTTTTGCGTATGCCACCTTGGTTGTGGCTGTGATCTTTGGCGCCATCTCTGGCTCATCGACTGCGATGGCAGCGGCCTTGAGTGTGATCGCATACCCTGAACTCATCAAGAGAGGCTATCCCGTTTGGATGTCAGCCGGCTTGATTGCATCCGCGGGGGGAATCGCTCTACTCATCCCACCCAGCGTGACGCTGATTTTGTTTGGCATTCTGACCGAAACGTCCATCATTGAGTTGTTTTTTGCTGGCATGATCCCAGGCTTGATGCTCGCGATGAGTGATGCCGCCATTATTTTGGGCGTTTCTTTATTCATCAAATTGCCTAGAAAGAAATTTGATATTAAAGAAGTGGGTCGTACACTCTTGGAGGCGTACCCTGGCATCTTGATGCCAGTCATCGTCTTGGGGGGATTGTATGGCGGTCTGTTTACACCAACCGAAGCAGGGGCTGCCGCTTGTGCTTATGCCATGCTCTACGGAATGATTGCCAAGCGTCGTGAATTCATCAAAGAGCTTGGACCGACGACCCTCAGAACACTGAACTTGACGGCAATCGTCTTTTTCCTCTTGGGCTGTGTCGGCGTCTTTCAGTTCTATCTGGCGAACATGGGTTGGCCACAGATGATCGCGGATTGGGTGGGCTCGCTGGGGCTGTCTCAAACTGGCTTCTTATTTGTCTTGCTAGGGACCTTGCTTGCCTTGTCAATGTTCCTGACGGGTGTTGCCGTCCTCGTGCTAACGGTGCCGATTTATTTCCCCGTCGCCTTGGCCTTAGGCGTCGATCCAATTCATTTGGGCATTCTTACGGCACTTTGTATTGAAATTGGCGGTGTCATTCCACCAGTCGGCTTGAACCTGTTTGCTGTGAGCGGAGTCACTAAAGTGCCTCTGACCACAGTGATTAAAGGCTCATTCCCTTATTGCATCTCAGATACAGTGGTCTTGATCATCATTACCATGTTTCCTGCGATCGCCCTATACATGCCGCAACTGATGGTTGTCTCTAAATTTTAAAGGCACTGACTCACTGATACGGCTTGGCTAAACGATGAGTTTCGGACTTAATTCTCTGATACGTTCGTCGAGATAATAGCCACCGTATTCAGTGTAGTGAAGGAACACCCTCTTGCAATGTGCCGAGATCTAAATATCTTGGCACCAACACCCACCCGGGACAAGTCAGCGAAGCGCATGACGTGCAATCATCTTTTCAAAAGGAAATGTGGTGATCTCAAGCAAACAATTTTTTCTTGTCATGACGCTTTCCTGTTTTTCTCAGATTTCCTTCGCGCAGGATATTGGTTTAACAAAGCAATTTTCTCAATGCATGGAGCGCTCGAACGGTGTCACGATCGATATGCTCGAATGCATAAATACAGAAACAAAACGTCAGGATCAGCGCATCAACAAAGCTTACAAAAGCGTCATGGATCAACTGACGCCTGAGCGTAAAAAACAACTCCAGCAGGCCCAGCGCGCTTGGATAAACTTCCGTGACGCCAATTGTCAATTTTATGCGGATCCGGACGGTGGATCTTTGGCCAGAGTCAGTGCAAATGATTGTTTTATGTCAGCGACCGCCTCGCGCTCTAAAGAGCTTGAAATGATGTCTGGCGAATCGACGGCACCCGCAGCAATCCCGCCCGCACCTCTGGCACCCGCGGCGAAGTCTGCTTCGGCGACCCCTTCTGCCAAAAACCCGCAACAAGGTTTAAGTGGTCCTCAAAAGAACGCGTTAAGGGCCGCCAAGTCATATCTCAATGTCAGCGCTTTTTCACGAGACGGGCTGATCGAACAACTCTCCTCACCGGCGGGAAGCGGCTTTAACCGCTCTGACGCGACCATTGCCGTTGACAGCATGAACGTTGACTGGAATCAAGAGGCCGTGAAATCAGCCAAGCAGTATCTCCAGTTAATGGGGTTTTCGTGCAAAGGCCTCATTCAACAACTTTCATCCCCAGCCGGTGGGAAATTTACTGAGAAGCAAGCCATTTTTGGCGCGCAACGTGCGGGCGCTTGCTAAGGGTTAAAACTTAGATGCTCATGCTATCAGCACAGAAATCATGAACTAGACTCGAAAGACTATTGATTGAAGTGTCGAACGTAACTAAACTTCATAATGAATTAACCCCAAATTAAGGAGTTTGGTGGTTTCAAGTACGAAGTGCAACACGTTTTAAAGACTGGTGAAACACTTCGTACGGAGTTTTAAAACCTAATCGTTTACGTGGTCGGTGATTAATACGATCTTGGATCATTTTAAGTTCATCTTCTGTCACGGTCGATAAGGGTCGTTTTTTAGGAATATATTGGCGCAGTAAGCCATTAAAGTTTTCATTTGATCCGCGTTGCCAGCTGGCAAACGGGTCAGCAAAGTAAGCCGTCGATTTCAACGCCTCATCCACAACCGCATGATCCGCAAACTCTTTTCCATTGTCGTAAGTCACTGTCCTGACGCGCTGCGCCAGTGGGGCAAGGCTCGTGATAATGGCTTGGCTAACCAGGCCGGAGGTTTTACGGGTGACATGCGAGAGGACTGCAAACCCGCTTTTGCGCTCCACGAGCGTGACAATTGCTTGTTTGTGGCCCGCACCAATCAC
>JANQYI010000040.1 GCA_030728985.1 Burkholderiaceae bacterium | reverse complement strand
GTGGGATAGCGCTGAGCACCTTAAAACAGAAGAGGATATGGCGCTGTATTTTGAAACCTGTCTGCGAGAGGCAGGAGATGATGCCGCGTTTCTTGCTAAAGCGCATGGCAATATTGCGCGTGCCATCATGACGCAGCCAACGGTTAAAGAGCTTGTGCGTTATTAACAAATTTGTTAATATTTCAGCATGACTTATCTCATTACTTATTACAGTCATGAAGTTCAAGCAAGATCAAAAAATGACAACAAAACCAACTAAAACACTGACCCATAAGCAAATGGTCAGCAAGATGCTGAAAAATCCAGCTGTGAAAGCTGAGGTAGATAAGCTAAACCGAGAGGAGTTTGCTATCCTCGATGAGATTCTTGCAGCTAGAAAAGAAGCGGGCTTAACGCAAGCGCAAGTTGCCAAGCGTATGGGCACCCACGCTCCTGCCATCGCCAGGCTCGAGGGGGCCTTAGCCTCGGGCAAGCACTCCCCGAGCTTGAGCACCTTAAGAAAATATGCAGCGGCCTTGGGAAAGAGAATAGAGCTCCACTTGGTCTAGATTGAGAAATACCACCCATGCGCCCACTGTCCAAATCAAAATTAATGGCCTATCGGCAGTGCCCCAAGCGCGTGTGGCTCGAAGTCCATCACCCAAACTTGCGCGTAGACACTGCGGCCTCCCAGAAAAACTTTGAGACCGGACATCAAGTCGGAGAAATCGCTCAGCAGTTGTACGACCCCGCAGGTCAAGGCACGGTCATCGAGCCCTTTGCCGAGGGGATTGATGCCGCACTCGCCTTGAGCCTGACCTTGCTCGACACGCCACAACCCATTTTCGAAGCTGGCTTTGCCGCCGAGGGGGCGATGGCGTTTGCAGACGTGATGCTGCCGGTCAATGAATCTTGGCGCATGGTCGAGGTCAAGTCCTCCACCTCCGTCAAGGATACTCACCGCGAAGACGTCGCCGTTCAAGCCTTTGTCGCCCGCGCGGCAGGTGTGCCCCTGACCTCTATCGCACTCGCGCATATCGACAATAGTTGGGTCTATCCCGGTGGCGGAGACTATCAAGGCCTGCTCGTAGAAAACGACCTCACCGAAGAAGCCTTTGGTCGTGGCGCAGAGGTCCAGCGTTGGATCGAGGCCGCTCAAAGCGTTGTTACTCAAGCCACCGCTCCCGCGATCAACATCGGCCCACATTGTCACGATCCTTATGCTTGCGGGTTTTACGCACACTGCCAGAGTCAAGCGCCCCAAGCCGATCATCCCATTGCCTGGCTACCTAAACCTTTGAAAAAAGGCTTGGACACACTCATCGCAAACACAGGCATCACAGAGCTACGCGACGTCCCCGATCATTTGCTCAACGACAAACAACAGCGCATTAAAAACGCGACCCTTGCGAACGAGGCGTATTTTGATCAAGCGGGTGCTGCTCAGGCTCTCGCTGCGCACACACTTCCCGCGTATTTTCTGGATTTTGAAACCATTAATTTTGCCGTGCCGATCTGGGAGGGTACGCGACCCTATCAGCAGATCCCGTTTCAGTTCAGCGTGCATCGCCTCTCTGACACAGGTCAACTCACCGAGCAATCTTTCATCGATCTTTCCGGACGCGAACCCTCAGAGGCCTTTGCCAAGGCCTTGGTCGCGGCCTGTCACGAGTCCATCCCGATCTTTGTGTACAACGCAGGCTTTGAGAAGACCCGCATCAGTGAGCTTGCCAATAGATTTCCTGAGCTCGCCCAAGATTTACTCGCGCTCAACACACGCGTGGTCGACCTCTTGCCGATCGCACGTGCGTATTACTACCATCCGAGCCAAAAGGGGAGTTGGAGTATCAAAGCCGTCCTGCCCGCACTCTGTCCAGACCCCAATCTACATTACGACAAGCTCGACGGCGTCCAGGACGGCGGCATGGCCATGAGCGCCTTTGTCGAAGCCATCGCGCCCCAGACCACACCCGCGCGCAAAGCCGAGATCGAGCAACAGCTGCTCGACTATTGCAAACTCGACACCTACGCGATGGTGTGCCTGTGGAGCGCTTGTACGGGAAAGCGC
>JANQYI010000039.1 GCA_030728985.1 Burkholderiaceae bacterium | reverse complement strand
GACCGGACAGCGCAAAAGAGAAACAAATCAACAAAACACCCTAGTTTGGCCTAAATCCCCGAACCAAACCAGAAAAAGAAAGCGCGTAACGGTTAAGCCGCTACGCGCTTTTTCTAATTCAAGACCGCCACTCGAAAAACCACAAACCATGTCCCCTTTGTCGGCGTCAATTTGATGAGATAAAAAAATGGCTAAAAAATATCGTAGCGACGCATTTGCCGCCACTCACGAAACAATGGAAGCCTTGCATGACATCGGCGCGATCAATAAGCAAACTTTGCGCGAGTTTGATGAGCCTTGCCTGATCCCAGTGCATGTCCTTGCACCCGAGAAGATCAAAGCCATCAGGGCGCGAGAGCATATCTCTAAACCGGTATTTGCTCGGTACCTCATTGTTTCGAGGAGTCTTGTGTCTGACTTGGAGCGTGGGGTGAAAACCCAGGTCCTGCCCTAGTGATTCGAAGGGTGGTGATTTGATACGTCCATTAACGCGGTCGTCCGGCATCAATCCATTTTTGTGTCATGCCACGTACGAGGTTGTAGCGCGCACAGTTGTATTGCTCGAGGTGGTCTAGTTCGGTGTGGACGATGGTGCGCAAAGACGTTAAGTCAGCGGTCTCGACAGTGACATGCAAAAGTGCATCGTCGAGCGTTTGGCCGTGAAACACGACGAACTGCATGAGCTCATTGAGTGTTGTTCGGTAACGCGCTCGAACGGGATCAGGTATGCCAAGTGAAGCTCGCAACACGCTGTATTTCTCAATTGAGCGACGGTAGATGGATTCAAAAAGTTCGACTGCTGCGCTGACATTGCGTTGCTCGTAAACGCCAAGCATGGCCGTCGCATAATCGGTACGGTCTACATCTAGAAAGGACAAAGGTGCGCAGTTGTAAAGCATGAGTGGCATGTTGGCGCATAAGCGGCTGGTGCGCTTATTACCATCGGCAAAGGGCTGCAGGTAGGCCACGTTGATCCAGAAGAAAAACGCCGCTTCAACCGGGTTTTGGATGTGGCGAACTTTGTCCACGATTAAGTGCAGTGTTTGCTCAAGAAGCATGGGGATGTTGCTCGGGCTGTAGACAGAGCCGTCAATGTTTACCACGCGCCGGCGGATGCTCCCAATATCTCTGGAGTCCCTTAGAAGGTCTCGCATCAGTAGAGCCTGAACGTCGATGACGACAGGGACCGTAATGCCGTCGGTTGGTACGGCGTCCACCATGAATTCGATCGCGTTCTTGTGGTTAAGTAGCATGATCGTGTCTTCATCGATAGGGTCTGCATGCTCAGCTAAATCAAACAACGCCTTGGTGTCGATTAGGCTTTTGCGATTACCCTCTAGACGCGATGATGACCACGACAAGTCGATAAGCAGTTGCTGCAAAACTTCACGGGCATAGGTTCCTGCGGGATGTTGGTCTTTGCTGCGACCGGCATTAAATAAGTCCACCGCCAACTGAGGTGGCAGCAGGCTTGACTCGTTCTGTACGTAGTCCCCCACAAAACGACTCTCATATCCGACGGGCGTACGAGCCGCGAGCGGCAATTGCAGGGATTCGATTAGGGATCGGGCAGTGGCTGACCACGTCATCAGACCTGGCTCGGCTGGCGAGGCTAGCCCGTGAGGCAGGGTTTGGGCTGCAGTCTTGGCGGGGTTTACGCCGGTGTACCGGGTGGCTCGGCCCGCGCCTTGCTTCGTAATCAATCCAGCGGTGAGAAGGTCTCGCAAGATCCGGTTAAGGGATGGCCGGGGAATCTGCAAGCTTTGTCCGAGGATGCCTGGCTGCACGGATGAGCTTGCAGCAAGAACGAAGGCAAGCACGGCCTCATGGCGTTGTGACAAAGGGCGAGGCGACAAAGGGGGAGGCGACAACGATGCTGCGGTCATGAAAACTTGATCCTTATCTGTCCCGCAGACTTTTGTTTAAACACCTTTTGCTTAAGTACGAGCGAGAACTCTAATCTTATCATTATTCTATCAATAAATGATAAGAAAGTGCCTTATTCTTATCATTATGATAAGATTATTAGATGATGTATGAGAATTTTGATAAGAAATCAGGATAAATGCAGGATTCTTGATTAGAAAATTGTCGCGC
>JANQYI010000038.1 GCA_030728985.1 Burkholderiaceae bacterium | reverse complement strand
TGGATTTCATTTTTTATGATAACTTTTAGATATCAATCAATGATGAAGTTTCATTTTACTGGAATTGATTAACTCCCTAGAATAGGGCATTCAAATTAAAAGAGATACGTATGCAAAACGCCCGCCCCGTCGTAGTGCTGACCCTCGGCGATCCTGCTGGCATTGGCGCCGAGCTTATTGCACGTCTACTCGCCCAGCATCCTGTTTGCACCTTGGCCAACGTCGTACTGATCGGAGACCCATGGCTATGGGAGCAGGGACAGCAGATCGCGCAAGTCAGTGTTCCGACTACCTCGGTGGATTCCTTTGCCTCGGTGCGTGCGCGTCCCAACCAAGACCTGCCCGCCTTTCTATCGATTCACTCCATCGATCCAAAAGATGTCCAGACCGGTCAAGTCAGCGCACTGAATGGATCCTCAACGTTAAAAATTTTAAACACCTGCATGGATGCGACCTTGGCCGGCCATGTCGATGCCATTTGTTTTGCCCCCCTCAACAAACAAGCGCTCAAAATGGGCGGCATGAAACACGAGGACGAGCTGCATCACTTCGCGCAGTATCTGGGCGTCACGGGATATTTTTGCGAGTTCAATACGCTCGGCAACCTCTGGACCTCACGCATCTCCTCGCACGTTCCACTCAAGGATGTCGCCCAGTACCTGAGTCAAGAACGGATCATGCAAGCCTCAGAACTCATCTACAAAGCGCTGCTCGCAAGCGGTTTTGAAACACCCAAAATCGCCATTGCTGCGTTCAACCCACACGGTGGAGATGGCGGCTCCTGCGGCCGCGAGGAAATCGACATCATCGCGCCCGCCGTTGCTGCACTGCAAGCTAAAACGTGGCCGACCGAGGCGCCTTTTGAAGGTCCTTTTCCGGCAGACACGATTTTTTTAAAAGCCCAAGCAGGCCAATATCAGGCAATCGTCACCATGTATCACGATCAAGGACAAATCGCGATCAAGCTGCTTGGCTTTTCAAGAGGCGTGACCGTTCAAGGCGGCTTACCGATTCCGATCACGACACCTGCACATGGCACAGCCTACGACATCGCTGGCAAAGGACTTGCAAGCGTCGAAGCCACCTGGCAAGCGTTTCAGATCGCCTCGCGCATGGGTAAAGCCTGGCGTCAATGATTGATTGGCACATTGTGATGGCGATGGCGATGTTTGCCCTCGCCTCGTCGATCACGCCTGGCCCAAACAACATGATGCTGCTCAGTTCCGGCGTCAATTACGGCTTTAAACGCACCATCCCCCACATGCTGGGGATTTCGTCTGGACATCTGGTCTTGCTGCTCGCCATCGCCGCAGGTCTCGACCAGCTTTTTCAACTCTTTCCGCTGGGCTACCAGATCATGAAAGGTGTTGGCTTTTGCTACCTACTTTATCTCGCCTGGCGAATTGCTTTTAGTACAACCCCCTTAAAACGCGGCGAAACGAAAGGACATCCCTCGGGGTTTTTTGGCGCGGCGTTATTTCAATGGGTGAATCCCAAAGCTCTCCTGATGGCGATCACTTATTTTAGTAACTACATGCCGATCGATGCGTCCAATGCGTTCATCTTTGCAACCTGCTTGATGTTCACCGTCATCAACTTGCCTTGTCTAGGCCTTTGGGTATTGCTTGGCACTCAACTCGAACGCGTCTTATCTCAACCGCGACAGCGACAAGTCTTTAACCTTGTCATGGCGCTTTTATTGGTCCTATCGATGGTGCCCGTACTATTGACCTAAGGCGTACCGATTCGTTCACGCAGCGCCATAAACAATTTAATCAAGATCAAGGTCTCCGGGACCCCGGAGAGATACGCATCGTAGTAATCAAAACTCGACGCCGCAATCATCGGGTCAAATTCATTTAACCCCTCTAGATAGGCATACACATGCCAAGCGATAAAAGGTAACAGCCAGAGCGTACGGCCCTTGTCCACAGCTTGCTTTTTAATCAGCCAATACGCGACGCCCAGATACACCACCATAAAGATCGCAAAAATCCCCATAGGCAATGTTAAAACGCCCCCACTCTGCTGCAAAAACTCATCTGCAGAACTCGTAAAAAAATACGCCCCGATATTAAAAAACGAGACGTAAAAATACATTTTCCAGAGTTCGTCCGGATTGTCGAACGCCTTGAGCGCCGGCTTCGTGTCTGACGACATCACTGACCTTTATAAAGACGAAAAGCGATGTCTGGTTAACCTACCGCGCGCCGCACCGAATCCAGCGACATCAGTTTGAGGCGCGGACCGGCCTTCATCATCTGACCGGGCAATTGACGTCCCATCATCTGCTCGACCTGCTTAGCGACGCCAATCAGTTTTTCCAGATCAATCCCAGTCTCATAGCCGCACTCTTCGAGCAGATAGACCAAGTCCTCGGTACAGATATTGCCTGTCGCGCCTGGTGCAAACGGACAGCCACCCAAACCAGCGATCGACGACTCAAACTCACGCACACCGAGTTGCAAGCCATTCATAACGTTGGCCAGACCCACACCGCGTGTGTTGTGGAAATGTAGTGCGATTTCCATGTCTGGATATTTGTTGCGTACGGCATCTACTACGCGCGTCACGACAGGAGGCGTGGCCATCCCGGTCGTATCGCCAAACGTAATATTGCGAATACCGTGCGCATCATAGGAACCGACGATCTTCAAAATATTGTCGAGCGACACTTCGCCCTCAAAGGGGCATCCAAACGCCGTCGCCACTGCGCCGCGCAGCTTGATATCCCACTGACGCGCGATCGGCACCACCTCAGCGAAATCGGCAATCGCCTGATCGATCGATTTGTTGAGGTTTGTTTTGCAATGGCTTTCGCTCGCGGAAATAAAACCCACCATCATGTCGGCCTTGGCCGCCGCAGCGCGCTCAGCGCCACGTGCATTCGGTACGAGCACGGCCAGACGTACGTTTGGGTTGCGATGTACCTGAGCCAACACCTCGGCTGCATCCGCCAACTGCGGGAGCGCGCGGGGGGACACAAAAGACGTCGCTTCGATGCTGCGCACACCTGAGTCGATCAGTCCGTTAATGGTGGCGACCTTGTCTGCGGTCGAGATGAACTCGGGCTCTGCTTGAAAACCGTCGCGGGTGCCGACTTCGGTGACCGTCACAAATTTTTTGGATTGCTCTGACATGATGATTCTCGTAAGTTAAGTCAAATAACACGTGTAACGAATGCATTCAATATTACACAATCTATTACACAATTCCGCGATTTTTAAGAGAAGCGATCGCCTCTACACTCAGTCCTAACTGACCCAGGACCGCTTCATTATCCACACCCAAGCTCGGTGGTGGACGATGGATCTGACAAGGCTCGTCAGAAAACTTGATCGGAAAACCCAGCACATCCAGGCGCCCATGCTCAGGATGCTCAATCGTCAAGCGCATCTGCTGATGTTGCGTCTGCGGATCATCAAAGACCTCGCCGATATTGAGCACACGCCCACAGGGCACACCCGCCTCGTTGAGCTTTGCTATCCAGTGCGTAATCGGTTGTTGCAGGATCTTTTCATTTAACGCAGCATTGATGGCCTCGCGATTAGCAAAGCGTAAAGCGTTGGTTGCAAACTCAGGACGTTCCCGCAAATGCTCGAGATCGAGTGCAGCCAACAGTTTGAAATAAAACGTATCGTTACTCGGCGCGATCGCGACCTGGCCATCAGAGGCCTCAAACAACCCATAGGGCGAGGCCAGAGCATGATCATTACCCGTGCGCAGCGGGAGCTTGCCCGTCGCAAAATAATTCGTCGCCAGAAACGCCAACATACTCGTCAGGCCATCGTTCAACGAAGTCGTGACCTCCTCGCCCTGACCTGTCCGCGCGCGCCTCACCAGCGCCGCCAAAATTCCCATCGCCGCATACGAGCCCGCGATCAAATCCGAAATCGGCGGTGCCGCCCGCATCGGGGCCTCATTAGCCGCGCCATTCACACTCATAAAGCCACTCATGGCCTGCGCCACGAAATCAAACGATGGCCGATCCGCGTAGGGACCATCCAGACCAAAGCCCGTCACATTGCAACTCACCAAATCGGGTTTGATCTGCGACAGCGCCTCGCGTCCAAAACCCATCTTGTCCATGATGCCCGGTCGATAGTTATTGACCACCACATCCGCAGTCTTGAGCAACTCACGCAAAATCTCTTTGCCTTCAGGCGCGCGCAAATCAAGCGTGATCGAACGCTTGTTACGGTTAAAAGACGCAAAATAGTAGGAGTAGCCATTAGGCGCCTCGCCCTGCTGACGCACAGGATCACCCCCCTTGGGATCCTCGATCTTGATGACTTCCGCACCCATGTCGGCCAGAAACATCGTGCAAAACGGACCAGACAAAATCCGCGTGAGGTCTACGACCCGGATACCTTGAAGCTGCATGGTGTGCGTGAAGCCTTTGTCAACGTCTAAAGCATTACCGCTTTAAATTGCGATAAAAATTTTCATGAGTACCTAACAACAATAAAAATCTTGTCTTTGGATCAAACTCATAGGCCAAAAGCCTCTCCTGTTTTTGACTTTTGAATTTGTATACGTAAACACCACTTAAGTCACCACGTTTTTGAGTTCCTATGTGTGGGTCTTTGATGATCTCTTCGATTCCTGCATCAACATCGATCTGTTGATTTTTTTGGAGTTTTTTGTAACTTCGGGTAAACATAGCGGATTGAAATACTTCTACTGTCCAACCCGGCATTAGTCATTTCCTTTGGGAATGAAAGGAGTAGCAAGAGCTTTTCCCTCAGCCCTTGCTATTAATAAATCTCGAACAAAATCAATTGGTAAATCTGGATTATCTAAAGCCGCTTTCCCAACTAATGCCCAAAATTCAACTTGGCCTGCAATAGTACGACGCTCAGCGTGTGCGTGGGCTTTCGCTTGCTCATAAAGATAATCATCAATACGGACTGGCATTCCCATATCGCTTTCTCCTAAAACCACAATGAATTACTACAATTGTAGCAAGAAAAAATCAATTGTATGCTGCGACAACTACCCAGCCGCACTCAAGCTCGCTGCATGCGCTTGCTCATCCGCGTGGTACGAAGACCGCACCATCGCGCCTACCGCCGCATGATGGAAACCCATCGCGTACGCTTCGCGCTCGAACATCTTGAACGTGTCGGGATGCACATAACGCAACACGGGCAAGTGGTGCTCCGAAGGCTGCAGATACTGGCCAATGGTGAGCATCTCAACGTCGTGCGCGCGCATGTCACGCATGACCTGAAGGATTTCTTCGTCGTTCTCACCCAAACCCAGCATCAGGCCAGACTTGGTCGGCGTTTTGGGATGACGCTTTTTAAATTCCTGGAGCAGTTTGAGCGAGTGCATGTAGTCTGAGCCAGGACGCGCTTGCTTGTACAAACGTGGCACCGTCTCGAGGTTGTGGTTCATCACGTCGGGCGGGCCACCATCCAAAATCTCTAACGCACGGTCCAGACGACCACGAAAATCCGGGACTAACACCTCGATACGTGTCTCAGGAGACAGCTCGCGGACTTTTTGGATACATTCCACAAAATGCCCTGCACCACCGTCGCGCAGATCATCGCGATCGACCGACGTAATCACCACATACGTCAACTTGAGTGCAGCGATAGTACGCGCCAGATTGACCGGCTCATTGACATCCAAAGGATCAGGACGGCCGTGACCCACATCGCAAAACGGACAACGGCGGGTGCACTTGTCGCCCATGATCATGAAGGTCGCCGTGCCCTTGCCAAAACACTCTCCGATATTCGGGCAAGAGGCTTCTTCGCACACAGTATGCAGATTATGCTCGCGCAAAATGCGCTTGATGTCGTAAAACCTGGAGCCTGCGGGCGCTGCTTTGACACGGATCCAGTCCGGCTTTTTCAGGCGCTCGGCCGCAACGACCTTGATCGGAATCCGCGAGGTTTTGGCCTGCGATTTCTGCTTTTGAGTCGCGTCATAAGGCGCTGCTGCCGGGGCTGCTGATGAAACAGGCGCTGCCGAGGTTTGTTCTGGTTGTGTAGACATAGGATCCGTGGACGTTTATGCGCCCAGCCGTTCAGTGACTGTGAGCGACCATTTTACTCGTTGGAAAGTGACAAACCGCAGTACCTTGTAATTTGTTGGGACAATGTTTGCGCAACCTCATCCCAGCCCGCGGTGACACCCAACTGCGCCATGCACACCGTCTGCAAACCCGCATAACCACAGGGGTTAATGCCGTTAAACGGGCTCAAATCCATATCCACATTAAGCGCCATGCCATGATAGGTGCAGCCATTGCGAACTTTGATGCCCAAGGCGGCGATTTTGGCGAGCTCCGCCCCCCGGGGTACATATACCCCGGGCGCGCCTTCTTTACGACAAGCATCCTCGATGCCATAAAGCCTCAGCGTTTCAATGGTTGCCTCTTCGATCTGATGCACCATCGCCTTGATAAACCGCCCTGAGCGCCTGAGGTCCGCGAGGATATACGCCATCACCTGACCAGGGCCGTGGTAGGTCACCTGACCGCCTCGGTCCGTTTTTACGACGGGGATATTGCCGGGGTTGAGCAGGTGCTCGAGCTTGCTGGCTTGACCAAGCGTATAGACAGGCTCGTGTTCGACGAGCCAGATTTCATCTGACGTGTCGGGGGTGCGCGCTTCGGTAAACGCTTGCATGGCACGCCAGACGGGTTCGTAGGGCGTCGGGCGCGGCCATGCTTGATGCATCACAGCACGATCGACACCATTGGGTGTCCGTGCAGGGCGCGATACAAGCCATCGAGTTGCTCACGCGAGGTCGCGGTGACGGTAAAGGTCAGCCCCATATAGTTGCCGCCCTTGCTCGGACGCATCTCGACTGTTGCCGGATCAAACGTCGGATCAAACTCGAGTACAAGCGCAGTCAAGACCTGAGCGAGCTCGGGGTGTTGCTTTCCCATCACTTTGATGGGAAAGGCACTCGGATACTCAATTAGCGATTCGCTTTCTGGAATAGACACTTCGGTTGATACCTACATTAGACGAATGCGTTAAGCCAAGGCCGCGATGCGAGCATCGTAAGCTGCGCGCAGCTTTTGATAGATCGGACCTGGCTTGCCTGCACCCACTGCCTTGCCATCAAGCTCGACCACAGGCAGGATTTCACGTGTCGCCGACGACATCATCATTTCGTCCGCTTGACGAACCTCTTGCTCGGGGACGATACGCAGCTCGAACGGGATGCCAGATTCTTTGCATAACTCTTCAAACAAACCGTAGCGGATACCCTCGAGCACCAAGTTGTCTTTCAGCGGCGCAATCACCTTGCCGTCTTTGACCACCCAAATGTTGCACGAAGCACCTTCAGTCATATTGCCATTGCGAAACTGCACCACCTCGTCCACGCCCGCATCGACCGCAGCCTGCTTGGCCAAGACGTTGCCCAACAAGGAAACCGATTTGATATCGCAATGCAGCCAGCGCATGTCAGGGATGCTGACCAGACGCACGCCTTTTTCGCGGGCGGCGGCGTTGGGTGGCGTCATGGGTGCGACCATGGCAAATACGGTCGGTGTCACGGTGGGCACGGGGAAAGCGTGGTCTCGCTTGGCGACTCCGCGCGAGATCTGGATGTAAACCATACAGGTCGACTCAGTCGTCTTGGCCACAAGATCCTTGACCAAGCCTTCCCACTGGGGCTTGGTCATCGGCTGCTGGATGCTTAGCTTGGCCAAACTATGCTCCAGGCGCGCCAAGTGCTGCTCCATCCGAAAAGGCTTGCCATGATAGATCGGCACGACCTCGTAGATCCCATCACCAAAAATAAAACCTCGGTCCAGCACTGAGATTTTGGCTTCGGACAAGGGGCCGAAAACACCATTCAAATACACAATCGGATCACCCGACACACCTTGAATCAACATGTTCTGAACCATTTTTTTTTATGCTCTCTTTAAAAAGAATCACTCAGGTTTATTACTCAGGCTTTTTGCGGAACCACAATCTCACAGAGTCTACCGTACGACCCACAAAACCAGCGCGCTGAACCGGATCCAGGACTAACAACGGACGGGTCAACAGCATTTTGTCACCCAGCATCAACGTCAGTGTACCGACGCGCTCATCCTTGGCTAGCGGCGCAAACAAAGGGTCTGGGCGCTTAGCAATCGTCTTGACTTCGCCGGCCATGCCGCGCGGAACCGTGACCCAAAGGGGTTCGGAAACGCCAAGCTTGGTCGAGTCGACCTTACCCTGCCAGACCTGAGCCTCGACCGCGGCATGCGTTTGGTCAAACAGCTTGACCGTTTCAAAATTCTGGAACGTCCAGTTCAATAGCTTGAGACTTTCCTCGGCACGTGTCGCCATACTGTCAGAGCCGACCAACACCGTAATCACGCGTCGATCGCCTCGCTTGGCGGTAGCCACGAGGCAGTAGCCAGCTGCATCCGTATGGCCCGTCTTCATGCCATCGACCGAGGGATCCGCCCATAGCAAACGATTGCGGTTGGATTGTTTGATCTTGTTATACGTGAACTCCCGCATCGCATAGTACGGAAAAAAAGTCGGATGGTCGTTAATCATCCGACGCGCGAGCGTGGCCAAATCACGCACGGTCGTCATATGCTGAGGATCAGGCAAGCCCGTTGTATTCATAAAAACCGTATTGGTCAAACCCATGCGACGGGCTTCTTCGTTCATCACAGCGACAAAGGCGGATTCGCTGCCCGAGGCCACCTCGGCCAAGGCAACGGACGCATCATTACCCGACTGGATAATGACGCCCTTGAGTAATTCGTCGACCGTCACTGGCTTGCGTGGCTCGATAAACATGCGCGAACCGCGCGTTTTCCAAGCCAGTTGAGAAACACTGACTTGCTGATCAAGAGAAAGACGCTTTTCCTTGACGGCGGTAAACGCCACATAGGCCGTCATGATCTTGGTGAGCGAGGCAGGCTCGATTTTCATGTCGGGATTGGACGAAGCGACAATCTGACCGCTCGTCACATCCACAGTAATCCAGGCCTTAGCGGCAATCGCGGGAATCGGGATATTGGACAACAGACCAACCTGCGTAGGCACTAACGCCGAAGGTGCTGTCGCCGCCACTGCCGCCGTCGATGGCGGGGCAGGAGCAGGTGCGGCCGTTACAGGTGCCGCAGATTTATCCGACGAAGCTTTTTGAGCCCAAACCGGCGTCAAGCTCGACGCAATCAGGATGGCAAGCGTCACCACTGCAGTATTCGCGACCGAGGAGAACCTGCGTCGGGCGGTGCAAAGAGGGTGCTTAAACATAAGAGGAACTCGCTGTCATAAACAACCTATTATAGGCACGACCACCTCTGGCTGACCGCGACTGAAACGAAATTTACAAAGTGCCTTTACAAAGCTTTCAGTCGCGTTTGTACAAGCTGACGCAGCACGAGTAATTTGCCATGGAAAAAATGCCCCGCCTCAGGGATCACGACAACCGGCATCCCCAATGGGCGCGCCCACTCCATGACCTCGGACATTGGCACTACCTCATCAAGCTCTCCATGAATCACTAAGGCGTCCTCAGGCGCTTTGGCCTCGCTATGACGAAAACGTAAAGCCGCCGAACCCGTCAATATGACAATATTAGGCAAGTTTTTACCGAGCCTTTCCCACTGAGCATAGAGCCGTACGCCAATAGAGGTACCAAAAGAAAAGCCACCTAAGACCCAAGGCTTGGAGGCAATCTCAGGATAGCGGACCCGGAACTGCTCGACCAAGGCCGCCATATCGAGCAGCTCACCTTTTCCGTGATCAAAATGACCACCCGAGGCACCGATTCCTCGAAAATTGGGCCGTAAGGCGAGCAAACCGTGTTGCACACAAGCTCGGGAAAGTGTCGTGACCACTTTGTTGTCACGTGTCCCACCCTGTGAAGGGTTAGGATGCAAAATCAGCGCCCAACCGGTCGGGGTCCCCTCGGGCCAATCCATCGCGCAGTCGATGAGGCCAGCCAAGCCATCAAAACTCGTATTTTCAGTATGTGCAGGCATAAATCAGTATGTGTTCAATAAATATGCATTCATGGATTCAGAGATTTTAGTCCCCGTTTCAACGTTTGGTCGTCGCATGTAGACTCGTCAACCATTGTGCCACTTGTTCCGCGGCCTGATCCGTTGCTGCGCGCAAAGCCAGCGCTCCGCCTGGAGCATCTTGCGTGGCTGCAGGCACTCGGATGTTGAGTAACCGCTGCCCCACCACCTCCGAGCCGCGCATCAGCACGGCCTGCAATGTCAGGTGTACCTGGCTCGATTGGCCATCGGCAGAAAATGTTTGTTCGAACCGTTGGAGATTCAGGCGCAACTGCGGTACCTCCGCACCCATACTTTGCTGTAGCACCGCACCCTGCAAGGACAGGCGATCAACAATGCGCTGCGTGACCAGTCGCGCAGGTGGCGCGACCCATCGATAGGTTGCGTAGGCTTGCGGCTGTCCCAAATCACCCACCCGCCAAACCACCATCGTCTCAGTTAAAAGCGAAGCCGCATTTGCGGGAGGTACCGCAATCGGCGGCAGAGGCGGCAGCGCAGCCGCACTCGCTGCGGAGGAGCCCGCAACAGCTCCGTTCATCGCACCCGCGCCTAAATCAAGCTGTTTTGGCGCAGGCGCACTCTCGCCCAGCGCACACGCGGTCAGCAGACTCACCACACTCAATGCAACACTCAACCGCATCATCGTCGACATCTTCATCTCAATATCCTTAGCGCCCATTCGCGCCAAAACCTGCAAAACCCGGCTCACCCGGTCCCGCTACCGCGCGCGGAGGACCAAAAATCAACGACTGCGGTGCCTGACCCAACTGACGCGCCGTTTGCGTCAGTGCGCGCGACGCATCGGTGGCACCGAGCATCAACATCGATACATCCGGCAAGGTCGATCCCTGCAACTGCGCGACGGCCTGTCTAATTTCCTTGAGGCTTTGCGTCACCTGGACCATCGTGCCGCCTGGCGCATTAAAACCATCGAGCGTTTTTTGCGCTGAACGCGTGAGCTGACGGATATCGACCATCGCCTCGTCCACACGTTGCCCCGTGACCGTCAGTCCGTCGATCAATGCAGGCACCTTGGCGAACCCTGGTTCGAGCAACACCACAGAGCGCTTGAGTTGATCGGACAAAGACGCGACATTACGCAGGGTCACACTCAGCGCTTCGATGTTTTCATCGCTGGCGACTTTTTGGATATGGATCAACAAACCCTCCAACGCAGGCACCATCGTCGTCGCTTGGGCGATCAAACGATCCAGAAAATTCGGCCGAATCGGAATCTGTTGAATATTGGCGGCACTCGATTCGAGTCGAGTCGTCGA
>JANQYI010000037.1 GCA_030728985.1 Burkholderiaceae bacterium | reverse complement strand
AATCGGGATGTCATGCCCAAGCTGCGAGTCAATGCCATGTACGCCAATATACTTAAGCAAAACAAAGGCGAAGGATCACTCACTTCGCAGCTTCAGGAAGCAAAATGGCTCATCAAAAATATGCGTCAGCGCTTTGACACAATTTTGCGAGTAGCGCAGGCGATAGTAGAGCGACAACGCAATTTTTTCTCTCATGGGGAAGTTGCAATGAAGCCACTTGTTCTGCGAGAAATAGCTGATACACTGGGTTTGCATGAGAGTACGATCTCTCGTGTTACGACGCAAAAATACATGCTGACTCCGCATGGCATGTTTGAATTAAAATATTTTTTTGGCAGCCATGTCGCCACTGAAGCTGGCGGCGAGGCATCATCGACTGCCATACGTGCTTTGATCAAACAACTGATAGGAGCTGAGGACTCAAAGAACCCGTTTTCCGATAGCAAAATTACGAATATGCTAGCTGAACAGGGAATGGTCGTTGCGAGACGTACGGTCGCAAAATATCGCGAAGCCTTGAAAATTCCGCCGGTCAATCTGCGCAAGTCCCTGTAGCTTCCCGAGTTTTTAACCGTTGCTGTACGCCCTGCGAATCACCTTGCGATGATTTCAAAAAACGGCAGCAACGCCATACCAAGGAGCGCTGTGTATGAATCTGAAAATCAGTGGGCATCATCTGGAACTCACCCCTGCCTTGCGGGCTTATGTTGAGAGCAAGCTCGAACGCATCAAGCGCCATTTTGACAACGTCATTGATGTTGCCGTCACACTCTCCATTGACTCCCTGACCGAAAAAGAAAAACGCCAGCGCGCAGAAATTAATTTGCATGTGCCCGGCAAGGATTTTCATGTCGAGAGCGAAGCCCAGGACATGTACGCAGCCATCGATCTGTTGATGGATAAGCTAGATCGACAGGTCTTGAAACACAAGGACAAGATCCAGGACCATCAACACGAGGGTATCAAGCACCACACTGGCCCGGAGGCAGAAGCGGCCTGATTGTCATCACGATCCCGCGACGGGGCGCAATCGCGCCCCATTTTTTCGGGTCTGTTTCGGCGCATCGCCAGCGCCGCACCCAAACAGACTTCCCCTACGCCAAAGACCGTCTTTCCCCCTTCCAAAGCGCAGCGTGACTCATTACCGATAAACTCACGTCTTTCGACTTACTACCTGTCCGAACGAACCTTATGAGCGACCTTGTATTGACCGAAGTTAGCGGTCACACCGGCATCATCACGCTGAACCGTCCCAGCGCCCTGAATACACTCACGCTCGATATGGTCCGTACCATGAGCAGTGCATTGCTGGACTGGCGAGATCAGGCAGACATTCATTGCGTGATGGTTCGCAGCAGCAGCGAAAAGGCCTACTGTGCCGGCGGCGATATCCGGTTTTTCTACCAAAAGGGCAAAGCGACAGCGACTGAGGGCGCGGCGCTGATTGAGGATTTTTTTACCGAAGAATATGCCCTCAACCATTTGATTCACCATTACCCAAAACCCTATATCGCGCTGATGGATGGTGTCGTGATGGGTGGCGGCATGGGTATTGCCCAGGCGGGGCCGGCGGCCCGAATCCGTATCGTGACAGAGCGCACAAAAATGGCCATGCCCGAAGTCGGTATCGGACTTTTCCCTGATGTAGGCGGTGGCCACTTTTTGTCGCGCGCCAAGGGACAACTCGGTACTTATCTCGGGGTGACGGGTGAGATGATCGGCGCCAGCGACGCGCTGTATGCTGGGCTGGCTGATGTCTTTGTGCCCGCCGCTGAACTACCCGCCTTGCAAGCGCTTGTTATCGCATCACCGGCCAACAGTCTGCGCGAAGACATCACGCGTTTCGCGGCGCCTTTCGCGGCGCAAGCGGATCCGGCATACAGTCGTCTTGCAGAAATGCGGGAGCTGATCGAACAGCATTTTTCGAGCAATTCCATCACGGCGCTTATGACATCGCTTTTGGCAGATACCAGCGAATTTGCAGGCAAAACTCTGGAGATTCTGCACAAGCGCTCGCCGCTGATGATGTGTGTGACCCTGTCGCAGCTACGACGTGCGGCCACGATGCCGATTGGTGACTGTTTGCGCATGGAGCGAACGATGGTCAGACGTTGTTTCGAGCATGGCGAGGTCATCGAAGGTGTCCGCGCGCTGGCAATAGACAAAGATCACGCGCCGAACTGGAATCCAGCAACGCTGGCTGAGGTGACGCCGGCAATGGTAGAGCGCTTCTTCGAAAGTGCGTGGCCGTCGTACGCTCATCCACTGCGC
>JANQYI010000036.1 GCA_030728985.1 Burkholderiaceae bacterium | reverse complement strand
TCAACTTACGGCGGGACTTGCACCCGCAAGAGTGCGCCCATGCTGGGCGCACAAGTTAAAAGCGGTACATCAACGAGTTGATGTACCGCTTTTTTATTCACCCAAATAATCTTTTAGGCAGCGACACTGTCCATGGGCTGATTGGTCATGATCGCCATCAAGCGCGCGAGCTCTTCGCGCAACTGACGGCGATCCAGCACCATATCGATAGCACCTTTTTGCTGTAAGAACTCCGAGCGCTGAAAACCCTCTGGCAACTTTTCTCGTACGGTTTGCTCGATCACGCGGGGCCCTGCGAAGCCGATCAAGGCTTTGGGTTCTCCAATCACGACATCGCCCATGAATGCAAAACTTGCGGAAACGCCACCCATGGTGGGATCCGTCAGAACACTGATGAAGGGAAGTTTGGCGTCTGAGAGTCGAGTCAGCATCGCATTGGTTTTAGCCATTTGCATCAGAGAGAACAAACTCTCCTGCATGCGCGCTCCACCCGAAGCCGCGACGCAGATGAAAGGGACCTTGTTTTTAATCGCTGCTTGTACGCCCTGCACGAAACGCTCACCAACAACGGAACCCATCGAGCCGCCCATAAACTCAAACTCAAAACAAGCCAGTACACACGGAACGCTGCGGATTGCACCACTGACCACGACTAACGCGTCTGTTTCGCCTGTTTGACGAACTGCTTCTTGAACGCGTTCTGGGTATTTGCGCGAGTCCTTGAATTTCAAAGGATCCATCGATCGCGTGTTTGAACCGATCTCGACGCGACCCTCGATATCCAGAAGAGATTCGATGCGGGCACGGGATCCGATACGCATGTGGTGATCACATTTAGGACACACATGTAAATTCGCTGCAAGATCTTCGTTGTAGAGCACCGATTCACAAGAGGGACACTTGACCCAAAGTCCTTCAGGGACACGTTTGCTGACGGTGACGGTTTCCTGGCCTGGAGCCTTGTTAATGCGGGGGGGAAGGAGCTTACCGAGCCAGCTCATGTAGCATGCTCCGCAGATCGCGCCACATCTAATGCTTGGCGAATGCCCGCCAACCAACCCGCTCCCGCATCTATCGCAGCCTGGGATTGTTGAGCCATAGGCAGACCTGCAGCGGCTTTGGTCATCGTATCGATCAGTTTGCTACCAATCACAACCGCATCGGCCACGAGACTAATACTCTGCGCACTTTTTGCGTCACTGATACCAAAACCTACACCGACCGGCAAAGCAACATGCTGGCGAATTGACTTGAGGCGCATCGCCACATCCGCGGTGTCAAGGTGGCCAGCACCCGTCACACCATTGAGTGAGACGTAATAAACATAACCACGCGCGATTTTGCCCACAGCGCGAATACGCGTCTCGGTAGAGGTCGGCGCTAACAAGAAAATCGGCGCGATATGGTGTTGATTGAGCAAGCCCACAAAGTCGTCAATTTCTTCGGGCGGGTAGTCCACCGTCAACAAACCATCGACACCTACTTTTTCAGCCTGTTCGGCGAAGGCTTGTTGACCCATATTTTCGATCGGATTGGCATAACCCATCAACACAATTGGTGTGGCTTGGTCTTGTTTGCGAAACTCCGCCACCATCACCAACACATGCTTGAGTCCTATGCCTTGGGCGATGGCATGCTCAGCAGCACGCTGAATCACGGGACCATCTGCCATCGGATCTGAAAAAGGAATACCAAGTTCGATGACATCAGCCCCTGCCTTGACCAACGCATGCATTAAAGGCACGGTGGTTTCGGGCAGTGGGTTACCCGCTGCAATATAAGGAATCAGCGCAGCGCGTTTCTGTTGCGCCGCGCGAGCAAACGCAGCAGCGATGCGATCTGTGTGTTGAGCCATATGAGTTGAAAACCTTTAAAACCTTAGAGCACCATGCCCGCACGTTGCGCGACTGTGTTGATATCCTTATCACCACGTCCAGACAAGTTGATCAGAATGACCTGATCTTTGGAAAGCGTGGGAGCGAGTTTGGCGGCATAGGCCAGCGCATGCGACGTTTCAAGCGCAGGAATAATGCCTTCGATCTGACAGCAGTGGTGGAAACTTGCCAACGCCTCATCGTCCGTCACGCTCACGTAGGAGGCACGACCGCTGTCTTTGAGCCAAGCGTGCTCTGGGCCGACGCCTGGATAGTCCAGGCCCGCCGAGACTGAGTGTGTCTCAGCGACCTGGCCGTTTTCATCCTGCAAAACATAGGTGCGATTGCCATGCAACACACCAACACGCCCAGCGGTCAGTGAAGCAGAGTGTTTGCCGGTTTCAACGCCCTCACCCGCGGCTTCGACGCCCACGAGCTTGGTGTTTTCATAAGGAATATATGGGTGGAAAATACCCATGGCGTTTGAGCCACCGCCCACGCAAGCCAACACGTAGTCGGGTTGACGTCCCGCATACAAAGGCATCTGCTCGATCGACTCTTGACCGATCACAGAGTGAAAATTACGGACCATCATCGGATAGGGGTGCGGTCCTGCCACGGTGCCAATGATGTAAAACGTGTCATCGACGTTCGTGACCCAGTCTCGCATCGCTTCGTTCAACGCGTCTTTGAGGGTCTTGGAGCCAGACTCAACAGGCACAACCGTTGCACCGAGAAGCTTCATCCGAAAGACGTTGGGCGACTGACGCTTGACGTCTTCGCTGCCCATGTAGACTACGCACTCCATGCCATAGCGCGCGCATACCGTGGCCGTCGCCACGCCATGCTGGCCGGCACCCGTTTCGGCAATGATGCGGCGTTTGCCCATCCGACGCGCGAGCAAGGCCTGACCCAAACTGTTGTTGATCTTGTGGGCGCCTGTGTGGTTCAAGTCTTCGCGTTTGAACCAGATTTGCGCACCGCCGAGCTCCTCGGACCAACGACGCGCGTGATAAACCGGCGTCGGACGACCGACAAAGTGCTTGAGCTCATACTCGAACTCCGCCAAGAAATCGGGATCGTTGCGGTACTTGTCATAGGACAAGCGCAACTCCTCGATCGCCTGCATGAGGGTTTCTGCTGCGAATACACCGCCGTAGGGACCAAAATGCCCTTTGGCATCGGGAAAGTCATAGGGTTTCATGACCGGATCTCCAGATCAGACCGAGCTACACCGGCAACAATATGCCAAGCGCGTAAAGCCATATAAAACATTGATTTTACCAGTGAGTCACTAGAAAATCCGGACTCAATCCCTCAATTCATGCGCTTTTAACGGGACTTAACGCGCAAAAGCTGAATGCTCAGGTTACACGCCTTTCTGCTGTCAATACACCACTTACCTCTCGCAACGCCACCAAAACACGTTGCAATTCACCGCCATCGCGGATTTCAACCGTAAAGGACATATAGGCCATGGAGGCCTTGCTGTGGGTATTGACCCCCACCACATTCAAACGGAGCCGGGCAAAGACCTCGGACAAATCCCTCAGCAAGCCAGCACGATCCTGCGCCTGTACATGCAAATCGACAGGATAAAGAGTTTGAGCCTCTGCTTGCCCCCACGTCACATCAATCACACGTTCCGCTTGCCGGGCTTTTAGCGCCAAAAAGCTTGCGCAATCGGCTCGGTGAATCGATACTCCCCGCCCCCGCGTCACAAACCCCGTAATGGCATCGGGTGGCGCAGGCCGGCAGCACCTCGCCAACTGCGTCATCAGAGAATCAACGCCAACCACCAAGACGCCGCTTTTTGTACCCGCACCGCCACGCTCAGCCCGTGAACTATGCACAATCAGAGACTCGAGGCTAGGCTCAGCCACAACCGCGACCGGCTGAAACACGGCATCGATTTGTCGCAAACTGCATTCTTCTTTGGCAACCGCAACATACAAGTCATCGGCCTGGGCAAAACCAAGTTGTTGCGCAAGGTGCTCTAAATTAACGGCCGTTTTGCCAAGCCGTTGCAACTCCTTTTCAACGAGCGTCTGACCTTGAGTGATGCGTTGTTGAAGCTCAATCGCGCTGAACCATGCGCGCACTTTGGCCCGAGACCGAGGACTCGCCAGAAACCCGAGCTGAGGATTAATCCAGTCTCGAGACGGACCGCCCGATTTGGTGGTGACGATCTCGACTGTCTGCCCCGTTTGCAATTGTGTTTGCAGAGGCACCATCTGACCATCGATGCGCGCACCGCGGCAGCGGTGTCCCAAATCCGTATGCAGGTAATAAGCAAAATCAACCGGGGTCGCGCCCGCAGGCAACTCAATCACACGCGCCTGCGGCGACAGGACGTAAATGCGTTCCTCGGGCGGTTTGGACAAACGAACGGCAGAACTCTGCTCAGTCACCGAGCCAGAGTCCAACGTCGAGGCGGCCGCCGTTCCGGCACCACCTCCTGGTCGTTGCGCTGCCTCAGTGTTCCAGGCCAACAGCTGTCTCATCCACGCCAGCTGACGATCATATTGATCCGTCGCCGCCGTCGCCTCATTTGCGCCAGGGTGCGGACTTTCCTTGTATCGCCAATGGGCGGCCATCCCGAACTCTGCAAATTCGTGCATGGCGCGTGTCCGTATTTGCACCTCGAACGGTCGGCCACTCTCATCGGCAACGACCGTATGCAGTGAGCGATAGCCGTTGGGCTTAGGACGCGAGATGTAGTCATCGAACTCGTCGGCCAGCGGCACCCAGAGCTCGTGAACCAGTCCTAGCGCGCTATAACAATCTCTTTCCGTTTGCACGATGATCCGCATTGCACGCACATCGAACAATTGACTAAAGTCGAGTTCTTTCTGTCGCATCTTGTTGTAGATGCTGTAAATATGTTTGGGTCGCCCGGTAATGTCCGCGGCGATATCCATTTTTTTGAGCTCCGCTGTCAACTGCTCAACGGTTTGCGCGATGAAGAGTTCGCGCTCTGCGCGCTTTTCCTCCAACAAGCCCGCAATTTCTTTGTAACGCGCAGGATCCGTAAAACGAAACGACAAATCCTCCATTTCCCATTTAATCTGCCAAATACCCAGGCGATTGGCGAGGGGCGCGTAGAGATCCAGCGTTTCGCGGGCAAGATCAGGCCTGCAGGGCACTTTGCTACTGGCATGCCAGCGCAATGTCTGCAGCCGCGAGGCGAGCCTGAGCAGCACGATGCGCAAATCCGCGGCCATGGCCAGCAGCATTTTGCGCAGCATCTCTTTTTGCAAAGGGGCGTCTTCAGAACCCTCACTCGCTCCACTCGCAATACCACTTAGACGCAATAACTCGCGCGCGCCTTGCACGAGACGAGCAACTTCGGGACCAAATTCCTCCTTGATGGGATCGTTGTGACGACCCCGATTCAGGTCGGGCTGCAATATTTCGGAGGACGACACCAATAGCGCAGCCGTGCAGGTCGCGGGATCAGCCTGCATCCCGGACAAAATACTGGCCGAACCAAGCGCATGATCCATCAGCCGCTCACCCGTGGGTGTGCACCGGTCGCCCAGCGCCTGGCTGGCCCACTGTACGGCCTGGCGAAACAACGCCTGATCGTCTTCTTTCATGTCGACGGTCAGGGTGGCTACATCAAATGGTTGCTCAGGCGATACCAAGTTTGCAGAAGAAAAGGGACGGGATTTAAACAGCGGCAGTCACGACGATTTCAACTTTATAGTCGGGACCCGCGAGACGCGCTTCGATCGTAGCGCGCGGTGGCGCGTTACCGGCGGGCACCCAAGCTTCCCACGCCTTGTTCATGCCGTCGTACTCGACGATATTGGCAACAAATACTTGCGCCATCAAAATGCGGGTTTTATCGGTACCTGCTTCTGCGAGCAAGGCGTCAATGGTAGCCAACACCTGGGCTGTTTGTCCGGTCACGTCTTGCTTGGTATCGTTGGCAACCTGTCCTGCCAGATACGCGACGCCGTTATAAACCGCCATATCGGAGAGTCGCTTGCCGACGTTGACACGTTTGATGTTGCTCATTGTTTTTCCTTGAATTGAAAATGGCGCTTTGTGCACCAAAGGGTTGGACTGCTTAGGCGGGCGGGAGTTCAAAGACCTGTCGCAAGTATGCGAGATAGGCTTTGTCGTCGCACATCGTTTTTTCAGGCGCGTCGGACACTTTTGCCACGGGTTGTCCGTTACAGCGCACCATCTTCATCACAATCTGCAGCGGTTCATGACCTAAATCATTGGTCAAATTCGTACCAATACCAAACGCAGTTTTACAGCGTCCAGAAAAGCGACGGGTCAACTCAATCGCACGTGGAAATGTTAACGCATCTGAAAAAATCAAGGTCTTGGTCCGGGGGTCGACACGATTCACTTTGTAATGCGCGATCATGCGCTCGCCCCAATCGAAGGGATCACCAGAGTCATGACGCGCGCCGTCGAACAGCTTGCAAAAATACATATCGAAATCGCGTAAAAATGCGGCGACGCCATACACATCGGAGAGGGCGATTCCGAGATCTCCCCGATACTCCTTGGCCCAAACATCCAATGCAAATACTTGCGAATCACGCAACCGTGGGCCGAGAGCTTGACACGCCTGCAAATACTCATGCGCCATCGTACCCAATGGCAACACACCATGACGCATCGCGAACCAGACATTACTGGTGCCGGCAAAGTGCTTGCCCATCTGGGCTTTCATGGTGATGACGACCTCCTCGTGCCACTCGCGCGAAAACCGGCGTCGCGTGCCATATTCGGCCACCCTGAAATCATCGAGATCCGTCGCTTCGAGCACGAGCTTCATTTTTGTTTGAAGTCGCTCTCGGCCTTCTTCCCAGTCTGGATTCGTACAAGTCCGACGGAAATACACCTCGTTGACAATCGCCAGCACCGGGATCTCAAACAAAATTGTGTGCAGCCAGGATCCTTTGACTTGAATGTCAATCTCTCCTGGCAAGGCACCCTCGGAAACTATGATGCACTTTTCTGGCAGATGAAACAAACCCAGAAAGTCAATGAAATCGCTCTTGATAAAGCGCAACCCGCCCAGATAGGCGAGCTCGTCTTCGCTAAAACGCAACTGGCACAAGAGATGGATCTCAGTGCGAATTTCATCCAGATAGGGACGCAAATCGACCCCAGGCGTGCGGCACTTGAAGCGATATTCGACCTGCGCTGCAGGAAAATGGTGTAACACCACCTGCATCATGGTGAACTTGTAGAGGTCAGTATCCAGCAGAGATTTAATGATCATGGGCTATTTTTAGTCATTTTTTTGAACATTAGCACAGCCACCTCACCTCTTAGGGGTATCCCGAACACGCGTGATCGGTTTGGGTAAAATATAACCATCTTATTTGTATTCTGGTGAAACACATGACGCATGTCGTGACGGAAAATTGTATTAAATGTAAGTTCACTGACTGTGTGGACGTGTGTCCTGTCGATTGTTTCCGCGAAGGACCCAACTTTCTGGTCATTGATCCGGATGAGTGCATCGATTGTGCCGTTTGTATTCCCGAGTGCCCGGCCAATGCCATTTTTGCCGAAGAAGACGTGCCTCAGGATCAGATGAAGTTCATCGCGCTCAATGCCGAACTTTCCCCAAGCTTCAAGAGCATCAGTCGCTCCAAAAAACCTCTCGAAGACGCGGACAACTGGAACGGCATGCCCGACAAGCTCAAGCATCTTGAACGCTGAGCGTTTCTGCCGAGTGCATCGCGCCCATGACTGATCAAGCCACCAAGTCCAGCGAGTCACGCTATACGCAGCAAACTGTGCTGGCCAAGACGACCTGGCTTGAGGACAAACTGTTTTCCATCACCGTCACACGTCCGCCGGGTTTTGCCTTTCTGCCAGGACAGTTTGCCCGTTTAGGCTTGTGTGTGGGCTCGCCTGAATCAGCCGCCCCACAGGCTGCGCCCATACCGAACGAATGGCGAGCCTATTCGATGGTGTCTAAACCCGATGCCGACGAGCTTGAGTTTTTCTCAGTGGTCGTGCCTGACGGCAAGTTCAGCCCTGCTTTGTCTCGTCTCCAACTTGGCGATGCGCTCTGGATCGACAAGTCTGTTTTTGGATTTTTGACGCTCGAGCGCTTCGTTGATGGCGAGGATCTCTGGCTTGTCGCGACGGGTACTGGGCTCTCCGCCTATTTATCCATGTTGCGGGATCCGGCCACATGGCACCGTTTTAAACACATCGTTTTGCTGCATGGTGTCAGAACATCCAGCGAACTTGCCTACCGCCAAGAACTTTTGGCACTCGCCAACCTCGTTGACCCTCAGCGGGCTCAATTGATTTACCTGCCCGTGACATCTCAGGAAGCCTTGAGTCGCGAACTCTCTCCTTCGATCAAGTCTCAATGGCTGAACCCGGCCCGCCTCACCACATTACTGAATAGCGGCGAACTCGAACAACGTGCAGGGGTTGCCCTCGAGCCCACCCGCTCGCGCATCATGCTGTGCGGCAATCCCGCGATGGTGACGGAAATGCGAGGTTTGCTCGCCGAACGTGGCTTTGCTCCGGGTCGTCGTGGGGTTGCGGGCAATCTTGCCGTCGAAAACTACTGGTAAACCCGCGCGGTCGTGGCGACTAAACGACATTTTGTTGCGTCGCAACAAATAACCTGCACTCAGTCGCTCAACTGCGTTCAGATCAGGCGCATAATGCGCTATCACATGACAATTTTGGAATGACGCATGCTTTATGATCTGCATGAAATGCACCGGGCCCTCATGTCGCCTCTTGCACACTTCACCGAAGTGGGTTCCAAACTCTTCTCTCACCCCGCCAGTCCTCTCGCCTACTCGCCGATGGCGCGACAGATGGCTGCCGGCTATGAGTTCATTCATCGCCTTGGTAAAAAGTACGAAAAGCCTGCCTGGGGCTTACCTACGACTGAAGTCAACGGCAAACCCGTCGCCGTCAGCGAAGAGATTGTTTACGCCAAGCCTTTCTGTAATCTGATTTATTTCAAACGCGATATTTCCGAAAAGCTTCGTAAAGCGACACCTAAAATACTGATGATCGCACCGATGTCTGGCCACCACGCAACGCTGTTGCGTGACACCGTGCGCGCCTTACTGCCTGAGCACGAGGTTTATGTCACCGACTGGATCGATGCCCGCATGGTGCCCCTATCCGCGGGTCCCTTCCATTTAAATGACTACGTCCATTACGTTCAGGACTTTATTCGCCACCTTGGCCCCGATGTGCACGTGATATCCGTGTGTCAGCCCACTGTGCCCGCACTTGCGGCGATCTCACTGATGGCGACCAACAAAGATCCCTGCTTGCCGCGCAGCATGGTGATGATGGGTGGGCCAATCGACCCACGCTGCTCACCCACGCAAGTCAACCGACTGGCCACAACCAAGCCTTTCGAATGGTTCGAAGAAAAGCTCATTCATACCGTCCCAGCGCAGTACCCCGGCGCGGGTCGTCGCGTTTATCCTGGCTTTTTGCAACACGCCGGCTTTTTGTCGATGAACCCGGATCGTCATCTCAAATCACATTATGATTTTTATCTAGACTTATTGCGTGGCGATGACGAGGATGCCGAGGCGCATCGCCGCTTTTACAACGAGTACAACGCCGTACTCGATATGTCCGCCGATTTTTACCTCGATACGATTCGCGTTGTGTTTCAGGATTTCGATTTACCCAACGGCACGTGGGAAGTTGATGGTCAGATTGTTCGTCCCGCCGACATCAAATCCGTCGCCTTGTTCACCATCGAAGGCGAGCTTGATGACATCTCAGGCGAGGGTCAAACACGCGCGGCGCAAACACTCTGCTCCGGGATCCCCGCCAAACGCAAGCAACACTTCACGGCACCGGACTGTGGTCACTACGGTATTTTTTCGGGACGCCGTTGGCGCACGACCATCTGCCCACAAATCGCGGAATTTATCCGTCGGGTCTAATGCTGGCAGAACGTATCAATCGTCTGCTACCGCAGACTCAATGTACGAAATGTGGGTTTGAGGGCTGCGCGCCCTACGCGCGCGCCATCGCCGAAGGTAGCGCCCCCATCAATCGCTGCCCTCCTGGCGGCGACACCGGGATCGCCGCGTTGGCCCAACTGCTTAACAAGCCCATACTGCCTCTCGATCAAAGTTGCGGTCCCCACGTGCCTCTTCAGGTTGCTGTGATCGACGAGCAGTTTTGCATCGGCTGCACACTGTGCATCCAGGCTTGTCCTGTCGACGCTATTTTGGGCGCCTCAAAAGTTATGCACACCATCATCGCAGCTGACTGTACGGGCTGTGATTTATGTGTGGCCCCTTGCCCGGTGGATTGCATCGACATGGTCAATGTCGAGCCGACACGGGCTTGGACCCGGGACGATGCCAATCAGGCACGCGCGCGCTATGAGCGCCGCATCACAAGGCTCAACAAAACACCCGCCAGCTTAAGAAGCACTGACGAGCCCCCCCTTCAGACCGCATCTATCGTCAATACGACCGAAGACAAACGCACAGCCGCCCAAGCCGCGCTTGCGCGCGCACGCGCTCGGCGCAATGCCAGCACGCCATGAACCCTCAAAAACGCAAAGAAATTTTTACCCGCCTGCGTGCGGCCAATCCCAACCCGACGACCGAGCTGGAATACGGCAGCGATTTTCAGCTACTGATCGCCGTGTTGCTCTCGGCACAAACGACCGACAAGGCCGTCAATATCGCCACCCGAAAGTTTTTCCCTCGCTACGGCACGCCCAAAGCTCTTCTGGCACTCGGCGAAGAAAAACTCATGGCCTACATCAAGACCATCGGCCTGTTTAAAACCAAGGCGAAAAACGCGATTGCCACCTGCAAAATATTGCTCGAGCAGCATGGGGGCAAGGTTCCCCAGACGCGCGAAGCGCTCGAAGCTCTCCCTGGGGTGGGTCGCAAAACGGCCAACGTGGTGTTGAACACAGCGTTTGGCCAGCCGACCATCGCCGTCGACACCCATATTTTTAGAGTCGCCAATCGGACCAAAATCGCCCCCGGCAAAGACGTCGTCGCCGTCGAAAAAGGGCTAGAAAAGTTCGTTGCCGACGAATTCAAGCTTGATGTGCATCACTGGCTCATTTTGCATGGCCGTTACATTTGTGTCGCGCGTACGCCAAAATGCCCTCAGTGCGGCATTTCTGATCTGTGCGAGTACACAAAAAAAACCAAGGGTTAACAACCCTAAGGCAAACCCTCATTGAGCTTTGCCGCTTGTGTGCGCAATACTTAGCCATCAAATCTAAAATTATTTGGGCGGGTTGCTGCATGCAAGACATCATTCTTGAGACGAGAGGGCTCACAAAAGAATTTCGTGGTTTTGTAGCAGTCAATGAAGTATCTCTGCGCATACAGCGCGGTCAGATCCACGCGCTAATCGGCCCCAATGGTGCAGGTAAGACCACGTGCTTTAACTTACTGACCAAGTTTTTAACGCCCACGCGTGGAAGCATTACCTTTAATGGCCTCGACATCACACGTGACACTCCAGCGCACATTGCCCGACGAGGCATTATTCGCTCCTTTCAGATCTCCGCTGTCTTTCCGCATCTTTCTGTTCTTGAAAATGTCAGGATTGGACTACAACGCGAGACGGGTCTTTCCTTTAATTTTTGGCAAAGCGATCAGAGACTGAACGCCTTGAACGAGCGCGCCCGAGAACTCCTCGAGCAAGTCGATCTCGGCGATTTCGCAAACGAAATGACGGTCAACCTTCCTTATGGACGCAAACGCGCACTCGAAATCGCTACTACTTTAGCGATGGAGCCTGAACTCATGTTGCTCGATGAACCCACCCAAGGCATGGGCCACGAAGACGTCGATCGCGTGACGCAACTCATTAAGCGCGTCAGTGTCGGCCGAACGATTTTGATGGTTGAACACAACATGAATGTCGTGTCTTCGATCGCCGACACGATTACCGTACTCGCGCGCGGCTCAGTGTTGGCTGAGGGCAACTATGCCCACGTTTCAAAAGACCCTGCTGTGATGGAGGCCTATATGGGTACGACTGAGGGCGAGCTTGAGGGAGCGCACGGATGAGTACGAGCGCACTCGAAATCAAAGATCTGCAAGCTTGGTACGGCGAGTCTCACATTTTGCATGGTGTCAACCTCACGGTAAATAAAGGCGAAGTCGTCACCCTACTAGGTCGTAATGGCGCGGGACGGACCACGACTTTGCGCGCGATCTTGGGTCTGACGGGCTCTCGCAAAGGATCCGTCCGTATTCACGGGCAAGAAGCGATCGATATGCCTACCTTCAAAATCGCACATCTCGGGATCGGCTATTGCCCAGAAGAGCGCGGTATCTTTGCTAGCTTGTCCTGCGAGGAAAATCTCCTCTTACCCCCCCCTGTGGGCGTCCCTGGCGGTGGCATGACGCTTGCCGAAATTTATGAAATGTTCCCCAACCTGTTAGAGCGACGTCACTCTCCCGGCACTCGGCTATCAGGTGGTGAGCAACAAATGCTAGCGGTCGCGCGCATTTTGCGCACGGGTGCGAATCTGCTCTTGCTGGACGAAATTTCCGAAGGGCTTGCGCCAGTGATTGTGCAAGCGCTGGGTCGAATGATCAAAATGCTCAAAGACAAGGGCTACACCATTGTCATGGTGGAGCAAAATTTCCGCTTTGCCGCGCCCTTGGCAGATCGATTCTATGTCATGGAGCACGGGCAAATCGTTGAACATTTTGATGCTAGCGAACTCAAGGAAAAGCAATCTGTATTAAATGAATTACTCGGTGTCTAACAATAAAATTTTAATCGCAGCAACCCCTAGGAGAACTAAATGAAACTTCGTACCCTAAGCGCTTCGCTCATGATCGCGGGTCTCGGTCTTGTTGGCCACACTGCACAAGCTAATGTTACCGACAACGTCATTCGGATCGGTTTCGTCACCGATATGGCAAGCGTCTATTCAGATATTGATGGCGCAGGCGGCGTTGAGGCAGTCCGCATGGCCATTGCCGATGCAGGCGGCCAAATCAACGGAAAAAAGATTGAGCTTTTGTTTGCGGATCACCAAAACAAAGCGGACGTCGCAGCTGCGCGTGCGCGGGAATGGTTCGACCAGCAAAAGATCGACTTACTAATGGGTGGCACGAACTCCGGAGTCAACCTTGCCTTGGCTGGTATCGCCGCTCAAAAGAAGAAGCCCTTTTTCGCCATTGGCGCTGCAGCCTCGGACCTGACAGGTGCGCAATGTACGCCCTATACCGTCCACTGGGCCTATGACACCGTGGCCTTAGCCCGTGGCACAGGCTCTGCCGTTGTCAAGGCGGGTGGCAAAACTTGGTACTTCTTGACGGCTGACTACGCCTTTGGTCACGCACTTGAACGCGATACCGCCAAGGTCGTCAGAGATGCAGGCGGTGAAGTCAAAGGCCAGGTGCGCGCGCCCCTGAACTCCTCAGACTTCTCCTCCTTTTTGTTGCAAGCCCAAAGCTCCAAGGCACAGATCCTAGGCTTGGCAAATGCGGGGGGTGACACCATTAACTCGATCAAAGCCGCCAACGAGTTCGGCATTGGCAAGACGATGAAAATGGCCGGCCTGCTGATTTTTATCAACGATATTCACTCGCTCGGTCTTCAGGCTACTCAAGGCATGCAGTTCACCGACGGCTGGTATTGGGATCAAAATGATGAAACACGCGCTTGGTCTAAAAAATTCGAAGCACGTGTCAAGCGTAAGCCTTCGATGATTCAAGCGGGCAACTATTCAGCGGTATCGTTCTACCTGAATGCCATCAAAGCTACAAATAGTGATGATGGCGACACCATCATGAAATGGATGAAATCCAACAAAGTCAATGATATGTTTGCCAAAAATGGCTATGTCCGCGAAGACGGCCGCATGATCCATGACATGTTCCTGATGGAAGTTAAAAAACCAAGCGAGTCAAAAGGACCGTGGGACTACTACAAGCAAATCGCAGTCCTGCCAGGTGAAGAGGTGTTTACCAAGCTCTCCGAATCCAACTGCAAACTTATCAAGAAGTAAACAGACTCACCCCCCTGGCGACGCGTCAGTCTGCCAGGGGGTATGACTCTGTGTATGGCTCTGTAATAGCAATTGGCTTCATGAAGTAGGCAGACGATGATCACTATTTTTGGTATTCCCTTGCAAGCGTTTCTCGGTCAGCTTCTGCTTGGCCTGGTGAACGGGTCCTTCTATGCCATCTTATCGCTGGGCTTAGCCGTCATCTTCGGTTTACTCAACGTCATTAATTTCGCGCACGGCGCACTGTATATGCTGGGTGCTTTTTTAGCCTGGATGGGTTTGCACTACCTTGGTCTCAATTACTGGGTGATGCTAATCGTCGCCCCTATTCTGATCGGCTTATTCGGCATTCTGATTGAAAAATGTCTGCTCAAGCATCTCTACAAGCTTGATCACCTCTATGGTCTCTTATTAACCTTTGGTATTACGCTCTTGATCGAAGGTTTATTTCGCAGTTTTTATGGTGCCTCCGGACAGCCGTATTCGGCTCCCGAGGCCTTACGTGGCGCCACAAACCTCGGCTTCATGATGCTGCCGAATTACCGCGCATGGGTTGTCGTGGCATCACTCACGGTGTGCTTGATCACATGGTTTGTGATCGAGCGCACAAAACTCGGTGCGCTTTTGCGCGCGGGTACAGAAAATCCCAGACTCGTCGAAGCCTTTGGGGTCAACGTTCCACTCATGATCACCTTGACCTATGGCTTCGGTGTCACTTTGGCGGGCTTTGCTGGCGTGTTAGCGGCCCCGATTATCCAAGTCTCGCCGCTTATGGGCTCTAACCTCATTATTGTGGTGTTTGCCGTTGTGGTGATTGGCGGAATGGGTTCAATCCTAGGTGCCATCGTCACCGGTCTCGGACTCGGTGTCATCGAGGGACTGACTAAGGTCTTTTGGCCCGAAGCATCGAGCACGGTTGTGTTTATCATCATGGCGATCGTATTGCTGCTTCGCCCTGCCGGCTTGTTCGGAAAAGAAAAATGAATCGTCAGAATCTCGGATATCTTATTGCGCTGGTCCTTCTGGCCCTTGTGCCGTTGACGGGGATTTATCCCGTCTTTGTCATGAAAATCATGTGCTACGCGCTCTTTGCCTGCGCCTTCAATCTTTTGTTGGGCTTCACGGGTCTACTTTCCTTTGGACACGCCGCCTTTCTCGGAAGTGCGGCCTATGCCTCTGGGCATGCCATCAAAATGTGGGGATTCTCCACCGAAGTCGGCCTGGCCTTTGGCGTATTGGTAGCTGGGGTGATGGGCTTGGCGATGGGTGCCCTGGCGATTCGTCGCAGCGGCATCTATTTTGCGATGATCACGCTGGCGCTTTCTCAGATGGTCTACTTCTTTTTTCTGCAGGCCAAATTCACGGGTGGCGAAGACGGCCTTCAAGGGGTACCCCGCGGCACACTGTTCGGTTTGATTGATTTAAAAAGCGACCTCAATCTTTATTATGTCGTGATGGCGATTTTTGTGTTTGGATACTTCGTAGTCTGGCGAACCGTACACTCCCCTTTCGGACAAGTCCTTAAAGCCATTCGCGAAAACGAAGCCCGCACGACCTCGCTCGGCTATGACGTCGACCGTTTCAAACTACTGGCTTTTGTTCTTTCAGCCATGCTGGCGGGTCTGGCAGGCTCCACCAAGATGCTCATTTTTGTCTCGGCGACTCTGACGGACGCAACCTGGCAAATGTCAGGGCTGGTGATTTTGATGACCCTGATCGGCGGTCTAGGCACTCTGGTAGGCCCTGTAATCGGCGCCTTTATTGTTGTCCTGCTCGAAAACAAAGTCGGCGATTTAGGTGCGATCCTGACACAATGGACCGGGATTGAGTGGTTTCAAAGACTTGGCGAATCGGTCACCATTGTGATCGGACTCATTTTCGTGATCTGCGTCTTAGCATTCCGACGCGGAATCGTAGGTGAGTTAAGCGCTTGGTTTGAGCGCCGTAAAGCGCTCAAATAACCAAGGCAGCCTAGGGTTTAAATCAGCTCGAGTCGTCGCACGCGTTGTGCGACGAGACTGGCGACAAGTGCTTTAAGCAGATCACCAGGCAAAAATACAACGACGGCCCAGGCGGCTTTGCTGAGTCCCATTCCGGTCACGGTGGCGAGCCAAGGGATCCCGCAGGCATAGACCACAAGCAAACCACCCACGATACTGGCAATCCAGCAGCGAAACACCTGAGGCGCAACCGCTTTCCATCCCTGCTGTGTGTGCGACGTCTCGCCGCGGGGTAAAGCACCCGCAAGCCAACCCGTGATTACAGCACCCGGGATCATCCCTATTAAAAACCCACCTGTCGGGCCCGCCAGCACAGCCAGGCCCGCACGCCCACCCGGTAGCACCGGGATGCCCACCATGGCGATTAGCACATAGGTCAAGACCACCAAACCGCCTCGCCAAGGTCCCAAGATCAAACCCGCCAACATCACCCCAAAGGTCTGCAAGGTAATCGGCACGGGCACCCAAGGAACCGGAACAGGTGGAATGAGCCCCAGCACAATAATCATCGCGGTAAACAGCGCAACCAAGACGAGATCTTTTGTTTTCAACATTGAAGCTCCAATCAAGGATAAATCATGGGACCGCAGTTCACGGAAATGCTAGGAGGATCGGGGGCGGTGACTGTGTACCTACTGTCTTGCGTCTAACGCGTCAGCAATATCTTGAGCCCGCCTGAGCGTGCGCAACAACATCGGCACGCCCATTGTAAAAGGATTCGCGCTGAGGCCCCTCGCCGCCTGCGCTTCTCGAATCTCCTGCCACTGCACTGAGAGCTCCGGTATCAAACGCAGCGTCAGTCCAAACACCAGCGCCACACGCTCACTATTGACCCATCCCAGCTTTTGCAAGGGCTGCAAAAGCCAGATCAAGACCTCCATCATGCGCGCGATCGAGGTTGTCATCGAGACTAGGAGTGCGCCAAGCAATAAGGCACAAATCCGCAACCCGACCTCGAGCGCGACTAGCGGTGATTGCGCAATAGCGGTAAAGAGAACAAGGACTAGGACGAGCCAACTCAAAGTCTTGAGCTGAAGCCACAGCTGCTGAACGCCGACGCCAGACTGGTAGAGTAATACCAAAACCACCGTCAGCACCAACAATAAGATCGTCCAGTCGCGCACCCACATTAGGCCAGCACCCGCTAACATCAAAACCGCGAGCTTGACCCCAGCCGGCGATCGGTGCAACCAACTATTACCCGGAAAATAAAAAGAACCCATCAGCCGCAATGCATCCTGTACCAGGCCGTGGCGGCGGCTGGCGCACCATCGAAAGCGAGGCGGCCCGCAACAATGGCCAGCACACGGTCCATCGTGTTCATCAACTCAAGATCATGGCTCACAATCAACGCAGGCTGAGGTAAGGCCGATAGATGCTGCTCAAAACGGTTGCGCAAACGCAAGTCAAGTTGCGTAGTCGGCTCGTCAAAGACCAAAATCTCAGGCTTTGTCGCCAAGACGCCTGCTAAGGCGACCAACTGTCTTTCACCCCCTGAAAGGGTGTGAATCGAGCGATCCTGCAAATGCTGTACGTCAAGCTGACGCAAAGCCTCCTGCATCCGCTGGTGACGTATGCCAGCCTCGGGAACACGACGTTTAAGGCCAAACTCGATATCCTCACTCACAATGGGAAAAACGATTTGATTATCAGGGTTTTGAAAGACAAAGCCCACTTTGCTGCGTATCTTTTCAACTTCGGTTCGCGTATCGAGCCCGTCGACGCAAATTTGTCCTCTTTTGGGGATCAATAAGCCATTGATCAAGCGAATAAAGGTACTCTTACCCGAACCATTAGGGCCGATGATTCCAATACGACGCTCAGACAGACTTAAGCTCAGACCGTCCAAGATTGGACGGCCCCCGCGTTCGACAAAGATATTTTTAAACTCGATTAACATGTTGAAAGATTATGCATGAGAACCTTTTCTAAATCTGTCACTCCAAGTGTATATGTCAAAAATCAATAAAACCGACGCTGAATGGAAAGCTCAGCTTTCCTCTGAACAATATTACGTTGCCCGCCAAAAAGGAACCGAGCGCGCCTTCACGGGCCAGTACTGGGATCATCGCGAATATGGCATATATCGCTGCGTAGGCTGCAACACGGCTTTGTTTGCCTCCGATACGAAGTTTGACGCGGGTTGTGGCTGGCCCAGCTACTTTGAGCCCATTGATCCGAAGAATGTCAAAGAAGAAACCGACATGACGCATGGTATGGTGCGCACCGAAGTCATGTGCAATGTCTGTGACAGTCACCTCGGACATGTTTTTCCGGATGGTCCCCCACCTACGGGGCGGCGCTATTGCATCAACTCGCTGTCGCTGACGTTCGAACCTGTCAAACCATGAAAAAATTTCTCTTCGACCTTTTTCCGCTTATTCTGTTTTTTGTCGCCTATCGCCTGGCGGATATTTATGTTGCAACCGCTGTCGCCATCGCGGCCGCAGTGCTTCAAATTCTCTGGATCAAGCTCACGCGCAAACCGATTGAAACGATGCACTGGGTCAACTTCGCCGTCATCGTCTTTTTTGGGGGCGCCACACTCTGGCTGCAAAACGAAGCCTTTATCAAATGGAAACCAACCGTGCTCTATTGGTTGTTTGGTGCCGTTTTACTAGTCAGCAAGTATTTGTTGAATAAAAACTTGATACAAAAATTGCTGGGTGCAAAAGTGTCCATGCCAGATATTGCTTGGAACAAACTCAATCTAAGCTGGGCACTTTTTTTTATGGTCGCGGGCGGACTCAATCTTTTTGTCGCTTTCTCCGGACTTTTTAGTGAAAGCCAATGGGTCAACTTCAAGGTCTTCGGCCTGATGGCTCTGCTCATTGTTTTTGTTATCGCACAGTCCATCTGGTTGGGTAAACATATGCAGCAGGACGAAGGGTCCGAAGTGTTGCCTACAGCAGCGTTACCTCCAACAGACGCCAAGGAAAACAAGCCATGACCTCCGCAATCAATCCACATTTAAGTCTGTTGCGCGAGCGTCTTACTTCCCTCAATGCCCTTGAGCTCGACATCGTCGACGAGTCACACCTGCACGCAGGACACTCCGGCAATCCGGGCAATGCCTGTCATTTCCGTGCCACGATTGTGGCGCAATGTTTTAACAACCGACCGATGATTGCGCAACATCGGATGGTGTATGATCTTTTGCGCGATTTAATCCCACACCCGATCCATGCGCTTGCGCTGACCACTCGGGCGCCCTCCAAAGGAAATTCATGAAACGTCTCGTTATGCTCGCCGCCGCACTCGTGCTGGTTGCACCTCTTCATGCTCAGAACGTTGCCAGCGTGAATGGCAAAGCAATCACTCAGGCGAACGTCGATCAGTTTGTCAAACTCTTGGTTGCACGCGGTGCAAAAGACACGCCTGAAATGCGCGATCAAATCAAACAAGAGCTGATTAACCGTCAAGTGATGGTACAGGCCGCTGATGCCGCAGGTATCACCAAGGATCCCACCGTCGCGATCGAACTCGAACTCGCCCGCCAAGGGATTTTGGTACAAGCCCTGATGGCCGACTATTTGAAAAAGAACCCCATTACTGAGGCTACGATTCAAGCCGAATATGACAAGCTGAAAAAAGCTGAGGCCGGCAAGTTTGAGTACAACGTACGCCACATTCTGGTCGATGACGAAAAAACTGCCAATGACATTCAGGACAAACTCAAGAAAAAATCAGCCAAGTTCGAAGATCTGGCCAAACAGTCCAAAGATACGGGCAGCGGCGCTAAAGGCGGCGAACTTGGTTGGGCTCCCGACACGAACTATGTCGAACCTTTCGCCAAAGCCGTGGCTGCCACCAAAAAAGGCCAACTGGCGGACAAACCTGTCCAGTCGCAATTTGGCTGGCACGTGATTGAGGTGATGGACATTCGTCCGATTGAGTTTCCAGCTCTTGATCAGGTTCGTAAAGAGCTCGAACAGGTGATGCGTGAGCAAGCATTGGCCGCCTACCAGGCCCAACTGCGCAGCAAAGCTAAGATCGACTAATCAATCGATTGACTGCGAGGCCTCAAGCAATGTCTTGAGGCCTGCCTCATCCAAAATCGCTACGCCAAGCTCCGTTGCTTTTTCAAGTTTGCTGCCTGCTTCGTCGCCCGCCACAATAAAACTAGTCTTGCGCGATACAGAGCCACTGACCTTTCCGCCCGCTGCAATAATTCGACTCGACGCCTCTTCGCGCGACCATGTCGGTAACGTCCCGGTCAGCACGAACGTTTTGCCAGAAAGTCCGCTGCTGCGCTGCGCCTCTGGCGCTTGCGGCTCTACGCCTTGCTCACGCAACTCACGCACAACCTGCTGGTTATGCGGCTCGGCAAAAAATCGCGCTATCGAGCCTGCCACAACAGGCCCAACATCCGAGACATTTAATAGTGCCTCAGGCTGCGCCTGCATGACCGCTTCGATCGAACCAAAATACAACGCTAAATCGCGTGCCGTGGTCTCACCCACATGACGAATTCCCAACGCAAAAATCAAACGATTTAACTGCGGTCGCTTCGCCTTGGCGATCGCTTCAATGAGATTTTCCGCAGACTTGCGGCCCATGCGGTCATACTCCGCAAGTTCTTCAACGCGCAGCGTGAACAGTTCAGCCAAAGAACGAATGCGCTCTCGGTCGACCAACTGCTCCACAAGTTTCTCACCCAGTCCTTCGATATCAAGCGCTTTACGCCCTACAGCGTGAATGAGGCTTTGTTTGCGTTGCGCGGCACAAAACAAACCGCCGGTACAACGCGCGATCGCCTCGTCCTCTACCCGCTCAATCGCAGAACCACAGACAGGACAGGCACTTGGCATCACAAAAGATGAGGCAAAAATGGGACGCCGAGCCAGTACGGGGCCCACAACCTCGGGGATCACATCGCCTGCGCGACGCACAATGACGGTGTCACCTATGCGCACATCCTTGCGAAGAATTTCAGTTTCATTGTGCAGGGTCGCATTAGTGACGGTGACGCCCCCGACAAAGACCGGCGCTAACCGAGCCACAGGCGTAATCGCTCCGGTGCGACCCACTTGTACTTCGATGTCCAATAATTCGGTCGTGGCTTCCTGAGCGGGGAACTTGTGGGCAATCGCAAAGCGCGGCGCGCGAGCCACAAAACCCAGCACCCGCTGAGCAATTAAATCATCGACTTTGTACACCACACCATCAATGTCGTAGGGCAACTGTGCTCGACGTTCGCCGACACTCGTGTAATACTGCAACAATTGCTGGGCCCCCAGGGCCAACACATGCTGTTTCTGATTAACTGGCAATCCCAGCTGCTGGAGCCAATCCAGCATCGCGCTGTGACGGGGCAACTGAAATCCGCCTAAATCACCCCAGCCGTACGCGAAAAAACTCAAGGGCCGCTGCGCCGTGATGCGCGGATCTAGCTGGCGTAAACTTCCGGCGGCCGCATTACGTGGATTCACGAATATCTTTTCACCGCGAGCCTGTTGCGCCGCATTGAGACGCTCAAAGTCAGCGAGATTCATAAACACCTCACCACGGACTTCAAGAATCTCGGGGAGCTCTTGTTCAGCGCCTTTAAGCTTAAGTGGAATCGCTTTGATCGTGCGAACATTCAAGGTGACATCCTCACCGGTCTGTCCATCGCCACGCGTCGCTGCTTGCACCAGCAAACCGCGCTCATAGCGTAAGCTAATGGCAAGGCCATCGAGCTTTAATTCGCAGAAATAGGAAACCTCCTGGTCCGCAGACAACTTTCCTGCGGCACGCAAAGTATCGGCGACACGCTTGTCAAACGCACGAACTTCGTCTTGCTCGAAGGCATTGCCCAAGGACAACATGGAAATACGGTGTGTCACACTCCCAAAGGCCGCGAGAGGTGCAGCGCCAACACGTTGGGTAGGGGAATCTGCGGTCACTAAATAAGGATGTGCGGCTTCGAGGCTCTGCAACTCACGCATCAGCACATCGTATTGCGCGTCACTCACCACTGGAGTGTCGTGCACGTAGTAGGCTTGGTTATGTCTTTCGATCTCGCCGCGCAGCCAAGTCAAGCGCTCGACGAGCGAGTCCCGCAGATCCATTCTCAAGCACCTGTTTTAAGCAAAGACACGTCTTGCACGAGGACTGCCTGCCGCAAAACCCGCTTTTTCGAGTTGCGAATACAAGACCTTGAGTTTCTCATCGATCGCCACATCCGCCCCTTGCTGCAACGGACGCAGTTGATCATCAACCAACTCGCCACCAAGACGGCGCGCCAGCTCAAAACCAACTTCGGACATCTTTCCAAAGGCTCTGGTATCGACTGGACTACACGGTACGTCGAGCAACATAGTCAACCGATCCACACTCGCCATACCGGCGTCAATCGACTCAGTATCGGCACGCGACAAACTGAAGCAGACCAAGCCATAATCACCCAACCAGGCGAGTCCACCCTCAAAAGGAACAAACCCCATGTTTTTAGCTGCTGTGGTGACCTCGGAAACGGGGCGCATACTTCCCAACAACAAAGTCAGACCTACCTGGGTGTCCAAAGCAGCACAGGCATCATCCAGTCGCGAAGCGGCGTCAAGCACATATTGTTGATCGGGTCCTTCTATGCCGGACTCTAGCTGCTCAGCTAAGGCCTGAGCACGATTCCAAATTTGGGACCACTCGATTGCGCTGAGGGGACCACTTCGATTCGCGAGCAAAACGGCTAAGTGCACGGACGCATACTGACCATCCAAGCGTAAACGCGCATCGAGTTGACCCTCGATATCCTGCGCAAAGATACGCACAGATTTACGACCTGCACTTCGCAGGGGCTGCAATAGTGGCGCTAGATCCTCACCCAACATCGGTCCCTGAAAGGTGAGTTCAATCACCACCTCAGTTGAGGGATCGGGCCCAAGCTCATCCGAAGTGGCTTCGGGATGTTCCTGAGTCTCGCCCAACGTGGAAACGTCGCGTATGTCATCGGCCGCAAGCACACTACCCAAACCAGGCTCGCGTCTGACCTCCCCGCTTGCAGCAAACGCCTGGCCAAGTAAAGGATCTTGTTCGATGACAGGCATTTCCGCCTGCATCCGGCGTCGGACACGGAGATCCTGAAACCAATTGAAGCCGAGTAGCAGCACAATAATGGCTGCACCGATGACAATGAGGTAAATCTGTAATTCACTCATGTATTGTCTCAATGATCACGCAGCTTCGGCAGCAAGCTGCAATGCGGATTCGATATCAACGGCCACAATACGCGATACGCCTTGCTCCTGCATGGTCACGCCCACAAGTTGACGTGCCATTTGCATGGCGATTTTGTTATGCGAGATGAACAAAAACTGTGTGTGGTCGGCCATACTACTCACGAGATTGGTATAACGCTCAGTATTTGCATCATCGAGCGGCGCATCCACCTCGTCAAGCAAACAAAAAGGCGCAGGATTGAGCTTGAACAGTGCAAAGACCAACGCGGTCGCTGTTAAAGCTTTCTCTCCACCGGAAAGCAAATGAATAGATGTGTTGCGCTTGCCCGGAGGCTGGGCCATCACTTGAACGCCCGCATCCAAAATCTCATCGCCCGTCATCATCAAGCGCGCTTCGCCGCCTCCGAACAGCTTTGGAAACAGCTCGCCAAAATGTCCATTGACTTCATTAAACGTGGTCTGCAACAAATCGCGCGTCTCTCGGTCAATCTTGCGAATCGCATCCTCCAGTGTATTGATGGCGGTCTGCAAATCCATATACTGGGCGTCGAGATAGTCTTTGCGTTCACGAGACGCGGTGAGTTCGTCTAAGGCTGCCAAATTGACCGAGCCAAGACTTTCAATCTTTTTAGTGATGCGCTGAACTTCGGACTGCAACCATGCGGGACGCTGCCACGCCTCGGGTTGCTCAGCCAGTGAAGTTTGCACCGCGGCACGATCGACTTGTCGCTCGTTAAGTTGTTCAGCGAACTGCTCTGTCGCCAAGCGCGCGGCCTGTTCCTGCAACTGGAGTTGCATGATGCGCTCACGATGAGGCTGTAGCGCGCGTTCGATCGTCATGCGCTCTTCGTCGGCCTCGCGCAGTTGTGCTGCCAAGGTATCCATTTCAATACGCGCGCGACCCAGGGCTTCCTCGCGTTCAGCACGGAATTCAAGCGCCTCTTGCAAACCTGCCTCGGCCGCGGCAGCATCCAAGGTCGAGAGCTCCGATTCGAGCGACAATAACTCCTGCTGCGCACGCGTTCCTTGTTCATTCGCAAGCTGCAAGTTACGTTCCAGCTCGGCAATACGGGCGCGTATACCGCGCTCGGCAAACTCCGCCTCTTGAGCGCCACGCTCTTGATCACGCAGGCGATTACGCGCCGTCTCAGCTTCTTCGGAAAGCACCTCGCCCGCCATTTCTGCTTCGGAATAGGTTTCTTGCAGAACACCAAGCTCAGCGTCTAATTCCTCAAAGCGCGCTTCTGCTTCGAGTTTGGCCGCGGTGAGTTCCTCTTGCTGAGAAATCACTTCGGCAATATCTTGCTCAAGACGTCCAGAACGCTCGCGAGTTTGCTCGACTTGCTGTTGTAAGCGCGTATGTTCGAGTTGCAAATCATGCAAACGTCGTGTGATTTCTGCAACTCGTTGACGCGCAGAAGGGAATGCCTGCGAGATCTGCTGCCAAGCGGACTCTGCCTGCGCGACCGCAGAGCGCGAATGATCCGCGATGATTTGATGCGCTTTGATTTCGCGTTGAAGGTTTTCGATTTCCTGTTGACGCGCGAGCAGGCCCGCCTGCTCCGAATCGGGTGCGTAAAACCGCACACTATGAGCATCGATTAAATGACCACCCTGCACCACCAGCATCGCGCCAGCAGGCAAGCTCGAGCGAGCGGAGAGCGCCTCGGTCACATCCTTGGCAATGTAGACATTGCCCAACCAACCCTGCAGCAACGTCCGCAACTCAGGATCGGTTATGCGCAACACGGAAGCCAGCGGATTCAGTCCGGCAGGCGCTGACGCCACGGGCGCAGCGGGCGGCAGTTGATAAAACGTCAAACGGGCAGGGGGAGCATCGCTTGCGAAAGCGCGGGTCCAGTCAAGATTGCGCACCTCGAGACCCGTCATGCGCTCATTGAGTACGGCCTCTAGAGCGGTTTCCCAACCTGGTTCGACATGCAGTTTTTGCCAAAGACGCGCCAACGATGTCAACTCGTGCTTGGCGAGCCAAGGCTCGAGGCTGCCTTTTTTCTGCACATCCTCTTGCAAGCGAACCAAGGCGGTCAAGCGCGCATCCAACCGGGCGAGCGACTCTGCTTCGGCTTGCGCTTGTTGTTGCGCTTTGGTGCGTCTTAGATCCGCCTCGGGCAATTTGTCTTCGAGTTCGGTGAGCGCGCCTTGTGCCTCTTCGAGCGACTCTTCGGCGACAAGCTTATCACCTGTCAAACGCTCAAGCGCTTGGACATCAGGTGCTTCTACACCCTGCAATTCTTGTTGGAGTCGCTCGCGACGCAGCTCAAGCGTTTGCAATTGACGATCCGAATCCCGCTGCGTCTGCGCCGCCAAGGCCAGGCTCTGCTCGACGCGCGCGAGTGACGTACGCATTTCCTCGCGTTGCGCCGCGGCATGCCGCACCCGCGCTTCGATATCGGGCAAGCCCTCTTGAGCGGCTAGCGCCAGCTCACGCGCCTGTTCGGCACGCGAGGCACTGGTCGTTAATTCTTCTTGACCTTCTTGAATTTGCGCAACGCAGTGTTCTTTTTGCGCATCCCACTCCGTCATTTGCACTTGCAATTGCGCACGTCGTGTTTGAACACGGTTGCGCGATTCGACAACATGACGGATTTCCGCTTCGAGGCTACTGACCTTGGCGTTGGACTCGTAGAGCAACCCTTGAGCGGCGTGCACCGCATCGCCGGCTGCATAATGCGCCTGACGACGCGCTTCGAGTGCGGCCTCGCTGGCGCGCAAACTAGCCATCGAGGCCTCGAGCGCGGTCTGCGCCCGCTCGATGTCTTGCTGGGTGCGTGCGCGCTCTTCGTGGGCCGCGGCTTCCTTGAGGAACCATAGTGCATTTTGCTTACCTTCCCCCTCAGCCTGCAAAGCGCGATACTCACGCGCCACTTCAGCCTGAGACTCTAACTTTTCTAGCTGGGAAGTCAATTCACGCAAAATATCATCTACACGCACCAGATTTTCACGCGTGTCGGAGAGCCTGTTTTCAGTTTCGCGGCGTCGCTCTTTGTAGCGTGATACCCCGGCGGCTTCTTCGAGATAAACACGGAGCTCTTCGGGCTTGGCCTCGATCAGACGATTGATCATGCCCTGACCGATAATGGCATAACCCCGGGCGCCCAAACCTGTACCCAAGAAAATGTCATTCACGTCGCGGCGACGGACTTGCTGGTTATTGATGAAATAACTGCTCGTGCCATCACGGGTCAAGATGCGACGAACCGCGATTTCGGCATAGGTGGCCCACTGTCCCACCGCGCGACCATCACTATTGTCGAACACCAATTCGACCGATGCCCGCGCCGAAGGCTTGCGCTGACCCGAGCCGCTAAAAATGACATCTTGCATGGATTCGCCACGCAACTCTGACGCTCGACTTTCGCCCATCACCCAGCGCACGGCGTCGATGATGTTGGATTTACCGCAGCCATTCGGACCCACGACACCCACGAGCTGGCTCGGGGTCGGAATCACGGTCGGATCGACGAAGGACTTGAATCCTGCTAGTTTGATCTGGGTCAGACGCACAATATAGGCACAATTTCAAATGTCATCAGCGTGATCATAACGCAGCCTGAGCCTAAAACTGGCGTACCTCAACCTCAAAACGCTCAACAATTGATGGACCGAAGGGTTAAATCTGCGAAGAATCCCTCATTCTTTTATGATGCGCAATATTGCATTGTGGCGCACGTTCACTTTTTCGGGAAACTATCTTGAATCGAGGCTTTTATACCGTCATGGCTGCGCAGGCACTGTCCTCCCTGGCTGATAATGCGTTGTTTATCGCTGCAATCGCACTGATTCTGGAGCTTCACGGCCCGGACTGGATGGCGCCAATGATGAAATGGTGGTTTGCCGCCTCTTATGTCTTGCTGGCAGCCTTTGTCGGCGCGTTCGCCGACTCGTTTCCAAAGGGTCGGGTGATGTTTTTCACCAATGCCATCAAGGTCAGCGGCTGTCTACTCATGTTTTCTTATGCCCTGTTCGGATTGTCACAAGAAGGCCAGGTCGCGCTGGTATGCGCAGCCTATGCGCTAGTCGGCATTGGCGCGGCCGCCTACTCACCCGCCAAATACGGCATCGTCACCGAGATGCTTCACCCTCTGCAACTCGTTAAAGGTAATAGCTGGATTGAAGGCCTGACGATTTTGTCCATCATTATGGGTACCGTGGTGGGCGGCGTCTTGGTATCGCCCACCGTATCCGCCTGGCTGCTCAGCCATGATTGGATTAGCAATTTAGTGGACACACCTGCCGAGGCCGCGATTTTGATGATTGCCTTTGTTTATATCGCTGCAGCGCTCTGCAACTTGTTGATTCCGAGTACGAATATCGTCTATCCAAAGCAAAACAAAAACCCATTCAAACTGGTCAAAACCTTCGCCGGTTACGTTCGTATCCTTTGGAATGACAAACTGGGTCAAATTTCTCTTGGTGTCACGACGCTTTTTTGGGGCGCAGGTGCCACACTCCAGCTAATCGTCATCGAATGGGGTAAAAATCACCTCGGTTACCGACTAGACCAAGCTTCCATTCTCATGGGCATCACCGCGTTAGGAACGATCGTGGGATCCATTTTGGCGGGTCGTATTGCCTTGCCCAAGGCGCTTAAAGTTCTCCCCTTGGGCATAGCCATGGGCTTTATTGTCATGCTGATGCCCTTTGTGAACAGTTCGATGAGCATCACCTTCATGGGTCTGCAATTACCCTGGGTCGCCTATGCGCTTCTCATCCTCATTGGGTTGACTTCCGGCTTGTTTGTGGTGCCGATGAATGCGTTGCTGCAGCATCGAGGCCATGTGTTGTTGTCGGCAGGTCACTCGATTGCAGTCCAAAACTTTAATGAACAACTCAACATTTTGGTCATGGTGGCCGTTTACACCCTGTTTTTGTGGGCCAACATGTCGATCGATGTCATCATCTGGCTTTTTGGCGGATTCGTAGCGTCACTGATGGTGGTCATGATGCGCTGGAACCGCAGTAATCTCAACAAGCAACCCCATTTGCTAGATGAAATTGGCCAAGAAGGGCATGGCAAGGCGCTATGACATGCCTGAAACAGTCTTGAGAAGCTGAAGATCCTGCCAAACAGCAGCCTTTTCTCCGGGGTGATTCAGCAGAAGTGCTGGGTGGTAGGTCACAATGAGTGGGATTTTTTGTCCCACCACCGTCAATGAATGCGTCACTTGACGGAGCTGGTCGAGAGGCTCCTGCGTTTCAAGCAAGGACTGCGCCGCACGCCCAACCGCCAAAATACTGAAGGGTCGGACAAGCTCGATTTGCCTCATCAAAAAAGGCTTGCACGCCTGCAGTTCAATTGGCTTGGGGTTACGGTTGCCGGGAGGTCGACATTTGACCATATTGCTGACATACACATTGTGCGCGCGACTACTTTGAATCGCTGTCAGCATGTTATCGAGCATCAATCCGGGGCGATCCACAAAGGGCCGACCTTCGCGGTCATCGAGCGCCTCCGGCGCTTCGCCAATCACCATGATAGAGGGCTGCATAATACCCTCACCCGGGACCGCCTGCTGACGTCCACGGCACAAACCGCATGCCGTACACCCAGCGATCTGTTTCGCCAAGGTCGTTAAATCGTGCGCGCTTGCGGCTAGCGCGTTTGTATCCATCACAAGCTCAGCAGCAGACTGGGATGCAGAGGCCGCTCGGACCGCTGGACGAGACGGCGTTACACCGCTTGGTCGCAACGGCACTCGCGTAGGCGCGTGAGTCACTGCTGTTACCGCAAGGGGAGGGTTGCTTTTTTTTGCCGCGACTTGCTCGCTTGGCAACCAAGGTTTTTCGATGCCGAGCTCTTGCAACCAAGCGAGTTGCAAGGCCGAATACTGAAGCGCGCTTGGTTGAGGTACTTTCATAGGCTGTCAAAACTCTTTTTAAGAATCAAGGCGTCCTCCCGCTGGCCCTTTGCCGAAGGATAGTAATCCCTTCTGACACCAATCTGTTCAAAACTGTCCGCACGATAAAACGCCAGAGCCGTCTGATTGGAGGGTCGAACCTCCAGCACAATGCCTTCGGTACCCGCGGCTCGCGCCAAATGCGTGACGTGCTCAAGCAGTTGTCTGCCAACACCGCGACGTTGGACGTCTCGTGCCACAGCGATCACCAGTAAATGCGTCACATCGGGCGCCAGCATGGAGATAGAAAAACCTAACAGACCTTCTTTTGAACGGAGCACCCAAGCTTCATAACCCGCCGCGAGCGCATCCTCAAAATTCTTCAATGTCCAAGGAAAAGACTGGACCGCGGCCTCCAACGCTACCACCTCGCGCAAATCCGTATTCAACATCGGCAATAACGCCGCAGCGCCCGGAACCTTGGCGCGTGGATTGCCACCATCGCCACGCGCACGCTCCAAGCTGGTGAACGCCACCTTGTCTCGTAAATATAAAGGGGCGGCATGCTCTGGCAACACAGTGACTCCCGCTTTCAAGGCCTGCAGCGCCAACGTGGCGACAGCACGCGCCTCGGGTCGCGCTTGCAAGTCGTCCAGGAACCATGCCTTGGGCAGCTCAGCGCAAGTAACGTGACGTTGTACAACACTCCATCCTTCACCGACGAGTGTCACCCCATGCTCCCCGTGAAAGCGCGTCTGCCAAAAGGGTTGGCGCTGCGAGATGAACAGCAACACGTCGGCTGCCGCAAGCAACACAGGGGGTTGAATCGCGACGAGTTGACCTAAAGGCGAGCGCGCATACACACCAAAATACACTTCATCCATTCGCGCATCTAGTGAGACATACAACATCGCCTCGGGGTGTCGTGCCAACGCGAGCGCCGCCACGGCTGGTAAGGCACCCACTTGTATCACAGGGATGTCAAGCGCCAATGCGATACCTTGTGCCACGCCGCATGCGACACGCACGCCCGTGAACGCACCGGGTCCCTGACCAAACGCCACCGCGGTCACCTCTTTTTGCGTCAGATTGAGCTCAGTTAAAATGGCTGTCGCCAGAGGGAGTATCCCGCAGGCGTGCCCTGCCGTCCCCTCGATCGTTCGTTGGGTCACTGCAAAGGTCTCCCCTTGCCCGGTCAATAGCGCGACTGTCCCCGTCGAGGTCGAGGTTTCAAATGCCAGAATGCTTGTCATCAGGCCATTGTAATGAACCTCGAGCCCCGAACCCCTAAACATTCTTTTTGAAACAATTTGTCACAGGACGTTAAGCATCTGTCAGCGTTTGTAAAACCTTGTGAGATTCGCACCTTCAAGCAAGGGAGCACGGTTACATTTTTGTCTATGAATATTTTGAATACACATTGCACACGAAAAATTTTGGTTGTGGACGATGACCCGAGATTACGGGACTTGTTACGCAGATACCTGACCGAGCAAGGCTTTCTCGTGCTCACAGCCGAAGACTCCAGAGAAATGAACAAGATCTGGCAGCGCGAACACATCGATTTGCTCGTCCTCGACCTGATGCTACCGGGCGAGGACGGTCTGTCTGTTTGTCGACGCCTGAGGGCAACCCACGACCGGACGCCCATCATTATGCTCACGGCGAAAGCCGAGGAGATTGATCGCATCATCGGGCTCGAAATGGGAGCCGATGATTATTTATCCAAACCGTTCAATCCCCGCGAACTCCTTGCCCGCATCAATGCCGTCTTGCGTCGCCGCAATACGGATGAGCACCCGGGCGCTCCGGGTCAGGAAAATGAAACCGTGATTTTCGGCCCCTATACCCTCAATCTCGCCACGCGTTGCCTGTCGCGAGACCAACAGCTGGTACCCATCACGACCGGTGAGTTTTCTGTTTTAAAAGTCTTTGCGCGACATCCCAAGATTCCTCTCTCGCGGGACAAGCTCATGGAACTCGCCCGCGGTCGCGAATACGAAGCCTTCGATCGCAGTCTGGACGTCCAGATTTCCCGACTACGCAAACTCATCGAAATCAATCCGAGCAAACCGGCCTTTATTCAAACCGTCTGGGGCTTAGGCTACGTGTTTGTGCCGGATGGTCGAAATTAACGCGCTCAAACACCCACTCCACCAGCACGTCAGACAACAGGCGAAACTCTGGTGCGCGACACTTCGACAGCGTGGAACCTGGTTGACGCAGGCGCTCTCTCAAGTCGATCTTTTTACCCGGAGTTTTTTACTGCTCTCCGCACTCATGCTCGCAAGCCTTGGGGCCTGGGTACTGATTTTTTTTAGCCTTGAAATGGGGCCGCGCGCCGCCCAAATGAGTCAGCGCATCGCAACCTCGGTTAATCTGACGCGCTCGACCCTGACCTACACGCCGATTGCGAAACGGCAAGCTGTCTTGCGTTCGTTATCCTTACGCGAAGGTCTGGATGTTTCCATGCGCATCGGTCTCGATGAGATCGAACCGCTTCCCTCAGGCAGATATTGGCAGCGCGTCGCTAAGCTCGTGCGTGCCCAGCTCGGAGAGGAGACGATCCTTGCATGGTCCGTCAATGATGTGCCTGGGTTTTGGGTCAGCTTTCGTCTCGACAATGAAAAATATTGGCTGTCTTTTGATCGTCACGAAATCAGGTTCACCGGGGGAATAGAATGGCTAAGCTGGGGGGCCGCAGCGCTGCTGCTGTCACTGATAGGCGCGGCCATCGGTGTGTCCTACATCAATCGACCACTGGCGCGTCTAGCACGTTCGGCACAGCTTTTATCCAAAGGCGCGTCACCCCCACCTTTGCCTGAAACCGGTGCGCGCGAGCTGCGCACACTCAACAGTAGCTTTAATCGAATGGCTCGCGACCTCCACCAGGCCAATGCCGATCGAGTTTTAATGTTGGCGGGCATTTCTCACGACTTGCGCACGCCTTTGACGCGCATGCGCTTAGAGGTCGAACTCAGCGCCATGCATGAAACAGGGAAGTCAGCGATTGATCAAGATTTAGCCCAAATCGAGCACTCGCTCGCTCAACTGATGGACTATGCTCGCCCCGCCAGCCTTGAGGCACCCCGGGCGCTCAGTGTTTCAAGCTTGCTGACCGAGTTGACTGAGCGCGAACGTTGTCTAACCAAGCATACAGGGGGAACACTCACCACCTCCATCCAGGCGGGCATCACTGCGCGTGTATCCGCAACCGATCTACGACGTATTTTGACTAATTTGATCGAAAACGCACGCCGCTACGGAAACATTGACCACGAAGTCCCCCAGCTCGAAGTCGTCTTGGAGGGAAATAGCGATTCGTTCAAAATTAAGGTTTCCGACCGAGGCCCAGGCATCCCCGTTCACGATATTCCTCGCGTGCGCAAGCCCTTTTGGCGAGGTAACGTGGCGAGAACGGGTGCCTCCGGTACGGGGCTTGGTCTGGCGATTGTTGACCGCTTGCTACAACACATGGAAGGCGAACTGACGTTTAGCGCCCGACCCGGCGGGGGCCTCACAGCGCAGGTCGAAATCTTTACCGACCACGTCGATGGCTAACCTTTTCGCAGCAAGACCACGGCGTTGGCCGCGATGCCTTCCTTGCGACCCAAATGTCCGAGGCCTTCGTTGGTTTTTGCTTTGATATTGACGTCGGCGAGTGCGACACCCAAGTCGCTGGCGATGTTGGCGGCCATCGCCCCTGAATAGGGTCCAATTTTAGGCGCCTGGGCATGGATCGTGGCATCCACATTGACCAGTTGCCAGCCAGAGGCCTGCACACGCCGATAAGCTTCTCGCAGCAGTAACCTACTATCGGCGCCTTTAAATTGTGGATCCGTATCGGGAAATAGACGCCCGATATCGCCCAGACCAGCGGCACCCAATAAAGCATCGGTGATCGCGTGCAGCAAAGCGTCCGCATCCGAGTGGCCTTGCAAACCATGCGTGTGCGCAATCGTCACGCCACCCAGAATCAGGGGACGTCCCTCGACCAGGGCGTGCACGTCAAAGCCCTGACCAATGCGAAAGGAAAAATCACTCATAGCCACGACTCCACCCAGTGAACATCCTCGGGCCAGGTAATTTTGGTGTTTCTACCCGAACCCCGCACCAAAATCGGCGCATAGCCCAGCGCCTCCATAGCCTGAGCCTCATCTGTTGGAGCCTCGGTACCCTCAGGTGTGATCATGGCACGCGTCAAGGCTTCGAGCAGTAAGCCCGCCCGAAACATCTGGGGGGTTTGCGCCTGCCAGAGCCCCTCGCGTGGCACTGTGCGGGCAACCTGCGATGACGGATCAGGCGCCCCGTTGAGGTGTGCCTCGTCAAGGCGTGCCATTTTGAGGGTATCGGCCACGGGCATTGCGAGCAAGCCACCCACATCGTGATCGAGACAGGCGTCAATTAGACGCTCCAAGGCTTCCAAAGGCAATCCAGGGCGTGCGGCGTCATGCACCAGGACCCAATCCTCTGGAGAGAGCTGCGCCTCGCGCAGGGCGTTTAAAACGGTTTGAGCACGCGTGGCGCCGCCGCAGGGTGAACAATGTGTCCTTGGTAAGCCCTCGAGGACCGTCAAAGCCTCGGCGTCACCCGGTGCGACCGCGACCCGAACCTCCTGTACCCGAGCATCCGCCAATAACGCCTGCACCGAATGTCTCAGCATCGCTTGCCCGGCCAACACTCGATATTGTTTGGGCGTTTGCGCATGCCCGGCATGGTTTGCTCGCGCACCAATACCGGCCGCAGGAACGAGTGCGACAATGCGAAACGGAACATCAAAAGAGGGCTTAACAGACGTCATATACGCTTGATTTTATAATCATCTGATTACCCGGTGTCACAATCACCCTCCCGTCGCGCAATCCTTGCGCTTTTTAATGCGCGAATACTCCTGCGATTCACTATCAATGTCGGCTGCCTCTCTTTCTGTTTCCACCCTGCTCGCCTCGCTCAAGCCCGGTCTGCGCTTCGCCCAACCCACGCCCGCCGGATCCGGAGACGCATGGCTCTTGACCAAGCTTGCGAGCGCCAGCGGTAAGACACTCGTCATTTTGACTGCCGAACCGCTCGAGGCGCAGCGCCTAACAGAGGAAATCCCGATCTTTGCCCCGACCCTTAGGGTCCGCCCCTTTCCGGACTGGGAAACACTGCCCTATGACAGTTTTTCCCCGCACCAGGATTTGATTTCCGAACGGTTGCGCACTTTACATGCCCTGATGTTGGGCGAAGTCGATGTCCTGACCGTTCCCATCACCACAGCACTTTATCGCCTCGCGCCTCCAAGTTTTCTTGCCGCCTATACCTTTTCCTTTAAACAAAAGGATAAGCTCGATGAAAACGCGCTCCGTCAACAATTGACGCTGGCCAACTATGCGCACGTCTCCCAGGTCACGGCACCAGGCGAATTTTGCGTTCGAGGCAGTCTGATCGACCTCTTCCCCATGGGGTCGGTCGTCCCCTACCGCATTGATTTGTTCGACGACGAGATCGAGTCGATCCGGGCCTTTGATATCGACACACAACGCAGCCTCTACCCCGTCGGCGAGGTCCAGCTTCTGCCCGGACGCGAGTTTCCGATGGACGAAGCCGCACGCAATCATTTTCGGGCGACTTTTCGCGAAGTCTTCGAAGGCGACCCCTCACGCGCCTTGCCCTATCGCGATATGGGCAATGGCATCCCATTCGCCGGAGTCGAATATTACCTGCCCTTATTTTTTGAGCAGACGGCCACGCTCTTTGATTATTTAAAAAACGAAACCATCATCGTGACGCTCGGCGATATCGACGATGCCATGCGGCGTTTTACCCAGGACACGGCGACACGCTACAACTTTTTAAAAAGCGATCGCGAGCGACCGGTGCTTCCTCCCGAAACACTTTTTTTGCAAAACGAAGCGTTGTTCGAGCATCTCAAAGTCTTTCCCAGACTCGCGTTCACCGCCGACCATACACACCCAGACTTTGTCGCCGCGCCCGATATTGGCATTTCTAGGCGAGCTGAAGATCCTCTGGCTAAACTGCGCGAATTGCTGACGCGCTCGACACAGTCCTCGCGGTCAAGCGACGTCAAAGGCGCTCACGCCAGCCGCATTGTGTTGTGTACGGATTCCCACGGTCGACGTGAAACCATTGTGCAAATGCTGGCTGAACACGGTCTGGCACCAGACGCTCAAACTGAATCCGTCGCCCTCTTTCTTGAGGCAGAAGCGCACTTTGGCATCACGGTGGCTCCCCTGGTTACTGGCTTTGCCGTTCCAGCCCAAGGCTTATTGTTTTTAACCGAAAACGATCTGTACCCGGGCCACGGCGGCACGGCCAGACGAGGCAAACGCGATCAAGAACGGGCCAGTAACGTCGAAGCGATGGTGCGGGATCTTTCCGAACTGCGCGAAGGCGACCCCGTCGTCCACGCGCAGCACGGTATTGGTCGCTATCACGGTCTGGTCAATCTGGACATGGGCGAAGGCGAGATGGAGTTTCTCTTTCTTGAATACGCCAATAAAACGACCCTCTACGTTCCAGTCTCGCAACTGCATGTGATCGCCCGCTACAGTGGCACTGACTCCGAATCAGCACCTCTGCATCTGCTGGGCTCCGGCCAATGGGACAAGGCGCGGCGCAAGGCCGCCCAACAAGTGCGCGACACCGCGGCCGAACTGCTGGACCTCTACGCCAAACGCGCCGCGCGCCAAGGGTTTGCCTTCAAACTGCCGCTTTCTGATTACGATTTATTCGCCGAGGGATTTGGCTTTGACGAGACCGCCGATCAGGCGGCCGCGATCCAATGTGTGATCGAAGACATGACCTCAGGTCGCCCGATGGATCGTTTAGTCTGTGGCGATGTCGGCTTTGGTAAAACCGAAGTCGCCTTGCGCGCCGCCTTCCTCGCGATCGCCAATGGCAAACAAGTCGCACTGCTCTGCCCGACCACGCTGTTGGCAGAACAGCACACTCAAACCTTCGCGGATCGTTTCGCGGACTGGCCTGTCAAAGTCGTCGAACTGTCGCGTTTTCGTTCCGCCAAAGAAGTTAAAAGCGCGATCGCAGGTATCACGGACGGCACCGCAGATATCGTCATTGGCACCCACAAAATCCTATCCAAGGATGTACAGTTCAAACGCCTCGGTCTCGTCATCATCGACGAGGAGCACCGCTTTGGCGTGCGACAAAAAGAAGCACTCAAGTCCTTGCGCGCCGAGGTTGATGTCTTGACGCTGACGGCGACCCCGATTCCGCGGACGCTGGGTATGTCTCTCGAGGGTATCCGTGACTTTTCTGTCATTGCCACCGCGCCACAAAAACGTCTCGCGATCAAAACCTTTGTGCGTCGCGAAGACAACAGCACCATGCGCGAAGCACTACTACGCGAACTAAAACGTGGCGGACAAGCGTATTTCTTGCACAACGAAGTCGACACCATCCACAACCGACGCGCTCGTCTCGAGGAACTCGTGCCCGAAGCCCGTATTGCCGTGGCACACGGTCAAATGGGCGAGCGCGACCTCGAGCAAGTCATGAAGGGGTTTTACCAAAAACGTTTTAATGTTCTGCTTTGTACGACGATTATTGAAACTGGTATCGATGTGCCGAGTGCCAACACCATTATCATTCACAGGGCTGACCGTTTCGGTCTCGCGCAATTACACCAACTACGCGGTCGTGTCGGGCGCTCGCACCACCAAGCGTATGCCTATCTCATGACCCCCGGCGAAGACGCGATCACGAAAAACGCCAAGAAACGACTCGAAGCCATTCAGGCAATGGAAGAGCTCGGTTCTGGCTTCTTTCTCGCGATGCATGACCTGGAAATTCGCGGCACCGGCGAGGTTCTCGGCGAATCTCAATCCGGCAACATTCAAGAAATCGGTTTCTCAATGTATAACGACATGCTCAACGAGGCGGTCCGCGCCTTGAAAGCTGGTGTCGAGCCCGATCTAGATGCTCCCTTTAGCGCAGGTTGCGAAGTCAACCTGCATGCGCCTGCCTTATTACCAGCCGACTATTGCGGCGATGTGCACGCACGCCTGTCCATCTACAAACGGCTGTCAAACACCAAGAACGACGACGATCTCATTGCCATTCAAGAAGAACTGATCGATCGTTTTGGCAAACTCCCAGAGCCCACCCGCACACTGATTTCAACGCATAAACTCAGACTGCTTGGTCTTCCCTTGGGATTACAAAAAATCGATGCGAGCGAAACACAGATCGTGCTGCATTTCAAACAAAATACCCCGGTCGATCCGCTTAAACTGATTGAACTTGTTCAAAAACAGCGCCATATTCGCTTTTCAGGCCAGGACAAGCTGCGTGTAGAAATCAAAGCATCCGATGTCCCCGCCCGTTTCGACGCGACCCGTGCTGTGCTTCGGGCGTTACAGTAGCGCGATCGCTGAGAACCTGAGATTATTAGACCTAACATCCATGACCCACCCTTCATCACAGCTACTATGACCACTCAAAATCTTGTCATACAGTCGCCAGCCCTCTCTGGGGAGTTAATCGAACACGCCGCGGCGATTGCGGAGGCCTCCGGCGTTCAGCGTCTTGGCACCACGGCCGCTCGCATTTTAGGAGTGAACGCTGAGGCGTCCATCCGCGAAGAGGTTCGGCTCTGGGGTGAACGTGTCAACGTCGATTGTGCCTACGTCAATGCCGGTACGCGTCTCACCGACTGTAAAGTGTTGGCGATGGATATGGACTCAACGCTCATCAATATCGAATGCATCGACGAAATCGCTGCTTTTGGTGGAGTAAAAGAACAAGTTGCCAGCATCACCGAAGCGGCGATGCGCGGAGAAATCAAGGATTTTTCCGACAGCCTGACCCGCCGCGTTGCCTTTTTAAAAGGTTTATCCACAGACGTTCTACAAGCCGTCTATGAGCAAAAGCTTCGCCTCAACCCTGGTGCCGAGACCTTGATTCAAGCCGCGCAGCAAGCGGGTTTAAAAGTGCTGCTCGTGTCGGGGGGATTTACGTTTTTCACGGAAAAGCTCAAGCAACTGCTGAGCCTCGACGCTGCCCACGCCAATGTGCTCGAGGCCTCAGACGGTCTGTTGACGGGCCAAGTGCAAGGCAGAATTTTGGATGCGCAAGGTAAAGCGGATACTTTGCTCGCCTTCGCTCAAGCACTTGGCGCGAGCCCCGCGCAAATCATTGCCATCGGTGATGGCGCCAATGACCTCAAGATGCTTGGCTTGGCGGACTATTCAGTCGCCTACCGTGCCAAGCCCGTCGTGCGGGCTCAAGCTCGCTATACGCTCAATGTCGCGGGACTCGATGGCGTACTGCATTGGTTTGAACGTTAAGCGCAAGCGCGATTCGAATGGAGGCGTTAATTTCGCTTGAGCAAATAGCGTATGACAAAACCTGGGAAAGCCAAGACAATAAATAAGCTCAGCGCTGTGACGTAAAACTCCCACCCCTGATTAAAGGGATTGCCAATCATGCGTTCAAACAGCATACCGACTAAACCAATCACGGCATACCAGACTAAAAATTCAAACACACGCACGTAAAAAGGCTTGATGCCCTTAGCAAACTGTTTGACCGGGAACACAGCAAACAATCTTTCATTGATGAAAGGCAAGTTTGCTGCGACACACGCTAAAACGATCAACAACCAGATTGCCGCCGTTTGATTCATCAATCATGACCTCTTTTGGAAACCAACAAGCATGCACAGCATGCCAGAGGCCTCAGTAAGAAAGCGTAATATGCATCACCTGTAGACACATTGCAATCAAGGCGCCGGGCATCAAACCAAGAAGTAGCACCAATAAACCATTGATGAGTAACAACCCATTTGGCACCAAACCCATCGCGGGCACAGGCACCACCGGCTCAGCGGGCTCATCGAAATACACCACCTTGATCACGCGCAAGTAATAGAAAGCACCGATCAGAGAGAACAACACCGCCACCACTGCAAGCCAGAGTCGATCCGACTGCAGTAAAGCCTGCAAAATCAGGAGCTTGGCGTCGAAGCCCACCAGCGGCGGCAAGCCAGCCAACGAACACATTAAGATCAGTACCATGGCAGCGAGCCAAGGACTCCGGCGATTTAGCCCCTTAAGGTCATCGATGTTTTCACATTCAAAACCTTCGCGGGATAGATACATCATCAAACCAAAGCTAGCCAGTGTCGTTAACACATAGGTCAGCATGTAGAACAATGCCGAGCCATAGGCGGACGTATCGGCCTGAATGTCACCATCCAGCGACCCCGAGGCTAGGCCAAGCATCACAAAACCCATATGGGCAATCGTCGAATAGGCCAACATGCGCTTGAAGTTTGTCTGCATGATCGCGGTCAAATTTCCGATCGCGAGAGACAGCACCGCGAGGATCAACAGCATGGGCTGCCAATGCACGGCTAAGTCACCAAAGCCCACGATCAGCATGCGCACAACGATCGCGAACACGGCGAGTTTGGGTGCGGCGGCCAAAACGAGCGTGACAGCCGTGGGCGCGCCCTGATAAACATCGGGCACCCACATATGGAAAGGCACCGCACCTAATTTGAACGCTAATCCTGCAACAAGAAATACAACGCCGAAAGCCAAAGGCAAATAGTCAATCTGACCAGAACCCACCGCGTCTGCAATATTGCGCAGGTCCAAGTTGCCGGTCGCGCCATACATCATGGACATGCCGTAAAGCATGAAGCCAGATGCCAGCGAACCCAGCACGAAATACTTCATCGCGGCTTCGGTCGACTGCGCATGGTCGCGACGCATCGCCACTAACGCATACAGGGCCAGAGACATCAACTCCAGACCCAGATAAATCGTCAGGAAATTACCTGCCGAAATCATCACCATCTGACCAAGCAACGCAAACAGCACCAAGACGTAAAACTCTCCGCCCCGCAAGATATCGCGCGACTGGATGTACTCACGACCGTAGATGAGCGTGAGAGCGACAGCTATGTAAGAAGCGATTTTGAGGATATGGGCGAACGGATCTGCCACATAAAGACCAGAGAACGTCTCACCGACCATACCGGAAACAAGCTGCCAAACTGAGACCACAGTCAACACCGCGAGTGTCAGCAACGACAAACCATAAGCCAGTGTGCGGCGCGGCGACTGGCTGAAGGCGTCCAGAATCAGGATGACCATACCCAACACCAGCAAAATAATTTCTGGTGCGGCCAGGGCGAAATCGAATTGGGATTGCATCATGGCGAGGCTTACAGTTTTGAAATAGACACGTGTTGCAACAGGGCTTCAACCGAAACGTGCATCACGTCGGTAAAGGGCTTGGGATAAACACCCATGAAAATCACTGCGATCGCCATGATGCTGAGCATCACGAACTCGCGAGAGGACAAATCTTGCAAATCTTTGACATGGTCGTTGGCGACTTCGCCGAAGGCCACGCGCTTGACCATCCAGAGCGAATAAGCCGCTCCCAGAATCAGCGCCGTCGCGGCCAACAAGCCAATCCAGAAGTTGTATTCCACCGCGCCCATGATGACCATGAACTCGCCCACGAAACCGCTGGTCGCGGGCAATCCAGCATTCGCCATGGAAAACAACACAAAAAAGGTCACGAACTTGGGCATGGTGTTGACCACACCACCGTAATCAGCAATCTGACGACTATGCATCCGGTCATACAGCACCCCGATACACAAGAACATCGCGGCAGACACAAAGCCGTGCGAGACCATCTGAACGATCGCACCCTCAACGCCTGCGGTATTGAAAATAAACAAGCCGAGTGTGACAAAACCCATGTGCGCGATGGACGAATACGCCACTAGTTTTTTCATATCATCTTGGACCAACGCAACCAGACCGATATAAATCACCGCGATCAAGGACAAGGCAATGATCAAGCCCGCCATGCTTGCCGCGGCATCGGGGACGATCGGCAAGGACAAGCGCAGGAAACCATAGGCGCCCAGTTTGAGCATGATGGCGGCCAGCACCACCGAACCACCCGTGGGTGCCTCGACGTGAGCATCAGGCAACCAAGTATGGACGGGCCACATTGGAATCTTGACCGCAAACGCCGCTAGGAAAGCAAAGAAAATGAACAGCTGTGGCGTTGATTCCAGCGGTAGCGTGTGCCAAGTCAGGATATCGAATGATCCACCCGAAGCATTCCAAAGGTACAGGAACGCGACCAGCGTCAACAACGAACCCATCAGCGTATACAAGAAAAACTTGAAGGCGGCATAGACGCGATTGGGGCCACCCCACACGCCCACGATGATGTACATCGGAATGAGCGTGGCTTCGAAGAAGATGTAGAACAGCAAACCATCGAGCGCGACAAACACTCCGATCATCAAGCCTGACAAAATCAGGAAGGCGGCCATGTACTGGGAAACGCGTGAGGTAATCACCTCCCACCCTGCCACCACCACAATAATCGTAATAAATGCCGTCAGCAAGACGAACCATAAAGAGATGCCATCGACACCCAAGTGGTAATACACGGCGAAGGCTTCGATCCAGATCGATTTCTCAACGAATTGCATCGCAGCCGTCGAGCTATCAAAGCCCAGATATAAAGGGATCGTCACTAAAAAACTGACAATCGCGCCGATCAAGGCAAGGCTGCGCGTCAAGCCAGGTCGATCATCGCGCCCTAGCGCCAGCACAATCAAACCGCAAACGATCGGAACAAAAATCGAAAGCGTGAGCCAAGGGGTAGAAAAAGAAGCCATCTCGCTCGCCATCATTTGGTACCAAAGATAATGTAGGTGATCGCCGCCATCAAACCGATGATCATCGCAAATGCATAGTGGTAAATAAACCCAGTCTGCAAGCGACGGGTCACTGCCGCGATGGCACCAATCACTTTTGCCGAGCCATTCACCAGAAGGCCATCAATCAAGCCACGATCAGCCGTCTGCCAGAGCCCCTTACCCAACAAGCGGGAGCCGCGCGCAATGACTTGCTCATAGAACCAGTCAAAGAAGTATTTGTTTTCGAGTACGCAGTTGATAAATTTCAGTTTGCTCTGGATCGCAGCCGGTACTTTTGGATTGATCAGGTAGCAATACCAGGCCACGACAGCACCCGCGACCATCAGCCAGAAAGGCACGGTCACAAACGCGTGCAGACCATACGCCAGCCACCCATGCCATGTTTTGGCAATCGTCGCCATGGCGGGGTGCTGAGCCAGCACAACGATGGTGTCTTTAAAGTAGCCACCAAACAACAGCGCATCGCATAGCCACGCGCCCGCCACCACCGAAGGAATGGCTAAGAGCACAAGCGGCAAGGTGACCACCCAGGGAGATTCGTGAGGTACACCACCATGATGACCATGATCATCCGCATGAGCATCGTGACCGTGGGCAGCATGCCCAGCGTGCGCGGCATCTCCATGGCCCCCCGAGGTGTCAAAACGCTCTTTACCGTGGAACACCAGGAAATAAACGCGGAACGAATACAGCGAGGTCACAAACACCCCAATCAGGACTGCGTATTGTGCAAAGGTCGAACCCCAAACGGTCGAGGCCGCAGCCGCCTCGATGATATGTTCTTTGGAATAAAAGCCCGAAAAGAACGGTGTCCCGACAAGCGCCAAGGTACCTATCAAGAAGGTGATCCACGTAATCGGCATGTACTTGCGTAACCCGCCCATATTGCGAATATCTTGATCATGGTGCATACCGATGATGACCGAGCCCGCACCCAGGAATAGCAACGCCTTGAAAAACGCGTGTGTCATGAGGTGGAAAATCGCCACCGAATAAGCAGAGGCGCCCAACGCGACTGTCATATAGCCCAGCTGCGAAAGCGTGGAATACGCCACGACGCGCTTGATATCGTTTTGAATGATGCCCAGGATACCTAAGAACAACGCGCCAATCGCGCCGATGATGATGATCATCGACAAGGCCACGTCCGAAAGCTCGAACAGAGGAGAAAAGCGCGCCACCATAAAAATACCAGCTGTCACCATGGTCGCCGCGTGAATCAACGCGGAGATCGGTGTCGGACCCTCCATGGAGTCTGGCAACCACGCATGCAGTGGCACCTGTGCGGACTTACCCATCGCGCCGATGAACAAGCAGATACAAGCCACGGTCAACAACATCCAATCCGTACCGGGCAAGGTGTTCTTGGCCAGATCGTCGGCCTGCTTAAAAATATCGCCGTAATGCATCGTTCCGGCATAGGCAAACAACAAACCAATGCCCAACACAAAACCAAAGTCACCCACGCGATTGACCAAGAAGGCCTTCATGTTTGCGAAAATTGCCGTGGGTTTTGTATACCAAAAGCCAATCAACAGATATGACACCAAGCCTACGGCTTCCCAACCAAAAAACAGCTGAACCATATTGTTGGCCATCACCAGCATCAGCATGGAGAAGGTAAACAAAGAGATATAGGAGAAGAATCTCTGGTAACCAGGGTCTTCTGACATATAACCAATCGTGTAGATATGCACCATCAACGAGACCGACGTCACGACCACCATCATGAGCGCCGATAACGGATCAATCAAAAAGCCGATTTCAAGCTTGGCCTGTCCGAGCATCATCCAGGTGTAGACCGTACCGTCGTAGCGTAAACCGTTGAGCACATCCACGAGCACCAAGACCGAACCCACTGCCGAGAACGCGACGAGTGCGATGGTGATCATGTGTGAAGTGCGTCGCCCCACTTGACGACCGAGGAAACCTGTACCGAAAAGGCCCGCCAAGACAGCGCCCAGCAAAGGAGCCAGTGCAATGGCTAAATAGAGACTAGGTGAGCTAAACATATTCTTGTAAATCCCGATTAGCCCTTTAGGCGGTCAAGTTCGTCAACATTGATCGTGTTGAGATTGCGGAACAGCAATACCAAAATTGCTAAACCAATCGCAGCCTCGGCTGCTGCCACCGTCAGGATGAAAAACACAAATACCTGACCCGCCTCGTCACCCATCCAAGTGGAAAACGCGACGAAATTCATATTGACCGCCAATAACATCAACTCAACCGACATCAACAGAACGATCAGATTACGGCGATTCAAAAAGATCCCGAATACGCCAATGGCAAACAGTATGGCGCCGAGCACCAAGAAATGAGAAAGTGTGAGAGTCATCATGCTTTGTCTCCCGACTTTGCGTTGACGGCTTCCTGACTAGGCAAGTCAACCAGTCGAACGCGATCGGCCGCGCGCACTCGCACGGAGGCGGCGGGATCGTTATATTTGACATCGCGGCGCTTACGCAAGGTCAGGGAAATCGCTGCGATCATCCCGACCAACAACAAGACAGCGCCGACCTCAACGGCGTAGGCATATTCCGTGTACATCAGTTCGCCAAGCGCACGCGTGTTGTTGTAGTCATCGTCCCTCTCAGCCGCAGGTCCGACCTGTCCCCAGGAGGTGGCGAGCACGAAGGACATCTCGACCACCATAATCAGTCCAACAATCAAACCCATCGGCAAGTATGTTTTGATCTGGGTGCGCAACTCTTCCATTTTGATGTCAAGCATCATCACGACAAACAGGAACAACACCATCACCGCACCGACATAGACCAACACGAGCAACAACCCAAGAAACTCGGCACCTAGCAAGATCCAGAGCATCGCGGCATTGGCAAACGCCAGAATCAAATGCAACACAGCCGTGACTGGGCTGGAGGCCGTGATGACTCGAAACGCCGCGATCACCAAAACAATCGCCAGGACATAGAACAAAAAAGTAATAAACATGATTTCTTTTAGCCTCGGCGATCAGCGATAAGGCGCATCGATGGCGCGGTTACGGGCGATTTCGTCTTCGTAACGATCGCCCACGGCTAACAACATGTCTTTGGTGAAGTACAAGTCACCACGCTTCTCGCCGTGGTACTCATGGATATGTGTTTCAACAATCGAGTCAACCGGACAGCTTTCTTCGCAAAAGCCGCAGAAAATACACTTGGTCAGATCGATGTCATAGCGTGTGGTGCGGCGCGTACCATCCTCGCGCATATCCGACTCAATTGTGATCGCCATCGCGGGACACACTGCCTCGCACAGTTTGCAGGCAATACAGCGCTCTTCGCCATTGGGGTAGCGACGCAGCGCGTGCAGCCCGCGAAAACGCGGCGACATTGGCGTCTTTTCCTGCGGGTAACGCAAGGTAATCTTGCGTTTGAAAAAATACTTGCCAGTCAGCTTCATGCCCTTGAGTAACTCAAGCAGCAAGAGACTACCGAAAAAATCCTTGATCGCTTCCATAAATACCTTTTTCGCCGTCTTATCGCGTCGAGCCGCGGTCAGTTCCAGATGTTCCAGGGTGTTTGCATCCAGATCGCAACGACGACCAACCACACACCTGTCAGAGGGATAAAAATTTTCCAGCCCAAACGCATAATCTGGTCATAGCGGTAACGCGGGAATGACGCGCGGAACCAAATAAACAATGACACGACACAGAAGGTCTTGAGACCGAGCCAAATCCAGCCTGGAATCCAAGTCAGCGGCGCGTATTCCACTGGCGCAGCCCAACCGCCGAGGAACATGATCGCTGCCATGCAGGACAAGAAAATCATGTTGGCGTATTCACCCAGGAAAAACAGCGCGAAAGCCATTCCCGAATATTCAACCATGTGACCTGCCACAATCTCAGATTCGCCCTCGACCACATCGAAGGGGTGACGGTTGGTTTCAGCTACCGCTGAGATAACGTAAATCACAAACAGCGGAAATAAAGGCAACCAGTTCCAGGACATGAAATTCAGTCCCAAGTCGGCGAACCAACCGCGTGTCTGAACATTGACGATTTCCGTCATGTTCAAGCTCCCCGACACAAGCAGCACCGTCACGAGCACAAAACCAATCGCCAATTCATACGACAGCATCTGGGCCGATGCACGCATCGCCGCCAGAAAAGCGTATTTGGAGTTGGACGCCCAACCCGCGACGATCACGCCATACACGCCAATCGAGGTGATCGCCATCACATACAGCAAGCCCGCATTGACATCCGCCAACACCAGCTCAGGACCGAACGGCACCACGGCCCAAGCGGCCAAGGCGGGCATCAGGGTCACCACAGGCGCGAGAATGAATAAAATTTTATTGGCCTGACTCGGAACCACAACCTCTTTGGTCAACAGTTTGAAAACGTCCGCAAAAGGCTGAAGCAAACCACGGAAACCCACGCGATTTGGTCCGAGACGAATGTGCATAAAGCCAATCATCTTGCGTTCCCAATACGTCAGATAAGCCACGCACAAAATAATCGGCACGGCGATCACGAGGATCTTGATGAGAGTCCAGACCACCAACCAAGGCGTCGGACCGATCAGATCCGTGCCAAATGTTTCAAGAACGTTGAGCCACTCCATCAGGCACGCTCCACTTGAAGTTGTCCGAAAGCACTGCCAAGCGCGACTGTTTGTTCAAACGCGGCGGCAATACGTACCGCGCCTGGCACCACTGTGTTGTCCACTTCGGCAGATAAACTCACCTGACCTGTCGACGATTTCACACGCACCTGTTCTCCTGTCTTGATCCCCAGACCGTCGAGTGTTTGCGGATGCATTCTGGCAGTCGGCGTGCGCGAAGCAGCCGTCGCTTGCAAAGCAGGCGCACGACGCACCAATGCATCGCTACGATAGATCGGCACATCCGTGACGCGTTGCAGGCCTTGGATCGGAGCCGCACTCAACGCCGGCGCAGCTTGAAGTTGGTTAGACAAGCGTCCTTCCACACCGTTGGCCATGACGGCATCACGCACCGATTCCGAAGACTCATCATCAAAGCCGGCCAGATGCAATACGTTGCCCAACACGCGCAAAACTTTCCAAGCAGGACGGCTTTGTCCGCGAGGCGTTGCCGTCCCTTTAAAACTTTGAGCCGTCCCTTGCGCGTTGACAAAGGTACCGGAGGTCTCCGTAAACGGGGCGATCGGCAACATCACGTTTGCCCACTCGCGCGCGCCAGAGGCAAAAGGCGTCAGCGCAACGACGAACTCTGCAGCCTGAAGTGTGGCCAAGGCTTGAGCACCATTATCAGCGTCCAAGTTAGGCTCGGCATGCAACACCATATAGGCTTTGAGGGGCTGGGACAACATCGCCGCCGCGCCCTTGCCACCCTTGACCGGCACAGCGCCTGCCAGATAACCACCCACCGTGTTCGCACCCGAGGTCAGGAAACCCAACTTAGCCCCGGTTAACTCGGCGATCAATTGAGCATTTGCTGCAATCGTTGTTGCCGTCGGTGCATTGACAGCCGCATTACCCAGCAGAATTGCCACCCGCTCGCCACTCGCCAGGCTTTGCGCAATCGCTTGCGCGACCGCATCAGGCTCCACAGCCGATAAGACCGCAGGAACATCTTGCGCTTTGAGTTTAGAGAGCGCAACCGCCACTTGTGCGACAGTCTGCGCCAGAGCATCAGGCAATACCGTCGCACGGGCGGTCAGCTTGAGCAAAGGATCATCGCCTGCAATATCAATCGAGGAAATCTGCGTGCCGCGCTTGGCCGCTTGGCGCAAACGCTGAGTCATCAAAGGATGATCTTTGCGCAAGAAGGATCCGACCACTAATACTCGATCCAAGGTATCGAGCTCGGCCACAGGGAAACCCAACCATGGGGCGCCTGTCAGTGCCGCATCCAGTGAGGCATCCGTCTGACGCAGACGAAAATCAATATTCTCCGAACCAAGCCCGCGTGTCACGCGTCCCAGCAAGGCGAGCTCCTCAAGGGTGGAGTATTCGCTCGCCAAAGCGCCAATCTGCGCACCACCCGAGGCATCGCGTACATCCATCAGACCATGGGCGACCACTTGAAGGGCATCGGACCAAGTGGCTTCTTGCCACTGACCGTTCTCACCCTTGATCATGGGAACCGTCAAGCGGTCCTCATTGAGACCTTCGTAGGAGAAACGATCACGGTCGCTGATCCAGCACTCATTCAACGCGTCATTTTCAAACGGTACGACACGAATCACCTCATCGCCCTTGACCTGAACGACGAGATTGGCACCCATGCTGTCATGAGGCGACACTGAACGGCGACGTGCCAACTCCCAAGTCCGGGCTTGGTAACGGAAAGGCTTGGAGGTCAAGGCGCCCACTGGGCACAAATCAATCATGTTGCCTGACAGTTCGGAGTCCACCGAACGACCCACGAATGTCGTGATTTCGGAGTGTTCGCCACGGCCAACCATACCGAGCTCCATAATGCCCGCGACTTCCTGACCAAAGCGAACGCAACGCGTACAGTGAATACAGCGCGACATTTCCTCGGCGGAAACCAAGGGGCCAAGTTCTTTGTGGAAGACCACACGCTTTTCTTCGTTGTAGCGAGAGGTTGAACCACCGTAACCCACCGCCAAGTCTTGCAACTGGCACTCGCCGCCCTGATCACAGATCGGGCAGTCAAGGGGATGGTTGATCAGCAAAAACTCCATCACACTCTTCTGAGCGGCAACGGCGCGCTCTGAACAGGTATGGACCACCATGCCATTGGTAGCGGGCGTTGCGCACGCGGGCATCGCCTTGGGTGCTTTCTCAACCTCAACCAGACACATGCGACAGTTCGCTGCGATGGATAATTTCTTGTGATAGCAAAAGTGCGGCACGTACACGCCAAGCTTATGCGCGGCGTGCATGACCATGCTGCCTTCTTGCACTTCGACTTTCTTGCCGTCGATGGTTAACTCAACCATAACTTTGTCCAGACCTTAGAGATAGGGGGCTACGACACATCGCTTGTGTTCGATGTGGTGTGCAAATTCGTCGCGATAATGCTTTAGGAAACCACGTACTGGCATCGCGGCAGCATCACCCAACGCACAAATCGTGCGGCCCATGATGTTGCCTGCGACTGAGTCAAGCAAATCGAGGTCTTCGGGACGACCCTGACCGTGCTCGATACGATTAACCATGCGGTAGAGCCAACCTGTGCCTTCGCGGCAAGGGGTGCACTGACCACAGCTTTCTTCGAAATAAAAATAAGACAGGCGCAAGAGCGACTTGACCATACAGCGCGTGTCATTCATCACGATGACGGCGCCCGATCCCAACATCGATCCGGCTTTGGCGATGGCATCATAGTCCATCGTCGTATCCATCATGATGTGGCCAGGAATCACAGGCGCGCTGGACCCACCGGGAATCACCGCTTTGAGTGTCGAGCCACCGCGCATCCCTCCCGCAAGCTCCAGCAACTTGGAGAAAGGCGTGCCAAGCGGGATTTCGTAATTACCGGGACGTTCGACGTCACCAGTGATCGAAAACAATTTGGTTCCGCCGTTATTGGGCTTGCCCACCTCAAGATAGGCCTGACCACTGTTACGGATAATCCATGGCACCGCTGCGAACGTCTCGGTGTTGTTAATCGTCGTGGGCTTGCCATACAAACCAAAGCTAGCTGGGAATGGCGGCTTGAAGCGTGGCTGTCCTTTTTTACCTTCGAGCGACTCGAGCAGAGCCGTTTCTTCACCACAGATATAGGCGCCGTAACCATGGAACGCGTGCAGTTGAAAGCTGAAACTCGAACCCAGAATGTTGTCGCCCAGAAAACCTGCCTCACGCGCCTCGTCCAAGGCGTCCTCAAAGCGCTTGTAGACCTCAAAGATCTCGCCATGGATATAGTTGTAACCAACTGAAATACCCATTGCGTAAGCTGCAATCGCCATGCCCTCAATCACGATATGAGGATTGAGTCGAAGGATGTCACGGTCTTTGAAGGTGCCAGGCTCGCCTTCGTCTGAGTTACAAACGAGATATTTTTGACCAGGAAAGCTGCGGGGCATGAAGCTCCACTTCAGGCCTGTCGGAAAACCCGCACCACCTCGACCACGCAAACCCGAGCCCTTGACCTCGGCGATCACGTCTTCCTGACTCATGCCTTGGGTCAAAATCTTGCGCAGTGCTTCATAGCCTCCGCGCTTGACGTAATCAGCGAGCCCCCAGTTTTTGCCGTCCAGATCGGCCATGATCTGGGCTCCGAGGTGACGACCGTGGAGTGCCATGGAATCGGCACCGGGCGAGGCGTCCAAGCCCTGTGCGTATTTGGATAATATTGCGGCGCTCATGCTGCGCCTCCTTTGGCGGCTGCAGACAGCTCGCTAATCATTGAATCAATTTTTTCGCGCTCCATGCGCACGCACATGTAGTTGTTGTTGACCAACAGGACGGGCGAATCACCACATGCGCCCATGCACTCGCCTTCCATGAGCGTAAAAGCACCGTCAGACGTGGTTTCGCGAAAACCGATACCGAGTTTCTTTTTGAGGTAATCCGCTGTCATTTCGCCATCACGCAGCGCGCAAGGTAAGTTGGTACAGACGGTGATTTTGAACTGACCGACAGGACGCACATTAAACATGTTGTAAAAGGTTGCGTTTTCTTGCACAGCGATCGCAGGCTGACCCAGGTAATCCGCAATGTCCTGAATCACCTCAGGCGAAACCCAGCCTTTTTCTTCTTGGGCGATACCAAGCGAAGCCATGATGGCGGATTGCTTTTGATCTGGCGGATACTTGGCGATCTCGCGATCAATTCTTTTGTAGGCCTGTTCAGAGAGCAGCATGATCTAAATCCGGTGGTGTAGCGAAGTCAAAACGCAATGAAACGTGTCAGTCATACGATTAGCGGTCAATCTCGCCGAAAACAATGTCTTGGGTACCAATAATCGTCACGGCATCGGCAATCATGTGGCCGCGTGACATTTCGTCAAGCGCCTGCAAGTGCACAAAGCCAGGCGCACGAATTTTGAGTCGATAAGGCTTATTGGCCCCGTCGGATACCAAGTAAATACCAAACTCTCCCTTGGGGTGCTCGACCGCGGCATACGCCTCGCCAGCGGGCACATGAAAGCCTTCAGTAAAAAGTTTGAAATGGTGAATCAACTCTTCCATGTTGGACTTCATGCCCGTGCGATGGGGGGGCGACACCTTGTGGTTGTCAATCATCACCGGGCCTGGATTGTTACGCAACCATTGCACACACTGCGCAATGATGCGATTGCTTTCGCGCATTTCAGCGATACGCACCAAGTAACGGTCATAAGAATCGCCATTGACACCCACTGGGATATCAAACTGCATGCGATCGTATACCTCGTAAGGCTGCATCTTGCGCAGATCCCATGCCACGCCAGAGCCGCGCAACATCGGACCCGTAAAACCAAGGGCTTTCGCACGCTCGGGATCGACCACACCGATGCCGACCAGACGCTGTTTCCAGATCCGGTTGTCGGTGAGCAATGTTTCGTATTCGTCCACACAGGCGGGAAAGCGATTGGTGAAATCTTCGATGAAGTCCAGCAGTGAACCAGAACGCGCGTCGTTCATCGCCTTAAGATCTTTGGCGGAACGATACTGGCTGGATTTGCCATACTGCGGCATGGCATCGGGCAAGTCGCGATACACACCGCCTGGTCGATAGTAGGCCGCATGCAAGCGCGCGCCTGAGACCGCTTCGTAGCAATCCATCAGATCTTCGCGCTCGCGGAAAGCATACAAAAATACGGCCATGGCGCCCACGTCAAGCGCATGCGAACCCAGTGACATCAGGTGATTGAGCAAACGCGTGATTTCATCGAACATCACACGGATGTACTGGGCGCGCAAGGGAACGGCCACACCCATCATTTTTTCGATGGACATCACATAGGCATGCTCATTACACATCATCGACACGTAGTCGAGACGATCCATGTAAGGCAAGGCTTGGAGATAGGTCCGGTTTTCAGCGAGCTTTTCCGTCCCGCGATGCAACAAACCGATGTGCGGATCCGCACGCTGGATCACCTCGCCATCGAGCTCAAGCACCAAACGCAACACACCGTGGGCCGCAGGGTGCTGGGGACCAAAATTCAAGGTGTAGTTCTTAATTTCTGCCATGATTAGCGCCCTACTCCATAGCCGTCTTCGCGGATCACGCGCGGAATGACTTCGCGCGGCTCAATCGTAACGGGCTGGTACACCACGCGCCCCTGTTCAGGGTCGTAACGCATTTCGACATTGCCGTAAACCGGAAAGTCTTTGCGGAAAGGATGTCCAATAAAACCATAGTCCGTCAAGATGCGACGCAAATCGGGGTGCCCTTCGAACACGATGCCAAACAGATCAAACGCCTCGCGCTCAAACCAATTCACCGAGGGCCAGACTTCGACAAGAGAATCCAACACGGGAAACTCTGCACTGGTCGCAAATGTGCGTACACGTAAACGCCAGTTGTGCTTGAGGGACAACAAATGCGCAACCACTGCAAAACGGGCCTGTGGGACGACAATGTCTACAGGCGTTTCACCCACTCGGCCCGCACCATAGGTCGAATAATCCAAACCACATACATCAATGCAGGTTTCAAATTTCAGGCTGGGCTCGTCTCGCAAGCGTTGGCAGGAAGACTGCCATTGCTCGGGGGCGACCTCAAGCGTGATTTCATCCGTTGAAAGCGTAATCTTGGCCTGTTCACCGAACAGTGTGATCAAGTGTTGCTGCAGGTTTTCTAGCCTGGACATGTCTTAAGCCTGAGTAATCCGCTGAGCCCACAAAGATCGTGCGCTCAGCGACTTGGATTTAACGAGCGATCGTATTGGTTTGACGGATTTTGTTTTGCATTTGTAATAGGCCATACACAAGGGCCTCAGCCGTTGGCGGACAGCCCGGGACATACACATCCACAGGCACGATCCGATCGCAGCCACGCACAACCGAATAAGAGTAGTGATAATAGCCACCACCATTGGCGCAAGAACCCATCGACACCACCCATCGCGGTTCTGGCATCTGATCGTAAACCTTGCGCAGCGCAGGTGCCATTTTGTTGCAAAGCGTACCTGCAACAATCATCAAATCAGATTGGCGCGGACTGGGTCGGAAAATAATACCGAACTGATCCAAATCGTAACGGGCAGCACCCGCATGCATCATCTCGACTGCGCAACACGCCAGACCAAAGGTCATCGGCCACATCGAACCTGTTTTAGCCCAGTTGATGAATTTGTCCGCACTGGTGGTGACAAAACCTTGTTTTAGAATACCGTCAATAGCCATAGATGCCTTTTAGCGGCGAAGGGGTTACTCCCAATCGAGCGCGCCTTTTTTCCATTCGTAGATGAAACCAACGACCAACACAGACAAAAAAATCATGACTGTGACAAAGCCAACCATCCCAACCGAACCGTTTGCAATCGCCCATGGGAACAAAAAGGCGATTTCGAGATCGAACAGAATGAAGAGAATCGCGACGAGGTAATAACGCACGTCGAATTTCATGCGGGCGTCACCAAAAGCCTCGAAGCCGCACTCATAGGGCGAGAGCTTTTGTGCATCCGGGCGATGTGGTCCGATAAGTGAACCGGCCGTGATCAGCGCAAAGCCAATAGCCGTCCCCACTACGATAAATAACAAAACGGGAAAGTATTGTTCTAGATTCATTGAACATTTCCAGCTGTTGAACAAAACTCTATGATTATATCATCCCGCACAGTTGTTTCAGCGGGAAAAACCCGCTAAAAAATAAGCGAGCCACTCATCAGAGTGGCTCGCTTTTACTCGTTTACTCGCGGCAACTTAACCGAAACTAAGCTGCCATTCTAAGCGGTTGCTTAGAACATGTGACGCATGCCAACAGTAAACAATGTGCTCTTTGCTGTATCGATAGTTGCAACGTTGTTAATGTAAGCAAACATGGCATACAGGTTTGTACGCTTGGTAAAGTTGTATGAGTAGCCCAGGTTGTAAGCCGACTGGTTTTGTGCGTTGTAAGCATCTTTCATGTAGGAGTTAGGTGACAACATGGTCCATGACAACCATACCTTTGAAACTGGATTCACAGGAATTGTTGCACCGAGCAAGTAACTGTTTGTGCCAACTGCGGGAGCAAAAACCAACTCACCACTGCCGATCGGGTTCCCAGCAATAGAAGCACCTGATCCACCTGCACCAGAGCCCAAGATCACGCCGTCACGGGTCTGACCGTAAGCAGCAGCAAGCTTCACGACTTTAAAGTTATAAGAACCTGAGAGGTTCCATGAGCTGATGGACGCATTTGCGCCCTTCGACTCTTGACCATAGATTTTGTCGTAAGATGCAGCAACGTAGATTGGGCCGTTAGCGTATTTAGCGCCCAAGGTCAACTGACGAGTGTTGTTTGAAGTAGCAAAGTTGTAGCCTGTTCCACTCGTGCCACCGCCAGCTGCAGCTGTGTAAAATGCAGTGTTAGCAGTAGCAAACGAGTAACCGACACCAGCCTGGAAGCCAGACATGTTAGGTGTTTGATACATGATGGCATTGCTCAGACGATCGGTATTACCTACGCCGAAAGCCTTACCCATCGAAGTAGGAACAGCTAAAGAACCAGGATCAACTGGGCCTGTCACGTATTGCGATGCATAGTTCGTCTGGCGACCAATACGTACAAGACCCCAAGACTTGTTTTCGAGACCTAACCAAGCTGCACGACCAAAAATACGACCGCCTTGTTGGAGTGTACTATTTCCAAGGTCGAAGCCAGTTTCGAGCATGAATGTGACACGGTTACCGCCACCGATGTCTTCAACACCTTTTAAACCCCAACGGTTACCGGACTGTTGACCGTAGGCCAAACCAAAGTTTGACACGCCTGAACCATTGGACAAGCTAACTTTGTTGTAACGCAAACCACCATCAAGAACACCGTACATTGTCACTGAGGATTGGGCCGAAGCGGCACCAGCAAAGCCGGCAAGCAGGGCGGCGGCGAGCAGAGTCTTTTTCATTTAAGAAATCTCCAAGTATTTGAGTAACAAGAGCAACAAACAACCATTTGTTTGCCGCCCCCCTAACTCCGCTAGGGAAGTTGACGCTATTGCATCAAAATTCGGAGGCTGTGGCTATGTATTTAGACAGAAAAGCGTATGCAGCGGCCTTTTCTGTTGGGTTAGCGCAACACCACAGGTCAAAACCAGACTTATAGCGGGGGTTTACCCTCGGACGGCTGTCGCTCGACGACAACAGTTCGCCTTGGGCGATCCCATGTTGGGGTTCAGCGGTTATTTACTTGACCAACACAACAGGCTGCTTGGCCTGGGTCAACACGCGCTGAGCGACAGAACCCAACAACATATCGGCAAGCGCACTGCGTCCCTTGGAGCCCAGCACAATCATGTCGTACTTCCCTTTCTGCCCCTGAGCTACGATTTCCTGCGACGCGTTGCCGACCAGCATCACCATATTGTGCTTAATTCCCTGGTCGTTGAGTACCTTCATGGCGGGCTTGAGCTCTTTTTCGCTGAGTTCACGCAAATAATCGGCAACCGCCTCCTTGCCCACAAACGCCTTGGCATGACGCAGACCGGCATCGTCGTGTACGCTAATTAGGGTGATGCTTTTTGTCTTGTCAATGCTGTTTTTCAGTAAGTCCGCGGCATATTTGACTGCACGCAACGCATTTTTAGAGCCATCGGAGGCAACGAGAATTTTCATGATTCAGTCCTTCTTTATTTGTCATCAGTGAATCTTGCCTCGAAGTTAAATCTTCGCTAAAGCCACAAAAACTAAACAAAAACTCCGCGCAAGTACTGACTCGCAACATACCTAAAAAGTCTTAAGTCAATGGTGATAAATATTGAAATCATTGACTAAGAACAATAAGTGCGGCAAAAAAAGGTGGGGTTGCGCTCAAGAAGGAGGCTGCTGAAAAGTGCTGGGGGGGGGGGAGGTTGGGGATGAAAACTGCTGTAGAGATTTGATGGTGCCGACGGCGAGACTCGAACTCGCACAGCTTTCGCCACTACCCCCTCAAG
>JANQYI010000035.1 GCA_030728985.1 Burkholderiaceae bacterium | reverse complement strand
CAGGAACACCAGGAACACCAGGAACACCAGGAACACCAGGAACACCAGGAACACCAGGGACAGCGGGAACATCAGGGACAGCGGGAACATCAGGTACAGCAGGTACATCAGGGACAGCAGGTACACCAGGGACGGCAGGAACACTAGCAACACCAGGATCTGCTGGAGGAGCGCCGTCGACTGCATCTGATTCAGCTCTTGCGGGTCAACCCGGTGCTTCCGGTGCGTCATCTGCTGCGGGAGGTAACGCTGACGCTAAGCCTGGTGTGACAGCAGGGGCGGTTACTCCAGGATCTGCAGGGACAACTTCAACAACGCCTGCCGCCAACAGCGCGTTAAAGGAGCCTGCGGCTAAAAACTCTGGCGAGGTGAAAACGGCTCTTGCCAAGGTCAAAGAATACGCCTCTGACCATCTCTTGGGACTGGTGTTGGGTGTATCAGCCTTGCTTGCCTTAATGATTGCTTTTCTATTAAAGCGCGCAGGCAAAAGTGCTCGGGTCGATGAGTTGGATCAAGAGCCGCGCGATCACCCCGAGCTCGCATCGGATTTTGATCAAAAACTTCAGTCGATTGACTTGAATTTGTCAGACAGTGACAAGCCAGCATTGACTTCCGGGCCCTCTAAAACAGGTGTCTGATTTGCCTGGTTCTGCCTTGGCGGATACCTGCGATATGGAGCCACGATTTTCCTCAGAAAACGGCCTGGCGCCCCAGCGAATTGCGCTTGGTATCGCCTACGATGGTCGTTCATGGCAAGGTTGGCAAAAGCAAACGCACGGACAAACGGTCCAGGATGCGCTGGAAGGCGCTCTCGGGGCCTTTGTTGGCAGCACAATCAATACAGTATGCGCGGGTCGGACGGACACGGGCGTCCACGCGCTCAATCAGATCGTTCATCTTGACACCCAGGTCATTCGTAGCCCAGAGTCTTGGGTGCGAGGTACGAATGCGCATCTGCCGGATTCGATTTCAGTGCAATGGGCTCAGCGGGTACCTCTTGAGTTTCATGCGCGCTTTTCGGCGATCGCACGCACTTACACCTATGTCATACTGAATACCCGCGTTCGTCACCCGATGTGGCAAGGTCGGGCGGGTTGGGTATTTCAGCCCCTAAACGTCGCCGCCATGCAACAAGCCTCGCGCTGCTTGCTTGGAGAGCACGACTTCAGTAGTTTTAGATCTTCGCAATGTCAAGCCAAATCGCCCGTCCGCACTCTGCATAAGTTGGAAATCACTCAACAAGGTTCACGTATCGTTGTCCTGATTAAAGCGAATGCCTTTCTGCATCACATGGTAAGAAATATTTTGGGCGCCCTTGTTCAGGTTGGACAAGGGCGAGAGACTGTAGACTATGTCTCAACGCTGCTTGCCGCTCGGGATCGCACACAGGGTGCACCTACCTTTGCGCCAGATGGTTTATATCTCACAGACGTGTCTTATCCGGGATATGAATTGCCTGTGGTAGCCCCGAGTGTTGTAGGTTTAGATTTCCTTGAGTCGAATCGGTAGAGGGTAGAGCGATGCGTACGAGAATCAAAATTTGTGGAATGACTCGATACGAGGACTTAGTTTGCTCGGTCGATGCAGGAGCGGATGCCGTGGGTTTCGTTTTTCACCCGTCAAGCAAGCGCTTTGTGACGGCTGAGCACGCAGCGCAACTTGTAAAAAATCTTCCTGCCTTTGTGAGTTCTGTGGCGCTCTTTGTCAATCCTGAGCCGCAGTTTGTTCAAGAGGTGATTGAAACAATGCGGCCGACGCTTTTACAGTTTCACGGCGAAGAGTCTCCAGAGTTTTGCGCATCCTTTTCGACTCCTTATATCAAGGCCTTTCGCGTGGGCGCGCCGGGGATGGATACCGCGCAGGGTCTGAGCGAGTCATGCCGACAATTTTCCGGGGCAAGCGCTTGGTTGTTTGACAGCTATACGCCTGTCTATGGTGGGAGTGGTCATACTTTTGATCATGCGTTGTTGTCAGGATTATTAGCGCTTGATCCTGCACAACGCGCACCCCTTATTTTATCTGGCGGTCTCAATGCGCAAACTCTGTTAGAGCCATTGCGTCGTATCCGACCTTGGGCCGTCGATGTAAGTAGCGGTGTTGAGTCAGAGCCAGGGATTAAATCAGCCCAACGTATCGCGGAGTTTGTCGCTACAGTTAAAAAAGCAGATGCGTGAGTCGTTTTGACATCCGTTCGATAAAACCGATATAATCTTCCTCTTTGCAGGCGGTTAGCTCAGCTGGTTAGAGCGCCACGTTGACATCGTGGAGGTCGCTGGTTCGATTCCAGTACCGCCTACCAGCCTTTTTTACGCTGGACATTTTCATAGATCAAACCCGCCAAGTGCGGGTTTTTTACGTTCTTGAAAGGGGACTGATTTAATATATCTCAATGCGATTTTTTTTGTATATAGATTATTAGAGGAAGCCTATGCGATTCATCTCTTCCCAACGCGTTGTGTTGTTTGTGCTCGCTTTGATGCCTTTGATTGCTTTGGCGCACGGCATTAGCGATGAAGACAAACAACGCATGTTGGACGGTGGCTATATACAGTACATATTGTTAGGCGCTAGCCATATGTTGACGGGATATGACCACCTCTTATTTTTGTTCGGAGTGGTTTTCTTTTTGAGTAATTTCAAGGACATTGTGAAGTTTGTCACAGTGTTTACCATCGGGCATTGCATCACGTTAATGTTCGCCACTTATTTCAAAATCACATGGAACTTTTGGTTGGTTGACGCGATCATTGCAGTGAGTGTGATTTATAAAGGCTTTGACAACAATGGTGGCTTTCAGCGTCACTTCAATATGGCATCACCAAACTTGCTAAAAATGGTTTTTGCCTTTGGCTTGTTGCATGGCTTTGGTCTGTCTACTCGCCTTCAGCAGTTGCCCTTGGGCGACGACCCCGTCCAGATGATCATGAGAATTTTGAGTTTCAACCTTGGCGTCGAGTTTGGTCAGATCGCCGCCTTGGCAGTCATGGTGGCCGTGCTTTCCTTGTGGCGAAAAACTGAGCACTTTGCGAGGTTTAGCTACGGAGCAAATTTAGGACTCATTTTGGCTGGGATCTATTTGCTCTTCGTTCAGCTCCATGGGTACCAGCATGATGTCAACGGTGAACAGTTTAGATTTCCCACCGAAGAGCATCGCCATGCGCATGAGGATCTAGACATTAAAAATACGACGGATCACAGCCGCAACGCACTTTAACCAATCTGATGGAACCGTGATGAAAATATTGCTCAGTGTTTTTGTTTTTTCTCTTTTTACGTTTACCCCTTTGGTGTCATCTGCGGGACCTGGAGACAGTTGTCATTTCCACGGATCCAAACCTGCCGCGGAGGCAACGATTATCCAGTGTGCGAACCAACGCAAGGCTGCGCTGGTCAAGGGCGGCAAACTCGACAAGAGTTGGGCTGATGTCAAGCAGGCGTCTATTGCTTACATTGATGGAAAGAAAGGTAAAGAATGGCGGGTTGTGTTTGCCAACCCACGCGCACCTGAGCAAACCAAGACAAATCTGTATATGTTTTTCACGCCACCAGGTAATTTCATTGCGGCCAACCATACCGGTCAATAATGGCAGCCCACTCAGGCTAATGCCTGATGCCTGATGGTTGAAATGGTAGAATTTACGATTTGTCGTTTCGTTACAGGATTAGTGCAGATGCTCTCAATTACGCTCCCCGACGGGTCGCAGCGTCAATACCCCGGTCCGGTCACGGTTGCTGAAGTTGCTCAGTCGATTGGTGCAGGGCTTGCGCGTGCCGCCCTGGGTGGTCGCGTGACAAATACGGGCGAAAGCCGCTTGGTCGACACCACGCATCGCATCGAAAACGATACACATCTCGCGATTATCACGGCCAAAGACGCCGATGGGCTGGATCTGATTCGCCACTCAACGGCACATTTGTTAGCTTACGCGGTCAAGTCTCTGTTCCCAGAGGCGCAGGTCACAATCGGTCCTGTCATTGACAACGGCTTTTACTATGACTTTTCCTACAAGCGTCCTTTTACCCCAGAGGACTTGGTCGCCATTGAAAAGAAAATGGCCGAGCTCGCCAAAAGGGATGAAGTCGTCACCCGCGAAGAGTGGCTGCGTGATGACGCAGTCACCTTTTTCAAGGGGATTGGCGAAACCTACAAGGCTGAGATTATCGGTGCGATTCCGGGCAACGAAACAATTAGTCTTTATCGTGAGGGGGACTTTATCGACCTCTGCCGTGGTCCTCACGTACCCAGTACTGGAAAATTAAAAGTATTCAAGCTCATGAAGGTCGCGGGCGCTTATTGGCGTGGCGACAGCAACAATGAAATGTTGCAGCGTATTTACGGTACAGCCTGGGCGACCAAAGAAGACCAGGATGCGTATCTGCATATGCTCGAAGAAGCAGAGCGCCGTGACCACCGAAAAATCGGTCGTGACCTTGATTTGTTCCATTTTCAAGAAGAGGGACCAGGCCTGATTTTCTGGCATCCCAAAGGGTGGGCGATATGGCAACAAGTCGAGCAATATATGCGGGCTGTGTATCGCGATAACGGGTATCAGGAGGTCAAAGCGCCCCAGATCCTGGATATTTCCCTCTGGAAAAAAACCGGACACTGGGACAATTATCGCGAAAATATGTTTACCACAGAGTCTGAAAATCGTGTCTATGGCCTCAAGCCCATGAACTGCCCAGGACACGTCCAAATTTTCAATTCGAGCTTGCATTCGTATCGTGACTTGCCGCTTCGCTATGGCGAATTTGGTCAGTGTCACCGTAACGAGCCCTCTGGCTCCTTGCATGGCATGATGCGCGTACGTGGCTTTACCCAGGATGATGGTCATATCTTCTGCACCGAAGATCAGTTGCAAGACGAGTGTGCCGCCTTTACGTCATTACTGCAAAAAGTCTATTCTGATTTTGGCTTTACCGAAGTGCTCTATAAGGTTGCGACACGGCCTGAAAAGCGTATTGGTAGCGATGAGGTGTGGGATAAAGCAGAAACGGCTCTGATGGAAAGCCTTAAACGCACCGGATGTGTCTTTGAAGTCTCCCCAGGAGAAGGCGCGTTTTACGGTCCTAAGATCGAATACACGCTCAAAGATGCGATCGGACGCCACTGGCAGTGCGGGACGATTCAGGTCGATTTCTCAATGCCCCAGCGCTTGGGTGCGGAGTTCGTGGACGCAAGCGACCAGCGTCGTGCGCCTGTCATGCTTCACCGTGCGATCCTTGGTTCATTCGAGCGTTTTATCGGCATGTTGATTGAAAATCATGCAGGAGCCATGCCTGCATGGCTCGCACCTGTTCAGGCGGTGGTGTGCTGCATTTCCGAGCATACGGCTGATTATGCGGCAGAAATCACACAAAGCCTGAAAAAACAAGGCTTTAGAGTAGAATCAGATTGTCGTAGTGAAAAAATTACTTATAAAATCCGTGAACACAGTCTGCAAAAGATCCCTTACATCCTGGTGGTTGGCGAAAAAGAGCGCCAGGCAGGCACTGTTGCAGTCCGTGGACGTGGAGGAGTAGAGCTTGGTGTCATGCCGGCATCACAATTCGCTACACTACTGAATGAAGACGTGGCGTTACGCCACAATTCCGGTACGACTGCGCCGCAGTCGGCCTAATTTTTAGGAGTTGTCAACATCGCAACAGAAAAACCACATCGCATCAATGGTGAAATCCGTGTTCCCGAGGTGCGTTTATTAGGAATAGAGGGCGAACAGCTCGGCATTGTTAAAACATTCGACGCCGTGCGCATGGCCGAAGAAAATGAAATTGACTTGGTTGAGATCGCACCGAATGCTGATCCACCTGTTTGCCGGTTGATGGATTACGGCAAATTTAAATATCAAGAACAAAAGCGTTTAGCCGAAGCGCGTTCCAAACAAAAAATCATACAGGTCAAAGAGGTCAAGTTCCGTCCTGCGACCGATGAAGGCGACTATCAAGTCAAGCTTCGTAACCTAAAGCGTTTTCTCGACGAAGGTGATAAAGCCAAAGTCACGCTGCGTTTCCGTGGTCGTGAAATGGCGCATCAGGAACTCGGCATGCGCGTCCTTGAGCGTGTGCGTGATGACTTGACCGAGATGGCTGTTGTCGAAGCCATGCCCAAACTTGAAGGTCGTCAAATGGTGATGGTTCTCTCTCCGCGTAAGAAGACTCCCACCAAAGAAGCAGTTGCTTAAGTCATGCACGTACTGTTTGTTCTAGATCCGCTGCCGGATTTAAACGCCTACAAAGATAGTTCTGTTGCGATGATGCAAGCGCTTGTCGCTCGCGGTCATCGCTTCAGCGTTGCCTTGCAAGGCAATGTGTTTATTGAAAACGGTCAAGTCCTTGCCCGTGCGACCCCCATTGATTTAGTCTCGGGTGCTGACTTGCATGCACACAGTTGGTGGACTGAGTCGGGTGGCCCGGCCGATACGCCCTTGCAGGCCTTTTCTGCCGTGTTGATGCGCAAGGATCCTCCGTTTGATATGGAGTATGTCTACACCACGCACATGTTTGACTACGCGCAAGCGCAAGGCGCGCGTATTTTCAACAGTGGTGCGGCGATTCGCAACCATCCGGAAAAGCTTGCGATTACCGAGTTTGCCCAGTTCACAACGCCGACCCTGGTCACGCGAGAGATGTCGCGTATCAAAGCGTTTCATGCCGAACACCGCGAAGTGATCGTCAAACCCCTTGACGGCATGGGCGGCACGGGTATCTTTAAACTCTCCCCCAATGAACCTAATTTAAACGCCATTCTTGAGTCGTTGACCCACGATGGACAGTGTTCGATTATGGCCCAGCGTTACATTCCTGAGATTACTCAAGGTGATAAGCGTATTTTATTGATTGGTGGCGAACCTGTTCCTTTTTGCCTTGCAAGAATTCCTCTCGCTGGCGAGACGCGTGGTAATTTGGCGGCTGGTGGTCGAGGTGTTGCGCAACCGCTTTCCGAGCGTGACTGGGAAATTGCGCGAGAAATTGCGCCTCAGTTGGTTCAGCGCGGTTTGTTATTGGTCGGGCTTGATGTGATCGGCGACTATGTCACTGAAATCAATGTGACGAGTCCTACATGCTTTGTGGAAATCACAGAACAGACGGGTTTCGACGTCGGGTTACGTTTTGTCGAAGCTCTCGAACAAGCGGTTGCTCAGGTTAGCTAAGCGATGATAGCGATCTTCGTCGTGGCGCATGTGCCGCTCGCATCGGCTTTGGAGTCATGTGCCAGACATGTTCTGGGTACTGAGCCAGATATTCATGTGTTCGATATTCACCCGATTGATTGTGCCTCCGAGTCATCGCCGCGCCTGGCTGCAGCGTTCTTGGCGGCTAATCAAGGAGAGGGTGTCCTTGTGCTCACTGACTTGCCTGGAGCGACTCCTTCCAACATCGCAGTCGCTGCGTCTACCATAGCACGAGAGCAGGGGGTTGCGTGCCGCGTACTTGGAGGTGTCAATCCCTCTATGTTGCTCAAAGCAATCACTTATCGCAGCGCAGCATTGGATATTGTAATGGACAAGGCACTACATGGCGCCACACAAGCGGTGTTGCGTGTAGACTAAAGCTATCTGCGTGAGCTAACCCGTCTCTTTTTATATCGCTATGCCTGACCTCGATATTGTCGTGTCCAACAAGCTTGGCTTGCATGCTCGTGCTGCCGCCAAGCTGACCCAACTTGCTGGTCAGTTCAGCAGTGAAATCTTTATCTCAAAAGGCGCCAGACGTGTCAATGCAAAAAGCATTATGGGCGTCATGATGCTGGCCGCTGGTATTCACACCTCCGTCAAGCTTGAGGCGAGCGGCAGCGATGCTGATCGCGCGCTTGATGCTATTCAAAAGTTGTTTGATGATAAATTCGGCGAAGGCGAATAATCAAACGCATGATATGCGTCCGGCACCCATGGTTTGTCTCTACGGGCAGGGCGCCGCGCGCGGGTATGCGATTGGTCGAGCATTGGTCATGGGCGCTGCAGCCCTTGAGGTTGAGCACTATCGCGTGCATCCATCTTCTGTGGAGGCAGAGCAGGCGCGATTGAGCCAGGCACTCGAAATAACCCGTCGTGAAATGTTGGCGTTAGCCCAAACCTTGCCAGAGGATGCGCCGCGAGAGTTAGCGGCCTTGCTCAACGTACACGGTATGTTGCTTTCCGATCCGCTTCTTGCAGATGAGACGTTGACGCTGATTCAAGACAAACATTACAACGCTGAATGGGCTCTGACAACTCAAGGTCAAGTGCTCGGTGAGCAGTTCGCAGCAATGGAAGATGAGTATTTGCGTGAGCGAGGCGCCGATGTTCGGCATGTGATCGAGCGCGTATTACATGTTTTAGCGGGCTCTAGAGCCCTCAGTGCGTTGGATCTCGCTGGCGATACCGACGAGCCTTTGATTGTCATTGCCCATGATATTTCCCCCGCGGACATGATCCGTTTGCGTGGCGGACGTTTTGCTGGTTTTGCGACTGATCTTGGAGGCGCGACTTCACACACCGCGATTGTTGCGCGCAGCATGTCGGTTCCCGCTGTGGTGGCGCTCGGGCATGCGAGGAGTCTGCTTCGCGACGGCGATGTGGTGATTGTCGATGGTATTCATGGCGCCTTGATTGTGAATCCTTCACCTTTGGCACTCGAACAATACAAATTACTGCAAGAACAATATTCAGGGGATCGCGTAACGCTGTCCGCGCTTAAAGACGTCCCTGCAGAGACGCTCGATGGCATTTCAATTTCCCTCGAGGCAAATATAGAACTCCCGGACGAAGTGGATTTGGCCTTGGCAAATGGTGCCTCTGGCATTGGTTTGTTCAGAAGTGAGTTTTTGTTTATCGGGCGGCCTGAACTGCCAAGCGAAGAGGAGCAATACCTTGCATACTCCTCTGTTATCAAAGCGATGCAGAATCGTCCCGTCACGATTCGTACGCTTGATGTCGGGGCCGACAAAGCATTAGATGGTGAAGCCACCGTGGCGACGAATCCCGCGCTTGGACTGCGGGCGATTCGGTATTGTCTTGCACACCCTGAGCTATTTGCGACACAGCTTAGAGCGATTCTGCGGTCTTCCGTCCATGGCTGCGTGCGTATTTTGATTCCCATGGTTGCGCATATGCATGAGGTATTGGCAGCCAAGGCCGCCATCGAGTCTGCCAAGCGTGAGCTCGATGCGCGTAGTCAAGCGTATTCAGACAATATTCAAATCGGCTGCATGGTTGAAATTCCGGCAACGGCGATCGCGATTGATCCTTTCGCCGATGCTTTAGATTTTCTTTCTATCGGAACAAACGATCTGATTCAGTACACGTTGGCAATCGACCGTGCCGACAACGAGGTCGCTGCGCTTTATGACCCGCTTCATCCAGCAGTCCTTAAGTTGATTGCCAATACGATTAACGCTGGTCTGCGCGCAGGTATTCCTGTCGCCGTTTGTGGTGAGATGGCGGGCGACCCCAAGCTGACGCGCTTGTTACTTGGATTAGGCCTGACTCATTTTTCGATGCATCCGCAGCAGCTCTTGGATGTCAAGCGTGAAATTAGGCAAGGGCATTCAAATGCGTTGCGTCAACAAGTCGCAACTGTACTCAATCGACACAGCACGATTGATCTCTCAGCACTGCAATAGTTTTATGCTGCACATAAAATAGCCGGCTGCGCATGAACACACAGCCGGCTAGTTATTTTCATTTAAACGATGCTTGCTAAAGCATCGCTCGTTGCAAAAAATGACAGATTCGTTGGTTAGCGATGATATGCAGACTCACCATGGGTCGAAATATCGAGTCCTTCACGTTCCATGTCCTCACTGACGCGCAGACCACACATCATATCGGCGATTTTAAAAGCAAGGAATGCTACGACCCCAGACCAAATAATCGTAATCACGATGCCTTCAAGTTGAACCAGCAACTGTCCGCCAATCAAACTGGTGGAGTCGAGTCCGGGACCGCCGAGGGCTTTCGCGTTAAAGATACCCACAAGAATGCCACCGATGATACCGCCGATACCGTGGATGCCAAACACATCAAGCGAGTCGTCCGCGCCCATCATGCGCTTGAGACCATTGACTCCCCAGACGCAGATCACACCAGCAGCAACGCCAATGACGAGTGCTCCGATAGGGCCGACCAAGCCAGCAGCTGGAGTGACGCCAACGAGACCAGCGATCGCTCCGGAGGCCGCGCCTAACATCGAAGGACGGCCCTTGATCGCCCACTCAGTAAAGACCCAAGCCATGATCGCGCCGACCGTGGCGATGAGTGTGTTGAATAAGGCAAGAGCGGCAACTTCGTTGGCGGCAAGGGATGAGCCCGCATTGAAGCCAAACCAGCCAACCCATAGTAAAGAAGCACCCATCATGGTCATGGGAAGATTGTGCGGTTGCATGGCTTCTTTGCCATAGCCGAGACGCTTGCCAACAACGTATGCACCCACCAAGGCCGCAATTCCTGCGTTAATGTGAACAACTGTGCCACCGGCAAAATCCAAAGCGCCTTTAGCAGCAAGCAAACCTTTGGTTCCATCTCCGGCAAACCAGATCATGTGTGCGACGGGAATGTAGGCGAAGGTAAACCACAACACCGTGAAGACTAAAACCGCTGAGAAGCGGGCGCGTTCAGCAAAGGCGCCCACGATCAGTGCGCAAGTGATGCCAGCGAAGGTTGCCTGGAATGCCGCGTACAAGAACTCAGGAATTGAGCCTGTCATCGAGTACTTTCCGTCAGCAGGGTTGAACATATCACTGAAGAATGAGCGCGAAAAACCACCCACAAACGCATTGCCCTCAGTGAAGGTCAGCGAATAGCCATAAGCGAACCAAAGCAATACGGCGACTGAAAAAGAGCAAGTGACTTGCATCAATACCGAAAGAACGTTTTTTGAGCGAACCAGACCACCATAAAACAAGGCTAGACCAGGTACTACCATGAGTAGAACCAAGAGGGTTGACACGCCTACCCATGCGATATCGGCTTTATCCATTTTTAATGCTCCATTGATTCAAAAAATTAGAGTGCAGCTTCGCCGGTTTCGCCGGTACGGATTCTGATCGCTTGCTCAAGAGGGGCGATAAATATTTTTCCATCGCCGATTTTTCCTGTGCGGGCGGCTTGTTCGATGGCGTCGATCGCCTGATCAACAAGCTGGTCGGCGACGGCGGCTTCAACTCGCAACTTGGGTAAAAAATCGACGGCATACTCGGCGCCTCGATACAGTTCTGTATGTCCCTTTTGTCGTCCAAAGCCTTTGACTTCCGTGACAGTGAGGCCCTGAACGCCAAGCGCCGAGAGGGCAACTCTCACCTCGTCAAGCTTGAAGGGCTTAATAATGGCAATAATGAGCTTCATGTGTGATTCCTCGTTAAAAAGGGGTGTGACACGCTACAAGCAAAAGGCGTGCCAGCTTTTTTGAGCGACCTATCCGTATTTTTAGAGAGCTCAGGCTTGTTTGAGGTGTCGTGAGCTCTAGGAATGCACGGTTTAGCCGGACCGAAGATCTAAATTGGTGCTATTTTTTGAGTTGCGCACTATTTTGGTGCGACTCTGTTGATGCTGTTTCTGATTAAAGACCCCTGCCTTTAAAATAGAGTGACGAGAAACAGGAGAAGCTAAAGATGAAATCCACTGCATGGTTTGAAGAGTTTCAAAAGAACGTCTCGGAGCTCATCGCAAAGAGTCCTGCGGCCGATTTAGAACGCAACGTCAAAGCTTTTATCGGACAGGCTTTTACGCGAATGGATCTTGTGACGCGCGAGGACTTCGAGGTGCAGGCTGACTTACTGAGTCGGGCACAGGTTCGGATTGAGTCGCTAGAGCAACAGCTTCATGCACTCGAAACGCGTGTCGCGACGCTTGAGAAGTCTCCGTAGCCTAATGCGGCGTGTTGGGGTGGACTGATTTAGCTCAACCCTTAATCAAGAGACATTTCGCCCCGCATACTTTGCGGTTTTGGGTGAAAACATGTCTCTTGCTGTTTTGTTGAGCCGTTCTTTGATCGGTCTGGATGCGCCAACCGTTCGCGTTGAAGTTCACTTGGCTCGGGGCCTGCCTAGCTTTGGTATTGTGGGTCTTGCGGACGCGGAGGTTCGTGAAAGTCGTGAGCGGGTTCGCGCAGCGCTGCAGAGTAGTGGTTACGACTTTCCTTTGGGACGTTTGACCGTCAACTTATCGCCCGCTGATCTTCCAAAGGAGTCCGGTCGCTTTGACTTACCGATTGCAATTGGTGTCCTGTTAGTGTCGGGTCAAGTGTCCATCCTTGAGCGCACGCAAGATGAGGCCACATTAAAGCGCTCACCGTTGCTAGCGAATCTAGTGTTGGCGGGCGAGCTTTCCTTGACGGGAGCGCTCGTTTCGACAAAGGGAGCCCTTGCGATCGCCTTGTCTGTGGCGCGATCCTCGCCTGCAGCGACTCTTGTATTGCCGATGGAGGATGCGATTGAGGCTGCTCGCGTTCCCGGTTTGGTTGTATTGGGCGCGCGAACGCTGGCTGAGGTTGTGGGGCATCTTGACGGATCAAATCCTTTGGTGTTTTCTGAGCCCGCGCCTTTGGTTGAGCAGGCGTCAAACCAAGGGTGTCTATCAGAGTTGCGCGGTCAGTTATTGGCGCGTCGCGCCCTTGAGTTAGCCGCCGCGGGTGGTCACAGCATGTTGCTCTCGGGTTCGCCAGGAGTTGGAAAAAGTATGCTGGCCAAGCGAATGCCCGGAATTTTGCCTGCGCTTAGTCACGCAGAATCTTTAGAGGTGGCGTCGATTGCCGCGTTTGCGGGCCTCTCGCGACCCTTAAGCTCGGCGCGTCCTTTCAGGGCACCTCACCACTCGGCCTCCGTTGCAGCCATCATCGGAGGAGGTCTCAAGCCTAAACCGGGTGAAGTTTCTCTGGCGCATCGCGGCGTGCTGTTTATGGACGAACTCCCCGAATTTGACCGCAGAGTGCGTGAAGCGCTGCGCGAGCCACTGGAAAATTACGAAATTGCTCTGGCCCGCGCTAATCTAAAAGTGGTCTATCCGGCCGACTTTCAGCTCTTGGCGACCATGAATCCATGCCCTTGCGGTTGGAGTGGTCATCCAAAGCGTGCGTGTCGGTGTCGTCCAGAGCACGTTTTAACCTATCAATCACGTGTTTCTGGTCCCTTGATAGACAGAATAGACTTGCAGATTCACTTGACTCAGGAAAAAGAAAAATGGATGGATTTACCGCCAGGGGAGGCTTCAGCCTTGGTGCGTGAGCGCGTCACTCAGGCTTGGTATCGTCAGCACAACAGGCAAGGGGGCTTGAATGCCAGATTAAGCGACGGTCAGTTAGAGGGTGTCTGCGTGATGGATACTGCGGCAAAAAATCTCTTAGGTCGCTTAATTGATCAGTATAGTTTGTCTGCGCGTGCGATTCAGCGGGTTCGCCGCGTGGCACGTACGATTGCGGATCTTGAGTCACGTCCCATGATCGAAGCGCACCATTTTGCTGAAGCGTTTCAATACAGATCTAAGTCTCTTTAAAGTGGAATGCTGTTCTGGGCAATCAATAATGAGCAAAAATCCAAAATATGTCATATAATCAAAGGCTTTCTCGGAAAAGCTTTGCTGGGGAAGAAGTAGTACGTAAGTGCGGTACGTAAGTGCGGTACGTAAGTGCAGTATGTAAGTGCAGTATGTAAGTGCAGTACATAAGTACGCTGGGGTTAACAAGAACTGA
>JANQYI010000034.1 GCA_030728985.1 Burkholderiaceae bacterium | reverse complement strand
TCATTGCCGCGACAGCGGCTCGTTTTGCCGGGACGCCTTTGATTGTTCGTACGCGCCATCTTGCCACTCGCCCGAATTCTCTCCTTACTTATACCTGGCTGCCACACTGCGTCACCACTGACAGTCATTTTGTCAGAAATCAACTCATTGAGATAGGTGTTGCACCAGACCGGATTGAAACGATCTTTACACCGATTTTAAGTCAAACGCGCCTGACCCCATCGATGCTGCGTCAAGAGCTTGGTCTGACCTCCGATGCTGTCGTTGTGGGCTGTGTCGCAGCGATGCGCGCCAGTAAAGGGCATCGGGAAATCATTCATGCGATGGCGCCCCTTTTTGAGCAACGCCCCAATGTGCATCTCGTCATGGTCGGGTCGGGTGAGCCGGTTTTTCAAGAAATAAAAAACCTCGTCAACAGTTTAGATCTGGGAAAGCGAGTGCACTTGTTGGGTCGGCGCGAGGATGTCAGTCAGTTGATGGCTGACTTTGATCTATTTTGTCTCGCCACGCGTCTTGAGGCAAGTGGCATGGTATTTCTCGAGGCTGCTTCCGCAGGACTGCCTGTGATTGGCACCTCGGTGGGAGGTGTCCCAGAGATGATGGAGGATGGAAAAACGGGCCTGTTGGTCAAGCTCGACGATACAGAAGGCCTGCGACGGGCGTTACTGAGCTTGATTGATGACCCTGCGCTCAGAAAGCAAATGGGTCAAGCTGGTTTTAAGCGTATTTGGGAGGATCCGGCTTCGCCCTTCACCCCCCATGCGCTTGTCAGACAGACTGAGGCGAGCTATCGCAAATGGTTAAGTCGAGCTCACCGCACCACGAGCAAAAAGATCGAATGAATATTCTCTACACTAACTTCCATGAGGGGAATGGTGGCGGACATGTCACCTACATCCTGAACTTGCTGCGAGGCTTGCTCGCTGAACATACACTGACTGTGGCGTGTCCTGCTTCGAGCAGGCTCTATCGACTGGTCTCAGAGATTGAGGGCGTCAAGGTAGTCCCTATGGAGTTTACGACGCGTCCCTCATCTTGGTTTGGTGCCCGTGCCCGTTTGAGAGCTTTGCTTGTGCGCGAGCGTTTCGATATTGTTCATGTCAATGGTTCGGCGGATCACAAGCAAGTCATGTTGGCGATGCTCGGTCTGGCCAAGCGACCGAAAGTCATCTTCACCAAACACAATGATCACCCCCTCAAGAGCCTGGGTCATCATTTGCGCGCACGTCTTGCCACGGATCATGTCATTGCAGTGAGTGATCACACATACAATCGTGTCAGAGGATCTGTGTATCGTCAATGCGGGATCACGACGATTCGACACGGAGTGGATACCGAGTATTTTGCGCCCGTCACACCCAAGGAAAAAGCGCTGTTTCGCATGCAGTATTTTGGCGAAACGCATAAAGACAAGATTATTTTTGGCAGCGCAGGGGGGACGGATCTCGAGAAGGGGTGGCTCGATTTAGTTTATGCGCTGGCCTCGTTGCCCGAGCCCTTGAGGGCCCGTTTTCACTTGGTCGTCGCGGGTGATCCTCCCGGTCCTGAGTTGTTGTCACAAGTCATTGAGCTCGGCCTGCAGGCACAAGTTAGCTTTCCTGGCTTGCTAGACGATGTACGGCCACTGTTGGCAGCTTGTGACATCGGATTTGTATTGTCCTACCAAGAGGCGCTCTCCTTCGCTTGCAGGGAGCTGATGTCCTTAGGCTTGCCTGTGTTGGTGACGCGTGTGGGTGGTCTGCCCGAAAATTTAATCGATGGCGAACAAGGCTGGATCGTAGAGGTCCGCGATGCCGTCGGTATGGCCGAAGTCTTGCGTAAAATAGCTAATCAGCCGAACGTGTTGAACCAGTTTGGTCGTGCGGCTCGCGCCCATGCCGAAAAATGGTTCAATCTTAATGATTTCGCACGCCAAACGCTCGCGGTGTACCAAAAGCGTGATGGGTTTGAAAGGTAATCGACACGATGATGAAGGCTATTCCGATTTTGATGTATCACCAGATTGATGTGCCCGCACCGCGCGGCACGCGGTTTCGTGGTTTGACGGTTCACCCCAAAAGTTTTGCTAGACAAATGCGCTGGATGCATCGGCTGGGGTATCGTGGCTTGAGCATGCGTGATCTAACGCCCTACTTAAAAGGCGAGAAGACAGGCAAAGTCTTTGGGGTGACTTTTGATGATGGTTTTCGAAATGTGTATGTGAACGCCTTGCCTGTCCTGACAGAGCTGGGCTTTACTTCGACCAATTATCTGGTGGTCAATCAGTTCGATGGCGGAAATGTCTGGGATGCGGACAATAACATCCCTTTTTCGCCTCTCATGACAATCGCTGAGGCAAAAGCGTGGTCTAAGGCGGGACAGGAGATCGGTTCGCACACCTTGGATCATGTTGATTTACCTCAGGTGTCGCAGGAGGAGGCCCGTCAACAGATCACACTTTCTCGACATATTCTTTCTGACACAGTTGAACAAGAGGTGACCGCTTTCTGTTATCCCTATGGTCACTTCGCCCCTGAACACACCGAGATGGTAGTGCAGGCTGGCTATGAAAATGCCACCACGACTCGACGTGGTTTGGCTGGACCTCACGACAAGCCCTTTATTTTGCCAAGGGTCGGTGTTTGGCGCACAACCCATCTTTTGCGGTTTTTTCAAAAATGTTTGACGGGTCATGAGGACCGTCGTCGTGGCTGAACGCTTGCGCATTGCGTTCATCACGGAGCGGTTTGGTCGCAAGTTTGGTGGGGCTGAGGCCTATGCCTTCTATTTAATTGACAGGCTTTCCCTCTCGCACGATGTCACTGTGATTGCTCGGGACTTTGAACATACGCTGCCGATTAAGGAGGTTCGTATCAACAGGCTAAAAGGCTGGCCTAGTTGGATACGTGCGTTGCATTTTGCATATCGAGTTCGATCACTGATTCGAGATGATTCCTCTGCGACTGACCACTACGATGTGGTGCACACGCATGCGATGGGTCCTGTAGGCGACATTCACGTCGTACATGTAGTACCCGTCAAATTTAGGCGGTTCTTCCTGCAGAGTCGCTGGCTCGGTTTCCTGAGCTACCTTCAGCCCAGACTGATCGCGTATCTATGGCTTGAGGCCGCTTCTGTTCGCTCCGCGCCAGGTCGACAGGTTGTGGCAGTTTCTCCGAGCGTGGAGGATCAGCTGCGGACGGCTTACCCCGATCTAAAAAAAATTGAAATGATTCCGCCGGGTGCCCATCCGGGAAAAAGAGACCGCGAGGTGCGGGACCATATTCGTACCCAGCTGGCGTGGGCACCGGACGAGGTGGGGTGCTTGCTGGTGGCGCGTAACCCACTGAGGAAAGGGCTTGCCGCAGTCGCTCAAGCCTTTGAAACACTGCCACAGCGCTACAAGCTCGCCGTTGTCGGAGCAGATGCTGAGGCACACAACTTTATCCAACGGCATCACCCAGCGTTGTCTGGGCGGGTGCGTTTGATCGAGCCGGTCTCGGAGGTGTCGCCGTACTACCAGAGTGCAGATATTTATTTACATCCAACGTTGCGAGACAGTTTTGGTATGGCACCTCTGGAGGCGATGGCGCATGGACTGCCCGTCATACTGAGTGGGCAGCAATATTGCGGTTTCGCAGCCTTTGTCCGCCACCATCACGATGCCTGGGTGTTAGAGGACCCAAGAGATTGCGAGATGATGGCTGAAGCTTTGCTCGCTCTGGATCCCCAGCGACCTTTGCGCGGGCAGTTTATCCACCACAGCGCACAGCTTGTTGAGCAGTTTTCGTGGCAACGTATCGCTGAGCGCTACGAGTCCCTCTACAGGCGCGTAGTGCAAGCGCGCAGACAATGTCAGAGCCAGCCTCGCAATCCGTAGCCGAACAGGCCCAGGTATTCTTTAATAATCGTTCGGCTGGCTTCTAGACTTCGTAGGTGCGGCCACCACAGGCCGGGCGGATTTTTTGCGGGTAAAACAATTTGGGGAGCGCCGCCAGCCGCTGTCACCTGAATGCCGCGTTTTTCGAGACTCCCCAGTGCGCGAGGCATATGGAGCGCGGAGGTGACAAGCAAGGCGCTTTTGAGTTTTTGTCCCCGCATGGTGATGTCGGTGAAACGTGCGTTTTCATACGTATTGCGGCTATCGTTTTCAAGAATGAGCGCGGCATCCGGAATGCCGCGTTGACGTAGAAGCCGAGCGACGATTTGTGCCTCGCTGACTTTCCCTTCGAGGGCGCTGCCCGAGAGTAAGATGCGTGGCGCACGCCCGGCGAGGTAGAGGGCTTCGGCGCGATCGATGCGATCAACAGCAGTGGCGCGGTTGTATGGCTCAAACCAATTGGCGCGATTCGCCTGCGTATTTCCACCAAACACGACAATCACGTCAGCGCGAGGCAATTCTTTGGCCGAGCGGTAGGGGTGTTGTGACTCGAGAAGTCCGCCAAAATAAAGAGAGGTGACGGGCAGGGACCATGCAATGACCCAACTCAAGCCCAATAGGGATATGACAACTGCGGTGACTCGTCGCTTGAGGATAGAGAGGACGAGCGCGAGGGCCAGCAGAAACAAACACAAGCCGGGGGGATAGAGCAGCAGGTTTGAAAAAGGAATTGAGGAGAGCAATGTTGTGGTTTCGCCTTAAGGGAGTCCCGTCATACCACTTAAACGCTTAATAATTGCTGGGCTCGTGTTACTACTTCGCCCGCAGTCGGCCAACGACCATTTTGCCCCATATTGCAACTTTCAGGGCTCCAGGGGCCTGTGCGTGCCATGTCAGTGACGCCAAATAGGGTGACCTGTTTTGCGCCGGCTGCCGCGCAGAGATGGGCCACACCCGAATCGTTACAAATCACCAGTTTTGCCATACGTGTCAATGCGCAGAAGCCGCCAAGATCAAGCGGTCGGAGCAAATCGACGGTTGGCGCAGCCCGATTCGCCGCAGCCTGTTCTGTCTCGGGGGGGCACATCGCAACCTTGACGCGATTGTTTTGCAATACACGAGCAAAAGCATCGAAATGGGGCCAAACTTTTTTGAGTCCGCGATGTTGGCCTGTGGCGGTCGGTGCGATTAAAACGAACTCACCCGCCTTGAAACCGGCCTCGCGCAAGGAGGCCGCCGCCGCTTGTTTGTGCTCGTTGGTGATGGGCAAATGAAGGTGCGGGGAGAGTGGGATATGAAGGGCTTGAACGCCCCAGCTATGTAATGCGCGCTGAGTGAGCTCGAACCAGGCTTGCACGGCATGCATGGACTCAGTGGGTTTGCTGTATGCCCACTTCAATAACAAGGAGCGTCCATCGTCTCGCCAGCCCGCGCTTTGTATCCCTGCAAGACGAAAAGTCAAGGCGCTAGACAGGGAGTCTGGCATCAACAAACCAAGGGTATGGGTCGGATGCGCCCGGCGCCAATGACGCAGTGCTCGCACATTTTCCTTAATTGAGTCCGTCATTTCAATGAACCCAGCTGTTTTGAGACCGGTGAGGAGAGACTTCGTCCAGCCGCGGGCGCAAATGACATAGGAAAATCCAGCTTTATCGAGCAACTCGAGTGCTGGCAAGCACATACAGACGTCACCGATCCAGTTTGGCAGGCGAATAAAAATTGGCGCAGGGCGTGTCGGGGTGTCTTTCTCTGGCATCGTGAGTCGAGCTTAAAAGGTTGTTCAGAGACTGGCGCGCGCTTAGGCGAGCTCAGACGGGTAAAATCGAGCAATTATCTGATTTTAGAGCGACATTTTGACATCAACCGTCGAAACGACGCCTGTATCCTCCCAGGCGCTTAAAAAAAATCTCTGGTCACGCATTTACAGTCGTGTCGGTACGTATTGGAAAGGGCTCGCGCTCGCGATCTTTTTTATGACGGGTGCCGCGGTGACGCAGCCAACCTTGGCGATCGCAATGAAGCCCCTGCTCGATGAGGGCTTCTCTGGCACCAAACCTGAATACGTTTGGCAAGTTCCTCTGGTCATCGTCGGCTTGATTCTTTTTCGAGGAGTTTGCAACTTTTTTAGTGACTATTTACTCGCTTGGGTCGCCAATAACGTTTTGTTGGGTGTCAGGCGGGATATGTTCGAAAAGCTTCTCACCATGCCTGATAGCGATTTCAAAAAAGGCGATACAGGTCGCTTATTAAATCGCTTCACCGTCGACGCCGGCAACGTCACGAGTTACGCCACCGAGGTCTTGAGGGTGATCGTGCGAGAGACGCTTGTGGTGATCGCGATGATCGGAGTGCTGCTCTATATGTCCTGGGAGCTGACCCTGATTATTTTGGTCGCCATGCCGCTTTCGGTCTTGATCTCCCGTTCTTTCATTGCCAGAATGCGTCGCATCAATCAAGATATGGTCAACATGAATGCCGAGTTGACGCGTGTGGTGAGCGAGAGCATTGACGGACAGCGCGTTGTCAAGCTGTTTGATGGGTACGCGTTTGAGCGGAGCCGTTTTTCTTATGTCAGCGGTCGTTTGCGTCGCTTTGATATGCGCGTCGCATCCGCTGATGCCGCAATGACCCCTATTACCCAAGTCATTATCTCTGTGGCGGTGGCCGCCGTGATCGCTGTCGCTTTGAATCAAGCCAATACGGGAACGCTTACCGTCGGAAGCTTTGCAGCTTTTATGGCGGCGCTTGCCCAAATTTTCGATCCCATTAAACGCCTCACTAAGGTCGCAGGGCGAATGCAAAAAATGTTAGTGGCCGCCGAGAGTGTGTTTACCTTGGTGGACCAAGCTTCAGAGCCAGAGACTGGTAAGGAGCGTTTTACCTCAAGGGCGCAAGGTCGAATCGAGTTTCGTCATGTTTCTCACCGTTTTTCGGATGCGCAGACGGATACGTTAAGCGATGTGAGTATTACGGCTGAGCCCGGCCAGACGGTCGCCCTGGTCGGTCGTTCCGGAAGCGGCAAAACAACACTCGTCAATATGTTGCCGCGTTTTGTGATGCCAACCTCGGGCGAGCTGCTCATTGACGGTCGAGATATTACTTCCTTGGATCTGCGTGCCTTGCGTGAACAATTGTCTCTGGTCAGTCAAGACGTCGTGCTGTTTGACGACACGATCGCGGTCAATGTTGGTTATGGTTCGTTACATGATGCGTCAGAGGCTGAAATCTTGCGGGCACTGGATGCTGCGAATTTGCTTGAGTTCGTAAAGTCGTTGCCACTCGGACTGCAAACTCCGGTCGGCGAAAACGCCACACGCTTATCGGGCGGGCAGCGTCAGCGTTTGGCCATTGCCCGCGCGTTGATCAAGAATGCACCCATTTTGATTCTCGATGAAGCCACCTCGGCGCTGGATAATGAATCCGAGCGTCAAGTTCAGGCCTCTCTTGAGACCTTGATGAAGGGCAGGACCACCATCGTGATTGCACATCGTCTCTCTACTGTGCAAAATGCGGATAAGATTGTCGTGATGGATCAGGGCAAAGTAGTGGAGCAGGGCTCGCATGCGGAGCTTCTCGCGCGGGAGGGGGCCTATGCCGCCTTGTATCAAATGCAATTTCGAGAAGAATAGGAATTCCTTATGTCGCAGAGCCCTATCTCGCTGTCTGAACAAATAGCCGAGGCGGCGCTCAAGCGCTTTGACTCTCCTGTGCGCGTGCCTGACGCACTGCCCGGTGCGCAGGAGTTACTGGGCATGCTCACCCATGCTTCTCATCGAACATGGACATCACAAACCGTTTCTCGTGATCTTCTTGAATTGCTGTTTGCGTGCGCTCTTTCGGCGCCCTCCAAGTCCGATTTGCAACAAGCTGATATCGTGCATGTGGTCGATCGTTTAAGGATCAAAGCCATTGCTGATTTGATTCCTGACATGCCTTGGATCAATGACGCACCGGTGTTTTTAGTGTTTTGCGGCAACAATCGCCGAATCAGACAGATTGGCGATTGGCGCGGAAAGCCCTTTGCAAATGATCACCTCGATCATTTCATGAACGCCGCCGTCGATGCCGGAATCATTCTTGCCCAGTTCATCCGAGCGGCCGAGGCGGTTGGCCTAGTGACTGTTCCCATTAGCGCTGTGCGTAATCACGCGGACAAAACAAGCGAGCTTCTCGGACTGCCCGAGGCCGTTTTTCCAGTCGCAGGTCTTTGCGTGGGCTATCCGCAAGACTCAGGTCGAATCATGCCGAGGTTGCCTTTGGCAGTGACAACGCATCTCAACCAATTCGACGAGTCCGACCTTCGCGCGCATGTGGATGCTTATGATGTCCGCCGACATCGCTTATTTCCCTTAAAAAGACAGCGTCACTCAAAAATATATCCGGATGTAGAATTTAATGGCTGGTCTGAGGACAAGGCTAGGCACTACTCATTGCCCGAGCGCGCCGACTTTGGTGCCTTCATTAGAAATAAAAAATTCAGTTTGAAATAGATAAAAAAGGAGAGCCAGAATGGATAAAAAAAATACCAATATCAGTGCGGGGGCAAGTTCACAGGCGGCGAGTGCTCAGGGCGATCACGCTGACCTGCTGGCGCTCGCGAAGTTGGCGGGCCTTGACCGAGCGCTTGAGCGCTTTCCTGATGATGTCGGCACGGCTGCGCGGACGGCCTTAAACATCCGAGTCTCTTTTAGCGCGCCCGTCGACAATACCGCCGAGCTGTGGCCTGTGATGCAGGTGAAAATATGATGCACTGGATGACCGCTTCTGAAATCAGTCAAGGCTATGACGCCGGCACGTTATCTCCCGTCAAGGTGGTCGAGGCGTTGCTGGCACGTATTGATGCTTTAGAGCCCCAATACCGAGCTTTTATTCAGCTTGATCGTGAAGCAGCGCTCAGTTCTGCCCGCGAAGCCGAGCGGGCGTTCAAGGCGGGGCGACGTATCGGACCCTTGCACGGCGTGCCTGTTGGTATCAAAGACATTATCGATATAGCGGGGCAGCGAACCTCTTGTCATTCCAAACTCATGTTTGAGCATGTGGCTAGCGAAGATGCGCCGGTTGTGACTGCCTTGAGAGCCTCCGGCGCCATCCTCTTGGGTAAATTGGCCTTGCACGAGTTTGCGATAGGCGGACCGTCCTTTGATCTGCCTTTCCCCCCCGCACGCAATCCTTGGAATATTGCGCATCACCCTGGCGGGTCATCCTCGGGTTCAGGGACGGCGCTTGCGGCTGGATTTTTGCCTCTGGCACTTGGCACGGATACGGGTGGCTCGGTACGCCATCCTGCGGCCGCCTGCGGCTTGGCAGGCCTCAAAGCGACGTATGACTTAGTGTCGCGGCGTGGTGTTTATCCGCTCTCCATGTCGCTCGATCACGTGGGACCCATGGCGCGCACTGCCGAAGACGTGGCACTGTTGCTCGATGTGATGGCGACAACCACGAGTGTTGCTGGCGCCCTCAAACCATCGACCTACACGAGAGATTTGAAGCTGGGTGTCAAGGGGTTGCGCATCGGCTTTATCCGACATTTTCACGAAAAAGATGAGATTGCTGATCCTGAAGTCACTCGCGCTCTGAACCAAGCATGTGAGGTTTTTCGCAAGCTCGGTGCACAGGTCAAGGACATTAGCTTGCCTAGCTTGCAAGAGTTCAGCGCTGCGCAAAAATTCATCTTAATGTCCGAGGGTTGGGCGATTCATGCACGGAATCTGCGCGAGAGACCCGAAGATTATGCACAAATGACTCGACGCAAGCTTCTTTGTGGTGCCTTTCTCAGTGCGGGGGACTACGTCCATGCGATGCAGTTGCGCGGCGCCTTGAGCGATACCGTCAATCAAGCGTTTGGAGAGGTTGATCTTTTGCTGGCGGCGAACTCTTTTGACCCAGCTTGCCGGATCGACGATGCGCAAGAGGTGGTGCGCACTTATACCCGTCAGGCGCGCGTCCCGTTTAACCTCACGGGTCATCCCGCTTTGGCGATGATGAGTGGTTTATCGACCTCAGGTTTACCGTTGTCGTTGCAACTGATTGGTAAACATTACGATGAAGTCACTGTGTTAAGGGCAGGGGCGGCCTTCGAAAAAGCCACCCCTTGGCACACCATGCATCCTGAGCTTGCTTGATCAGGAAAGCTCTTGTCTGACGAGTTTTGCGCCTTCGGCGAGCGCCCGCAGCTTGCCGAAGGCGATTTGCCTCGGTAAATACTTCATACCGCAATCTGGGGCCGGAATCATGTTTTCAGCGGACACGTATTTCAAACCTGCACGGATACGATCAGCGACTTGTTCTGCGGTTTCAATGTGATGCGTGCCGAGATCTAACACCCCAAGCATGATTTTTTTACCAGCTAAATCTTTTAATACGCCCAAGTCAAGGCGTGGCTGAGCGGCTTCGATAGAAATCTGTTTCGCGATCGAATCGCCCAGTCCAGGCAAGAATGAGTAACCTGTTGGCTTTTGTCCTTTGACCACGGCAGCATAGCCAAAGCACAGATGAACAATCGTCGGTACCGAAATACCTTGTAACGCCCGGTTGATGGCTTTCACGGCATATCGCTTGGCCGCCTCGGGGTCATGCCGCAGCCAGGGTTCGTCAAGCTGGATAAAATCAGCCCCGGCCGCCTGCAAGTCCAGTGCTTCTTCATTGACCGCGGCTGCAAAGTCCATCACCATTTCTTCGTCATCGGCGTAAAACTCATTTTTGGCCTGTTGCCCCATGGTGAAGGGGCCGGGTAGGGTGATCTTCGTCAGACGATCTGTATTTGCTTTTAAAAACTGTAAATCCCGGATTTCAACGGGATGCGTGCGCACGATTTTGCCAACAATGCGCGGTACAGGCGTTTTAAGCCCCGCTTTTGAAGTAATCAGAGCCGGGGTGTCGCCATCGACACCCTCTAACTCCATTGCAAAACGGTTCGAGTAACTTTCTCTTCTAATTTCGCCATCGGTAATGATGTCGATACCCGCACGCTCCATGTCCCGGATGGCCAGAATCGTCGCATCGTCTTGCGCCTGCTCAAGGCGGTCGCTCGGGATTCGCCAGATTTCCTGTTGCCGCGTGCGCGGCACTCCTTTGGAAAGCTGCTCCCGGTCGACCAGCCAGTCAGGCTGTGGATAACTGCCCACCACCGTGGTGGGTAGCAGGTCTGGAGTGTGCGGTTGCTTCATGTCTTAGTTGACGCTCGCGCCGGAGTCTTTGACAATCTTGCCCCATTTGGCCAGCTCTGTGACGGTAAAGTCATTGAACTGTTGTGTGGTCATTGGCGTGATGATCAAACCCATGTTCTTGAAACGAGTCATCACTTCGGGATCAGCCAAGACCTGCGTGGTCGCCTTATGCAACTTGTCAACGATATCCTTGGGAATACCGGCAGGACCTGCTAGACCCCACCAAGGACGGATGTCGTAGCCTTTGACCGTGTCATTAATGGGAGGAACCTCAGGCGCGATCGGGCTACGCTCTTTGGTGGCGACACCCAGGGCTCTGAGGCGACCCTCTTTGACATGAGGATAAATCACGGGAACGTGATAGAACGTCATGGAGACGGTACCTGCGAACAGATCAGTAAAGCCTTGGTTGATATTCTTGTAGGGGACGTGGGTGATATCAATTCCGGTCATGGATTTGAGCAGTTCGCCTGCCATGTGTGGCGAGGTGCCCGAGCCTGCGGAGATATAAGTCAGCTTGCCTGGGTTCTTTTTCGCATAAGCAATCAGCTCAGCCATATTGTTGACAGGAATCTTGGGATTGATGGCCAGCATGTTGGGTGCGGAAAGCATCAAGGCAATGTGCGTGAAGCCCTTGATTGGATCAAAATTGATTTTTTTGTAGAGTGCTGGATTGGTCGCGTTGGTCGCGCTGTTCGAAAAAGTAAGGGTGTATCCGTCCGGCGCCGAGCGCGTCACGAATTCGGCGGAAATATTGCCACCGGCTCCAGCCTTGTTTTCAACAATCACGTTTTGTCCAAGCAGTTTACCTAGCTTGTCAGCATAAACGCGTGCAATCACGTCTGTGCTCGTGCCCGCTGAAAACGGAACAATAAATCTGATCGGCTTATCGGGATATGTGGATTGCGCTTGTACGGCAGAAAAACTCAAGGCGCCTGCCATGGCAAACGACGCGAGGCCGAGCATGCGGGCGGTCCGACGTGGTGAAAACTTCAGCATAGGTATCTCCTCTGGATGTGTCTGATGTCTTAGTGTATTTTAAAGCACTTTAATTCACAAAGCCATTCAAGTTTAGCGGTCAATTGCATAATTGGGACACTTTCTCATATCCATATGATCCTGTATTGACAAGATCGCGTTCGTCGTGATGAGATGGCTAAGTTAATACGATGTCATATTGTTCTTGGGTGTATTCCGTAGCGACTTCAAGCGATATTTTTTTTCCGATAAAGTCCCCTAGCATGGCGAGATGTTGGCTCTCTTCTTCCAGAAATAAATCAATCACCCCCTGTGAAGCGAGGACTCTAAATTCTCGCGGATTGAACTGTTTGGCCTCGCGCAGAATCTCTCGCAAAATGTCGTAACAGATACTTTTGTTCGTTCGGACATTTCCTCGGGCTTGGCAGGTGGGGCAGGGTTCGCAAAGCTGATGGGCGAGCGAATCACGCGTGCGCTTGCGCGTCATTTCAACGAGCCCGAGCTGGGTAAACCCGTTCACGGTCATGCGTGTTCGGTCAAAGGACAGTGCTTTGTTGAGCTCGGCGAGCACCGCGTCGCGATGCGCGGCATCATCCATGTCAATAAAATCAAGAATAATGATCCCGCCAAGATTTCTCAACCTGAGCTGACGCGCGATGGTTTGCGCCGCTTCGAGGTTGGTTTTAAAGATGGTGTCGTCAAAATTGCGTCCGCCGACAAATCCACCAGTATTGACGTCGACCGTGGTGAGCGCCTCTGTCTGGTCAATGATCAAATAGCCGCCCGACTTGAGTTCGACGCGTCTGGATAGTGCGCGAGCAATTTCTTCCTCGATATTCGCGGTGTCAAACAACGTCCGTTCGCCGCTATAGTGTTGAATGCGCCCCAAGATCGATGGGGTGTAGATATCGGCCCAGGCCTTGAGTTCGGTGCTGACGCTGCGGGAATCGATCAATATTTGATCGGTTTGCGGGGTCACCATATCTCTGAGAACTCGCTGGGCGAGCGTCAGGTCTTGATGCAGTAGGCTTGTCGCCGGCAGAGTTCGTGCCCCTTGCTGCACATGACCCCATAGTTTTTTTAAATAGGCGAGGTCTGCGCTGAGCTCCTCATCCGTTGCACCTTCGGCTTGGGTGCGCACAATGAACCCACCTTTTTCTTCGGGTGAAACAAGGGCTTGTACTCTTTCGCGCAGGGCCTGACGATCTGATTCGGATCCAATTTTTTGAGAAATCCCAATATGCGGTTCGTGTGGAAGATAGACCAACATCCGGCCAGCGATGCTAATTTGCGTCGATAAGCGAGCGCCTTTGGTGCCCAGAGGATCCTTAATCACCTGCACCATCAGGCTTTGCCCTTCGAATATCAGTTTTTCTATTGGCGTTTGAGGTGTCGCTAAAGCGCGTTCGCTCCTGTTTTCCCTCAGGTCTGCGATGTGGATAAACGCGGCGCGTTCGAGCCCAATCTCAACAAAGGCGCTTTGCATGCCAGGCAGCACACGGACAACTTTGCCTAAATAAATGTTGCCGACTTGCCCGCGTTGAGTGCTGCGCTCCATGTGAAGCTCCTGAACCGCGCCGCGCGCCACCAAGGCGACGCGTGTTTCAAAGGGAGTGACGTTAATCAGAATATCTTCAGTCATGACAGTTCAATCTCGGATAAGGCTTAGGTAGTTGTGCTATAGTAGCGGGCTTGGCTTTAAAGATGTGGTGGAGCAAAATTCTCAGTGAGCAAAAGGCATAATTTTTCGCTCAATGATGAAAATCCGGTTTGACATGGACAAAAAACTCCTTCATAATCTCGTTTCTCTGCTTCTGGCGCATTATTAAATGCTCGTTGCAAGCAAACACAGTGGAAACACTGTCATTATTTGTATTACCTTGTTCTTTAAAAATTTGACAACCGATAAGTGTGGGCGCTTGGAATGAGTGTCGCAGGTTGTTTGGCTGTAACAGGTCAAGCAATTGCAAACGAAATCAAGTGCTCACAAAGAAGTTTGGAAATGGATATTGAGTGTAAAAGCTTGATATTAATAACCTCACTTCCTTTGAGCAGCGACGTATAACCGGCCTGGGGTAACTTGGGTCAAGGAAATACGATTTATACAGAGATTAAACTGAAGAGTTTGATCCTGGCTCAGATTGAACGCTAGCGGGATGCCTTACACATGCAAGTCGAACGGCAGCGCGGACTTCGGTCTGGCGGCGAGTGGCGAACGGGTGAGTAATATATCGGAACGTACCCAGTAGCGGGGGATAACTACTCGAAAGAGTAGCTAATACCGCATACGCCCTACGGGGGAAAGGGGGGGATCGCAAGACCTCTCACTATTGGAGCGGCCGATATCGGATTAGCTAGTTGGTGAGGTAAAGGCTCACCAAGGCGACGATCCGTAGCTGGTTTGAGAGGACGACCAGCCACACTGGGACTGAGACACGGCCCAGACTCCTACGGGAGGCAGCAGTGGGGAATTTTGGACAATGGGGGCAACCCTGATCCAGCCATTCCGCGTGTGCGATGAAGGCCTTCGGGTTGTAAAGCACTTTTGGCAGGAAAGAAAT
>JANQYI010000033.1 GCA_030728985.1 Burkholderiaceae bacterium | reverse complement strand
ATGCCGGGTGGTGTGGCAGGGGCGCAATCAACTATGATTGCCCCCTATGCCGATTCCAGTGTGACTTGCGCTTTCGCGCAAGAGAGTCAATTACCGAATAGTTTCTACTTGAACTAAAGGCTGACTAGATACAGCAGCCTTTGGCTTTGGTTCACGTCCGAGCTTAACAGGCACGACGTTTTGACTGGCCAACGCTTGCGCGACACGAGCAGGATCAGTTTCAACCCATTGCAATCCTGCTGTTTGCACAATCGCATGCAAAGTGGCTTGATCAACGCGTGGGGTCTGTGTCAAAGTCGGCGCCGTTGACACCGTCGCGACCTGAATAGGTGCGGCAGTGAGTACGGCAGTGGTTACTGGGGTGGGCAGATCAGGAGTTGGAGCAACTACGAGCGCTTCAGGAGCAGCAGGTGCGCTAGGCGCAGAAGATGCGACAGGCGTTACCGTTACGCTTGCGCCGTGTTCAACATAGGCAACGGGCGCACCGGAAAGCGCATTGCTCGACACATGGTCAAAGTCTTCGTTTTCCGTTGCTTGGTCTTCGCGACCCTCGATACCGGACCCTTCGTCGGTGCCACGGCGGCCACGACGACTACGACGGCGACGTCGCTTGCGCTCTGGATCGGCCTGGTCAATATCATCCTCACCCAAGCCTTGTGCATCCAAGCCCTGTTGAAGGTTGGTCTGATCATCCGTCAATGGACTCGCAGCCGGTGTTGAGCGTGGCGCTTGAGGACGACGCTCGGTCGAAGCGGTCACATCATCTGTCTGAGCGGCGTTGGTCACTCCCTCGACTTGATCCGGACGAACATCGCTACCATCCTCGCGACGGTTACGACCACGGCCACGACGGTTACGATTGCCGCGTGGGCTATCCTCGCCCGATTCGCTTGCTTCGTTGCGCGCTTGAGGCGCGCGCTGAGCGAGTTCATCCTTGGGGGGGCGACGATTGTCGGAAGTGTTTGAAGCATCACCCGTTGCGGAACGCGCTTCGCCACGATTGTCGGGACGACGACCACGACCACCACGATTACCGCCACGACGGTCGCCTTGCCCTGAGCGACCACGTTCACGTGAGTCAGTCGGTTTTGTAGACTCTTCTTTTTTCTCAGTGGAGGAGCCACCGGTCAACCAGCTCATGAAGCGGGAAAACAAGCCAGGCGTTGTGTCGCTCTCCGCTTTCTTGGCTGGGGTCGAAGAGATGGGTGCCGGTTTTGCGGGCGTGATGCCTTTGACCAGGGCTTCGGGTTTGGCTTTGATTTCCTGTTCTTTGGGTGCCCAGCTCATATCCGTCGAGGGAGCATCCACCATGTCAAAGCTGGTTTTAATGTCCTCGAGACGAGGATCGTCATGACGCAAGCGCTCGATATGGTGATGCGGCGTCTCGAGATGACGATTTGGAATCAAGATCAGGTTGACTTTGAGGCGTGTCTCAATCTTGGTGATGTCTGAACGTTTTTCGTTGAGCAAGAAGGTCGCGACATCGACAGGGACCTGTGCATGCACAGCGGCCGTGTTTTCCTTCATGGCTTCTTCTTGAAGCAAACGCAAGACTTGCAGCGCGCTGGACTCGGCATCGCGAATCACACCCGTGCCATTACAACGTGGGCAAGTGATGTGTGAGCCTTCGTTGAGCGCTGGACGCAAACGCTGACGGGACAGCTCCATCAAACCAAAACGTGAAATCTTGCCCATTTGGACGCGAGCACGGTCAAAATGAAGCGCATCGCGCAGGCGATTTTCAACTGCACGCTGATTTTTCGTGTCTTCCATGTCGATGAAGTCGATCACAATCAGACCGCCCAAGTCACGCAGACGCAATTGACGCGCGACTTCGTCGGCGGCTTCTTGGTTGGTGCGCACCGCAGTTTCTTCGATGTCGGCGCCACGGGTGGCGCGTGCCGAGTTGACATCAACAGCGACGAGTGCCTCGGTATGGTCGATCACGACCGAGCCGCCGGAAGGCAGCTCAACCGTGCGCGAGTAGGCGGTTTCGATCTGGTGTTCGATCTGGAAGCGCGAGAACAGTGGAACGTCGTCGCGGTAGCGTTTGACCCGCTCGACGTTGTCAGGCATTACGACACTCATAAAGGCCGTGGCTTGATCAGCGATATCGTCCGTATCGATCAAAATCTCACCAATATCGGGTGAGAAGTAATCACGGATCGCTCGGATCACGAGGCTCGATTCGAGGTAAATCAGAATGGGGGCGGGGTTATCCTTAGCGGCGCCGTCAATGGCTGTCCAAAGCTGCATCAGATAGGACATGTCCCACTGCAGTTCCTCGGCGTTACGACCAATGCCGGCGGTGCGAGCGATGATGCTCATCCCGGGCGGGATGGTGAGTTGATCCATCGCTTCGCGGAGTTCTTGACGCTCTTCGCCCTCGACGCGGCGTGAAACACCACCACCGCGAGGATTGTTAGGCATTAGCACCAAATAACGGCCTGCAAGCGAGATAAAGGTCGTGAGCGCAGCGCCTTTGTTGCCTCTCTCCTCTTTTTCAACCTGAACGATCAGCTCTTGGCCTTCGCGCAGCGCGTCTTGAATGCGGGCGGCACGAACATCGACGCCTTCTTTGAAATAGCTGCGTGCAATTTCTTTGAAGGGCAAAAAGCCGTGACGGTCTTCGCCGTAGTTGACAAAGCAAGCTTCGAGACCAGGCTCGATGCGGGTAATGACACCTTTGTAAATGTTGCCTTTGCGCTGTTCGCGTCCGGCGATTTCGATATCGAGGTCGATGAGCTTTTGCCCGTCGACGATTGCAACACGTAGTTCTTCTTGGTGCGTTGCGTTAAACAGCATGCGCTTCATGAGAGAGTTTCTCCATTTAAATGGCGCGCCGTAAATCGGCGCGCAGCCACGCGTTGTTGGCTGCGAAACACTGAAGCAGGCAAAGAGGACGCGCGCCCTTGTTGGGACGCACGAAGAAAAGGTCTTTAGACCGGCACTGTGCGCCCTGAGGCGCGGGGTTCATTCAGCAGGAGGGTCAGGGTCACAAGAGTATTTGACAAAAGTGGTTGACTAAAAAAATGCTGTGAACATCAGGCGGATATGTGTCAAACGCCTGGTGCAGGGATACGACGGTTTCTTGCTTTTAATCTTGCTCTTAATTCAGTATTGCGCGCGGCATGACGGAGTATGTAATTTCGATGCGGGCGAAACGTTAAAACGTCGCAACATCGCGTCCGAAGGACAACTCGGTCTAGCCGACGACCAGCAACCCAGAGGGTAAGAAAGCAAGCGGTACAATACAAAAATAGTGCAGTGCGCGATCCCGACGGAAACGCAACGTAACGTAACGTTGCATCTCTACGAAGGAGGGTTTTGTAATCCTAAGAGGCTTTACAACCCGGCTTTCTTAACCCTTTTCAGGCTTGGCTGATTATAAGCCGCTTTTGCTGATGCGCAAAGATTCTATAGCACCCCCTAAAAATGTAGCTTCTCCAGTTGCGCCTCCCCCAGTTGTTCGGATGATCGAGGTCACCGAAGAGCATGATGGCCAGCGGCTGGATAACTTTCTAATGCGGTTGTGCAAAGGCGTGCCCAAAAGTCATATTTACAAAGCAGTCAGGGGCGGGGAGGTGCGGGTCAACAAAGGGCGAGTTTCGCCAGATGACCGACTCAAGCTTGGAGATCTCGTCCGCGTGCCCCCGATGCGCCTGCCTGCACCTGACGAGAAAAGATCGGTTCCGGGCACTGAGTTTCCTGTCGTGTTCGAAGACGAAGGTCTGCTGGTGATCGATAAACCTGCGGGGACCGCCGTGCATGGCGGCAGCGGCGTGTCATTTGGCGTGATCGAGGCTTTGCGGGCGGCTCGGCCTGAAGCCAAGTTTCTAGAGCTTGCGCATCGCTTGGATCGAGATACTTCTGGCCTATTATTAATTGCCAAAAAAAGAAATGTTTTGTTATCTCTACACGAGATGTTCCGGACAGGCGGCGGAAGAAAGCATTACTTAGCACTGGTGGAGGGTGACTGGGTCAATGCGCGTCAACATATCCGTTTGCCTTTACTTAAGTGGACCACTCAAACGGGCGAGCGTCGCGTCAAAGTCGAGGCCGAAGGGCAGGTCGCTCATACGATCGTCAGTGCAGAGCGTCGTTTCAATGGCTATAGTCTGGTTGACGCCGAATTACGGACCGGAAGGACGCATCAGATACGGGTACATCTCGCCTCCAGTGGATTTCCGATCGTGGGCGATGATAAATACGGGCGCGATGAGACGCGCGCAATTTTTAGCAAACTAGGGTTCACCAGAATGTTTTTGCATGCTTGCCGGCTTGAAATGCCTCATCCTTTAAGCCAAGAGCCCATGGTGCTCGAAGCACCTTTACCTTCGAGTTGTGAAAAAATCCTCCAAAAACTGGAGGCGCGATGAAACCCTATTCGGTGATTGTGTTCGACTGGGATGGCACCCTCATGGACTCGACGCACAGCATTGTGGTGGCGATTCAGGGCGCGTGTCGGGATCTTGAGCTACGGGTGCCAAGCGCCGCGGAGGCGGCTTGGGTGATTGGTTTGTCACTCGAACCCGCTTTGCGCCGCGCGGTGCCGGATTTGAAGCCTTCGATGGAACCGTTGTTTCTCGAGCGTTATCGCTATCATTATCTTGCCAAAGACACGCAGCTGAAGCTTTTCGACGGTGTGCCGGAGATGCTCAGCGATTTGCAGGCCGCGGGTGCGACGCTTGCGGTCGCCACGGGTAAAAGCCGGGTGGGGTTAAATCGCGCGCTTGCGGCGACATCTCTGCACAGCGCGTTTGCGGCCACACGCACTGCCGACGAGACGTTTGGCAAACCACACCCCGGCATGTTGCTCGAACTCATCGATGAGCTCATGGTTGAGCCCGAGCGCATGGTGATGGTTGGCGACACGTCGCACGATTTAACGATGGCGGCCAATGCAGGCGTGCACGGCATTGGGGTCGCTTATGGCGCCCATCCCGAAGAGGAGCTGAGGGCATGCCCTCACCATACGATCGCTTCAGATGTGTCGAGTTTGCACCAGTGGCTGCGCGAACGTATTGCCTCAGCGTGACCGTCGGTACGCTGTAGAATTGTTAAACCCACTTTCAATAGGTGTTTCTCGCTGCTGAAGTGTGTTTCAATCTTCGAATCATTTCCCTTGTCGGAGTTCCAGATGCCTGTCTATCGTTACCCACGTATACGCGCCAGTGAAATCACTCCCGAAGAGGTCTGGGAAAGTCGACGTTACTGGATGAAAGCGGCTGGTGCGACCTTTGCCGCCGGCACGCTCGCAGGCTTGCCCCAGCTAAGTTCAGCCGCGAACAAGGCGAAGCTTGACGCAAAGCGCTCAACTCAATTTGTCTTGATGGAGCCTCTCACCCCAGAAAAAGACGCGACGAGTTATAACAATTTCTTTGAGTTTGGCATGGACAAAGGTGATCCGGTCAAATATGCGCACAAAATGCAGACCACTCCTTGGAAATTGCGGGTTGAGGGAGAGTGTGCGGCCCCTAAAACCTTCGATCTGGATGACTTGCTCAAGCTTGCGCCGCTCGAAGACCGTGCTTACCGTATGCGCTGCGTCGAAGGCTGGTCGATGGCGATTCCTTGGGTCGGTTATTCGATGTCCGAGCTCATCAAGCAAGTTCAGCCTAACAGCAACGCGAAGTTTGTAGAGTTCGTTACGGACATGCAACCTAAAAATATGCCGGGTTTGCGCACAAGTTCGATTGACTGGCCCTATCGCGATGGTTTGAGGATCGATGAGGCGATGCATCCTTTGACCATGTTGGTGGTGGGTATGTACGGAAAAGTCTTGCCCAATCAAAATGGCGCGCCGGTACGTATGGTCGTGCCCTGGAAATACGGCTTTAAGTCCGTCAAGTCGATTGTCACGATTCGCTTACTTGAAAAGCAACCGGTTGGAAGTTGGGAGCAGTCGCAACCCTCCGAATACGGCTTTTATTCCAACGTCAATCCCGAAGTCTCTCACCCACGTTGGAGCCAGGCGACCGAGCGACGCATCGGCGAAGACGGTCTGTTTACACCCAAGCGTAAAACACTGATGCTCAATGGCTATGCCAACGAAGTAGGGTCGCTTTATGCGGGCTTGGACTTGCGCAAAAACTATTGAGTCAGGGCGTGCAGGCACTCTCAGTCAAGACGTTTGATCGTGCCAAACCCCTGCTCTTCATTGCAGGGCTTTATCCACTACTTAGATGGGTGATGCTTGGGTATCAAGACGACTTGACAGCGAACCCGGTTGAGTTCTTGACGCGGTCGTCTGGAACCTGGACCCTGGTGTGCTTGCTGGTAACGTTATCCATCTCCCCTTTGCGTCAATGGCTGAAACAGCCGGCGCTTCTGCGTTGGCGGCGAATGTGCGGACTCTTCACTTTTTTTTATGCCACGCTGCATGCCCTGTCATGGGCGGGGTGGGACCAGAGTTTTGAGTTGCTGCCCATGATTTCTGATATCTGGAAACGCCCGTTTATCTTGGTGGGAGCCGCGGCATTTTTGACTATGACACTGTTGGCCATCACTTCCACCCAGGGCTGGATGCGTCGCTTAGGTAAAAGGTGGCAGCTTTTGCATCGTTCGATTTATTTGATCGGTTTGTTGGCGATCTTGCATTATTGGTGGCACAAACAAGGCAAAAACGATTTCGATACGGTCTTGATCTATGCGGCGGTCTTGGCGTTCTTATTGGCTTGGCGCGTGTGGAGGGCTTGGTTCAAAGCCCGTCTTTAACGCTTGTGATCGTGAGAGCGCGCCTTAGGGTGCAGGGATATCTATAGGCCTGAGCCTGTCGTCGGCAGGGCCATCAGGCGAGCCGCCGTTTGCGGGTCTGGACGGCTGGTCACGCGATCTGGCCGATAGTGCATTTGAAAGGCGCCAATGGCCGCCAAGGTCCCGGCATCGAAATATCTGGACTCCGGCACCTGATAGCCCACCCGCCTGAGCTGCTGCTGAAACCATCCGGCGTCTGGATAGCCTGTGCGAGTAAAGTTGGCTTCATATTTAGCCGCAGCGGCCTCGTCGAACCAACGCCCGACGCCCGCTTGTGCGAGCTTTTTCCAGGGAAAGGACGGCCCAGGATCAATTTTGCGCATCGGTGCGACATCACTGTGTCCGACAATATTTTCAGGTGCGATCTTGTGGCGTTGGGCAACCTCTTTTGTGAGCGCGATGACCGCGGCGATCTGTGTGTCTGTATAGGGGATGCCTTTGTCTCCATGGCTATTGCGCGTCCAGCCTGGGTGCACAATCTCGATGCCAATGGAGCGTTGGTTCAGAAAGGTTTTTCCATACCAGCTGCTGTCGCCAGCATGCCAAGCACTCTTGTCCTCATTGACCAGACGGTAAACGATCGGCGGCTTGTCGTCGGTCACGACATAGTGCGCACTCACATCTCGATTGGTGAGTGTCATAAGCGCGCTGGGTTTGGTCGATGCGGTGTAGTGCAACACGATCACATCGATGCGACCACTTTGGCCGCGCGACTTCATCGAGTCGTCGAAGCGGTAGGGGCCGCCGACCTGAGACGCGCAGCCTGACAAGATGATTGCAAACAGGCAGAGGCACAGGCGTTGATAAAAAAGACGCGATGAAAAAGGTGCGTAAGAGCTCAACGTATGCATTATGCGGCCTGAACGATAAAAAGCGTCGGGTGTTTATCGAGGGCGGGGCTTGGCTGGGTTTTCCATTGCGCGATGCTCAGGGTCCGAATCCATTCGTCTTGGGTTGTGACCGAGCGGGCGATGCATAAGCGGGTGTTGCCTTTGAGGTGTTCAAGCAGGCTCGCGAACATCGCCTGATTGCGGTAGGGCGTTTCGATGAAGAGTTGAGATTGTTTTTGTTTGGAAGAAATTTGCTCCCAAACTTTGAGTTGTCGGGCGCGCTCAGCGGGCTCCACAGGTGCGTAACCATGAAAAGCGAAACGTTGTCCGTCCAATCCACTCGCCATGAGTCCTAGCAATATTGAAGAAGGACCGACCCAAGGTTTAACAGGGATACCCCACCGGTGCGCGAGAGCGACCGCGCGGGCGCCAGGATCGGCGACGGCAGGACAGCCCGCATCGGAAACCAAGCCGATGTCCTGACCTGCTTTGAGCGGCGCAAGCCACTGCTCGACAGTAGCATCTTCGACTCGTGCATTGAGTTCATGCATGAGGATGTCTTGCAATGGATGAGTCAACGGCGTGAGCTTTAAAAAAGCGCGAGCGACTTTGGCGCTTTCGACAATATAAATCTTGAGGCTTCCCGCCCGAGCTTGTGCTTGCGTAGGAAGCCATTGATCAATCGGCGCCTCGCCTAGGGCGACGGGAATCAGATGTAGCGTACCCGTTCCACTCTGGCTCAAGGATGCAGCGTTGGAGTTAGGATTCGACATCATTGTTCTTTAAAAATGAAGTGGGAGGTGTCAGGCGGGCATGCTCAAGGGGGTCGAGCCCAAACTCTGTGAGCACGCGAGTCAGGGCAATCAGGGGCAAACCTATGATCGAAGTGGGATCCGCGCTTTCCATGCTTTGCATGAGTGCGATCCCAAGGGACTCGGCTTTCGCGCTGCCGGCGGTGTCGTAAGGCGTATCAATGTGGAGGTATCTGTCGATTGCCGCCTCAGACAATGTCCGAAAAACGCAGGTTGTTGGCACATCGAGGGTGTGAATTTGTTGGTCTCTCGCCACGCACATCGCGCTGTGAAAAATCACCGTTTGTCCAGAAAGCGCTCTGAGCTGACGCTGCGCATTGGTGTGGTCGCCAGGCTTGCCTAAGGGTTCGCCATGCAAAGCAGCCGCCTGATCGGCACCAATGACAATATGTCCTGGGTACTGGGCTGCGATCACTTGGGCTTTGGTTTGCGCAAGACGAAGCGCTAGCGCGCGAGGCGGCTCGCTTGGCAATGGCGTTTCATCCACATTGGGTGGAATCGTAATAAAAGGAATTTTTAGTCTAGACAGAAGCTCGCGCCGATAAGGAGAGCTAGAGGCTAGGATCAGTGGGTGTGTCAATGTGATTTGAGCCACGTTTGAAATTGACGATACGGGTGAAAACAAGCTATTATCTCTCGCTTTGTTGCTCTTTTGTTGCAGACTGTACGTTTGTGCTTTCACGAGCGCATTGGTATGCACTTATAGGCAGGCCATTTTGTCAGAAGATTCCAACGCCACATACAGGTTTAGTCCCCCGCCGATCGTAGATGCGTTTGATTTTGCGCGACGAGGGCAGGTATCAACAGGTGTTTTTAGTGTGCATCGCTTAGAGCGTTTGCTCGAAGGGTTGCCTGAGCAGCCGGTCGCCGAGCTGACTGTTCTTGAGTCCGCGCCGACCGTACCTGGTGTGGTTAGGGTTGAAATCGAAGGCAGACGAACAAAAGACGACAAGTCGCAACTTGTGGTTCTTGTTCAGGCAAATTTAGTACTCGAGTGTCAGCGTTGTTTAGGGGCGCTCGTGTTGCCGGTTGATCGGCAAACTGTTTTTGAATTGGTGCGGCGTGAGTCGGATCTTGGCGATGATGAGATCGACGAGGAGGATTTAGGTCAGCCCGAAAAAATCGTTGGATCGCCCAAGTTTGACTTGTGCGCTCTGGTTGAGGATGAGTTAATTTTAGAAGTACCCTATGTGCCGCGACACGAAGCGTGTCCGGAAACGCTTGATCTAGACGCGCAAGCAGAAGAGCAGGCCGGTAGGGAGGAGCCCCTCTCGCCCTTTGCGGTGTTGAGTCAGCTCAAAACCAAGGGTCAGTAGTTGTTATCAAGACGGTTGGCGTACAATTCGCCAATCCACAGGAGTTGTCATGGCTGTTCAGCAAAACAAAAAATCCCCGTCCAAGCGCGGTATGCACCGCTCGCACGACTTTCTGGTTAATCCCCCAACGGCGATCGAGCCAAATACGGGAGAGCAACATCTGCGCCACCACATCAGCCCCACAGGCTTTTACCGTGGCCGCAAGGTTCTCAAGACCAAGACCGACGAATAATACGCGGTTGACGGGCTTACCTCGTCTAAGCGTGTCTTATTCAAACGTGCTGCGCACCATCATCACGTGGCTACCGTAATTCGCATCGCGATAGACTGCATGGGTGGTGACGAGGGTATTCCCGTCACCGTCCCGGCTGCGTTTGCCTTTGCGCAGCGCTTTCCTGATACGCACATACTTTTAGTCGGCCTGTCCGAGCAAATCGAGCAGGCCGTTGCTGCGTGTGCCAAGCGTTATCCGGACATTTCACCTGAGCGCTACACGATTTTGCCGGCCTCCGAGGTGGTGACTATGGACGACCCTGTTGAGGTCGCTCTGCGTCGAAAAAAAGATTCCTCGATGCGAGTTGCCGCGCAAGCGGTCAAAGATGGCCTCGCCGATGCCTGTATCTCTGCAGGGAATACGGGAGCGTGGATGGCGATTTCGCGCTATGTGCTCAAAACATTGTTTGGCATTGACCGCCCAGCGATTGCCTCTGCCTTGCCCAATCAAAAAGGGGGCGCGACCACGATGTTGGATTTGGGCGCGAACGTTGATTGCACGCCTGAGCATCTGTTGCAGTTTGCCATTATGGGCACGGCACTCGCGCAAGCGGGAGACCCTAGCCATGCTCCTTCGGTGGGTTTGCTCAATATCGGCGAAGAGGCCATCAAAGGCAACGATATTGTCAAGCAAGCCGGCGAATTACTCAGAGAGAGTTCACTGAACTTTTACGGTAACGTCGAAGGCAATGACATTTTTAAAGGGACCGTTGACGTGGTTGTTTGCGATGGCTTTGTGGGTAATGTTGCTCTCAAGTCCGCCGAGGGCGTGGCGCGCATGATGTCTGTCATGGTACGAGAAGAATTCAGTCGCAATATTTTTACTAAATTGTTGGGGCTGATCGCCTTACCTGTGTTGTCCAGATTTCGACGTCGCGTCGACAATCGTCAATACAATGGCGCGGCCTTGCTTGGTCTGCGCGGGGTCGTGATCAAGAGCCATGGCTCAGCAGATGCCTTTGCTTTTGGCTGCGCCCTTGAGCGGGCTCGCGAGGCCGTCAGTACGGGGTTACTCACGCGCACCGCTGAGGCCATCGCTCAACTGACACACTCACAAGTCGAAGCGGTGTCTTCGACTCAATCTGGAGACACCGAATGACCCAGGTCATGCCTTTCGCGCGCATCGTTGGCTCCGGCGGATGCTTACCCCCGCGGGTGGTCAGCAATAATGATTTGGCTTTGGAGCTTGCAACGCGTCAGATCGAAACGTCAGACCAATGGATCACCGAGCGGACCGGCATACGTCAGCGTTATCTGGCGGATAAGGGGGTGACGACCAGCGCGCTGGCGACTGAAGCCGCCCGCCTCGCGCTCCAAGACGCGGGTGTGACGGCCAACGAGGTCGATCTGATTATTGTGGCCACATCGACACCGGATTTTGTGTTTCCAAGTACTGCCTGTCTAGTCCAGGCGAATCTTGGCAATAAAGGCGCTGCCGCCTTTGATGTTCAGGCCGTTTGCAGTGGTTTTGTTTACGGTTTGACGACAGCGGATAGTTTTATCCGTGCAGGGCGCGCGCGTTGTGTCTTGGTCATTGGTGCTGAGGTGTTCTCTGGCATTCTTGACTGGAGCGATCGTTCCACTTGTGTCTTGTTTGGTGATGGCGCGGGTGCGGTCGTCCTCAAGGCCAGCGATGCGCCTGGCATTATGGAGGCCGAACTCCACGCCGATGGCAGCCAGATGAATATTCTCTGTGCGGCGGGTAATGTCGCTTTTGGTCAAGTGACGGGCGATCCCTTTTTGCGCATGGACGGGCAGGCGGTTTTTAAACAGGCGGTCACGGTACTGGACCGCTCAGCGCGTTCCGTTACGGAAAAGTCCGGCGTCGCGCTCGCGGATATCGATTGGCTGATTCCCCATCAAGCGAACCTCCGAATTCTGACTTTTTTAGCCAAAAAATTAGACATCCCCGTCGAAAAGGTGATTATCACCGTCGATCAGCACGCAAATACCTCGGCAGCAAGCATTCCCCTTGCGTTTGACGTCGCCCGTCGCGATGGTCGTATCCAGCCTGGTCAGCTGGTGTTGATGCAGGGTGTCGGGGGCGGGTTCACCTGGGGTTCGGTGCTATTGCGTATGTAGTAAGGTTTAGCTTTCTAGGTTTTTTTTAATTTTTTTACTCTGCGACATCATGAAATTTGCATTCGTATTTCCAGGTCAAGGCTCGCAATCCGTCGGAATGATGGATGCATGGTCTGGGCATTCAGCCGCCATGCAAGTCGTCGCGGACGCTTCTGCCGCGTTGGGTGAGGACTTGGGTGCTTTGATGGCCCAGGGACCTGTTGAGCAACTGAATCTGACCACCCATACCCAGCCAGCGATGTTGACGGCGGGTGTTGCGATGTTCGAGGCTTGGCGTGCGGCAGGGGGGCCGACGGCCTCACTGATGGCCGGTCATAGCCTTGGTGAGTATGCGGCGCTGACCGCTGCCGGTTCGTTATCGCTGGACGATGCGGTACGCCTGGTGCGTATTCGTGCCGATGCGATGCAAGCAGCCGTGCCAGTCGGCACGGGTGCCATGGCAGCTGTACTGGGTCTTGAGGACGATGCCGTCCGTGCGGCCTGCGCCGAAGCCGCGCAGGGACAAGTCGTTGAGGCGGTCAACTTTAATGCACCCTCTCAAGTGGTCATCGCAGGTCATGCAGAGGCCGTGCAGCGTGCCATCCAGACCTCCAAGGCGGCGGGCGCCAAACGTGCCATGCTTTTGCCTGTCTCTGCACCATTTCATTCAAGTCTGCTCAAGCCCGCAGCCGACGTGCTTCAGGGCGCACTCGCTGCGGTGAGTGTCTCGACTTCTCGGATTCCCGTTATCAATAACGTCGATGTCGCGATGGTGCAAGAGCCCGACGGCATTCGCGATGCCTTGGTTCGACAAGCTTGGCATGCCGTGCGTTGGGTGGAGATAATTCAGGCGATGCGCGGCCAAGGCATCACTCATGTGGTGGAGTGCGGCCCGGGCAAGGTGCTGACCGGTATGGTCAAGCGCATCGATCCGGACCTGGTGGCGCTTTCTGTGACAGACCCCGAATCCATGCAGGCCGCGCTTGATGTGCTGGCTACAGCTCAATAACAAGCTCAAGGATGACTGACATGTACCTAAAAGATAAAGTCGCGCTTGTCACGGGCGCTTCCCGTGGAATCGGCCGAGCGATTGCACTCGAATTGGCGGGTCGTGGTGCCTGCGTGATTGGCACCGCAACGACCGAGGCCGGCGCCGCTGGAGTGACGGAAATGCTGGAGCCTCTCGGTGGCCGGGGTGTTGTGCTCAATGTCACGGATGTGCAAGGATGCGAAGCATTGTTGGATGCGTTGGCCAAAGAGTCGGGTGGTCCGCACATTTTGGTCAATAACGCGGGTATCACACGCGACAACTTATCGATGCGCATGAAAGACGAGGAGTGGGATGCCGTATTGCAAACCAACCTCAGTGCGGTTTTCCGTTTGTCTAGAGGCGTCATGCGCAGCATGATGAAGGCCCGTTGGGGTCGCATCATCAACATTACGTCGGTTGTGGGCTCAAGCGGCAATCCAGGTCAGGCTAACTATGCAGCCGCCAAAGCTGGTGTCGCCGGGATGAGTCGCGCTTTAGCGCGTGAGCTCGGTAGCCGCGGTGTGACAGTCAATTGCATTGCCCCCGGTTTTATAGAAACAGATATGACAAGTGCTCTTAATGAGGACCAAACCAAGGCACTCTTGGGACAAATTCCGCTTGGACGACTTGGTTCGGCCAGCGATATCGCGCACGCGGTGGCGTTTTTGGCGTCACCTCAAGCAGGCTACATCACAGGCACGACATTGCACGTCAATGGCGGCATGTACATGTAATAGGTTTTTTTTCTCCCGGTTGGCTATAATTCGCCGGACTTTTCCCTTTGGAGATCTGCATGGAAAGCATCGAACAGCGCGTCAAAAAGATAGTCGCTGAACAACTTGGCGTGAATGAAGCCGAGATTAAGAACGCATCTTCCTTTCTTGACGACCTCGGTGCCGATTCGCTCGACATGGTTGAGTTGGTGATGGCGCTCGAAGACGAGTTCGAAACCGAAATTCCCGATGAAGAAGCAGAAAAAATCACGACTGTTCAACAGGCCGTGGATTACATCACTTCGAATTCCAAGTAATTTTTATCGGTATTTAGGCGGTTAGAACAAGCTGCATCGCTCGGCGGGGGCCTATGGCTCCCGTTTAGTTGTGTCAGTTTTCCTTTCGCCCGTGTTCTTGACCGCGAATCGCATATTTGAGGAGTGCTCCGTGAAGCGACGTGTCGTAATTACTGGTCTGGGCATTGTCAGCCCGGTGGGCAACGACATTCCAACGGCTTGGGACAACATCGTAAGTGGTCGGTCTGGAATTAGACGGATCTCGCGCTTTGATCCTAGCGCGTTTAATTCCCACATCGCTGGTGAAGTCAAAGATTTCGATATCACCCAGATCCTCCCCGTCAAAGAAGCGCGCACGATGGATACGTTTATCCATTACGGCATCGCAGCCGGCCTACAAGCTTGGAAAGACTCTGGGTTGGAAATTACCGAGACCAACGCAGAGCGTATCGGCGTGATTGTCGGCTCGGGCATTGGCGGACTGCAGCGGATTGAAGAAACGCAAACTGAGTACCTCGAGCGTGGTCCGCGTCGTATTTCCCCGTTTTTCGTCCCTGCTTCACTGATTAACCTGATTTCTGGACAGATTTCTATTATGTTGGGCTTTAAAGGCCCTTCTTATGCGGTGGTGTCGGCATGTACCACGGGCCTGCACTCGATTGGCGACGCCGCCCGCATGATTGAGTACGGTGATGCCGATGTAATGATGGCCGGAGGGGCCGAGTCGACCGTATCGCCGCTTGGCATTGGTGGCTTTGCCGCCATGCGTGCCTTATCCCAGCGCAACGACGATCCGACAACGGCCTCGCGTCCTTGGGACCGTGATCGTGACGGTTTTGTCTTGGGTGAGGGGGCCGGGGTCTTGATTCTCGAAGAATACGAGCATGCGAAAAAACGCGGCGCGCGTATTTATGGTGAGTTCGCCGGCTTTGGGATGAGCTCTGACGCGCATCACATCACTGCGCCCGATCGCGATGGACCACGTCGTGGTATAGCCAATGCGTTACGCAACGGCGGAATCAATGCTGACCAGGTGCAATACGTGAATGCGCATGGGACCTCGACCCCGCTTGGCGACAAAAATGAAACGGAAGCGCTGAAGTTGGCGTTTGGTGATCACGCCAAAAAGCTCGTGGTCAATTCGACTAAGTCGATGACGGGACATCTGTTGGGTGCGGCAGGTGGTATTGAAGCCGTGTTTACGACACTCGCGGTGCACCACCAGATTTCTCCGCCGACGATCAACATCTTTAATCAAGACCCCGAATGCGATCTGGATTATTGCGCGAATGCTGCGCGTGAACTCAAGATCGATGTGGCGCTCTCCAACTCGTTTGGTTTTGGCGGCACCAACGGCTCGATGGCTGTTCGCCGTATTTGACGTCAGAAACCTCCCGCCCGGTACTGCTTGTCCCGCTGACCCAACCTCGCTGGATAGCGGGATTGGTTTTTGTGCTGCTTTCACTGGCTAGCCTAGCCTTAGTGACTTCTGCCTTGTGGGTCAGCGTCGAACCTTGGATTGCATATCCGTTGGGGGTAATCCCCTTTTTGGTGCATGGGTTTGGACAGAGGAGCAAAATCAACGGTTTTGGGGGGCGCGTTTTAGTCATTCGCTCTGATCAGTCCTGGCATTTGGCTTTTTTTTCAGAAGTGACTGGTCTGACTGATAGCATAGAGGTTATTGTCATACAGCGTTGGCATCATCTTTTTGGACTGAGCTTAGGTTTGAAATTTCATTATCGTCCCCATAACAGAACAAAGACTTTCTTCGCGGTGGTTTGGAAGCAGTGCACGAATGCTGCCGTATATCGCGAAGTCGCCCTTCAGGCTGCGCGGCAGCTGGAGGGTGCCCATTGTGACTCAAAAGGGGATTTAGCTTGAGTGAGCGGGACGTAGACGCCGAGTTGGTTGCGCGCGTACAACGCGGAGACAAACAGGCTTTTGATCTGTTGGTGTTGAAATATCAGAGAAAAATCATGCGCTTACTTTCGCGCATGATCCGCGATCCCGGTGAAATCGAGGATGTGGCTCAGGAAGCCTTTATTAAGGCTTATCGCGCTTTACCCCAGTTTCGGGGTGAAAGTGCTTTCTACACTTGGCTTTACCGCATCGCAATCAATACGGCCCGTAACTGGTTGGCACAAAATAACCGTCGACCAAGCACGCCTTCTGCACAAGAAAACGAAGATGGTGAAACTTTTAACGCAACTGACAACCTAACAGACAGTAGCAACCCCGAATCTGAGATGGCGAGTCAGCAAATTGCCGAAACGGTCAATAAGGCGATGAATGATTTGCCCGAAGACTTGCGTAACGCTATTGTGATGCGTGAAATTGATGGAATGAGTTACGAAGATATTGCTGAAAGTATGAGTTGTCCGATTGGCACGGTGCGGTCCCGTATTTTTCGAGCCCGTGAAGCCATCGCGATAAAGTTGCGTCCCTTGCTGGGTGACACCGGCGATCGGCGTTGGTGAGGAGTTCAAACGATGAAACAGTCTAACGAGATCTCAAATATGAATCAGTCAACCCAACAGCCTCAGAGTGAGATTTCAGCGTGGATGGATGGTGATGCGGAGACTGACATGCCAACGCATTTGACCTCCGCCCAAGGGCAATCGACTTGGGACCTTTATCATTTGATTGGCGACACCTTGCGTACCCCCGCCTTGGCACTGCCAGAAACGTCTTCGCTTCAGCAGCGTATCTCACAAGCCATCGCACAGGAACCTGCGATTGTGGCGGCGCCAGCGCCGACCTCGCGACCCCTTTCAGCACCTGCAGCGACCGGAACGAACGGTCTGCGCTCTTGGGGTCGAACGATTTGGCCGGGCGTAGCGATGGCGGCCGCCGTTGCTTCTGTCATTTGGGTCGCCAAACCGTTTTTACTGCCAGAGCTTTCACTGTCGTCCGAGCAAGTGGCTGAGGTGACCCCCGCGCAACCAGTTCGCTCGACAGAAGTCGCCTTCAATGCTCCTGTCGTTCGAGACTATGTGAATACGCATCGTGAAATATCAGGACCAGCGAATGTGCGTCACGTTTCGTTTGGAGCTATGCGGTAATGTCACGTTTGCTTTGTAGTGCTTTATCGTTCCTGCTGATCGGTGCGAGCGTCCTGGCTCAGGCTTCACCTCCTGGGGCGCAATTACCAGCTGCGTCAGCCCAATCCTTGCCTCAACAATCCGAGGCGTCTGAAGTCAATCAGATTGTGCGACAAATTCAACACGCCGCACGGACGTTGAACTATGTGGGCGTATTTGCGTTTCAGCAGGGCGAGCGTTTTGAGTCATCGCGTATTACGCACTTGTTTGATGGAAAAAATGAAAAGGAACGCATTGAAATTTTGGATGGCGCTCCGCGTGAATACTTGCGGTTTAACGATGAAGTGCAAGGCTTGATGCCAGATCGCAAGCTTGTTTTGCTCGAGCGTCAGCGCGGCGACCGTTTTCCCGGTTTACTGCTCAATGACGCACAATCTTTAGAAAAAAATTACACCATGCGAATGGCGCCTGAGCAATTGCGTATCGCGGGTAGACCTTGCCGCGGTATTGAAATCACGCCACGCGATTCGCATCGCTACGGTTATCGTTTGTGCGCAGACCTTGAATCCAATTTGTTGCTCAAGGCGCAAATGGTGGGTTCTGAAGGTGTTGTGATCGAACAAGTCGCTTTCACACAGGTTACCATCGGCGCGGAAATCACGGATGCGATGTTGACACCTGCATGGGTCACATCGGATTGGCGTCGCGTCCGCGCTCAGCATGCCAAGGTGGATTTGCTGGGGCAGGGTTGGCGGATTCCATCGCCTGCAGGCTACGTCCTCACCTCACAATTGGAACGCGTTTTTTCAAATAACAAACGCGTGAATCAACTCGTGTTGTCGGACGGTCTTGCAACAATTTCAATTTTTATTGAACCTTATCTGTTAGAACGGTCTGAGTATGAGCCCCAAGGCGCTGCGCGAAGTGGCTCAGTGAATATCTTCGGGATCAAGGTAGCAAACTTTTGGTTGACTGTATTGGGTGAAGTGCCGGCTGCAACCCTTGAACAGTTGGCTCAGGCAATTCAATATGTTCCGCCAACGTCCGCACGTTAACGCGCTGCGAGCGTTGAGTCGAAGCGTTTAAATCGGAGTACATGATGCAAGATCAGTCACATTCATATCTGTATCAGTCTGTTGATCGTATGCGCCGCATCGCGACAACGTTGATGATCGTCACGGCTTTGGTGCTCGGTGGCTTGCAAGCCTCGCCAGTGCAAGCGCGCATTGCTGGCTTGCCTGATTTCACGGCAATCGTCGAAAAATCAGAGGCAGCTGTGGTGAATATCCGCACAACTGCTAAAGTTTCCTCGCGTGCAGGCGGTGGTGGTGGCGCGCCAGGTCAGGACCCCTATGAATTATTCCGTCATTTTTTTGGCCCTGATTTAGCCCCCCCAGGCGGACGTCAGGGACCACAGCAAGCACCGCGCGGTCGTCGTGCCGAGCCTGAAGAGCGCTCGGTACCTCGCGGCGTCGGTTCTGGTTTTTTCATCTCGGCTGACGGACACCTGTTAACGAACCATCATGTGGTGGCGGATGCGACGGATATTTTTGTCACGCTGACGGATGGTCGCGAGTTCAAGGCGAAAGTCGTGGGTAGTGATCAGCGAACGGATGTCGCCTTGCTCAAAATTGATGCGAAGGGAATGGCTACACTGCCGATCGGAAATGCCAAAACGCTTAAAAAAGGTCAGTGGGTGATGGCGATTGGCTCTCCGTTCGGACTTGAGTCGACGGTGACCGCGGGCATTATCAGCGCGCTGGGCCGTGAGACGGGTGACTACTTGCCGTTTATCCAGACGGACGTGGCGGTCAATCCAGGTAACTCTGGTGGTCCGTTGTTGAACCTTGAGGGACAAGTCGTGGGCATCAATGCGCAGATCGTGTCTCGTAGTGGTGGGTTTATGGGCATCTCTCTGGCCATTCCGATTGATGAAGCGATGCAAGTTGTGGATCAACTCAAGTCCACGGGTCGTGTCACACGTGGACGTATCGGTGTGCAAATCGGCGAAGTGAGCAAGGAGGTGGCACAAGCAATTGGATTGCCCAAGGCTGAAGGTGCGTTGGTCAGCGGTGTCGAGCCTGATGGCCCAGCAGACAAGGGCGGCATTTTGCCTGGTGACGTTATTTTGAAATTCGACGGTAAAGCCATCACTCGGATGTCTGATTTGCCTCGCCTCGTGGGGCAAACAAAACCTGGGGTCGTTTCACCTGTAGAAGTTTGGCGCAAGGGTAAGGCCGTCAAGCTCAATGTCACCGTGACAGAACTTAAAGCTGAGCGAACTGCCGAAGCACCTGCCTCCAAGGAAAAACCCGCGGTGTCTCAAAATGTGGTGTTGGGTATGTCAATCGTTGCGGTGAGCCCTGAGGCGCGGAAAAAGCTGCGCATCAAAGGCGGCGTTCAGGTGACTGCCGTCGCAGCCCCTGCCTCAACGGTGGGTATTGCGGAAGGAGATATTGTTTTGGCGGCCAACAACACCGACATCACCAGTCCGGAACAGTTTGCCAAGGTGATTGCTGGGCTGGACAAGACCAAGCCCGTAGGCTTGATGGTTCGAACGGGTGATCAAACCCGCTGGGTTGCAGTGCCACCCGCCAAATAAGTCCAAGAACGGCTAGAATAGTGGTTTGCCGCAAAAGGGGCGCAGAGCGCCCCTTTTGCTTGCGAGCCCGCTTACTTTTCAGGTGTTATGCAGCATATTCGCAATTTCTCCATTATTGCCCACATCGACCATGGCAAGTCCACCTTGGCGGATCGTCTGATCCATCGTTGTGGTGGCTTGGCTGATCGCGAGATGTCCGCGCAGGTGTTGGACTCCATGGATATCGAGCGCGAGCGTGGTATCACCATCAAAGCCCAGACAGCCGCGCTGCATTACAAAGCGCAAGACGGCAAGATCTACAACCTCAATCTAATTGATACCCCCGGACACGTGGACTTCTCTTACGAAGTAAGTCGTTCCTTGTCAGCCTGCGAGGGCGCGTTGCTGGTGGTGGATGCCTCACAGGGAGTCGAGGCGCAGACGGTTGCCAATTGTTATACGGCGATTGAGCTCGGTGTCGAGGTCGTGCCGATTCTAAACAAAATGGATTTGCCGCAGGCCGATCCTGAGAGCGCGCGCGCCGAGGTCGAAGAGGTCATCGGCATCGACGCGACGGACGCCATTTTGGCGAGCGCCAAAACAGGCATGGGCATCGACGATATTCTCGAAGCTGTCGTGGCACGCATTCCTGCCCCCAAGGGTGACCCCGAAGCGCCGCTGCAGGCATTGATTATTGACTCTTGGTTCGATAACTATGTGGGTGTGGTCATGCTGATTCGCGTGATCAATGGCGTGCTCAAGCCCAAGGACAAAATTTTCTTCATGGCGACAGGTGCGGTGCACTTGTGCGAGCAAGTAGGTGTTTTTACCCCAAAATCCGAGCCCCGCAAGTTTCTGTCCGCGGGCGAGGTCGGGTTTGTGATCGCCGGTATCAAAGAACTCGCCGACGCAAAAGTGGGTGACACGATCACCTTGTTGGCCAAACCTGCCGCCGAAGCGTTGCCAGGGTTCAAAGAGGTCAAGCCACAAGTTTTCGCGGGGCTGTATCCCGTCGAAAGCAGCGAATACGACCAATTGCGTGACTCGCTTGAAAAACTCAAACTCAATGATTCCGCTTTGATGTACGAGCCCGAGGTATCGCAAGCGCTCGGCTTCGGCTTCCGTTGCGGTTTTCTCGGACTCTTGCACATGGAGATTGTCCAGGAGCGTCTCGAACGTGAGTTTGACATGGACATCATCACGACCGCGCCCTCCGTGGTGTACGAGGTGGTGATGCGGGACAACTCTGTTATTCATATCGAAAGCCCGTCACGGATGCCCGAGGTCGGCAAGTTTATCGAAGTGCGCGAGCCCATCGTCAATGTGACGCTGTTCATGCCTCAAGAATATGTCGGGACGGTGATGACGCTTTGTAATAACAAGCGTGGGGTGCAGCTCGATATGAGCTATCACGGTCGACAAGTCCATCTGCACTACGAAATCCCGCTTGCTGAAATTGTGCTTGATTTCTTTGACAAGCTGAAATCAGTCTCCCGCGGTTATGCGTCGATGGACTACGAGTTCAAAGAGTATCGGGCTGCGGATGTGGTCAAAGTCGATTTGCTGATTAACACCGACAAGGTCGACGCCTTGTCAAATATTTGTCATCGCTCCAACGCCCGCTATCGCGCGCGCGAGGTGGTGTCGCGCATGCGTGAGCTGATCCCGCGTCAAATGTACGACGTGGCGATTCAGGCCGCGATTGGCGCCGAAATTATTGCGCGAGAAAACGTCAAAGCCTTGCGTAAAAACGTGCTGGCCAAATGTTATGGCGGCGATATTAGCCGCAAGAAAAAGCTGCTGGAAAAGCAGAAGGCTGGTAAAAAACGTATGAAACAAGTCGGTAGTGTCGAGATTCCCCAGGAAGCGTTCTTGGCGATTTTGCAAGTCGATGACAAATAACACTAATGCTAGGTTGAATTGATGAGCTGGAACTTTGCCCTGATTTTATTTATCGCGCTCGTGATCACAGGTGTGATCTGGGCAATCGATAAGTTTTCACTGAGACAAAAGCGACATGCTCGCATGATGCAGGCGCTCGACTTGGCCCGGCCTAGCTGGGCCGCACTGCCTGAGCAAGAGCGGCTTAGCCGCGAAGAGCAGATTCGCGCGGACCTGGGAAAGCAACCCTGGTGGGTCGAGTATGGCGCGAGTTTTTTTCCGGTCATCCTGTTTGTATTCGTGTTGCGCTCTTTTATCGTTGAGCCCTTTCGCATTCCTTCGGGCTCGATGTTGCCGACGCTGCAAGCGGGCGATTTGATTTTGGTCAACAAGTTCACCTATGGATTGCGCCTACCTGTGCTCAATGAAAAAGTGATTTCACTCGGTGAGCCGGCGCGCGGTGATGTGATGGTGTTTCGTTACCCTGTTGATCCTTCGGTGGATTACATCAAGCGTGTCATTGGTTTACCAGGTGATGAAGTGGCTTATCTCGATAAACGGCTTTATATCAACGGCAAAGAGGTGCCGCGCAAGCGAGACGGCGAGTATTTCGAACCGGATCGTGTGGCATATACCGCACAGTTTACAGAGTACCTTGGCAAAAAACCGCATCAAATACTGTTAGATGAGCGGAGATGGCAGGACTTAGGGCCCACTTCAAGCTTTCCGCATCGTGAAAAATGCGAATACCTGCGAAATGGTCTGCGCTGTACCGTGCCGGCCGGTGTTTACTTTATGATGGGTGACAATCGCGATAACAGCCTGGACAGTCGATTCTGGGGTTTCGTCCCCGAGGCGAATATCGTCGGTAAAGCTTTCTTTATCTGGATGAATTTTGGGAACCTAGGACGCATCGGTCCTTTCCATTGATTCCTTTAGATCCTTGTCACCCGTTGATGAAATTCATTACATGCCTCTGGCCGCTCTTGAGACTTCGCTTGGATATACGTTCGTCAAACCTGCTCTGCTTGAGCAGGCTCTGACGCATCGCAGCCATGGCGCCCGTCATAACGAGCGCCTGGAGTTTCTGGGTGATTCGGTGTTGAACGTGTCGGTGGCCGCATTGCTGTTCAATCATTACGGGACCCTCGACGAGGGGGACTTGTCTCGCGTGCGTGCCAATCTGGTCAAGCAATCATCGCTGGCGGACATCGCCCAAAAACTCGATCTCTCCAAATACCTCAGGTTGGGCGAGGGGGAGCTTAAAAGTGGGGGTTTCAGACGTCCCTCTATTTTGGCGGATACCTTCGAGGCGATTTTGGCTGCGGTGTACTTGGATGGTGGTTTTGTCGCGGCTCAACAGCTCATTGAACGACTGTACAAACCGATCTTGGCGAGCGTGGACCCTTTGACACTGGGTAAAGATGCCAAGACGCTCTTGCAAGAATTTTTGCAAAGTAGAAAGATTGCGTTGCCTCTTTACAGCGTGGTCGCCACCCATGGCGCGGCGCATAGCCAACAGTTTGAAGTCGAATGCGCGATTCCCTCTCTTGAAATCAAAGTCAACGCCCCCGGCTCCAGTCGCCGTGCCGCTGAGCAATCTGCGGCCAAACTTGCCTTAGAAGCGGCGGAGACTGCGAGTCCAACCCCAGTTAAAAAGCGTTCAACCCGAGCGCGCAAAACGGCACAATTGACGCTGCCGGTTGCGGTGGCTCAGGAACTTAAATGACAGAAAATATAGACATCACGGTCTCAACTTCGACAACGGATCATGCTTATCGTTGTGGTTTTGTCGCCGTGGTTGGCCGACCCAACGTGGGCAAATCAACGCTCACCAACGCCTTGATCGGCAGTAAGATTTCGATTGTTTCACGCAAGGCGCAAACCACGCGTCACCGCATTCAGGGCGTACTCACGCGCGACCAAGAACAATTTGTGTTTGTGGATACACCAGGCTTTCAAACGCGTCATGGCGGCGCCATGAACAAGATGATGAATCGTGTGGTGACACAGACGCTGGCTGATGTGGATGTGGTGTTGTTTGTGGTCGAGGCTGGCAAGTGGTCACCGGGTGATGCCAAACTGTTGACCCTATTACACCATCCAGAGCGGACAATTTTGGTGATCAGTAAAATTGATCAGCTTAAAAATCGTGACGAGTTGTATCCTTTTGTCGCCAAGATCGCGTCGCAATTCAAGTTCGATGCGGTCGTGCCCGTGAGTTCGACGAAACGCCACCAACTGGATCAGTTGCTGGATGAAGTCGCCAAACGTTTGCCTGAAAATGAACCATTTTTCGATGCGGATACCCTCACAGATCGGCCCATGCGCTTTATCGCAGCAGAACTGATCCGTGAAAAAATCTTTCGCTTAGTGGGTGACGAGCTGCCGTATGGGTGCACCGTCGTCATTGAGCAGTGGGAAGAGACCGCCAAAGGCGCGCACATTAACGCCTGTGTCATCGTCGAGCGAGATAGCCATCGTCCCATCTTGTTGGGTGCGGGCGGCAGTCATATGAAGCGCATCGCTTCCGAGGCGCGCCAAGACATGGCCAAGCTGATGGACAAGCCCGTGCACCTTGAGGTCTATATCAAGGTGCGCAAGGGCTGGGCTGAAAAAGAAAGCAGCCTGCGCGACTTAGGATATGAGTAGACGCGTCCTTCGTGTCCTCGAAACACCAGGCTACGTGTTGCACGCAACGGCCTGGCGTGAAACCTCTCTGATTGTTCAAGCCTTTTCAAGAGACCACGGCTGGGTCAGCATGGTCGCCAAAGGGGCTAAACGTCCCCATTCAGTCTTGCGACCTGCGCTATCGGTGTTTCAGCCTCTGTTGTTGTCCTGGACAGGCGCTGGTGAAATGAAAACTCTGACACGCGCTGAATGTGCGGGCGTGCACCCCTTGCCGGGTGCTGCCATGATGTCATGCTGGTATATGAACGAGTTGTTATTTCGCTTGTTGCCACGCGAGGACCCTCACCCCGGCTTGTTTGACGCGTATGTGATCGCGTTGCAACGGCTCGCGGCAGGTCAAGCTGCGGCAGGTGCTTTACGACGTTTTGAATGGATTTTGCTTAAGGAAACGGGCTACGGCCTAGATGCCGAAGAGCCGGATTTTGAAGATGCGCAAGGTGAGCCTGAGTTACGTGCGAGTTTGCGTGAGCGCTTGTCAGAACATCTGGCCGGGCGGCCTTTAACCACCCGCCAAGTCTTGGTCGCATTGCAACGCTTTCAGCCAGCCAAAGCAGCAGGATGACAAAAAGCGTATGCCATGCTTGATGTTATGCGGTCAACACAGCGCGACCGGTGACCTTGCCTTCGCGTAATGAGGTCAACACCTTATCTGCCTCAGCAAGAGGGTGTGTGTGCACCGGAATAGGTGTGATCTTTTTATCTTTGACGAGTTTTAACAACGCAGTCAGCTCGTCCAGCGAACCGGTATAGCTGCCAAGAATCTGCAAGGCTTTCATCGGAATAAAGGCAATCGGCCAAGACGCGCCGCCACCAAACAGGCCGACGATGACGAGCTTGCCCCCTTTGATCAAGATGTCAAAGCCCAGGGATGTTGTGGCGGGGGCACCGACGAGATCGATCATGGCCTGAACCAGTTTGCCACCATTAGCCGCAATGATTTGTTGTGCGGCGTCAGGTGCTGCGCCATCTACCACGGCGAGGGCGCCCGCTTCGAGTGCGGCCTGTCGCTTGGCGGGATCGATATCCACCACGATCGCGCCGACGCCCTTCAGGGCCTTGACCAACGCCAGACACATTAAGCCCAGTCCACCCGCACCCAGGATCACGATGGGATGTTTCTGGAAGATGTTGGCGCCGACTTTGTTGAGCGCGCTGTAAGTGGTCAGACCTGAGCAGGCATAAGGGGCGATTTCGGCTGGGTCCATGTCACCGATATCGATCAGATAGCGTGGATGTGGCACCAAGAGGTGATCGGCATAACCACCCGGTCGCTGCACGCCGAGGTATTGTGGAGCGGAGCAATGATTCTCCAGGCCGTCCAGGCAGGCGGGGCATTGACGGCAACCAATCCATGGATAGACCAGATAGTTACGACCTTTTTCGACGCCAGTCGCCTCAGCCCCCAAGGCCACAACAGTACCCGCAGTCTCGTGGCCCATGGTCATGGGTAATTTAATGCCACGATCCTTGAGTAAGAGGCTACGACCATTGCCAAGGTCGTAACTCCCTTCCCAAAAGTGAATATCACTGTGGCAAACACCCGCGGCGCGCACCTCGACCAGTACCTGGGTACCGGTTGGGGTGGGTGTTTCCATTTCCATCAAGCCAAGCGGTTCTTTGAAATTCATCACGCAGTAGCATTTCATGTCTTGAACTCCTAATGTGCGGGTGGTTGTGATCTTGTTACATCACCAGTTCTATCAAGCGGGGACCTTTTTCTTTGGCAGCGATACGCATCGCCTCCGCAAAGCCCTCGAGCGTGTTGACTTGTACGCCCGGGACGCCATGCCCACGTGCGATCGATACCCAGTCCAAAAATGGCTGATCGAGGTCGAGCATGCGGCGGGCGTTGTCGCCCGCCTCAGGACCGCCCATATTCGCCAGCTCACCTCGCAAAATCTTGTAGGAGCGATTGGCAAAAATCACGACCGTGACATCGAGATTTTCACGCGCCATCGACCACAGCCCCTGTACGGTGTACATCGCGCTACCATCCCCGAGAAAGGCGAAGACCTTGCGATCCGGACAAGCGACCGCGGCACCGACCGCCGCCGACATGCCCCAGCCAATCGCGCCGCCCGTGATGTCAATGCAGTCATGTGGCGCCGCTTGAGGCGTGACCTTGGCAAACTGGCGACCCGTAGTCACAGCTTCGTCCACCATGATGGCGTTTTCGGGCAGTAGTGCTGCGATGACGGTGCCGATGTGTTCGGCGATCGGAGCGCCGGTGGGAAGGTCGGTAATGATGGGCCCATTAGACACTTGAGCAGGTGCCGTGTTTTGCGCACCCAGCGCATCGACTAACGCTTGCAAGCTCGCCTCGATATCGTGCGTCAGGGTCGCCAGAGTCAGGACTTCGCAGTCAGGCTGCTTGATCATGCGCGGCTTGTTGGGGTAGGCAAAAAATGCCACAGGCGGGGCGCTACCGACCAAGACCAAATGCTTGGTGTCTTTGAGCATTGCGACCGCGCCATCGACTGGAAAGGGTAGTGGCGCGATGTTGACGCGACCGCGACCTCGCTCCATGCGTGGATTGCGAGGTTCAGAGGCCAACTTGCAACCCGTGTGCGCGGCGATTTTTCCAGCGAGCGTGGCTTCGCGCGCGCGCAGGGCCCGTCCGCCGAGCAAGAGCGTTGTAGCTTCAGCAGTTTTTCGGTCAGACAAAAGGCGCGCAAGGGCGACGATGGTCTCAGCGAGGGGGGCCGCAGCTGTTTGAGCAGGTGCGGTCGAATAATGTCCCGGGTCGGAGGGCTCCCAAGCACAGTTGGCGGGTAGGACCAGCGTGGCAATACGCCCTGGGGTGCTGCGCGCTTGCGAGATCGCCTCAGCGGTGTCCAGTGGGGCGGCTGCGGACGACATGGTGGTTTTGACCCAGTTGGACATGGGACGTGCGACCGCCTCGACATCGGAATTCAGCGGCGCGTTGTTATGGATGTGATCCCACGCATGCTGACCAACAATGTTGACCATGCCGGAGTAGGCGCGTTTCGCGTTATGGATGTTGGCAAGCGCATTGCCCAAGCCAGGGCCCAGATGCAAGAGCGTTGCGGCAGGTTTTTCCGCCATGCGGTAATAACCGTCGGCTGCACCACTCGCGACGCCTTCAAATAACCCCAAAACGCAGCGCATTCCGCGCGCGCGGTCGAGCGCGGAGACGAAGTGCATCTCGGACGTGCCAGGATTGGCAAAACACACATCAACATCCCCTGCGAGCAGGGTGTGTACCATGGCCTCTGAACCGTTCATTCTGTTACTCCTCCAGTTTTATTTTTCATTGTTTCGCGCGCGATGATGACTTGCTGGACTTCGGTCGCCCCCTCGTAAATGCGCAACGCTCTGATTTCACGATACAACATTTCCATGGGGTGGCCGACTTTGACACCCAAACCACCATGTAACTGCACGCAGCGGTCGATCACGCGTTGTGCGGATTCGGTCGCGAACATTTTGGCCATCGCTGCAGATTTTGTCGTACGTTGTTTGAGTACATCGCGCTCCCAAGCCGCTCGATAAATGAGCAAGGTGGCCGCATCGATCTCTGTGCTCATGTCACCAATCGCAGCCTGTGTCATTTGCAGATCGGCCAGCGTCGCGCCAAACATTGATCGAGTGGTCGCGCGCGCAATCCCCATGTCGAGTGCGGCTTCGGCAAAGCCTAGTGCTGCGGCGCCGACCGAAGCGCGAAAGACATCGAGATTTTGCATCGCGACTTTGAAGCCTTTGCCGGCTTGACCAATACGCTGTGTGACAGGGATGTCACAATCCGTAAAAGTCAGTGTCCCGATCGGGTGGGGGGCGCAGACATCAAAACGCTCGGTGACTTGCAGTCCGGGTGTATCGGCATCGACCACAAAAGCGGTGACGCCCTCGGCTTCATCGTTTTCAACTTGAGCAAAGACCGTATAAAAGTCGGCGATATCCGCGTTGGAAATCCAGGTCTTGACGCCATTGAGTCGATAGCCCTGCGTCGTTCGCGTGGCGCGTGTCGTCATGGCGGCCACATCAGAACCTGCCTCGGGCTCCGAGAGCGCAAAAGCAGCTAGCATTTTTCCAGAAGCGACATGGGGCAGATACTTTTGTTTAAGCGCCTCGGAACCAAACAGGGAGATCGGCCCGCTTCCCAAGCCCTGCATGACAAAAGCGAAGTCGGCCAGACCATCGTAATAGCCGAGCGTCTGACGCAGCAGGCATATGCTGCGTGAGTCGAGCTCAGTAAGCGCGCCACCATATTCAGCAGGTACGCAATACCTTAGCCAACCTGCCTCGCCCATTTGTCGCGTAAGCTTGATGCAGTGTTCGTCGACGTTGCCGGTATGCACGCGATTTGGTAGGGCTGCGCTCGCCCAGGTTTTGGCGTCAGCGTAAAGTGCGCGATGGCTGTGATCGAAAAAAGGTAACTTCAGCGAATCAGGATTGAACATTTATTGATTTCCAAGAAGATCAAATTTCATCTGCACATAGCGCGTCGGGATCTCTAGTCGCGCAAAATACACCACCTGCTCACCGATGCAGGCATATCTGCGCATTTCGGCGACGGGTGCGGAAAGAGGTAAGTGCAGGGCCTCGGCGGAGTCTGCGCCGGCTTCGATAATGGTGAGTAACTGTCCGGCATGGGTCAGTTTGTCACCATGTAATTCATGCAAAATAGGCGCGACGGTCGAGTGACGATAGCGCGCCGGATGTTGACGGTAAATATCGCGTTCGAGATACATTTCGGTATAACAAAAAGGACCCGACGAGGTGGTGTGAATTCGTCTCAAATACTGGAAGCGTCCATTTGTTTGAAAAGGACACTCCATGCCGAGCAGAGGGAGCGGCACATCGGCATTGGACTCCATCAGGGTCGTGGTGCCAAGCGCCTTTGAGAGCGCGACGGTATCGGCCCACGTTTTAGGGAGTGTGAGCTTATGCGTTTCTGGAATATTCTCGTTGACATAGGTGCCTGAACCTCTGGAGCGGTGTATCAGACCTTCGCGCTCCAAGAGACCAAACGCTTGCCTGACAGTGGCACGCGAGACGCCGAGTGTGTCGACGAGCGTTTCCAGTGCGGGCACTTGATGACCACGTGGCCAGACTCCGCGTTCGATATTGCGCCGAACGATCGCGGCCACCTGCAAATACAAGGGTTGTGGACTTCTTGCATAGAGGAGGCCGGGTGCTTGCTTCATGCGTGCGCAGCCAATAAGGCATCGGCCATATCGCGTAATTTATTCTTTTGGATTTTGACGGCATTCGCGCTTTCGACTGAGGGAAAAACCGTGACGACCTCAAAATGTACAGGTACTTTATAGCCCGCCATCACGCGCTTACATGCTTGAGTCCAGCCAGTCGAATCGCCTTGCGCACCGTCTTGCAACATCACAAAGGCGACCGGCAAGATTTTAGTGCCAAGGGTGCCTCCTACAACCTGACAGGCTTTGATGCCCGGCAGCTTTTCCACAGCCTGTTCGATTTCGGCGGGGTTGACCAGAAAGCCAGAGAGGCGCATCGAGTCACCCATACGGGTTTGGAATACGAATTGACGCTCACTCAATGCATAGCCTAAGTCGCCGGTCTTAAAGAAACCATCAGCAGTGATTGCTTTGGCTGTGGCTTCAGGCTGATCCAGATAACCCACCATACGGCTGGGGCTGAAAATTTCGATCTCGCCAGATTCGCCTTGTTTGAGTACTTGTCCGGTCTCTGGATCTGACGTTCGCACGCGCGCCTCGGGATGGATTAAGCGACCGCCAGAAAGGTAGCGCACACTGGTATCGCCTTGCGATTCGTCGGTGGGTTGCGCAGCGACCAAGGCTTGCAGTTCGCTTGAGCCGTATAGTCCCGTGAGCCCGACGTGATTGCGCTCAGCTTGTTCGAGCAAACTATTGATCGCAGGAGAAAAGCTCGCAAAGCCAAACAGCTTGCAACTTTCAAAATCAGTCGGTGAGGCGGCCATCTCGAAGAGTTTCAAAATCGACTCGTTGTTGGCATAGGTGTGGGTCACGCGATGCTTACGGATTTGTGCCAACGTGCTGAGCGTGTCTGTTACAGGTTCGCTGACCGTTGTGCATCCCGTCACAAGCCCGCCCGTGAGTGTGGAAAAGCCAAAGGCGCCGCAAAAGGGTGCGCTCGCCAAAATACGACTGTTGGCGTCGTAGCCATAGGCTTGCTGCATGACCTCACCATGTTTGATCAAGGTGGTCTGATCGTGCAAGACGAATTTGGGTAAAGAGGTGGTGCCCGAGGTTGTAAAACAGAGTACACCAGCGTTTCCAATCGCTGGCGGAGCAGCGCACGCGGTGTCGAGCAAGTTCTGGTAGTCCAGGATCTTGTAGCCTCGCGCGGCAATAGCTTGCGTGGCGGCTCCTTGGGTGTCGCCCAGCGTGATGATGGCGCGCAGTCTGGACAGAACCTCGGTGGGAACATCGGCCAAAATGTCTGCAAACGCAATGCCTTTGAAGTCGGGCCACATGAGTAACCAGTCCGCTTGACCGCGACCGACGATATCGGCGACCTCTTGGCTGCGAAAGCGAGTGTTGACCGCGAGGACTGTCGCGCCGAGATGTGCGCACGCAAGGAAGGTTTGTAGCCAAGCTAGACAATTGGGTAGCCAGACTGCGACGCGGTCCTTGGGACCGATGCCTTGTCGGGCGAAGTTGCCCGCGAGTTGTAAGGATTGCGTATGCAGTTCGGCAAATGTGGTCGTGACATCCCGGTCGATCAGTGCGGGGTGTTGACCATGGCTCTTGGCCAGTGCGGCCATGCGTTCAGAAAAATACATGAATTGTCTCAGAGGAACTTTGCGCTTGAGCAGACATTGTGCTGCTATAGTGGCTTTGTAGAGCTATTACTATAGTACTTATTTATGCACTTTAGATCTAAGTTTCACGCACTTCAAACACAAATAACAAGCGCCTTTTTTAAGGCGTACGACAGGAGCAATCACTGATGAAGTCAACACGTTTCACTATCCGCGCCCTCGCGGCCGCAGTCACCCTAAGCGCCGCCACGCTTGGCGTCGCGCATGCGCAAAACTATCCCAACCGGCCTGTTACGCTGGTTGTGCCTTATCCGACCGCGGGTGCTGCGGACACGTTTGGCCGATCGATTGCCCAAGCGATGGAAGCGACACTCAAGCAGACGGTGATTGTTGAAAACAAGCCTGGTGCAGCCGGTAATGTAGGTTTGGCTCAAGTCGCCCGCAGTAAGCCCGATGGCTACACGATCGGTCTGGGTACGATTGGTACGCAGGCGATTAACCCGTTTCTCTATAGCCAAATGCAGTTTAATCCTTCAACAGACTTGGTGCCGATCGCACTGGTGTCCACGACACCAAATGTGATGGTGGTATCCGTGAAATCACCTTGGAAAAACCTAGGGGATGTTCTCAAGGCTGCAAAGGCTGCCGGGGATAAAAAACTCAGCTACGGTACGCCGGGCATTGGCTCCTCGCCGCACTTGACGGGTGCCTATTTTGAGGCCATGGCAGGTGTGGAAATGCTGCACGTGCCCTTCAAAGGTGTGTCAGCCTCGATGCCTGCTTTGATTGGCGGTCAGATTGACCTGCTCTTTGATAACCTGTCGGGTTCGATCGCTCAGATCAAAGACGGTTCAAGGGTGCGCGGCATTGCTGTCACATCGCTTGAACGCACGCCACTGATGCCGACGCTGCCCAGTTTCGCAGAGAGCGGTGTCAAAGGCTTTGATGTGACGGCTTGGTTTGCGATCTACGCGCCAAAAGGTACACCGCAGCCGGTGATGGACAAGTTGATCGAAGCGGCTCGTGTGGGGTTGAAATCACCTAAAGTCATCCAGGCGTACGAGCGCTTGGCGGCGGTTCCTGGCAACTTGTTCGGAGCTGAGCTTGCAAAGTTCGAGGCCGGCGAGCGCGCCAAATGGGGCAAACTGATTAAAGAACGAAACATCAAGGCGCAATAAAATGAAAGGCACCACAGCACTTGTGACCGGAGGAAGTCGAGGTATTGGTCGCGCTGTGGTGCAGTCTTTGATCGAAGATGGTTACGAAGTCATCAACTTCAGTCGGACTGCACCTGCGCAGTTATTACCTGGTGAGATTTTCGAATCCGTCGATCTCGGCGACCCCAAACGCGCCCGCGAGGCGGCGTTTGACTGGGCCGCTAAAAAAGACATCCTCAGTCTCGTCAATAATGCCGGCATGATTCATATCGGCAAGATCGAGGACATCACACTCGAACAAATCGAGGACATGATGTCGCTCAACTTGATTGCTCCTCTGATCATGACACAAGCTGTATTGCCGGCCATGCGTGCCAACAAATTTGGTCGAATCGTCAATATCGGTAGTCGCGCCGCCCTCGGAAAGTCCGGAAGGACGATCTATGGCGGTACCAAAGCCGGCTTGGCGGGAATGACAAGGACTTGGGCCCTGGAGACAGCGGCTGACGGGATTACGGTCAACGCGATCGCTCCCGGTCCGATTGCGACAGATTTATTTTTGGCGAGCAATCCGCCGGAACTGCCTCAAACTAAAAAGATCGCGGCATCCATTCCTGTGGGACGCTTTGGCGAACCAGAGGAAATCGCCCACGTGGTCCGTATGTTTCTGGATCGCAAAGCAGGATTTTTGACAGGCCAACTGTTGTATGTCTGCGGCGGGATGACGGTCGGCCTGACCGCTTGAGGGGTTTAGCCGTGCCGAATGGCCTCGAACTTTTTATCGTGCATGACTTCTTCGACAGACTGTCCGGCTCGCACGGCTTGCACCATGCCGTCCTGACGGGCAGCAATGCGCTGACCTAAAGCAATCACTTCCTCGACTTTGGCTGCCGGGATAAATACCGTTCCGCAGCGATCCGCAATGACGTAATCATTTTCATGAACGGTCACACCGGCCATTTGTACTGGATTGCCTGAGTCAATTTGAATAATACGATTGCGAGCGCTGATCATCGTCACGCCTCGCCCATAGACGGGGTAGCCAATGGACTCGCTACCCTCGATATCCCGACTGACGCCATCGATGACAGACCCTCGAATGCCTTTCATCTTGGAGGCGTTGGCCAAAATATCACCCCAGCAGGAAATGCCTTCTGGTCCCCCTGAGATCACTAGGATTTTGTCATCCGTGGTGATACTGGTGATAACGGGCGTGATCAAATGAACCGTGGGTGTGGAGCCTTGTTTGGGACCCAGCAAAATCGTCGCCGCACGGCCGACGATTTTCGGGCAGTCCCACAAGGGTCTCAAACCAAAGGTTGCGCCAGGTAAGCCCATAAAATCGAGTGCGTCAGATACCGTATTGGTATCCAGGGTTTCGAGGTCGCGCAAAATGGCAGCAGACTCTTTCATGATTAATCCAATTGAATGTTGGCGGCATTTGCGACAGCTTGCCATTTCTTAATCTCGGCGGCCATAAATGCTTTGGTTTGCTCTGGCGTCATATTGATGGGCTCAAACGCCATCTCAGCCAATCGTCCAACATATTCAGGATTTGTGACGATTTTCTGATTCCACTCGCGTAACTTTGCTTGGATCGCACCGGGTGTTTTCACCGGAACGGCAATGCCCCACCAAGAGCTCGACACAATGCCCGGCATACCGAGTTCAGTGAAAGTCGGCACATTTGGCAAAGGCTTGAGCCGGCTGGTGTGTGCCACGGCCAAGGGCTTGAGTTTACCTTCGGCGATTTGCGCCTTGAAGGTGCTCAGATCGTTGACGTTGAGGGTGACTTCGCCACGCAAGACAGCCAGCGTCGCGGGCGCACCACCCTTGTAGGGGACGTGCATCAGTTCGGTGCCGGTCTTGGTGCGAAAGAGTTCGGCACCCATCTGGACGATGCTACCGGTGCCTGCCGAGGAGTAACTCAGTTTGCCCGGTTCTTTTTTGGCCAGTGCGATGAGCTCGGCCACGCTGTTAACAGGCACGGAGGGGCCGACGACCAACAGGTGAGGCGCATCGGCGATCAGGCCAATCATCGCGAAATCTTTCTGGAAGTTGTAGGGCACTTTTTTACGCACGATTTCATTCATCACGCTGGTGCTGGCCGTGCTGAAAAGGATGGTGTAGCCGTTGGGTTCAGCACGGACAGCATTTTGTGTGCCGATCATTCCAGAGGCACCAGCCATGTTTTCAACGACGACGGGTTGGCCCGCAAGCTTTGAGAGTTGTTGCGCATAGAGTCGCGCCACGATGTCGGTTGGTCCGCCCGCGGGGAAGGGAACGATCAGCTGAAGTTGGCGACTTGGATAGGGGGCGGGTGTCTGCGCCTGAGCGGCACTGTGAATAAGACCCAAACTGGCGACCGAAGCGGCAAGCCATTTGACGAGGCGAAAAGTGTTCATGAGTGGTACTCCTTGAAGGAACTAGATGTTGAGGGTGTCTAAGGGTGTGATACAGGATGCAAACTCAATCTGCGCGCGGATGAAACGACCACTGTGCAGGCTGTAGGACAATCTGTCAAAGCCGGCTTTGGACATCTCGGGCGATTTACTCCAGATGTCATGATGTAAATAGCGCGCAAGGGCTTGCTCGAGTTGTTGAGCACTGAGCTCTGGAAAGAAATGTTGAACATGCGCCGCGATCGTGGCAGGTGTCTGCGCGTGCAGCCATGTCTGTAATGTGCCTAAAATATCTCTGAGTGCGGTCAAGGCAAGATGGTTTTTTTCCCAGCCATCGCGAGAGCAAATGAAGGTGGTGTAAACCGTAGGACCACGGGTGTGGCCGGCATACAGGATTTGATAATCGGGATCGGTCAATAGCGCACTGGCGAGGGGCTCAAAGAGTTGGGCAACGTCGAGGGTGCCCGCTTTGAGAGCCTGAATTTGTTCGGGCATGCTCAAACCGCGCGTCAGTGCGTCCTCAATTTCCGAAACGTTCAATCCAAGATCGCGTAGATCTGCCTGTAGGCATAGCCAAGGGGTCGGTACTTCTGAGACCTGTGCCAGACGAAGTTGTCTGAGCTGACCAAGCTCGAAGCGACCGGGGCTTTTTTTACCGAGCAAAAAGAAGGGGTCGCGCGAGACAACTTCGCCGAAACACAATAAGGACTGTCCATTGGAGGGTGTCGTGTCATGATCTTTCATGACGCGCATGGGACCACCCCAGGTCAGATCCACGGTGCCGCTCTTGATCGCATCAATCGCGCCGCCAGGCGAGCCCGGCGGCAACCATCTTAGGTCTAGGCCGGCCTGTTCGGCCAGACCGAGTGCTTTGAGCAAGTAAAAGGGCGTATAAAAAATAGCCCTAAAATTTTCAGCGAGCGTAAGTGTCATCACGGACGACATTAATCCTTCATGCCTGTGATCGAAGCGACCATGGCGCGTGGATCGCGCATGGGCCAACGACCGCTTTCTGCATGGCTGATAAAGTTGCCCAGGACATGGTTAAACTCATTGGGCATTTCGATATTCATCGTATGGCCGCAATTGGGCAAAATCGCCAAGGCGGCTGAAGGAATCGTTTGCTTGAGCATCAGCCCTGGCGCGAGGCAAGGCCAGTCTTCGTCGCCGTTCAAAATCAACGTGGGCACCGTGAGTTTGGCAAGCTTGTCTTTGAGGTTGTAGAGCGAAGGACGTTCGCGTTGCACACCGAGTTGTGTATTGGCGGAGCCGAGCGCGGAGTGGCTGTAAAACTGCTGTTTAAACTCCGCAAAACCATGTGGATCTGCGCGTTCAAAAGGAATCCGGGTGGGGCCATGCGCATACTTGTCAACAAAGGCTTTCATGCCCTGCTTGAGCAACATGTCGGCGATGGCTTCGGCTTCTTTTTTGAACTGCTCTTGCTGGTCGAGTTCGGCACCGTAGCCGCAACCTGCGACGCACAAGGATAAAGCGCGGTCGGGATGCTGTAGACCAAAATGCAATGTGGCAAAGCCACCCATCGACAAGCCGACAATATGGGCTTTTTGTATTTTTAGATGATCCATCACGGCAATAATGTCTGCCACGGCGCGATTCTGCGAGTAGGAGGAGACATCAGGGGGTACGGAGGAGGGGGGATAGCCGCGTGCATTGTAAGTAATCACTTGATGCTGCCGTGCGAAGTGACGCACTTGAGGTTCCCAGCTTTCTTTGTGTCCGGCAAATTCGTGGACAAACACAATCGGGGTTCCAGAACCATAGGTTTCGTAGACTAGATCAACGCCATCATCGGTTTTCACGGTCAGCATGAAGTTCTCCTAAGTAGGGGGCTAGCTTGGCATGAGGTTGTTGGCAGCGTCAAGAGATCTTGTCGGTTTTTGGGGGGCTTTTGAGGCAAGGGCTCTTGAGGGTCAAAGATGCGTGTCAGACCGATGCTGGGTCCAGGCTTTGCCTGGACTGCCCTGCGCCCTGTCATAAGATCATCGCACAACGCCCAAACTCGCCCCGTTGGGGCTCAGACAGGGGCGTTGTTGATGCGATGATCTTATGACGGGGCTTGGCTGCGCTGACGGCCTGACACGCATCTTTGACCCTCAAGAGTGATGTGGCTCTCAAGTTTTTTCGTTTTGCGCTACAACAGCATTAATGTGCTTTTATCGTTCATAACCACTTGTCGCTCATATCCTCTTATCATTAATATCTCTTTAGATTCGGAACGCTTTCGATGAACCAAACTGTGCTTGTTGTAAAAAATAATGGGGTGTTGACCCTGACGATTAATCGTCCAGAGCGGCGGAATGCTTTGGACGTTGCGACTTATCTTGGGCTCGCTGAACAGATTTTGGCTGCAGGTCAAGATAAAGAGATCCGGGCGATAGTTTTAACGGGTGCTGAAAACTATTTCACCGCGGGGAATGACCTCAAAGATTTTCAAGTGCCAAGGCCGGAGGGGGATAGTGCTGGGATTAAGTTTCTTCGTAGTTTGGCGGATTGTGATTTGCCGATTGTGGTGGCGGTTGAAGGGAGTGCGATCGGTATTGGTGTCACGCTGCTGCAGCATTGCGATTTTGTCTATGCGGCTGAAAATGTCACGTTTAAAATTCCTTTTGTGCCGCTTGGTCTATGCCCAGAGGGGGCTTCGAGCATGCTGATGGCGCAAATCGTCGGGTCACGTCGTGCCACAGACTGGTTGCTGCGTGGTCGTCCCTTCAGCGCGCAAGAGGCCTTGGAAGCGGACTTCATCACTGCTCTTTCTAAACCCGGTCAGGCGCTTCATGATGCACAAGCCTTGGCAAATGAGCTGGCCGCGCTTCCGCCCCAAGCGCTTCAAACATCCAAGCGTATGCTCAAGCACAGCCTAAGGCCAAAGGTTCATGCTGCATTTGATTATGAATGGGCACACTTCAACGAGCGTTTGAAATCAGACGAAGCGCAAGCGGCGTTTGCCTCGTTTTTAAATAAAAAGAAGTAACGCATTGCTTGGGTGTCGATGCGCCTTAGGTTTGTCATTCAGATTGGTCTTCGCTTTGTTTTAAAGGGAGGCCTACGGTGCATCAAACCGTCAGCGCAGCCAAGCCCAACGCAGAGCGCATCGCATGAACAACGCCCTTGTCTGAGCCCCTTGGGGCGAGTTTGGGCGTTGTGCGATGTGCTCAAGCTTGGGCGCAGGGAAGTCCGGGCTCCGCTCGGACCCAGCATCGGTTTGATGCACCGTAGGCCTCCCTTTAAAACAAACCAGAAAAAGAAAAGGCCCACCGAAGTGGGCCTCAGCATCAGAACGCGTCTGTTGATTTAGTCGCGACTGCCACCAAAAATACCGAGGATAGCGAGCAGGTTGGCAAAGACGTTGTAGACGTCGAGGTAAATCGCCAAGGTCGCTGACACGTAGTTCGTCTCGCCGCCGTTCACGACACGCTGCAGATCGATCAACATGAAGGCTGAAAACACCACAATGGCCAGTACGGAGACCGTCAACATCAGCGCAGGAATCTGCAAGAAGATGTTAGCCACGGCTGCAAGCAACAACACGACCACGCCGATGAACATGAACTTGCTCAGGCCTGAGAGATCGCGCTTGATCGAAGAGGCCAGCGTGGCCATCGTGCCGAACACAACCGCGGTGCCGCCAAACGCGAACATGACCAAGGAAGTGCCGTTACTCATGCCCAGCACAAAGCCCAGCATGCGCGAAAGCATGAGACCCATGAAGAAGGTAAACAGCAGCAACAGACCGACGCCTAGGGAGTTTTCTTTGTTTTTCTCGACAGCAAACATCAGACCGAAGGCACCTGCGAGAAAGACGATGACGGTCATGCCGGGGCTGGCCGCCATGATTTGGTTGAGACCGCTATACATGCCCACGGCGGCGCCGAGGACGGTTGGAATCAGTGAAAGCGCCAGCAGCCAATAGGTGTTGCGCAAAACCCGGTTGCGCACGACCTCGACTGGGCCCGACTGGTAGGGGCTGCGTGATAGTGTGGGACGCGGATCATTCATTTAAAGCTCCTTTCGAAAATAGGACTCGACCAATTTGACTGAGTCCAAAGTCTATGACCGAAAGCATACCTTACAGTTCCCTGAAAGGCTAGGTTTTCAGCAAAAAGTAGGGACAATTTAGTCCTGTGACTGCGTGGTGTTTTGCAGGGAATATGACTTGAGGTCATGTCCTGCCGCTTGGTAGGTGCGCCAGCGTTGTCGCGCGGCCTCTTTTTCTTCGGGCTCGTCAGAGACAATCTCCATTACGCGCTGAAGCGCTCCGCAGGTAGGTGGGCAGGCGTTATCTAGATTGAGTAGCCAAGTGTCAGGCGTGGAGCGCTCGAGCACCTGCGCAAGATCCTTGGCCACCAACACTATGGGCGTACAGTTTGCCAAAGGGTCATCGGCCCAGACATGGGGAACGAACGCCGCCTCGTCGACGGCCCAGAGCTTTTGGTCGTATTGGCGCAAACGGGCGACATCGCTGCAGTACACCACCATTTTTTGGCCTGCCAAATACTGTTTTAGCGTGGTCTGGCAGGCCTGGGCAATGCGTTCAGTCGCACCAAAAGCGAAGTTAATGCGTGCCATCGCGAGTGGCTAGGCTAGGTTCAATAGGTATTGCACCAGCAAAGGCACGGGGCGGGCTGTTGAGCCTTTTTCCTTGCCGCCGCGCCAAGCAGTTCCGGCGATATCGAGGTGCGCCCAGCTGTAGGCTTTGGTAAAGCGTGACAAGAAGCATGCCGCAGTGACCGCCCCAGCTGGGGGGCCGCCGATATTGGCCATATCCGCGAAGTTGGACTTCAGTTGCTCTTGGTAAGCTTCGTCCAGAGGCATGCGCCAGGCTGGGTCGAGGGCTTGTTTGCCCGCGGCGAGCAAGGCGTTAGCCAACGCATCATCCGTCGAGAACAGACCTGAGTTCACACCCCCCAACGCGACGACACACGCACCCGTGAGGGTGGCGATATCAATCACCGCTGAGGGTTTGAAGCGTTCAGCATAGGTGAGGGCGTCGCACAACACGAGGCGTCCTTCGGCGTCGGTGTTGAGAATCTCGATCGTCTGGCCGGACATGCTGGTGACCACATCACCGGGTTTGTTGGCAGTCCCGCTAGGCATGTTTTCGCAAGCCGGGATCAGTCCGATCACTTCGCCCGCTATTTCGATTTCGGCGATCGCGCGAAAGGTCCCCAGCACGCTGGCCGCGCCACACATGTCGAATTTCATTTCGTCCATCGTGCCTGCGGGCTTGATGGAGATGCCTCCGGAGTCAAACGTAATGCCTTTGCCGACGAGGACGACGGGGCCTTTGTCTTTAGCGCCTTTGCCGACTTTTTTAGTAGCTTCTTTGCCTTTGTAGTGCATCACGATAAAGCGAGGTGCTTCGGCGGAGCCTTTTGCAACCGATAAAAAGGAACCCATACCGAGCGCTTCGATTTGTTTGCGATCAAGCACACTGACCTTGATGCTTTTGAATTCACGACCCAGTTTTTTGGCCGTGTCACCCAAATAGGTCGGTGTGCACAAGTTGCCGGGCATGTTACCCAACGTGCGCGCCAGAGACATCCCTTGAGCGAGTGCGGCACCTTCTTTGAGTCCTTCGTTGGAGGCGCTCTGATCCGTCTTGGCAACGAGTATCGAGATTTTTTTGAGCTTGGGTCGGGCATCGACGTCTGGCTTGCCAAAGCTCAAATCGTAGTGATAGGTGGTTTCGCCGGCTGAGCGAGCTGCGATGCGCGCGCGCTCTCTGGGTGTGCTTGAGTCATAAGCGATGCCAGAGATGCTGGAGGCGGCTTCGGTCAGTCGGGCTTGGACGCAGATGTTCGCAAAGGCGCGTTCAGCGCTGGCTTGCGCTTTGGCACCGTACTCGGCTTGCTTGCCAAGCCCGACCAAGACAACACGAGCGGCCGTCACGCCTGTGAGGTCGCGTAAGACAAGTGTGCTGCCCAAGCGGCCTTGAAACTCGCTTTTTACAACGGCGCGCACCGCGCCCTGGCTGGCGCGGTCAATGATGTCCGCAGTGGTGCTCAACATGCCATCGGCAAAGACGCCAATCGCCAAGGCTGGGGTTTTGATTTGATGGGGAGAGACGGTGACGTGCGTGCTGAAGTCCATAGGTCCTGCCTGTTGATAAGCTAGAGATGAAAAATATGCGTATATTTTGATTATCTCGCATGTTTTGTTTGTGTGGTGGATTCCGGTCCCGTGTTTCCCGCGATTGGAGAATCTAGACTCGCACATATGGGGTAATTTTAGTAACTTATTCAAATAAGCTATTTAGAATTGCGTCTATATTACTTATAATCGTGTTGATAGGAGAATCAACATGAATTTGCAGCAGTTTCGTTTTGTCCGTGAAACCATCCGTAGGGATTTCAACCTGACCGAGGCGGCACGTAGCCTGTTTACCTCACAACCTGGGGTGTCCAAGGCGATCTTAGAGTTCGAGGATGAGCTGGGTGTCCAGATCTTTGAGCGCCATGGCAAGCGAGTCAAAGGTTTAACCAAGCCTGGAAAGGCCGTGGCGCAAGTGGTCGAGCGCATCATGCAAGAGATCGACAATCTCAAAAAAGTCAGTGACGAGTTTGCCAGGCGCGACGAGGGAAGCTTGGTCATTGCGTGCACCCACACGCAGGCGCGTTACGTCTTGCCCAAAGTGATTCTGGCTTTTCGTCAACATTTTCCCAAAGTGCACCTATCGCTCGCTGAGGGTAGTCCACCGCAGCTCGCGCACATGGTTCTGAGCGGGCAAGCTGATCTCGCGGTCGCAACCGAGTCATTGGCGCTCACCCCCGGACTTGAGACCATGCCTTGCTACATCTGGGAGCATTCGGTCGTGGTTAAGCCTAATCACCCTTTAGTGGAACTTTCGCAGAAAAAAGGCTTTGCGCTCACCCTCGAGCATCTGGCGAGCTATCCGATTGTGACGTATGACAAGGCATTTTCAGGGCGTCTTTCGATTGACCGCGCCTTTGAGTCGCACAGCATCCGTCCCGATGTGGTGCTTGAGGCGATTGACGCAGACGTGATTAAAACTTACGTGGATGTTGGCTTGGGCATTGGCATTATTGCCGGCATGGCGTATGAGCCCGCACGTGACGGAAATCTGGTGAGCTTGCCTGCCGGGCACCTGTTTGGCAAGCAAACAACCAAGGTCGCGCTCAAGTCAGGGGTATTTTTGCGCGAGTATGTCTACACCTTTATTGCAATGTTGAACCCAGAGTTAGATGCCGAGCGGGTTCGTAATTTGATCGAGCTTAAACAAGAATGAGTATTATTACGCTTGCTATTTAAATAAGAATCATTATCATTTAGTCTGTTGCCATTTTTAGGAGCAGACATGATGCAAGCACTAACCCTTTCCCCCAATACCCCCTCGTCCTTGAGTCCCGCCCGCTCAACAGATTTGGGATTTGCAGGTCCAGCGCTCAGCGCGGTGATCGTCGGCGCAGATCGTCTTGGGAACATCCCGGATTTGCTGCGTGGACACAATATTTCAATCACCCATCACATCAGCGGTCGTGACCCGGCGCATCAAAAAAAGACTCTTTCACTCCCTAGCGGAACTCAAATCGTCATTTTGTTAACAGATTTTTTAGGTCATAACGTTATGAAAACGTTTAGGAACGCCGCGCAAAAATCCGGTGTGAGGGTGGTCGCCTGCAGGCGCTCAGTTTGCGCGATGCAGCAGGCACTAGAGCAGTGTGGTTTGTGTGATTGCGCGGGTTTAGCGCGCTGCGATCAGCGTCGGGTCTAGTCGTCGGGCGCCCGTGTAACGGGCTGTCCAATAACGCAGCGTCATATCTTCGATGCGGACCACCTGGCCGCGTCTTGGAGAATGAACAAACTTGTTTTGGCCCAAATAAACCCCGACATGGGAGTAGCGTGTGCCTAAGGTATTGAAAAAAACCAAGTCACCCACTTGAAGGTCTTTCTTGTTGATTTTATTACCAATTTTGGCGATGTCATCCGAACGGGGAGGCAGTTTGAGACCCAGTGAACGTTGGGCTGAGTAAACAATCAGCCCACTGCAGTCAAAGCCTGTTTCGGGAGACTTACCGCCCCAACGGTAACGAATGCCGAGCTGATTGAGCGCTTGGTTGGCCAACGGATGATCAATCTCACCCAGGCCAGCAACATATTTTGGCCCGAGGGCAAAAGCACCGATTGGGTCGGCCGAGTTGCGCCAGTCACCCGCACGCTTGTTGCTTCCCGAGCCATCTTGCCCAGCACAACCCACTAAAACAGCCGCTCCAAGGCAAGCGAAAACCATGCGTGTGCTTTGCAGCATCTGCAGGCAGGCTCTCGACATGAAGCTTGCGGTTCTTGGGATAGTCATCGTGCGAGGTCACTCGTTGGTTAATAAATAAAAAAGACTAATATTTTGGGTCAACACACAAAAAATACCAATCTGGAAAGACTCGTGAAAGCTTAACCTGACACAATAGTAGTACAAAAAGCCTCAAAATTACAAACAAAGTTCGGGGGCTCGTCCTCAGGCCTGCCCACGCGCACTTGAACAAATAAAGGATTCATGATGAAAACCAAAGTCGTATTAACCGATGCAGATGTTTCGCTCATTCTTGAGGGTGCCAAAGCCCATGCTCACCAACACAAATGGGCGGTGACGATTGCCGTGGTGGACGACGGTGGACACATGCTGGGCATGCAGCGCCTTGACGGTGCCAACACGATTTCGGCCTATATCGCTCCTGCCAAGGCCCACACAGCCGCGATGGGCGCGCGTGAATCCAAGATTTACGAAGATGTGATCAATAAGGGCCGCATGTCCTTTTTGTCCGCCCCATTGTTGCAAGGCATGCTCGAGGGCGGCTTGCCGATCTTGGTCGACGGTGTGACGATTGGCGCCGTGGGCGTGTCGGGTGTCCAGTCTCATGAGGATGCTCAGGTTGCGGCTGCTGGCATCGCAGCTTTAAAAATTTAAGTGTTGAGTATTCTTTTAACTCGTCATTAAAAAACCCACTTCCACCCAGATGAAAGAGGAGACTCCCTTATATGTCTAATTCGATTGAATCAACAATGATCGAGACGCGCGTTTTTCCACCTCCAGCGGAATTCGCCCAACAAGCCAATGTCTCGCAGGCCGCCGGTTATGCCGCGTTGCTTGAGGAATCCGATCGGGATCCGGAGGGTTTTTGGGGGCGTCTGGCGCGCGAGGAGTTGCACTGGAACAAGCCTTTTACCAAAGTTCTGGACGAGTCACGCGCGCCTTTTTATGAATGGTTCGGCGACGGCGAGCTCAATGTTTCGGCAAACTGTCTGGACGCGAATCTTAAAAATGGGAACGCCAACAAAGTCGCGATCATTTTTGAGTCGGACAGCGGTGAGGTCCACAAGGTCACCTATCAAGAACTCTACGAACGCGTCTGCCAGTTTGCTAATGGCTTGAAGTCCCTCGGCTACAAGGCCGGGGATCGTTCGATTATTTATTTGCCGATGTCGGTCGAGGCCGTTGTCGCGATGCAGGCATGCGCCCGACTCGGCGTGACGCACTCGGTCGTGTTTGGTGGTTTTTCTTCCAAGAGCTTGAATGAGCGGATTGCCGATGTGGGTGCCACGCTTGTGATCACCGCAGACGAGCAAATGCGCGGCGGCCGCCCGATCGCGCTTAAGCCTGCGGTCGACGAGGCCCTTGGTATGGGTGGTTGTGACGCCGTGCGTCATGTTGTTGTCTACAAACGCACAGGCGGCAAAATTGCGTGGGACGCCAAGCGCGATGTCTGGATGCATGCGTTGTCAGAAAACCAGGCCAAGGAATGCCCGGCTGTGCCTGTCAATGCGGAGCATCCACTGTTTATTTTGTATACCTCGGGTTCAACGGGAAAGCCTAAGGGCGTTCAGCATTCCTCGGGCGGTTATTTACTGTGGGCAAAATTGACCATGAAGTGGGTCTTTGATGCCAAGGCGAACGATGTGTTCTGGTGCACTGCGGACGTGGGCTGGGTCACGGGTCACACTTATATCGCGTATGGCCCCTTGGCCGCCGGCATGACTCAGATTGTGTTTGAAGGTGTGCCAACTTATCCAGATGCGGGTCGTTTCTGGAAAATGATTCAGGACCACAAAGCCACGATTTTCTACACAGCACCTACGGCGATTCGTTCTTTGATCAAGGCCTCTGAGGCCACTGAGGCGCACCATCCAAAGTCCTATGACTTGAAGAGTTTGCGCCTATTGGGTTCGGTGGGTGAGCCAATCAATCCTGAAGCATGGATGTGGTACCACAACAATGTTGGGGGCGGTCGTTGCCCGATTGTGGATACGTGGTGGCAGACTGAAACGGGTGGTCACATGATCACGCCTTTGCCGGGTGCGACGCCGCTTAAGCCTGGTTCATGCACAACACGTTTACCTGGCATTACCGCGGCCATTGTGGACGAGGCAGGTGGTGATGTCGAGGCGGGTCAGGGCGGCTTCCTGGTGATCAAGCGTCCTTGGCCATCCATGATTCGTAATATCTGGGGTGATCCCGATCGTTTTGTGAAAAGCTATTTTCCACCAGAGCTCGGTGGCTATTACCTTGCGGGCGATGGTGCCCAGTGCGACAAGGATGGCTGTTTCTGGATCATGGGTCGAATTGATGACGTGCTGAACGTATCGGGTCACCGATTGGGTACGATGGAGGTCGAGTCAGCCCTGGTCGCGCATCCGATGGTGGCTGAGGCCGCAGTCGTGGGGCGCCCCGACGATACAACCGGTGAAGCCGTGGTGGCGTTTGTGGTACTCAAACGTACACGACCCGAAGGTGAGGAGGCGATTGCTCTGGGCAAAGAGTTGCGTAACTGGGTCGCCAAAGAAATCGGACCGATCGCCAAACCAAAGGAAATTCGTTTTGGCGACAACTTGCCCAAGACACGCTCTGGCAAAATCATGCGTCGTTTGTTGCGCGTGGTGGCCAAAGGTGAAAAGGTCACACAGGATGTGTCTACCTTGGAAAATCCTGCGATTTTGGATCAGTTGTCTTCACCCGTGTAAATACCGAATAGCCACATGAGGTGTAGGTTTAAAGGGTCTCGAAAGAGGCCCTTTTTGTCGCGTCAACCAAATGAAGGGTAGACTTCACTCACTTATTTTGGAGATCACCATGTCAATCGCGATTTTGATTGTGTTGCATTTGTTGGCCGCTTTAATCTGGGTGGGCGGCATGTTTTTCGCGCACAGTGCTTTACGTCCCACCGCTGCGGATGTTTTACAGCCTCCAGAGCGGCTGACACTTTTGTGTGGTGTCTTTAAGCGATTTTTTATTTGGGTTAAGGTTTCCATCGTCGTGTTATTTGCGACGGGTTTTTGGTTGATTTCGCTGATGGGCGCGCAGGCCAAGCTCGGTGGGCACGTACATGCCATGATCTTGACTGCTGTCATCATGACCGTGATTTTTGGATATATCTATGCAAGCCCTTTCAAAAAGCTCAAGGCGGCAGTCGCTGACAAGCAATGGCCTGTCGGTGCGCAAGCGCTCGGTCAAATTCGCGTGCTGATGCTGACGAATTTGGTACTCGGTGTGATCACTGTCGTGATCGGCGCGGGTGGCCGTTACTTCTGAGGGCGTGCGACGGGTTGATTTGCCTGATGGATTGATTCGCCTTCGCGTAAGCTGTTAAATTGCGAAGGCATTCAACCAAGGAGAAGCAATGAAACTCGTACGTTACGGCGCGAAAGGCAAAGAAAAGCCCGGCCTGATCGACAAAGAAGGCAAGTTACGCGACTTGTCTGGTGTGGTGTCAGACATCACGACTGAGCAGCTGTCTTCAGCGGCACTCGCCAAGCTCGCTAAAATCAAGACGAGCACATTGCCATTGGTCAAAGGCAAGCCACGCTTTGGCGTGCCGCTCGCAAACGTCGGTAAGTTTCTGGCCATCGGCCTGAACTACTCAGACCATGCAGCCGAAGCCGGCATGCCCTGTCCAAAAGAACCCATCATTTTCTTTAAGGCCGACACCAGCTTGTCCGGCCCCAATGACAAGGTGATGTTGCCCAAAGGCTCCAAAAAGTCAGACTGGGAAGTTGAGCTCGCGTTCGTGATTGGTAAAAAAGCCCGTTACGTCAGCAAAAAAGACGCACTGAAATACGTCGCAGGGTATTGCCTGGTCAACGATATTTCCGAACGGGAGTATCAACTCGAGCGAGGCGGTACCTGGGACAAGGGCAAGGGTTGCGATACTTTTGGCCCAGTGGGTCCCTGGTTAGTGACGACTGACGAAATCAAAGATCCTCAAAATCTCGATATGTGGCTCGATGTCAACGGTAAGCGTTTTCAGACCGGCAACACCAAGACCATGATTTTCGATGTAGCCACGATTGTGAGCTATGTGAGCGAGTTCATGACCTTGATGCCTGGTGACATCATCACGACGGGTACGCCTCCCGGCGTTGGCATGGGCGTCAAACCTAAGCCACGCTACCTCAAGGCAGGCGACGTCATGACGCTGGGTATCCAGGGTCTGGGGGAGCAGCGTCAGGAAGTGATCGCGTTTAAAAAGTAAGACTGCCTGGGGGTTAGAACCGGTCGCGAAGCGCCTGCGCGCAGAGCTTCACGGCCGTGTTGGCCTCGTCGAGGATCCGACCTAGCGGCACAAAGCCATGGATCTGACGCTCAAAGCATACATATTGTGTAGGCACGCCTGCTGAGGATAGTTTGTCGGCATAGGCGTAGCCCTCGTCGCGCAAGGGATCGTATCCAGCGGTGAGGACAAACGCCGGCGGCAAGCCTGCGTGGTCAATGGCGAGCATGGGTGAGGCGCGCCAGTCTTGGCGCATCCATGCCTCGGGCATATAGTGCCCGTAAAAATAATGCATTGAATCACGCGTCAGCATATAGCCTTGGCCATTGGTGCGCATCGATTCTCGCTCGCAGCTGGGATCCGTGACGGGGTAAATCAGCAATTGCAACACGGGTTTGAAACTGCCGTCTTGTTTGAGTGCCAAGGCGACGACCGCTGCAAGCTGGCCGCCCGCGCTATCGCCTCCGACAGCGATCCGTGAAGCATCGATCTTGAGCGAGGATGCATTGGCATGCACCCATTTGGTCGCGGCGACACAGTCGTCTGCCGCAGCGGGGAAAATGTGCTCGGGAGCCAGTCGATAGTCGACGGAAAACACGGCGCAGTGGGCTTGATTAGAAAGTGTGCGACACAGCACATCATGGGTTTCGAGATCGCCAATCACGTGGCCACCGCCATGGTAGTAAACCAGAGCAGGCAGGGTCGCTGTCGACGCTGAACCGTGCGGCCGGTAGTGGCGCAAGGTGATCTCACCCGCTGGGCCTGGAACCTTGATATCTAGTGCCTGGGCAACCTCGGGCGCATCGGGCTGGCTAAAAAAACGTCGCTCGGCGTAGAACAATCGGGCTTGTACAGGCTCGGTCGTGTGAACCGGGGGGATCCCTTTTTCAATCACGAGATCAATCAGAGCCTTGGCTTGTGGATCGAGCATGTCATCGTTTCCTAAAAAAGGGGAGAGAGAAAATTTAGCGTATTTCGATCTCGACAAAGACGACTTCGTGGTTGCTGGCATTGATGACGTTGTGATTGACGCCTGCGCCGCGGGTATAGGACTTGCCGAGTACCAAGGGAAACTCCTTGAGACCGTCAGGCGTTTCGAGATGAAGCAAGCCGTTGGTCGTGGGAACCACCACATAATCGTGGCCATGGGTGTGCCAGCCTGTCTCGGCACCAGGTGCGAAGCGCCACTCGGTGACGATGACGCGGTTGTTATCGATTTGTGTGGTGGGTGTGGCTTGAGGACGAGTTGTCATGATGCGTGTTTTCCGTGGAAATTACATGCCGGTGTAGACCGGACCCTCACCACCTTGCGGTGTGACCCAGACGATGTTTTGTGTGGGGTCTTTGATGTCGCAGGTTTTGCAATGCACGCAGTTTTGCGCATTGATTTGCAAACGATCTGCACCTTGATCGTCCTTGACGTATTCGTAAACGCCCGCTGGACAGTAACGCGCCTCGGGGCCTTCGAATTTGGCCAAATTGATGGACACGGGAACAGACGCATCCTTGAGTGTCAGGTGGATGGGCTGATTTTCCTCGTGATTGGTGTTGGAGATAAATACCGAGCTCAAGCGATCGAAGGTCAGCACGCCATCGGGTTTTGGATAGTCGATCTTGACGCAGTCAGCGGCCGGCTTGAGGCAGGCGTGATCAGGCTTGTCGCGATGAATGGTCCAGGGTATGTTGCCCTTGAGCAGCCATTGTTCGATACCGGTCATCAGTGTGCCGACGGTGCGACCTTTTTTGAACCACTGTTTAAAGTTGCGGGCTTTGTTGAGCTCGGTATGCAACCATGAGTGTTCGAACGCGGCCGGGTAGGCGGGTAGCTCGTCGTGACTGCGCTCGGCGACCAAGGCGTCAAAGGCGGCTTCGGCGGCCATCATGCCAGACTTGATCGCAGCATGACTGCCCTTGATGCGTGACGCATTCAAGAAGCCAGCCTCGCAACCGACTAGTGCGCCGCCTGGGAACACCAGCTTTGGCAAGGACAATAAACCACCTGCGGTAATCGCACGCGCGCCATAGGCAATGCGTTTGCCGCCTTCGAAGGTGCCGCGGATGGCAGGGTGTGTCTTGTAGCGTTGGAATTCCTCGAAAGGCGAAATCCAGGGGTTGGCATAGTCCAGACCAACCACCATGCCGACTGCGACCAGATTGTCCTTGAGGTGATAGAGAAAGGAGCCGCCGTAGGTATCCGCATCCAGGGGCCACCCGGCGGTGTGCACCACCAGGCCTGGGCGCGATTTGGACGGTTCGACTTCCCACAGTTCTTTGATCCCAATTCCATAGCTTTGTGGATCGCGGTTCTGGTCAAGCGTGAATTTTTCGATGAGCTGGCGGCCGAGCTGGCCGCGAGCGCCTTCGGCGAAGATCGTGTATTTGGCATGCAGCTCCATGCCGCGCTGGTATTGGTCGGTGGGTTGACCGTCCCGACCCACGCCCATGTCACCGGTGGCGACGCCGCGAACCGCGCCTTTGTCGTCGTACAAGACCTCAGCCGCGGCAAAGCCCGGGAATATTTCGACGCCGAGGGCTTCGGCTTGCTCGCCCATCCAGCGGGCGACGCTGCCCAGGCTGACGATATAGTTGCCGTGGTTTTGAAAGCACTCGGGTAAGAGCCAGTTAGGCGTTTTTTGCGATCCCGTCGGGGATAAAAACAGAAACTCGTCCTCGGTCACCGCCGTATTGAGGGGGGCGCCGGTCGATTTCCAGTCTGGCAGCAATTCGGTCAGTGCCTTGGGATCCATAATGGCGCCAGACAGAATGTGGGCGCCGATCTCGCTGCCTTTTTCAAGTACACAGACCGAAATCTCGTGATTGCGCTCGGCGGCGAGCTGTTTGAGCCGGATAGCGGTCGCCAGTCCACCGGGGCCACCACCCACCACGACAACGTCGTATTCCATCGATTCACGTTCGGACATGAGAGTCTCCCTGCTTCCAAGTATGATGTTTCATTGAGATGGATTGTATTGCACGCGTGAGGCGTTTGAAGGCTGCCAGACTTGCAAAGGCATGAACTCACCCTTTCGCTGTTTTGTGGAGAAGGTATTGGTGCAACCCGATGGATCTGCCCGCACGCTCGAGGTGGGCGATATCTTTGATTTTGACCTGCCGATGCGCTGGGCCGACGCCGATGCGCTCAATCACTTGAATAACGCCAATTATTTTCGCTATATGGAAGAAGGGCGGATCAGGATGTTTGTCGAAGGCGGTGTCCAGCAAAGTACCCGCTTTGGCCCCGTGGTCGTCCATTGCGCGTGTGATTTTAAAAAACCAATTACATATCCCGCCTTGATTCGGGTGAGCCATCGGGTAGAGCGCATTGGCCGCTCCAGCATGGAACACGCCGTGGACTTGTCCCTGATCCACCCTGACGGGCTTGAGTTCTGCGCGCAAGGTAAGTCGGTCATGGTCTGGATGGATTTTGAATTAAACCGCGCGCATCCTTGGCCTGAGGAGGTCTTGCAGGCGTTGGCAAGCAGCATAAATCGTCGATAATAAACTTTAGGTGACCTTCTAGGAGTCGTTCTGATGAACAAGCTGTATCCGAGCGCGAAAGACGCGCTGACCGATATATTAAAAGATGGCCAGACCATTGCTGTGGGTGGTTTTGGGCTATGCGGAATCCCGGAGGCCTTGATCGCCGCCGTCAAGGAGGTCGGGGTCCAAAACTTAACCTGCATCAGTAACAACGCAGGTGTGGACAGCTTTGGTCTGGGGATTTTGCTCGAATCCCGTCAGGTTCGCCGCATGATCGCGTCCTATGTTGGCGAAAACAAGGAGTTTGAACGGCAATTTCTGGCTGGTGAACTTGAGCTTGAGTTCACGCCTCAAGGGACCTTGGCAGAGCGCTTGCGCGCGGGCGGCTCGGGAATCCCCGCCTTTTTTACTAAAACCGGCGTTGGCACGATCGTCGCCGAGGGAAAAGAGGTGCGGGAGTTTGACGGTGAGCTTTACATCATGGAGCGCGCCTTGGTGCCCGAAGTGTCCTTGGTCAAAGCTGAGGTGGCTGACCGCAGCGGTAATTTGATGTTTAGCAAAACCGCGCGCAACTTTAATCCACCGGTCGCGATGGCTGGAAAACTCACTGTCGTCGAGGTCGAACGTATCGTCGAGAACGGCGAACTCGCACCCGAAAACATTCATTTACCCGGCATTTACGTGCACCGCATTGTGATCAATGCAACGCCTGAAAAGCGTATTGAGCAACGTATCGTTCGCGCGGCGAGCTAAGGAGAACAAAGATGGCATGGACTCGTGATGAGATGGCCGCGCGTGCAGCGCGCGAATTAAAAGACGGTTTTTACGTCAACTTGGGAATTGGTTTGCCCACCATGGTGGCCAACCACGTACCGGACAATATGGAGGTCTGGCTTCAATCTGAAAATGGTCTGCTCGGGATTGGGCCTCACCCGCTTGAAAGTGAGGTTGATCCTGATCTGATCAACGCCGGCAAGCAAACGGTGACGACCTTGCCCGGTTCAGCGATTTTCTCCTCCGCCGACTCGTTTGGCATGATCCGCGCCGGCAAAATCAATCTCGCCATTTTGGGCGCGATGCAGGTCTCCGAGACCGGCGATCTGGCGAACTGGATGATTCCTGGCAAAATGGTCAAGGGCATGGGTGGCGCGATGGACTTGGTCGCAGGGGTGGGTCGCGTGATTGTGTTGATGGAACATGTCGCGACCAAAAAAGACGGTACGACGGATTTGAAACTGTTGCCCAAATGTACCTTGCCACTGACTGGCGTGGGCGTGATCGACATGGTGATCACCGACTTGGGCGTCATGGAAGTGACACCAAAGGGCCTCAAGCTTCTTGAGCTCGCACCGAGCGTCACTGTTGATGAGATCAAGTCCAAAACTTCCGCCAAGCTCGATGTCTCGACGTTCAAAGGATAAGCCGGCGACATGACTCTATCCACGCGTCCGCTTGTCAACCCTTTAGTCGCCTTGCGCGACGCGATGCGACAGGCCGGAGTCGATGCCTGTCTGATCCCCTCGGCGGATCCGCATCTGTCCGAGTATCTCCCGGCATACTGGCAGATCAGACCTTGGTTGACCGGCTTTACGGGTTCAGTGGGTACGGTCGTCGTGACGCAGGACTTTGCAGGGATCTGGGTGGATAGTCGTTATTGGGTGCAGGCCGAAGCGGAGCTGGTGGGTTCGGGTGTGACCTTGATGAAAATCGGCGTCGCGACTGATCCGGCGCATGCCGCTTGGCTTGGTGCGCACGTCCCTCATGGTGGCGTCGTGGCGGTGGATGGTCGTGCGCTAGGCTTAGCCGCGCGCGAGGCCTTGCAAGAACAGCTGGCACCCCGAGCGGTCAGGCTTGAGTTGTCGTTGGATCTGCCAGGACAGTGTTGGCGTGATCGTCCTGCATTACCGACAGCGGCGATACGCGAATTGCCTATGAGTATCGCGGGTCACTCGAGGCTGGAAAAGCTCGCGCGGGTGCGCGCTGAGATGGCCGAGCGCGGTGCGCAATGGCATCTTATTTCAACCTTGGACGATATTGCGTGGTTGCTGAATTTACGTGGCGCGGATGTGAGTTTCAATCCGGTTTTTCTGGCGCATGTCTTGATCGGGCCTGACCGAGTATTTCTTTTTGTCTTGCCTGAAAAAATTGATGCGACACTGACGCAAACCCTGGCCCAGCAGGGCATTGAGGTCCGGCCGTATCAAGAGGCGGCTCAGGCGCTGTCTGAGCTTGAGGCAAGCGCGTCTTTGTTGTTTGACCCTGCCCGCACGACCTGTGCCTTGGTCGATCGCGTGTCTTGCCAGTTGGTGCGCACGATCAATCCAAGCACGTTTTTCAAATCACAGAAAACGACTTTTGAACTCGGTCACGTCCGGCGTGTAATGGAGGACGATGGGGCCGCGCTGTGTGCATTTTTTGCCTGGCTCGAAGACGCGATCGCCTGCTGTGATTCCTCGCCTCTAAATGAACTCATGATCGATGAGCAATTACTCGCTTTGCGCAGCCAGCAACCGGGTTTTGTATCGCGGAGTTTTGGCACGATTGCGGCCTACAACGCTAATGGCGCCATGCCGCATTACCGAGCTACGCCCGAGTCTTTTGCCCAGATCGCGGGTGATGGCTTGCTTTTGATCGACTCAGGGGGGCAGTATGTCGGCGGGACCACCGACATCACGCGCGTGGTGCCTGTGGGGCAGCCAAGCGCAGCTCAGAAAGACGACTACACGGCTGTTTTGCAAGCCATGATCGCTCTGTCCAGACTCAAGTTTCCTCGCGGCGTAGCCTCGCCCATGCTCGATGCAGTGGCTCGCGCGCCGCTTTGGGCGCGACTCGCCGAGTATGGCCACGGAACAGGACACGGGGTTGGGTACTACCTCAATGTGCACGAGGGGCCGCAAGTGATCTCATATCGCGCGGTGCCCGGACCACACACTGCCATGCAGCCAGGCATGATCACGTCGAACGAGCCGGGGCTTTATCGCCCGGGACGTTGGGGAATCCGGATTGAAAATCTGGTGTGCAATGTGTCTGCCGGCACCTCGGAGTTTGGTGAGTTTTTGGAGTTTGAAACTCTAACCTTGTGTCCGATTGACACCCGCTGCGTGCAGCGAGACCAGCTCAGACAAGACGAGGTGGACTGGATCAACGCCTACCACGCCGAGGTTCGCAGACGGTTGGCGCCCAAGGTAAGCGGTGCAGCATTGGCTTGGTTGATGCACCGCACCGAGGCTTTGCCGTAAAAAAACGGCCTCTGCTCGGCAAAAGTCGAGAATGTTGTGGATAAATCGATACGGGTTTTCCGCAAAAGTGAGTCAGGCGGCTATAATCCAAATTTCCCGCATACGCCTCATCATGGGGCGTCAAACACATGACCAAATTTGTCTTTGTTACCGGTGGTGTGGTGTCCTCGCTAGGCAAGGGCATCGCCGCCGCGTCTCTGGCCGCCATCCTCGAATCCCGTGGACTGCAGGTGACCCTGCTCAAACTCGACCCTTATATCAACGTCGATCCCGGCACTATGAGTCCGTTTCAGCATGGCGAAGTTTTCGTGACCGAAGACGGCGCCGAGACGGACTTGGACCTCGGACATTACGAGCGCTTCATCTCCTCGAAAATGCGCAAGGTCAATAACTTCACCACAGGTCAGATCTACGAGTCGGTGTTGCGCAAAGAGAGACGCGGCGATTATCTAGGCAAAACTGTGCAGGTGATCCCGCACATTACGAATGAAATTCAGGATTTTATCGCGCGCGGCGCTGAGCAATCCTGGGATGGTGCGACGGATGTGGCGATTGTCGAAATCGGTGGCACCGTCGGCGATATCGAGTCTCTCCCTTTTCTCGAGGCGGCTCGCCAGATGAGTCTGCGGCTCGGTCGCAACAATGCCGCCTTCATTCACCTCACGCTCGTCCCTTTTATCGCCTCGGCGGGCGAACTCAAAACCAAACCGACTCAGCATTCCGTCCAAAAGTTGCGCGAAATCGGTATCATCCCCCACGCACTTCTGTGCCGCGCGGATCGTCCGATTCCCGACGAAGAGCGCGCCAAGATTTCTTTGTTTTCCAATGTGCCTCTCGATGCAGTGATCTCGGTGTGGGATGCGGATTCGATCTACAAAATCCCATCGATGCTGCACAAACAAGGCCTTGACAACCTGATCTGTGAGGTGCTCAACCTCAGTCCCCCCGCGGCGGATTTGTCCATGTGGGACAACTTGGTCCATCGGCTTGAGCATCCAGAGCGTGTGGTGCGAATCGCGATGGTCGGCAAGTACGTCGATCTGACTGAGTCCTACAAGTCTTTGACCGAGGCCCTAATCCACGCCGGTATTCATACCAAGTCGCGCATCAATGTTGAGTACATCGACTCCGAAAGCATCGAGGAAAATGGCGTCGAGGTCCTCAAGCCGTTCGATGCCATTTTGGTTCCGGGTGGTTTTGGTAAACGCGGGACCGAGGGAAAAATCGCTGCGATTCGTTATGCGCGTGAAAATCATGTGCCTTATCTGGGCATCTGTCTCGGCATGCAATTGGCGGTGATCGAGTTCGCGCGTGATGTGGCAGGCTTGGGTGATGCCAACAGCACGGAGTTCGATCCTGCGTCCCCGCATCCTGTCGTGGCATTGATTACCGAATGGCTGGACCGCGAGGGTGTATCTGAAAAGCGGGATGCGCAGTCCGATCTTGGCGGCACGATGCGCAAAGGCTCGCAAAAATGCCCAGTCAAGCCTGACTCGCTTGCTTTTCGCATCTATGGCGCTGACGTCAACGAACGCCATCGCCATCGCTACGAGGTCAACAATATCTACGTGCCACGACTAGAAAAGGCGGGTCTGGTGATCAGTGCGCGTACGCCAACGGAAAATCTTCCAGAAATCATGGAGTTACCCGATCATCCTTGGTTTATGGGTGTGCAGTTTCACCCTGAGTTCACCTCGACCCCCAGAGACGGCCATCCTTTGTTCACCAGTTTTATCAACGCCGCTCTGACGCATCAGACAGAGCGTGAGGGGACCTGATGAAGCTATGCGGATTCAGCGTTGGTCTGGAGCACCCTTTTTTTCTGATCGCGGGTCCTTGCGTGATCGAATCCCGCCAAATGGCTTTTGATACTGCGGGACAACTCAAGGAAATCGCGACGGCTTTGGGTATTCCATTTATTTATAAAAGCTCCTTCGACAAAGCCAACCGCAGCTCAGGGACGTCTTACCGCGGCCCGGGGATGGATGAAGGACTACAGATTCTGGCCGATGTGCGTGCCCAACTCAAGGTGCCCGTATTGACCGATGTCCATGACAAAGATCAAGTCAAGGCGGTCGCAGCCGTCGTGGATGTGTTGCAAACGCCTGCTTTCTTGTGCCGGCAGACAGACTTTATCGAGGCCTGTGCCGCGAGTGGCAAGCCCGTCAACATCAAAAAAGGCCAGTTTCTTGCGCCGCACGATATGTTGCAAGTCGTCAATAAAGCCCGCCACGCTGCTCGGCAAGCCGGTGTCGCCGAGGACATTATGGTGTGCGAGCGCGGTGTTTCTTTTGGCTACAACAATCTTGTCTCTGATATGCGTTCACTGGCGATCATGCGCGAGACAGACTGTCCCGTCGTTTTTGACGCGACCCACTCGGTTCAACTGCCTGGTGGTCAGGGCACCTCGTCGGGTGGTCAGCGGGAATTTGTCCCCGTGCTCGCACGGGCCGCGGTCGCGGCCGGCATCGCAGGCTTGTTTATGGAAACCCATCCCGATCCTGACAAAGCGCTGTCCGATGGCCCGAACGCCGTGCCGCTCGGGCAGATGAAAGATTTGCTGACGACGTTGGTCGAGCTTGATCGTGTCGTTAAAAAGCATGGTTTTCTAGAGTCGCGTTTTGTTTAACGGAATTTTTATTTTTCAGGAAAGACAGAAATGAGTGCAATCGTAGACATCATTGGTCGTGAAATTCTCGACTCACGTGGTAATCCGACCGTCGAGTGCGACGTCTTGCTCGAATCGGGGGCGATGGGTCGCGCCGCCGTACCTTCGGGCGCTTCGACGGGTAGCCGTGAAGCGATTGAGTTGCGTGACGGTGACAAGTCTCGTTACCTCGGCAAGGGTGTGTTGCTTGCTGTGGAAAATCTAAATACCGAGATCTCCGAGGCCTTGATGGGTCTGGATGCGCAAGAGCAGACATTTTTGGATCGTACCCTGATCGAGCTGGACGGGACTGAGGGAAAATCACGCTTGGGCGCCAATTCCATTCTGGCAGCCAGTATGGCCGTTGCCCGCGCAGCCGCCGATGAGTCAGGCCTGTCTCTCTATCGCTACTTTGGTGGCAGTGGTCCGATGAGCATGCCCGTGCCCATGATGAATGTGATCAATGGTGGCGCGCATGCCAACAATACCCTCGATATGCAAGAACTGATGATCTTGCCAATCGGTGCGACGAGTTTTCGCGAAGCGTTACGCATGGGGGCAGAAACCTTTCACGCACTGAAGAAAATCATCAACGATCAGGGGATGTCCACTGCAGTAGGTGATGAGGGTGGTTTTGCGCCAAACGTTGCCAACCATGAAGCCGCGATTCAGCTGATTTTGCGCGCGATCGAGACCGCAGGTTACGAGCCCGGCACGCAGATCGCCCTAGGCTTGGATTGTGCGGCCTCCGAGTTTTATCGTGATGGCAAGTACACCCTGCAAGGCGAGGGTGGTGTTTCTCTGTCCTCCGAGGCCTTGACCGACCTGTTGTCAACCTGGTGTGATAAGTATCCCATTATCTCGATCGAAGACGGCATGGCTGAAAACGACTGGGCGGGATGGAAGCATTTGACAGAAAGGCTGGGCCGCAAAGTCCAATTGGTGGGGGATGATTTGTTTGTCACCAACACCAAGATTCTCAAGCAAGGCATCGATCAAGGGATCGCCAATTCGATTTTGATCAAAATTAATCAGATCGGTACCTTGACGGAAACGTTCGCAGCGATTGAAATGGCGAAACGTTTTGGTTACACGGCTGTGGTGTCACACCGCTCCGGCGAAACCGAGGACTCGACGATCGCGGACATCGCGGTGGCTACAAACGCCATGCAAATCAAAACCGGCTCTCTGTCGCGTTCTGATCGTATGGCCAAGTACAACCAGTTGTTGCGTATCGAAGAAGAACTCGCAGAAGTGGCGACCTATCCGGGTCGTGATGCGTTTTATAACTTGCGCTAAATTGACCGACTTGAATGGCTGTCGGTCGTTCCAGTTTTACAAGGTGTTATGCGTCTGCTGCTCATTGTGATGGTTGCGCTAGTCGGTCTGATCCAGTATCCCTTGTGGATGGGTCGGGGAGGTTGGTTTTCCGTCTGGGATATGCAGGCACAAGTCGCCGACCAGCGCATGATTAACGAGGGGCTGGCCGCGCGTAACGTTGCACTTGCCGCTGAAGTCGAAGACCTGCGTTCTGGCACGGACGCCTCTGAAGAGCGCGCCCGTGGCGAGTTGGGCATGATGCGTCAAGGTGAAGTGTTTGTTCAGATTTTGCCTACTGGCGCTAAACCTCCCGAGCTCAAATCCACACTCAAGCCCACGATCAAGCCCACGCCCAAGCCCGTGACGGGCACCAAACCCGCGACGCGCTAATCGGGGCGATAGTGTCTCAACACTCGGTAGTCCACCACGATCGGGATTAAGCCCTGTTCGCCAATATGGAATGTTTGCAATAGCATTCTTAGCCATTCCTGCAGGGGCTGATAAAAATAGATCAGACGCAGATGAATGGTGTCCGGCGTTGACGAGATGCGCTGCATGCGCCAGAGAGGCAATTGAAAGCGTGCCTGAAACGCTTGGCGAGTGGCTTCGAGTCGCGCCTGAGGACTGGCGAAGCGCCCCGCAGGAACAAATAACCTTGCTAAGGAGTGCTTGAGGGCAGGCTGCCAGCGTTGCGGATCCGCATGCTGCACCGCTGCCACGCGTGCTGTTTCTTGCATGGAAAGAATCAGTAGGTGCCTGGTTTGATAGCCTCGTGCCAGTTCAATGCACAGGCTCCCAATCAGCAATATCGGTAACAAGGCCAGCATGGCTTCGACGAGCGCGGCGCCGCTTTGTCTTTGCGCTGTTTTGGCACAACAAGGATAAAAAAGGAGGCTCGGATACAAGGTGAATGGTTGCCGATGCGGCGGCTGTCATGAAGGGGGCAAAGTGTGGTGTCTAAGGTACGTGTTGTCGATTCGGATGAACGCGCATGGATATTGACAGGTTAAAATTCACACACATTCACAAGGATCGGATATGACCTCGTCTGCAGCTGCTTTCCCGTATTTCCCAGGTGTTCGTTTGCTTCACTCTCCCGGACCTTCCAACGTTCCCAAAGCGGTGTTGGATGCGATGACCAGGCAGCCGATGGATATGGGTGACCCGCGCGTCGATGCATGTGTGGATGCGTGCGAAGCGGGCCTAAAAAAGCTGTTGGGAACGCAGGCCGCAGAGGTATTTTTTTACGCGGCAAACGGTCACGGCGCCTGGGAAGCGATGATCGTTAATCTGTTGGCACCGGGACAAAAGGTATTGATTCCTGGTACCGGTCACTTTTCAGAGTCATGGGCGGTGATGGCCGAGGCGATGGGCGCGATCGTGTTGCGCACTCCATATCACGAGGGTTACCCGATCGATATGGAGGCGGTCGCACAGTTGTTGCGTGATGACACGCAGCACGAGATTGTTGCGGTGTTCGCCGTGCATACGGACACTGCGAGCAGCACAACAAGCGATATTCCTGCTCTGCGTCAGACCATCAGTGCGACCGGGCACCCAGCCCTCTTCGTCGTGGATGTCGTGGCGTCGTTAGGCGCGATCCCGTTCGATATGGATGGGTGGGGGATCAATGCGGTGATCGGTGCTTCACAAAAAGGACTGATGGTGCCCCCGGGAGTGGGATTTTGTGTTGCCGACGCGCGCGCGATCACAGTATGCCAAAACAACCCCGCACCGCGATTTTATTGGGACTGGTTGCGTCGCCGTAAAGGGCCTTCCTACAGTCGCTTTTGCGGCACCGCCCCGCAAAATTTGTTGTTTGGCATGGAAGCCGCGTTTGAATTGCTCGAGGCAGAAGGGGTCGCGCGTGTTTACGCCCGACATCGTGCCTTGGCGGGTGCAGTCCGTGCCGCTGTGCAGTCGTGGTCGCAAGCCGGTCAACTGGATTTTCTGTGTCGAGAGCCGGCTGCGCGCTCCGACGCGGTGACGGCGATTTTGGTCAAGCCGGGTATTGATCCTGAGCGGATACGCCACACTGCCCGCGAAAAATTCCAGGTCATGATTGCCGGCGGACTCGGACCCTTCGCGGGACGCGTGTTTCGCATTGGGCACTTGGGGGATCTCAACCCAGCCATGATCCTCGGTTGCCTCGCCGGGGTCGAAGCATCGATGCAGTCTTTGGGGATCGATGTGGGCAATCAAGGCGTTCGCAGCGCTGTGGAATACCTTTCTAGGGAAGCAGACTAGTCATGCGTCTGCTTCGCACTCTGCTCTTGTTTCTGTTGACAGGGCTGAGCCTGAGTGTGTATGCAAACCCTGACCGAGATCTGATCATCGAGCGTGGCTTGTTTGTCGAGCCTGCTCCAGGTTCGCTCACAATAGAACAAGCACTGACGCAACAATACGAGCCATTCGCTACAGTGCTCAACAGAGAGCTCCGTCCGACGGTGCGCTGGTTGAGATTGCTTGTCGCGGCGCCCAAACAAGGGTCTGAGCAGGTGATTTTGCGTATCGGTCCGCACTACATAGGAGATATTCAACTCTTTGAACATCAGGACGGCGCCTGGACCTCTCGCTCCGCGGGGGATCGTTACCCCGCAAGCCAGCATTCCTGTGCGGACAACTTATATTGTTTTCCTGTCACGATCAAGGCGAATGTCGACAATTATTTCTATCTGCGCATCGACACGACCAATGGGTTCTTTTTGATAACGCGGGCGATGTACCCTGAGGCTCTTTCTGCTTTCATTGTCGACCAACAAAGAGTTTTTGGAGCCGAGTCTGGCGTCATTTTAGCGATAGCCCTTTGGGCTTTATTTGTCTTCGTGCGAACACGAAATAGACTCGTTGGTGTGTTTTTTGTTTCTGAGGTGGTGACACTCCTATTTAATCTTTCCTCCTCTGGCCTGTTGGCTGCCATGTATTTTCAACAGCATGTATGGTTGGACAATCTGACCTTTAACACTTTGTATGTGTTCAGGTTGATGCTGTCTGTGTTGCTCACGCAGGAGCTCTTGAGAAACTACGGTGCGCCTAAATGGTATGACCACTATGTCAAAGGAGCCATCGCTATTTTGTTTGTAGAGTTGTTCGCCCTCAAACTGGGTTACCTGACGATCACTGCGTTGAACTTCAACTTTTTACTGCTCACGCTCATGCCTTTAATGCTGTTGCTGGCGCTCCCGTGGTGTCGACAGATGCCCACGTCGCATCGACTACTCATCGGTGCGGGCGCCTTAATCATGGGCGGGTTGTTGTGGGTGGATATATTGCCAGTGCTAGGTTGGATTAGGCCGGAAATTGTCGCCGCACCTGGTAATTGGGGGGGGTTGGTTGTGGCTTTTGCTTTGTCCCTGATGGTCAATAGCGACATTTCGCATCGACGGGTGATTTATGACCGTGATATGCAAGCCCTACAGTTTTTACGGGCGCGCAATCTGATGGAGTCCGAGCAAATCAAAGATCGCAGTATGTTGATTGATATGCTCACCCACGAGCTTAAAAATCCGCTTGCGACCATGCACATGGCTGCCGGCTCCCTCAGAAGGAGTTTGAGTAAGCTCACCTTCGCTCAGTCGAACGAATCGGGCGAACGCATTGACAGCATGGTACAGGCCATCAACAACATGAATACGGTGATTGAACGTTGCGTGCAGGTCGATCAACTCGATCAAAAGGGGTTTTCGCCAAAATTTGATGATGTCGAGATCAATGAACTCGTTGGTACGTTGATTACCGCTCAATCCGAACCTAACCGTATTGACTTATTTATTCAGCCTTTTTCGCTGATTTTCCGCACCGATCCAAATCTTTTTGCGATTATTTTGACAAATTTGCTCGATAATGCACTTAAGTACTCCGAACCGAATACGCGGGTGGTGCTCGAGATCAAGCTTCACCAACCGTTCAGTGAGTCCCCCGCGATGTTGGTGTTGCGGGTAACAAATGAGGTTCAGGAAAGTGGCGTGCCTGATTCTGCGAGTGTGTTCAGTCGCTATTACCGAGGTCCTTACGCCTATGAAAAATCAGGGACTGGACTAGGCTTGTATCTGGTGAAGTCTTTATGCAATATTTTGGGTGGTTCAATTCATTTTGAACACAAGGATAGCCAAGTGAATTTTACTGTTGAGCTCAAGTAATGATTCCAAATGACGATCCCGTCAGTCTGTTTACACTTGCGCCGATGCGCGTCGCGCTCGTCGAGGACGACTCCTTGCTTCGCAAGGAAATCCACTATCACCTCAAACAGCAGGGTTTTTTAGTTTTCGCTGTCAATAGTGGTCGCTCCCTGGATGATTTGCTCATCAGCGAGCCCATCGATGCGATGGTGCTTGACCTGACCTTACCTGGCGAAGATGGAATTTCAATTGCGAGACGCATGCGCGCTAGTATTCCCAGCATGGGCATCATTATGCTGACGGCGCGTGCGGCGGTTCCTGATCGACTCAAGGGTTACGAGGCGGGTACCGATATCTATTTGAGCAAACCTGTCGCACCCGAAGAGTTGACCGCTGCATTGATGAGTATGTATCGACGTTCGCGTTTGATGAACAAGACCGCCGATAGTTGGGT
>JANQYI010000032.1:25398-66553 GCA_030728985.1 Burkholderiaceae bacterium | reverse complement strand
GCCTGCGTTTTGCAATCCGCGAAGGTGGCCGTACCGTCGGCGCCGGCGTCGTTGCCAAAATCCTGAAGTAATTTGTTTCGCTGCGAGCAAAACAGCTCGCAGCATTTCGCTCTTTGAGAAACGCCATGAAAAATCAAAAAATCCGTATCCGTCTGAAAGCGTTTGACTACAAACTCATCGATCAGTCGGCTGCTGAGATCGTTGATACCGCTAAACGCACTGGTGCAGTGGTGCGAGGCCCTGTTCCGCTTCCAACCCGCATTCGCCGTTATGACGTGTTGCGCTCGCCGCACGTGAACAAAACGTCACGCGATCAGTTTGAAATCCGTACACATCAGCGCTTGATGGACATCGTGGACCCAACGGATAAGACCGTTGATGCATTGATGCGCCTAGATTTGCCAGCTGGTGTTGACGTAGAAATCGCACTGCAATAAAAGTATTAAAAATCTAGTACCGCATGGCTGCTGTATTTCAGGCGCAACAAGCTTGCAATGCAGCATAAATAGGTGCTAGAATGCAAGACTTGCCGAATTTTGGTGAGATAAAAATGAGCACCCGAAATAATCGGGTTTTATCAGCCCCGACCAATCGAAGTCGGGAATCGGGTTTTTACCCCGGAGAAAACGATGTCGAAATCGACACCCACGCCTGCCGCACATCGGCTTGGGCTGGTGGGCCGCAAGGTCGGCATGACCCGTATTTTTACGGAAGATGGCGAGTCCATCCCCGTGACAGTACTGGACGTGTCGAACAACCGCGTCACCCAGGTAAAGTCACTTGAGTCTGACGGCTACGCCGCCATTCAAGTCGCTTACGGCGCTCGTCGCGCTTCCCGTGTAGCCAAGCCACAAACAGGTCATTACGCCAAAGCAGGCGTAGAGGCCGGTAGTATCCTCAAAGAATTCCGTCTCGATCCTGCTCGCGCAGCCGAATTCACGCCAGGTAGCGTGGTCGCTGTTGAGAGCGTTTTCGAAGCTGGCCAGCAAGTTGACGTCACCGGTACCACAATTGGTAAAGGTTTCGCCGGCACCATCAAGCGCCACCATTTCAAATCACAACGCGCCTCGCACGGTAACAGCCGTTCGCACCGCGTGCCTGGTTCGATTGGTCAGGCTCAAGATCCTGGTCGTATTTTTCCCGGTAAGCGCATGTCAGGTCACCTTGGTGACGATACGCGCACCGTGCAAAACCTTGACGTCGTCCGTGTTGACGCTGAGCGTGGTCTGCTGATGGTTAAGGGCGCAGTCCCTGGCTATGCTGGTGGAGACATTCTCGTGCGCCCGGCTGTCAAAGCACCTGCTAAAAAGGGAGCCTAATCCATGGATATCAAGCTCCTTAATGACCAAGGTCAGTCTTCCGCAACATTTGCTGCGCCTGACACAGTGTTTGGACGTGACTTCAACGAGGCACTTGTTCACCAGATCGTCATTGCCTTTCAGGCCAATGCTCGCTCAGGTAACCGCGCTCAAAAAGGTCGCGATGCCGTTCGTCACTCGACGAAAAAGCCATTCAATCAGAAAGGTACAGGTCGTGCCCGTGCTGGTATGACATCTTCGCCCTTGTGGCGTGGAGGCGGTCGTGCATTCCCGAATTCGCCTGAAGAAAACTTCAGCCAAAAAGTGAACAAGAAAATGTATCGTGCGGGGCTCCGTTCGATCCTTTCCCAGTTGGCTCGCGAAGACCGCATCTCAATCGTTGATTCGTTCACGCTCGAGTCCCCAAAGACCAAGTTGGCGGCTGAAAAGCTCAAGAGCTTGGGAATGGAGTCCGTGCTGATCATTACTGACTCTGTCGATGAAAACCTTTACCTCGCGACACGCAACTTGCCGCATGTAGCTGTTGTCGAGCCTCGCAATGCCGATCCGCTTTCGTTGATCCATTATAAAAAAGTGCTGATCACCAAGCCGGCCATCGCTCAACTCGAGGAGATGCTGGCATGAACGATCATCGTCTAATGCAAATCATCTTGGCGCCAATCGTGACTGAAAAAGCTACGTTTGTCGCAGAGAAAAACAATCAGGTCGCTTTCCGCGTCGTTGCTGACGCCACCAAGCCTGAAATCAAAGCCGCTGTTGAGTTGCTTTTCAAGGTGCAGGTTGAAGCGGTCCAGGTTTTAAATCGTAAAGGTAAAGCAAAACGTTTCGGACGTTTCGTCGGTCGCCGTCGTAACGAACGTAAGGCCTATGTTTCGCTTAAAGAAGGTCAAGAAATCAACCTGGCGGAGGTCAACTAAATGGCTCTCTTAAAAGTTAAGCCAACCTCGCCCGGACGTCGTGGCATGCTCAAGGTGGTCACACCTACGCTGCACAAAGGCGCACCGCACGCTGCGTTGCTCGAAAAGAAAATTCGTGGTTCTGGCCGTAATAACAACGGTCACATCACAATTCGCCACCGTGGTGGTGGTCATAAACAGCACTACCGACTTGTGGACTTCCGTCGAAATAAAGACGGTATTCCAGCAAAAGTTGAGCGCTTGGAATATGACCCAAACCGCACCGCCCACATTGCTTTGCTTTGTTATGCGGACGGCGAGCGTCGTTACATTATTGCTCCTCGTGGTCTTGAGGTAGGTGCTACGCTGTTGTCGGGTATTGAAGCCCCCATCCGCGCAGGAAATACTTTACCTATTCGCAATATCCCGGTGGGTACAACAATTCACTGCATCGAAATGCTGCCTGGTAAAGGTGCCCAAATGGCACGTTCCGCCGGTGCATCAGCGGTTCTTTTGGCTCGCGAAGGCACTTACGCTCAGGTTCGCCTGCGCTCGGGTGAAGTTCGTCGCGTGCACATCGAATGTCGCGCAACGATCGGTGAAGTTGGCAACGAAGAACACAGCTTGCGCCAAATTGGTAAAGCCGGTGCGGTTCGTTGGCGCGGTATTCGTCCCACGGTACGTGGTGTCGCAATGAACCCGGTTGATCACCCACACGGTGGTGGTGAAGGTCGTACCGGCGAAGGCGGCGAGCCACGTAGTCCATGGGGTACCCCAGCTAAGGGTTACAAGACTCGTAGCAACAAGCGGACGGACAATATGATCGTCCAGCGCCGCAAGCGTAAATAAGAGGGCGAATCATGTCACGTTCAGTCAAGAAAGGCCCATTCGTTGATGCACACTTGATCAAAAAGGTCGAGGTTGCGATCGCCGAAAAGGGCAAGAAACCGATCAAAACTTGGTCGCGTCGTTCAACGATCTTGCCAGACTTTATCGGTCTGACGATTGCTGTTCACAACGGTCGCCAACACGTTCCCGTTTACATTAACGAGAATATGGTTGGTCATAAACTCGGTGAGTTTGCGCTGACTCGTACCTTTAAAGGGCACGCTGCAGACAAAAAGGCCAAGAGGTAATCCATGGAAACTCAAGCCATTATCCGTGGGGTGCATATCTCTGCCCAGAAAACAAGACTTGTCGCGGATCTGATCCGCGGTAAATCTGTTGCTCAGGCATTGAACATCCTGACCTTCACAAATAAGAAGGCCGCCGGCATATTGAAGAAAGCTGTTGAATCAGCAATCGCCAATGCCGAGCACAATGACGGTGCAGATATCGACGAACTCAAGGTCACCACGATTTATGTGGATAAGGCCGAGTCGATGAAGCGCTTTTCCGCACGAGCCAAAGGGCGCGGTAACCAGATCGAAAAGCAGACCTGCCACATTACTGTGAAGGTCGGAGCCTAAGGAGTCACGATGGGTCAGAAAATTCACCCGATTGGGTTCCGCCTTGCGGTTACACGTAATTGGGGCTCAAAGTGGTACGCAGATGACAAAGATTTCAGCGGCATGCTTGCTTCTGATATCCGCGTTCGCGAGTACCTCAAAAAGAAACTTAAAAGCGCTTCAGTTGGCCGCGTGGTCATCGAGCGTCCTGCCAAAAATGCGCGTATTACGATTTACTCGGCTCGTCCGGGTGTCGTCATCGGCAAGCGCGGCGAGGATATCGAAGGTCTTAAGGCTGATTTGCAGCGCTTGATGGGCGTGCCTGTTCACGTCAACATCGAAGAGATCCGCAAGCCTGAAACCGATGCTCAGTTGATTGCAGATTCAATCTCGCAACAGCTTGAAAAACGAATCATGTTCCGCCGTGCGATGAAGCGCGCCATGCAAAATGCAATGCGTCTGGGTGCCCTTGGCATCAAGATCATGAGTGCTGGCCGCTTGAATGGTATCGAGATTGCACGAACAGAATGGTATCGCGAAGGTCGCGTTCCACTTCATACGTTGCGTGCAAATATTGACTACGGTACTTCTGAAGCCAACACGACCTATGGTGTGATTGGCATCAAGGTATGGGTCTATAAAGGCGACATGTTACCTAACGGCGAAATGCCAGTTGAAACCGTTGCGCCCCGCGAAGAAGAGCGTCGCCCTCGTCGTGCCCCACGTGCTGACAAGCCCGAAGGTGGTCGTCCGGCAGCTCGTCCCGCAGGACGTGGTCGTGCACCGCGCAAGGCTGATGCCGCTGCGCCTGCGCCCGAAGGAGAATAAGCATGCTGCAACCAGCACGCAGGAAATATCGCAAAGAGCAAAAAGGCCGTAATACTGGTCTGGCTACGCGCGGCGCCGACGTTTCGTTTGGTGAGTTCGGTTTAAAGGCCACAGGTCGTGGTCGTTTAACTGCTCGTCAAATCGAATCTGCGCGTCGTGCGATTAACCGCCACATCAAGCGCGGTGGACGTATTTGGATCCGTATCTTCCCTGACAAGCCTATTTCACAAAAACCGGCCGAAGTTCGGATGGGTAACGGTAAAGGCAATCCAGAGTATTGGGTTGCTGAAATTCAGCCAGGTAAAGTGTTGTACGAAATGGAAGGTGTGAGTGAAGAGATTGCACGTGAGGCGTTTCGTCTTGCAGCTGCCAAGCTTCCTATCTCCACAACATTCGTCGCGCGTCACCTCGGATCTTAAGGAATCGATATGAAAGCAAGCGAACTTCGTGCAAAAACAACCGAAGAGCTCGGTCAAGAGCTCGAAAGCCTGCTGAAGGCCCAGTTTGGTCTGCGTATGCAGCGGGCGACTCAGCAGCTCACCAACCACACTCAGATTAGTAAAGTGCGTCGCGATATTGCTCGCGTTCGTACATTGATGACTGAGAAGGCGGTATCATAATATGACCACAGCTCAAACTACAAAACCTAAGCGTCAACGCACGTTGGTTGGTAAAGTCGTCAGCAACAAGATGGATAAAACTATCGTAGTGTTGGTGGAGCGTCGTGTTAAGCATCCAATGCTTGGCAAGATCATCATGCGTTCTGCAAAATACAAAGCGCATGATGAAACCAATCAGTTTAATGAAGGCGATACTGTCGAAATCGCAGAAGGTCGCCCAATTTCGCGTTCTAAATCCTGGACCGCAACAAAATTGGTCGAGGCAGCACGCGTGATCTAAGTATTTCCTGTTATAAAACAAAAACGCGACGATCAATTCGTCGCGTTTTTTTTGGTGTGCGAAAGTTGCACAAAAGAAATGAATTAAACGTGGGTAACAAACTTAGTGACTAGATACCCATCAAACGTTTCTGATCCGCCTTCACTGCCAATGCCACTATCCTTAATGCCTCCAAACGGAGTTTCTGGAAGTGCACTACCGAAATGATTGATATTGACCATGCCGGCTTCAACTGCATTAGAAATTTTGGTGGCAGTTTGAAGGGAGTTGGTAAAAATATAGGACGACAACCCAAATGGAAGGCAATTTGCGCGAGCAATGACCTCATCGATATTGTCAAAAGGAACAACAGGGGCGATCGGACCAAAGGGCTCTTCAGTCATCAGCATCGAGTCATCTTTCAGACCTGTGATGACCGTAGGTGGAAAGAAGAAGCCTTTTCCAGACATCGCGTCACCCCCTAGCTCGATGGTTGCGCCACGTTTGCGAGCATCTTCAACAAAACGGGATATGGCAGGTACGCGACGCTCATGAGCGAGGGGGCCCATTTCAACGCCATCATCTAGACCATTGCCAACCTTCACATTCTTAAGAACCTCTAAAAATTTGGACAAAAACCGATCGTAAGCTTTCTTTTGAACATAAAAACGCGTCGGTGAGACACAAACCTGACCCGCGTTACGAATCTTAAATTTAGCAAGCATGGTTGCAGCCCGATCAATATCGGCATCATCGAAGACAATGACGGGTGAATGTCCGCCGAGCTCCATCGTGACACGTTTCATGTGGGCGCCAGCCAAGGCAGCTAATTGCTTGCCAACAGGAACTGAGCCAGTAAAAGATACTTTGCGAGAAATAGGTGAACGAATAAGATAATCAGATACTTTGGCAGGTTCACCCCAAACTAAGTTTAAAACACCCGGCGGTAGACCTGCGTCGTGAAACATTTGAGCAATAGCCATGACAGCGCTGGGTGAATCCTCAGGTCCTTTTAGAATAATGGTGCAGCCAGCGCCAATCGCAGCGCAAATTTTGCGAATAGCTTGGTTGTAAGGGAAATTCCAAGGCGTAAAAGCAACACAGACACCGATGGGCTCTTTAAGAACGAGTTGACGGACATCATGGCTGCGGGGCAAAACAACACGACCATAAATGCGCCGACATTCCTCAGCATGCCAGTCACAATGATCTGCACAACCCACCACCTCACCAAGCGCTTCGGCGAGAGGTTTGCCTTGGTCAAGAGTCATATTTCGAGCAATTTCTTGGGCTCGGTCGCGTGTAAGCTGACCAACCTTACGTAAAATAGCGGATCTATCCATGGGAGAGGACTTTCTCCAGCTGGCAAATGCTGCTTCAGCTGACTGGAGCGCCATATCTAAGTCGGCCTGCGAGGCGTGAGGCAATTGACCGAGAACTTCTTGCGTAGCGGGGTTAATGACATCTTGTGATTGTCGACCCTCGCCAGAAATGAACTCACCATTGATATATAAAGACTGTTTTGGGTACATAAAGGTTCCAATACAACAAAAAGGGAGCAAAAGCGCTAGATAGATAATATGACACAACTGAAACCTACTTGCACAAAAAAAATAACTGCGATATACTACAAAGCTTTCCGGAATAACGTGTAGCGAAACGATGCTAAGTACAGCAATCTCGGTACAGCAACACAAGCGCAGCACGAGATACGGAAAAAATTAGCAGATTTCAACCCAGGGTGCTATGTGGCACCTAACGGGACCAAAACTGATTGATGAAGCTGCAGGCAAAAGCAAGCAGTGAAGTTAGTTAAGTTGGAACAGGAAAAATCATGATCCAAATGCAGACCACGCTAGACGTGGCCGATAACACTGGTGCACGTTCAGTCATGTGCATCAAGGTGCTTGGCGGTTCCAAGCGACGCTATGCCGCTATCGGTGATGTCATCAAGGTTACCGTCAAAGATGCTGCCCCACGCGGGCGTGTAAAAAAAGGCGAAATTTATAACGCAGTTGTCGTTCGCACGGCACATGGCGTTCGTCGTAAAGACGGTTCGCGAATTCGTTTCGGTGGCAATGCTGCCGTTTTGCTCAACGCCAAGCTTGAGCCCATTGGCACACGTATTTTTGGACCCGTCACCCGCGAACTGCGTGGCGAGAAGTTCATGAAGATCGTGTCCTTGGCGCCCGAAGTGCTGTAAAGGAGCCGCAAATGAACAAAATTCGTAAGGGCGACGAGGTTGTAGTGCTGACCGGGCGTGACAAAAAACGTCGCGGAACAGTGTTGGCTCGGCTTGATGAAGACCACGTTTTGGTCGAGGGCATCAACATGGTGAAAAAACACGTCAAGCCCAACCCTATGCAGGGAACAACCGGTGGCATCATCGAAAAGACCATGCCAATTCATATATCGAACATTGCGCTGTTCAATCCCGCAACCGGCAAAGGTGATCGCGTTGGGATAAAAGAAGTTGAAGGCCGCAAAGTTCGTGTGTTTCGTTCCAGCGGCGAGCCCGTTGGCGCGAAAGCTTAAGGGGCGATCAAATAATGTCTCGTTTCCAAGAACTCTATTTGAATAAGATTGCTCCTGCATTAAGCGAGCAATTTGGTTACAAGAGCGTGATGCAGGTTCCTCGCGTGACTAAAGTCACCCTAAATATGGGTGTTTCTGAGGCCGTCGCAGACAAAAAAGTGATTGATCATGCGGTTTCTGATCTGACAAAAATTGCTGGACAAAAGCCCGTTATTACAAAGACCAAAAAGGCGATCGCTGGCTTCAAAATCCGCGAAGACTACCCAATTGGTTGTATGGTGACTTTGCGTGGTCAGCGTATGTACGAATTCCTTGATCGTCTGGTGTCCGTGGCATTGCCTCGCGTCCGTGACTTCCGCGGAATTTCGGGACGTGCGTTTGACGGGCGCGGCAATTACAACATCGGTGTGAAAGAGCAGATTATTTTCCCCGAAATTGAATATGACAAAATCGATGTGTTGCGTGGGATGAATATCAGCATCACTACGACCGCTAAGACCGACGAAGAAGCCAAGGCGCTGTTAACAGCCTTTAGCTTCCCGTTCCGCAACTAAGGAGCGCAGACGTGGCTAAACTTTCAATGATCAATCGCGATATCAAGCGCAAAATGACAGCAGAGAAATTCGCTGCCAAGCGTGCAGCTCTTAAAGCGATCATCAACGACTCAACCAAGACCGACGAAGAGCGCTACGAAGCGCGGCTGAAGTTTCAGCAACTTCCCCGAAATGCAAGCCCAAGTCGCCAGCGTAACCGCTGTGCAATAACAGGCCGTGCACGTGGTGTGTTCAGCAAGTTCGGACTTGGCCGCATGAAACTGCGCGAATTGGCAATGAAGGGTGAAATTCCCGGCATGACCAAAGCTAGCTGGTAGGAGAAAAAAACATGAGCATGAGCGACCCAATCGCCGATATGCTGACTCGCATTCGTAATGCGCAGCAGGTTGATAAAACATCGGTGACCATGCCCTCCTCCAAGCTAAAGGTGGCTATTGCTGCTGTGCTTCAGGATGAAGGTTATGTTGATAGCTATTCGATCAAAGGCACGGCTCAAAAGCCAGAGCTGGAAATCACACTTAAGTATTACGCCGGACGTCCAGTGATCGAGCGCATCGAGCGCGTGTCACGACCTGGCTTGCGTATTTACAAAGGTAACGGAAGCATCCCCCAGGTGATGAACGGACTGGGTGTCGCTATTGTCTCCACTTCACGTGGCGTGATGACTGATCGCAGAGCGCGCGCCAATGGCGTGGGTGGCGAAGTCCTCTGCTACGTGGCCTAAGGAGAAACCGAATGTCACGTATCGCAAAATATCCTGTCGAACTGCCAAAAGGTGTGGATGCCACAATCACTGCAAACCAGATTTCCATAAAAGGACCTTTGGGCACATTGAGCCAGACACTTATTGGTAACGTCATCATCAATGAAGATGGCGGTAAGCTGTCATTCATCGTGGCAGATGATTCCCGTGAAGCCAAAGCAATGTCTGGTACTTTGCGCGCACTTGTTGCGAACATGGTTACTGGTGTGAGCAAAGGCTTCGAGCGTAAGTTAACTCTGGTTGGCGTGGGTTATCGCGCTGCTGTCCAGGGTGACGCGATCAAATTGCAACTTGGTTTTTCTCATGATGTTGTCCACCCAATGCCTGCCGGCGTAAAAGCTGAATGCCCAACCCAGACGGAAATCGTCCTTAAGGGCTCGGACAAGCAGGTCGTTGGACAAGTGGCTGCTGAAATCCGCGCTTATCGTCCCCCAGAGCCTTACAAGGGCAAGGGTGTGCGCTACGTGGATGAGCATGTCATCATCAAAGAAACCAAGAAGAAATAATCGCGCAAACAAGGAAAGATCATGGACAAAAAAATTTCCCGTTTGCGTCGTGCAGTTCCGACGCGTAAGAAAATCGCTGAGTTGCGAGTTAATCGCCTCCAGGTTTTCCGCTCGAATCTGCATATCTATGCAAACATTATTTCGCCCGAAGGCGACCGCGTTTTGGTATCGGCTTCGACCGTTGAACCAGAAGTGCGTCAGCAACTGGCTGGTCAATCAGGCGTGGGCGGCAACGTCGCTGCAGCAACACTGATTGGAAAGCGAGTCGCAGAGAAAGCAAAAGCTGCTGGTATTGAGCTTGTCGCTTTCGATCGTTCAGGTTTCCGTTACCACGGCCGTGTAAAAGCCTTGGCCGATGCCGCGCGTGAAGCCGGTCTGAAGTTTTAAGCGAGGAAGAGTCAAATGGCTAAAGAACAACGCAAGAACGCTCCTGAAGAGCGTGATGACGGCCTTCGCGAAAAAATGATCGCGGTTAACCGCGTCAGTAAAGTCGTCAAAGGCGGTCGTACCATGAGCTTTGCTGCGCTGACAGTTGTCGGTGATGGTGATGGTCGCGTCGGTATGGGTAAGGGTAAGGCGCGTGAAGTGCCTGTAGCAGTTCAAAAGGCAATGGAGCAGGCGCGTCGCGAGCTGTTCAAGGTTGCTCTCAAGAACGGTACTCTCCATCACACGGTCGTTGGCAAGCATGGCGCGTCAACCGTATTGATTTCGCCTGCAGCTGAAGGTACGGGCGTGATTGCCGGCGGCCCAATGCGCGCTATTTTTGATGTAATGGGTGTGCGTAACGTCGTGGCTAAGAGCCTCGGTTCAAGCAATCCTTACAACATGGTTCGTGCCACGCTTAACGGCTTGCGCGCGTCGCTCACACCGTCGGAAGTTGCTGCCAAGCGTGGCAAAACCGTCGAAGAGATTTTGGGGTAAGTCATGGCTGAAAAACAAGTCAAAGTCACCCTGGTCCGTTCGACCATCGGTACCAAGCAATCCCACCGCGATACTGTTCGTGGCCTTGGATTGCGTCGTGTTAACAGCAGCAAAGTGCTGAAAGATACCCCCGAAGTTCGCGGAATGATCAACAAGGTTGATTATCTCGTGACGGTCTCGGACGTCTGAAAGGAATCACGATGTCGATTACTCAACTTAATACACTCAAACCAGCCGAAGGCTCAACACATGCTAAGCGCCGTGTCGGCCGTGGTATTGGTTCCGGTTTGGGCAAAACAGCGGGACGTGGCCACAAAGGTCAAAAGTCTCGCACCGGCGGTTTTCACAAAGTCGGTTTTGAAGGCGGTCAAATGCCTTTGCAGCGTCGTCTCCCAAAGCGTGGATTTTCAACGCTTGACGGACACTTATACGCACAAGTACGTTTGTCGGATTTGCAGTCTTTGCCGGTCGACGAAGTGGATGTCCAGGTTCTCAAGCAAGCTGGCGTGATTGGTACACAGGTTCGCTACGTTAAGGTTTTCAAATCTGGCGAACTCTCACGTAAAGTTTCCCTCAAGGGCATTGGTGCTTCAGCGGGTGCGCGTGCTTCGATCGAAGCCGCCGGTGGTTCGATCGCTTAAGACGGATTAGAGAATGGTAACAGCACAGTCAGCAGGAAAGTCAGGTTCGCGATACGGTGATTTAAAACGTCGTCTCGTGTTCCTGTTGCTCGCCTTGGTGGTTTTCCGCCTCGGCACGCATATTCCTGTTCCTGGCATCAACCCTGATGCCTTGGCAGACTTGTTTCGTGAAAATCAGGGCGGAATTCTCGGTCTGTTTAATATGTTTTCTGGTGGTGCGCTGGAGAGATTCTCAATTTTCGCCTTAGGAATCATGCCTTATATTTCTGCATCGATCATTATGCAGCTGATGTCAGTGGTGGTGCCTTCGCTTGAAGCGATTAAAAAAGATGGTGAAGCTGGCCGTCGCAAGATTACGCAGTACACCCGTTATGGAACTGTTGCTTTGGCGTTGATTCAGGCGGTTGGCATTTCAGTAGCTCTTGAATCTCAACCAGGTTTGGTCATTGAGCCTGGCGTAATGTTTCGCGTGACAACTATCGTGACCCTTGTCACAGGTACGATGTTTGTGATGTGGTTAGGTGAGCAGATTACAGAGCGCGGTATTGGTAACGGGATTTCGATTCTAATTTTCGCAGGTATTGTGTCAGGATTACCGAGTGCGCTCGCAGGTCTTCTTGATCTCGTTCGTACAAATGCAATGTCTGGCTTTTCAGCATTCTTCATTATCTCTCTTGCAGTATTAGTCACCGCTTTTGTTGTGCTGGTCGAACGTGGTCAACGAAAGATTACAGTGAATTACGCTAAGCGCCAGGTAGGTAACAAGGTTTATGGCGGTCAGACCTCGCACCTTCCCTTAAAGCTCAATATGGCCGGGGTGATTCCTCCAATCTTTGCTTCTTCGATTATTTTATTTCCCGCCACAATCGCAAGTTGGTTTTCTAGTGCAGAAAGCATGCGATGGCTGGGTGATTTAGCTGCAGCGCTCGCGCCACGTCAGCCTTTGTACATTACGCTTTACGCAGCTGCTATTATTTTCTTCTGCTTTTTTTACACCGCTCTCGTTTTTAACAGTCGTGATACAGCAGATAATTTAAAGAAAAGTGGTGCGTTCGTTCCTGGGATCCGTCCTGGTGAGCAAACCGCTCGCTTTATTGACAAGATTTTGATGCGGTTGACGTTAGCTGGCGCCCTCTACATCACTGTGGTGTGTTTGGTACCAGAGTTTTTAGTCATGCGTTGGAATGTACCGTTTTATTTTGGCGGCACCTCTTTGCTGATTATTGTTGTAGTTACGATGGACTTCATGGCACAGGTTCAGGCCTACATGATGTCTCACCAGTACGATTCACTGCTCAAGAAGGCTAACTTCAAGGGCGCGAATATACCAATGAGATAAGCGAGAGCAATGTCAAAGGACGACGTCATTCAAATGCAAGGTGAGATTCTAGAGAATCTCCCCAACGCAACATTCCGTGTCAAGTTGGAGAACGGCCATGTAGTTTTAGGTCATATATCTGGCAAGATGCGTATGCATTACATCCGGATTTTGCCGGGCGATAAAGTCACAGTGGAGCTCACGCCCTATGACTTAACGCGCGCTAGAATCGTATTCCGCTCTAAATGAGCGGCCGGGTCTCGAAAGATAACAGGAGTCAACCATGAAAGTAATGGCATCGGTTAAGCGGATTTGCCGCAACTGCAAGATTATTAAACGTCACGGTGTGGTGCGCGTCATTTGCACCGACCCGCGTCACAAGCAGCGTCAAGGTTAATACATCAAGGAACAGTCATGGCCCGTATTGCTGGCATCAACATTCCGCCACATCAGCACGCCGAGATCGGCTTAACCGCCATTTTTGGTATCGGTCGCACTCGCTCTCGCAAAATTTGTGAGGCCGCTGGTGTGCCCCTGTCCAAAAAAGTCAAGGATCTCACCGATGCAGAACTCGAGCGTATCCGTGAACACGTAGGTGTGTTCTCGGTCGAAGGAGATCTGCGACGCGAAGTTCAGCTCTCGATCAAGCGATTGATTGATCTGGGAACCTATCGTGGCATGCGTCATAAGCGCGGCTTGCCCGTACGTGGTCAACGCACTCGCACCAACGCCCGCACCCGCAAGGGACCGCGTCGCGCTGCTGCTAGCCTGAAGAAATAAAGAGGATTAGAAGATGGCTAAAGCTTCTGCCGGCGGCGCGAATCGCGTACGCAAGAAAGTTAAAAAGAATGTTTCGGACGGCATTGCGCACGTTCACGCATCTTTTAACAATACGATCATCACCATTACGGACCGCCAGGGCAATGCCTTGTCATGGGCAACGTCTGGTGGTGCAGGCTTCAAAGGTTCACGTAAATCCACGCCATTTGCAGCACAGGTTGCCGCAGAAACAGCTGGAAAAGTGGCTATTGAATACGGCATTAAGACACTTGAAGTTCGCATCAAGGGCCCAGGCCCAGGTCGTGAGTCTTCTGTGCGTGCGTTGAACGCGTTGGGGATCAAGATTTCGAGCATTGCCGATATCACACCCGTACCGCACAACGGTTGCCGTCCACCTAAGCGTCGTCGTATTTAAGGGGAACCCACATGGCACGTTATACCGGTCCCAAATGTAAACTCTCGCGTCGCGAGGGTATTGATCTTTTCTTAAAGAGCGCACGTCGCTCGCTTGAGTCAAAGTGTAAGCTTGACTCAAAGCCAGGTCAGCATGGTCGCACCTCGGGTGCACGTACTTCAGACTATGGCTTGCAGCTGCGCGAAAAGCAAAAGCTTAAGCGTATGTATGGCATTATGGAAAAGCAGTTCCGTAAATATTTCGCTGAAGCCGAACGTCGTAAAGGCAACACGGGCGAGCAATTGATCCAGTTGCTTGAGTCACGCCTCGATAACGTCGTGTACCGCATGGGCTTTGGCTCGACACGTGCAGAAGCACGCCAGCTTGTCACACACCGTGCGATTGAGCTGAACGGTCGTAAGGCAGACATCCCTTCCATGTTGATCAAGTCTGGTGACGTGATCGCAATCCGTGAAAAGTCAAAGTCTCAGGCGCGGATTCGCGAATCAATGGACTTGGCATCCGGCAATGGCATCCCCCAGTGGTGTGACGTTGACACAGCCAAGTTGGTGGGTACGTTCAAGCAAGTGCCTGATCGCGCTGACGTCGCTCGCGACATCAACGAATCGATGGTTGTGGAATTGTATTCACGCTAATCCAAAGTTTTAATGGCGTATGCAGCGTTTGCTGCATACGCCTTAAGTATTTTAGTCAGACGTATTTCTCAGTCTTCTCCATCAGCCTTATCGGTGTAACGAGCCGAGGGTATTGAAAAAGGATCACCGCAATGTCACAAGGTTTCCTCAAGCCACGTTCGATCGAAGTCGAACCCATTGGTCCAAATCACGCCAAAATTATCATGGAACCTTTCGAGCGCGGCTACGGCCATACGCTTGGAAACGCCCTGCGCAGAATCTTATTGTCTTCGATGTCTGGTTATGCGCCGACTGAAGTTCAGATTACAGGCGTTGTGCATGAGTATTCGACTATCACAGGCGTACGAGAAGACATTGTTGATATTTTGCTGAACTTGAAAGGCGTCGTGTTTAAGCTGCACAGCCGTGATGAAGTGACGCTCACACTTCGTAAACAAGGAGCTGGGCTGGTGTTGGCTTCTGATATCGAGCTGCCCCATGATGTTGAAATCGTCAATCCTTCACAAGTGATCGCGACGCTCACAGATTCAGGTAAGCTCGAGATGCAAATCAAGGTCGAAAAGGGCCGTGGTTATGTACCCGGTAATGTTCGTGCTTTGATCGATGATCGTGCACACACCATTGGCCGTATTGTATTGGATGCATCGTTTAGCCCCGTGCGTCGAGTCAGCTATGCCGTGGAGAACGCACGCGTCGAGCAACGTACCGACCTCGACAAACTCGTACTTGATGTCGAAACAAATGGTGTGATCAGTCCAGAAGAAGCGGTACGTCAATCTGCACGTATTTTGATGGATCAGATTTCTGTGTTTGCTGCGCTCGAAGGTGCTGGTGATTCTTATGAAGCGCCAAGCCGTGGTGCGCCACAGATCGACCCCGTATTGCTGCGTCCAGTCGATGATCTTGAGTTGACAGTGCGTTCTGCTAACTGCTTGAAGGCTGAAAATATTTACTATATCGGCGACTTGATTCAGCGTACAGAAAATGAGCTTCTTAAGACACCTAACTTGGGTCGTAAGTCACTCAATGAGATTAAAGAAGTGCTTGCCGCACGTGGCTTGACACTGGGTATGAAGCTGGAAAATTGGCCACCGATGGGCCTCGAGCGTCCATAATTAGACAGGACCCAGAAGACGATAGGCCTTCTGAGTCCTTTTGGAGCTCAGTAGTGGTAGAAGCTCAGTAGTGGTAGAAATTTATAGCAGTATTAGAAATTTATAGTAGTAGAAACGAATAGCAGTAGAAATAAGCAGTAGTTCAAATCGGCCCGCAGCATCTTTTTGCTGATCGAAGAGCTGAATACGTTGAGCGATTTTGCTCTGAATAGATTCAATAAGGAAAGTATCATGCGTCACGGTAATGGATTACGTAAACTTAATCGCACCAGCAGCCATCGTCTTGCGATGTTTCGCAATATGGCAGTTGCGTTGTTGACTCACGAAGCAATCAAGACAACTTTGCCAAAAGCAAAGGAATTGCGCCGTATCGTTGAGCCGTTAATCACGATGGGTAAAAGCCCAACGTTGGCAAATAAACGTTTGGCATTTGCGCGTTTGCGTGACCGTGAAATCGTGCTCAAGCTCTTTGCTGAAATTGGTCCCCGTTATGCAGGCCGTAATGGTGGTTATACCCGTGTTTTAAAAATGGGCCATCGCCAAGGTGATAATGCACCAATGGCCTTTATGGAACTGGTTGACCGTCCAGTGGTGGATGAAACCATCAGTGCAGAAACCGCTGCCGAATAAACGCAACCGTTAAACTGGACGTTGACCTTCAGCATCAGGCGCTCTTGTGGGTGCTTAGACAAAAAAAGCCTCGGATCGTCCGGGGCTTTTTTGTCTCTGCTTGATCTGGATATCGATACAATCATAGTTAACGTTAATCGAGATGGATCAACATGCCTCAGCAAGAAATAGTGATGGTGATGACGAATGCGCCAGACCTTTTGCTCGCAAAACGCATCGCACATTTGCTCATCGAAGAAAAGCTCGCGGCGTGTGTCAATATCGGAGCGCCTATGCTTTCCATCTATGGCTGGAAGGGAGAAGTTGAGGGCGACACAGAAATCCCGATGATGATCAAAACGACAGAAGACAAGCAACACGCAATGATTGAGCGTTTAGTGGAGCTCCACCCATACGACATACCTGAGGCTATTGTGGTACCCGTCACGGGTGGGTATGCGCCTTATCTCGATTGGGTAAGAAGTTTGACCGATGGAAAACAAACATGACGGTCCAATATGTTGACAAACGAGGACAGACACTAGCCAATCACGATGCACATGACTGGCGGTTTATCGCTTTGCTGGCGATGTTCTTTGCGTTGTTGGCGATTGTTTTTAGCGCGTCCGCGCGTGCTCAGCAACAAGACTTCCTAGACCCAGAAAAAGCATTTGTGCTCAGTGCACAAATGGCGTCACCTGACACCATCGAGCTCAAATTTAGGATCGCTAGCGGGTACTACATGTACCGAGAGCAGTTTGCGTTCAAGATTGACACTGAAATTGTGAAGTTAGGTGAAGCCAAGTTTCCCGTTGGACAGATCAAGCATGATCCGACCTTTGATAAAAAAATGGAGTTGTATTTTAAAGAGGCTGTAATCACGCTACCCATCACCGCTTGGCCAAAAGGTGTTGCGCAAGCATCTTTTGTCTTGACGGTCACGGGACAAGGATGTGCCGAGGCGGGTATTTGCTATCCCCCGATGGATTTCGTCGTTCCTATGCAGGCCAGTCTAGATACGATCGGATACCTCGTACAGTCACCCGCCAATACGCTGGGTTTGTTTGAGCGACTCCAGCAAGGTCAGTGGTCGGAGCTTTTATTCGGGGGTAGTGACGTTGGGCTCGCCGATGTGTTGTCTTCAACAGGTGCTGTCGAGATTGTCTTGCTGTTCTTTTTACTTGGCTTATTACTCGCGTTGACGCCTTGCGTGTTGCCGATGTTACCAATCCTCTCAGTATTACTCGTCGGTGAGCAGCAGCATGTTTCTAAAATGCGAGGATTCGTTTTGGCCTTTGGCTATGTGGCTGGAATGTCGGTGATTTATACAGCACTTGGTATCGCAGCGGGCTTGAGCGGAGCAGGGTTGGCGGCTTGGCTACAAACACCTTGGGTGTTGGGATTATTTGCCCTGTTGCTCGCTTTATTGGCACTCGCCATGTTTGATGTGTATACGTTGCAAATGCCCTCGTTCATTCAGTCACGCTTGATGGCTAAAAATTCGCATATCCTCGGCGGCAAGATGAGTGCGGCTATTTTGATGGGCGCGCTGTCCGCATTGATTGTCGGGCCGTGTGTGGCGGCACCTTTAGCCGGTGCTTTGTTGTATATCTCTCAGACGGGCGATGTGTTGCTCGGCGGATCGGCGCTATTTGCCATGGCGTGGGGGATGGGGGTGCCGTTGCTGTTAATGGGCGCCTCCGCTGGAAAACTGATGCCGCGCGCGGGCGCTTGGATGGAAGGCGTCAAGCAGTTCTTTGGTTTATTACTGTTAGCGACGGCCTGGTGGATGGTGACGCCGTTATTACCGACGTGGTTGCAGATTTTAGGATGGTCGGTGCTGGCAATGTTTGCGGCTGTACTTCTGCGCCCGTTCGAACCGCTTTCAAGTGAGTCAGGGCTAGGAGCCGCATGTCGTAAAACGGTAGGCTTGTTACTCATTGTGTTGAGTACGGTCTGGATTTTGGGGATCGCGAGTGGGGGACGCTCGTTGTTACAGCCGTTAAATCATCTGTCGTTGACAGGCTCAAGCGCCGTGAAGGTGGGTGCCCTTGAGGCTGCGCCCGTCATTGCACAAGGAGCGATGACAAGTGGTTTGAGCCCAACAGGCAAACAGCAACTACTCGGCACGTCTAGCAGCGTGGACAACGCAACGACGGCGCAGCAGGTGACGGGCGCTTTAAACGCGGGACTCCCGCAGTTTCAACTTGTGAGAACCGTTGCGGAGCTTGAGCAATTGCTTGCGCAGTCAACGCGTCCCGTGATGCTGGATTTTTATGCGGACTGGTGTGTTTCATGTAAAGAAATGGAAGCCTTTACGTTTGTTGATCCGCGCGTGGTGCAGCGCATGAGTCAGATGCTGTTGTTAAAAGTGGACGTCACCGCAAACAACCCGGATGATCGTGCATTAATGAAAAAATTTCGTCTCTTTGGTCCGCCCGGCATTATTTTCTTTAGTCCAGGTGGCCGCGAAAGAAAAGATGTGAGGGTAGTGGGTTTTCAGGATGCCGCACGATTTAGCACGACCTTGGAACGTGCGCTAAAGTAAAAAACAATGAAAAGACTTCAAACTGAGACAACATGACGCAAGCAAGTGACAACGATTTGGCGCATACGGATACGGATTTACCAAAAAACGAAAACCCAAAATCGACAACATCAGTCATCATATTATTTGCTTTGGCGGCTTGTGCGGCGACCACCTCATTTCGAATTTGTGATCCGCTATTACCCGTCTTTGCAGAAGAGTTTGGTGTACGCACAGCACAGGCTTCAGGCACGGTGACATGGTTTGCGATTGCCTATGGAATCATGCAGTTCTTTTATGGACCGGTTGGCGACCGTTACGGAAAATTTCGGGTGGTGTCTTGGGCAACGCTTGGTTGCGCAGTCGGCGCCTTGATCGTTGTGTTCGCCCCTAGTCTAGAAGTGATTGAAATCGGTCGGTTAATTTCTGGCGCGACGGCGGCTGCCATCGTTCCCTTGTCCATGGCATGGATTGGCGACCATGTGCCTTATGAGCAGCGGCAGGCAACGCTCGCGCGATTTTTACTTGGATCGATTGCTGGTATGGCACTCGGTCAGTTGCTTGGGGGTATTTTTGCCGACACCATTGGTTGGCGTTGGGCTTTTGTCTGGATGGCCGCGGTGTATTTCATTGTCGGTGGCTTGTTGATTTCGCGGGGACGAACCGTCTCTGAAAAACCTCACACACCATCTCAAGGTGCCAGTGTTCTCGGGCCACTAAAACAAGTCGTCTCCACACGCTGGGCAGTCATGGTTTTAGTGATCGTCTGTATCGAAGGCATTTTTGTCTTTGGCCCTATCGCTTTTGTACCCGCTTTTTTGCATGAACGTCATGGTATTCCGGTTTCGTGGGCTGGAATGATCAGTGGTTTTTTTGCGCTCGGTGCTTTTATTTATGCAATTCGGGCAAACCGGTTTGTGTCGTGGTTGGGGGAGCGTAAATTGGTGCTGACAGGTGGCATCACCATGGCCGTTGCTTATGGCACCTTTATGTTTTCAACGGTCTGGTATTGGGGTGTCTTGGCCAGCGTCTTGTCTGGCTTAGGTTATTACTTTTTGCATGCCGTATTACAAACGCATGCGACGCAAATGGCTCCCGCTGCTCGTGGCTCGGCGGTGTCTTTATTTGCGTCTTGCTTGTTTTTAGGCCAGTCGCTCGGGGTGGCCGCCTGTGCCTGGATCGGCGACAGTTTTGGCTTGTCGGCCGTATTCCCCGTGGGTATTGTTGGCTTGCCCCTGCTTGCTTGGTATTTTGCCCGGCGCTTGAGTTTGCGCCAGGCTGCGCAAGCTAGGTTGAACCCTTAAGGAGTTTTGCGGCGGCGGGCGCAAAGTAAGTCAAAATCCCGTCCGCACCCGCGCGCTTAAAGCCCAACAACGACTCCATCATGACCTTGTCGTGATCGAGCCAGCCATTGGCGGCAGCGGCTTTGAGCATCGCATACTCACCACTGACTTGATAGGCAAAGGTTGGCACGTGAAAGGCGTCTTTGACTCGACGCAACACATCCAGGTAAGGCATGCCGGGCTTGACCATGACCATGTCGGCACCTTCGCGTAGGTCGGCCGCGACTTCGCGCAGCGCTTCGTCGATGTTGCCTGGATCCATCTGATAGACCAGCTTGTTGGATTTGCCCAAATTGGCCGCTGAGCCAACGGCATCCCTGAAGGGACCATAAAAGGCACTGGCGAATTTGGCCGAGTACGCCATGATGCGCGTGTGGATGAAGTGGTTGGCTTCGAGCGCGCCACGAATGGCACCAATGCGACCGTCCATCATGTCGCTGGGTGCGACGATGTCCACGCCCGCTTCGGCCTGAACTAAGGCTTGCTGGATCAAGATTTTGACAGTGATGTCGTTCATGACATAGCCGTTTTCATCAATCACGCCGTCTTGGCCGTGGCTGGTGTAGGGGTCGAGTGCCACGTCTGTCAGCAGGCCGAGTTCAGGAAAATGCTTTTTCAGGCTGGCGACCACACGTGGAATGAGTCCTTTGGGGTTGATCGCCTCGGCGCCATCCAGCGCTTTGAGTGAGGGATCAATGACCGGGAACAGCGCCATGACGGGAATGCCAAGCTCAACGCATTCACGGGCGACGTCCAGAATCGTGTCTGGAGAGTAGCGCAACACGCCGGGCATGGAGGCGATGGGTTGACGCACACCCGTACCCTCAACGACAAAAACAGGATAAATTAGGTCATCGACTGACAGTGAGTGCTCGCGTACAAGTCGTCGGGAAAAGTCATCGCGGCGAAGACGACGTGGACGGTTGGCAGGAAAGTCGGCAAGGATGAGGTGTGGTGTTGTCATGGTACGACCTTGGGTGAAATCCAGTTTTCGATTTGGAGGGTGGCTTCTTCGAGCCCGATGCGGGCAGTCGCGGAGAACGGGACCGCATTGAGCGCCCCGATGTCTTCGAGTTCTTTTTTAACGGCAAAGACGGCTTTGATGCGTTGCCCATATGGAAACTTATCCGCTTTGGTGAGCAAGGCCATCACGGGTCGTCGGGTGGGGGCGATCCAGTTGGCGAGGCGTCGGTCGAGTTCGGTGACGCCGCGGCGAATGTCAATGAGCAGCACAATGCCAGCGAGAGACTCGCGGCTTTGGAGATAGCCTCCCAAAATATCAGCCCATTCTTCTTTGGCGCGTTGCGCCACCGAGGCATAGCCATAGCCGGGTAAATCAACCAGAAAGCCGAGTTGTCCTTCGGGATCGAGCGGGTCAGGCAAACCAAACATGTTGATGAGTCTTGTTCTGCCAGGCGTCTTGCTGGAGAACGCCAGTCTGCGTTGATTGGTCAGGACGTTTATTGCTGTGGATTTGCCCGCATTGGAGCGACCCACGAAGCAGACTTCTGGAGCTCCAGGAAAAGGTAATTGATCCAGCCGGGCGGCTGAAGTGAAAAACGAAGCGCGATGCAGGATTGACACAAGAAGGGCCATTAAAAATAAGCTCAACCGCTATTGTATAATCTTGGGTTTAGAAGTTGTTGTTTTATAGAAAGATTACAAGCGTCGAGGTCTTCAATGAAGCGTGTGCTGTCCAAGTTAGTGTCCAAGATAGTGCTTGTGAGCGGGTTACTGCTTGGGGTAACTGCCTTATCAACCAGTATGGCCGCCGGTCCTGTTAAGGGCCCCGCAAAACCTGACGCCGCCAAAGGCGCTCAGCTCTATGAACAGGGTGACGCGGCGCGCGGCATTCTGGCCTGTGTAGCGTGTCACGGCGCAGCTGGCAACAGTACGATCCCTGCCAACCCAAATCTCTCCGCTCAATCACACGAGTATTTGTACAAACAACTTGTTGAGTTCCGCGTCAAAGCGGGCGCCAAGACCGCGCTTCGCAAGGGTGCTGATGGCGCGCCGTCCGTGATGCAAGCCTTGGCGACGCCGCTGACCGTTGAGGACATGCAAAATCTTGCCTATTTCTTGTCCTTGCAAACCTTGGCACAGCCTGCAACGGCCACCAATGAAAAGCTGGTGGAGCGTGGTCAAAAAATTTGGCGCGGTGGTATCCCCGACCGTAATGTCCCTGCTTGCGCTGGGTGTCACTCCCCGAATGGTGCGGGCATTCCGGCCCAATATCCTCGTCTCGGTGGTCAGTATCCTTCCTATATCGAAGACCAGCTCAAGCTGTTCCGTGCAGGTCACCGTGGTAATTCGGCGATGATGAACCAAATCGCAGATCGTATGTCTGATGCAGACATTAAGGCTGTCTCTGACTATGCAGCGGGCTTGCGTTAAAAAAACGGAATAACAGTTGTAATGTTTTAGCTTATTTAGCGCCTCAAATATAGTAAAAAGGGGGAGTCTTAAAGACTCTCTTTTTTTTTCGCATATCGGCTGTCGCTTTTGTAACTCCGCACACTTGGCAATCACGCAATCATGACAAAGACCGCATCCAGACCGCTGGCTAATTTCCTCGAGCTCCTGAGCTCGATGCGCTTTGCGATCAGTTTGCTGGTTTTTATTTGCTTGGCGAGCATTATCGGCACGGTTATCCCCCAGGGGCGTTCATCGAATACCTATATTGACCAGTTCGGGCCCTTCTGGTTCGATGTGTTTAATCGCTTTTCGATTTGGCATATCTATAACAACTGGTGGTTCTTAGTCACGATGGCTTTTCTCGTGACATCGACAAGCTTATGTTTGATTCGTAACTCCCCCAAGATGCTTAAGGAAGCGCGTTCCTTCCGTGAGAATATTCGCACCTCAAGTCTGCAATCATTTCATCACCGTGTTGAGTTGGACACTGGGCGTGGTGTTCCTGCGGCGACGGCCTCGGTGCAAGCGTGGTTTAAGCGCGAGGGATATGCGGTCAAGCAGCGCGACGAGGGTGATGCGGTCTTGCTTGCCGCCAAGCGAGGGAGCGGAAACCGGCTCGGCTATATTTTTGCGCATGCGTCGATCGTGATTATTTGCGTCGGAGGCTTGCTTGATAGTGAGCTGCCGGTGCGCATGCAGGTGTGGCTCATGGGCAAGACACCGATTGTTGAAAATATGCTGATCGCAGAGGTGCCTGAGCGTGGGCGGTTGTCCGTCAATAACCCAAGTTTTCGTGCAAACGTGTTGATACCTGAAGGAAGTTCGCGCAATTCGGCCGTGGTCAATGTTGACGACGGGGCGTTGGTTCAGCCCTTGCCCTTCAGTATCGAACTGAAAAAATTTATCGTCGATTATTACTCGACGGGTATGCCAAGTCGTTTTGCTAGCTTGGTGACGGTCACCGACCCCGATACAGGCAAAAGCTTTGATGCGACAATCGAGGTCAATGAGCCTTTGCACTTCAAGGGCGTCACGGTCTATCAGTCAAGCTTTGACGATGGCGGCAGTCTGATCGAGTTAGTGGGCTATCCCCTTGCGGGTCCAAGTGATAAGTCTTTTGAGATCAAGTCGCGTGTCGGACAATCCAATGATGTCACCATGAAATCAGCGGGCGCTGAGCTCAAGGTCGAGGTGACTAAGCTGCGTCCGATTAATGTCGAGGACTTGTCGGGCGGCGATCCTACTTCTGTTTCAAAGCCTTTTGGTGAGCATGTCGCCGCCGTCACGGGCAGTGCTGCGGGTAAAACGAATAAAAATTTGCGCAATATCGGCCCGAGTGTTGAGTACCGCGTGATTGACTCGAGCGGTCAAGCGACGTTGTTTCATAACTACATGCTGCCGGTCGAGCTTGATGGCGCCCGCATCATGTTGGCGGGTGTCCAGGAGGCGGGCGCAGCTGGTTTCCGTTATTTGCGCTTGCCTGTCGATGACGATAGTTCGATGGGCGATTTCATCCGTTTGAGAGCGGCTTTGGCCGATCCGGCGGCCAGAAAATTGGCGGCTGAACGGCTTGTGAATAATTACGGTGGGGGCCCCGAAGAACGCAGGGCACTTCAATTGTCGACCGAGCGAGCGCTTGATACCTTTGCTAATGGAGGCTTGGTTGCGATTTCAAGTTTTTTGGAAAAAAATGTTCCAGAGGCTGAGCAACGCCGTGCGGCGGATGTCATCATTCGCCTTCTAGGATCTTCGATTGCCGAGTTGCGTGACATTGGTCGCGAGCGTGCGGGCCTTGCGCCCATACTCAATGCCTCAGGCAACATGGAGGCCGCCGCGGAATGGTCTAGGCTCGCGGTCGCGGCCTTGTCGGATCTTGCACTCTATCCTTCGCCGATCATGATGACGCTCAAGACGTTTGAGCATGTCCAGGCGAGTGTTTTCCAAGTGAGCCGTACTCCAGGTAAGATCACCGTATATATAGGCTGTCTGCTTTTAATCATCGGTATTTTTACGATGTTTTATGTCAGAGATCGTCGAATTTGGGTTTGGCTTCGCCCTGCCGAGGCGAATGGGGGCGCAAAGGTTATGGCGGCCATGACCTCACAAAAGCGGACTCTCGATTTCAATCGGGAGTTTGATCGTTTCAAGCAGGCGTTATTGCGCCTGAACCAAGGCGAGCCATCCGGTAAGCCCTAACACTGACCATTGAGATATTGCTATGAATGAGCCAGTTGCTGCTGTTGCAAATGATTGGGATGACTTGAGAGAGTCGGGAGACGGACGTATTGAGCGCGGCCGACCTGGCTGGACCGATGTATTGTTTTTTGTCGTGCTGGCGCTCGGAGCGGCGTTTGCACTCAATCAATACAACAATTCGATGGATGTGTATGAGAAAACCATCCTGGTTTTCACGGTTCCATCGCTTGTGTGGCTGGGCTGGCTGTGGCGACCGTTGCGTACTTTATTCCTGACTGTAGGTGTCGCCTCTCTGTTTGCAATCTGGTTGTACCAAGGAGATCTGGCGCGCGCTGAGCAAGCGTTTCTATTGAAATATCTGTTTTCCTCGCAGTCTGCGATTCTCTGGATGTGCGTACTGTTTATTGTGGCGACCTTTTGCTATTGGGCGGGGTTTGTCAGCACGACCGCTGCTTGGCTTGGAACGGCCTTGACGTGGGGGGCGGTGTTTGCCGGCTCGACGGGCTTGATGGTGCGTTGGCGTGAAGGGCATTTAATGGGTCCTGATTTGGGCCACATTCCCGTCAGCAATCTGTACGAAGTGTTTGTGTTGTTCGCGCTCGTCACCTCCCTCTTTTACCTGTATTACGAGCGACGCTACGGCACACGCGCGCTGGGTGGTTTTGTGATGTTGATCGTGTCCTCGTCGGTTGTGTTTTTGTTGTGGTATTCCTTTACACGCGAGGCTTATCAAATCCAGCCCTTGGTGCCCGCGCTTAAAAGCTGGTGGATGAAAATCCATGTGCCTGCGAACTTCATCGGTTATGGCACATTTTCGCTTGCGGCCATGGTGGGTTTTGCCTACCTGGTCAAGCAGCATGCTCAAACCAAATCCTGGCTCAAACTTGCCCCGCTGTTTATTTTGGGGGTCTTGTTAGCTGCCGAGCCGATGGTGTTTCGGACAGAGGGCTTGTCCGCGACCTGGATGATTTATTTCGGCATCGGTGCTGTGATTGTGGGCACGATTTTGTTGTTTCGCGCGCAGATTGGCGCCCGCTTGCCTTCCTTTGAAGTCCTCGATGACATCATGTATCGGGCGATCGCCATCGGCTTTGCCTTTTTTACCGTAGCGACGATTCTCGGCGCTTTGTGGGCTGCGGACGCCTGGGGTGCTTACTGGCAGTGGGACCCCAAGGAAACATGGGCGCTGATCGTCTGGCTGAACTACGCCGCATGGTTGCATTTACGCCTCATGAAAGGCTTGCGTGGCACGATGGCCGCATACTGGGCACTTGTTGGTCTGTTGATAACCTGTTTCGCCTTTTTGGGCGTTAACATGTTTCTTTCAGGCTTACATTCTTATGGTGCGCTTTGACGCCAGCTAAACCATGGGTCGTGTTGCTCGCGACCCTGACAGTACAGTCTCTTGTTGCGATGGCCATGTTGAACTTGCCGGTGGTTGCACCGGCCGTGGCTAAAGATGTCGGAATTTCAACAAACTATTTGGGTGCCTACGTTGCGCTGGCTTATTTTGGCGCAATGGTGGCTACCCTTCTGGGCGGTGCCGCGGTCAAACGCTGGGGAGCGATTCGCCTGAGCCAGGCGGGCTTGGTTTTAGCGGCGATTGGCCTTTTCCTTTGTTCGATCCCCTCTGTTGAAACGATCGCGTTGGGCGCGTTGTTTATTGGTGCGGGCTATGGACCGATCACACCGGCGAGCTCGCATTTGTTGATCAAATCAACACCCGCAGAAAAATTATCTTTTGTTTTCTCTGTCAAACAGACGGGCGTGCCTCTCGGTGGCATGATTGCGGGCGCGACCGTGCCCTCCCTCAACATTTTGATTGGTTGGCAGTGGGCGTTTATTTGCGCAGGCATTGCCTGCATCATTTGCGCTTGGGCGGTGCAGCCTTTGCGCGAGGGCTTGGATGATGATCGCGACCCCACGGTCAGAGCTTCCATGGCGACAAGCTTTGTCTTGCCCCTTAAGCTGATCTTTAGTCATCGCACCTTGCGTAAATTGTCTTACATGTCCTTTATGTTCTCGATCGCGCAAATGGCCCTGATGGGTTATTTGGTGACATTCTTGTATGAAGACTTGGGCTGGAGCTTAGTGGCTGCCGGAGGTGCCTTGACGGTGGCACAGGCTGCGGGTGTATCGGGACGGATGCTGTGGGGCTATATCTCTGATCGCTGGTTGGGTGCGACCATGATGTTGATGGTGATCGCGGTGCTGTTGGTGATTGGTGCGGTGGGCACGGCGTTGCTCGGGCCTGAGTCTTCACCTTGGTTCCTTTTCCCCGTTTTGGTGATCTTTGGCTCTTCGGCCATTGGCTGGAACGGCGTGTTCCTGGCTGAGATTGCGCGACAGGCGCCAAAGGGACAGGCGGGTATTGCCACGGGTGGCACGCTTTGCATTACCTTTTTGGGCGTGATGGTGGGCCCACCTTTGTTCGGTGTGTTGGCCAGCGTGCTGAGCAGTTATGGTTTAAGTTATGGCGTGATAGCGGTGCTCGGCCTCTTGATCTTGATGTTGCTGATACCCCTCTACCGCCATCCCACAACGAGCTCAACCTGACGCGTTGCGTTGTTTTTTGCGATCACCATGACAGCTTCAACCGAGCGTTTATCAGAACCGACCGCGCTGTCTCTACAGCGCCAATGGTTGATTGGTTGCGGCATTTTTTTATGTGCCCTGACCTGTTTTTCTTTGCTTGATGCACTGGCCAAAGACCTCGTCCATCGCTACTCGGCACCGCTGGTAAATTTTGCGCGCTATTCCGTGATTGTTGTGCTCGCCTTTGCCGTGATGCGGGCTAAAGGCGTGTCCATTCATGCACGCAAAGACGCCCGTTTTTTGTTGATCTTGCGCGGTGCGATGCTGGGTGTTACGGGGATTTGTTTTATTCCCGGGCTGCAATATTTACCGCTCGCTGAAGGCACGGCGATCTATTTTGTCGCTCCGCTGATTGTCATTATTCTGGCGCCTTTTGTGTTGGGCGAACGTGTGGGCTGGAAACAATACGCCACAGTGTTGGTGGGGATGGTGGGAATGTTGCTGATCGTCGATCCGGGGGGGGATCTCTCCTTGATTGGGAGCGCACTGATGTTTACTTCAGCATGTGCCTATGCGATCGTGCAATTATTGACCCGCAAACTTGCCAATCGCGTTGAGAGCGAACAGATGTTTGTTTATGCGGCGAGCACATGCTGGTTTATGGGCTTGGCGGTGATGATGGTGTTGTGGCCGCAAGTGTGGCCAACCGGTAGAGACATGCTCGAGATGCTTGTGATGGGTGCATGCGGCGGTGTGGGACAGTATTTACTGATCCTGGCCTTTAAGCGCGTACCCGCGTCCACGCTCGCCCCGCTCAATTATTTCCAGTTAGCGCTTGCGGTGATGTGGGGCGAACTCTTTTTTGGTCAAATGCCTAATCTTCAGTCTTTTGCGGGGATTGCGCTAATCGTCGCGGCGGGCTTGACACTGACGTTACCTATGTTGATTTCATCCTTGAAAGCCAGATCACTTCGGCGCGCACGCTGAAGCAGGAGATTTGATGAAGAGCTTTTTTCACCCCAAACAAAAACTGCACCATCCTCAAACCTATTTGTCACGTGGCAAGATGCGTGTGCCTCAGGAGATCCCGGAGCGTGCCGAACGGATTTTAAAGGGGCTTGCCGCGCTAAACCTCCCCGTCACTGAGCCGGGTGACTATGGCATGGAGCCCCTGTTGCGTGTGCACGATGCGGCCTACCTGACTTTTTTACAGACCGCGCACGCTGAATGGAAACAAGTCGGGCCAGATTGGGGCGATGAAGTGATTTCAAACGTTTACGTGCGTGAACCCAATGCCTTGCGTGGCATTTTGGCTAAAGCAGGCAAGTATCTGGCGGATGGGAGTTGTCCGGTTGGCGAGCACACGTGGACGACGGTGTATTGGGCTGCGCAATCGGCGATTGCCGGCGCTAAAGCGCTCTTGTCGGGTGACGACAAGGCTTATGCTTTATGCCGTCCACCAGGTCATCACACCCGTAAAGACGCGGCAGGAGGATTTTGTTACCTCAATAATGCCGCGATTGCGGCTGAGCTGTTACGTGAAAAATACCAACGCGTGGTGATACTGGATACTGATGTGCATCACGGTCAGGGCGTGCAGGAGATTTTCTATCAGCGTGAAGATGTCATGTACGTATCCGTGCACGGCGACCCGACGAATTTTTATCCGGTAACCGCAGGCTTTGAGGACGAAACAGGCGCAGACACAGGCGCGGGCTATAACCTAAACCTGCCCATGCCGCATGGCTCAAGTGAGGAGGTCTTTTTTGAGCATGTGCGCCAAGCACTCAAGGCGATCGAAGCATTTAAGCCCGACGCGGTGGTGTTGTGTTTAGGCTTTGATGTTTACAAGGATGATCCGCAGACCAAGGTAGCGGTCACCACGGAGGGCTTTAATCGTCTGGGCAAACAGGTGGCCGCAATGGGTTTGCCCACGCTGGTGGTGCAAGAGGGTGGTTACCACCTTGAAACACTTGCCACCAACACCGTGAGTTTTTTTAATGGATTTCTATCGCGAGAACATTAACTCGGTCGCTCAATCCGGCAGACAGCTTTCACCGCGAATCAGGTCGTCAAAGGTTTCGCGTTGGCGGACAACATAAACGTGTTCGCCATCCACCATGACTTCGGCGGGGCGCGGTCGACTGTTGTAGTTACCTGCCATCACAAAGCCATAGGCGCCCGCTGATTCAATCGCCAACACATCACCTTGTTCGAGCGCGAGTTGACGCGCACGGGCGAGCCAATCGGCGCTTTCGCAGACAGGGCCCACCACGTCATAGAGCGTTTGAGCGCTTGTGCGCGGCTTGAGCGGCAAAACGCCGTGCCAGGCTTCGTAGAGCGCGGGACGCATCAGGTCGTTCATCGCCGCATCCACAATCGCAAAATTACGTGCTTCGGTGTGCTTGAGGTATTGCACGGAGGTCAACAGGACGCCAGCGTTTCCGACTAACGAGCGACCAGGCTCGAGTACGAGTTCAAGGTGATCAAAACCACGCGCACGGAGCTCAGCGAATACCTTGTCGAGCAGCACTTTGGGCGCGAGCGGTGTCTCATCGTCGTAGCGAATACCTAGACCACCACCAAGGTCTAAATGCTTGAGAGTAATGCCTTGGCTCACCAGTTGCTCAATCAGCGTGAGGAGTTTGTCGAGTGCGTCAAGATAAGGGCTGACTTCGGTGATTTGTGAGCCGATGTGACAATCCACCCCAACCACCTGAATGCCTGGCAGGGTCATGGCGAGTTGATAGGCTGCGGGCGCTTCCTCGATCGCGATACCGAATTTGTTTTCTTTGAGACCGGTCGAAATATAGGGGTGTGTCTGCGCATCAACATCAGGATTGACGCGCAGCGACACAGCGGCCACCTTGCCGAGCCTGGTCGCGACCTCTGAGAGGAGTTTGAGCTCAGGTAGAGACTCGATGTTAAAACACTTTACACCAGCCTCAAGCGCGGCTTGCATCTCCCAGCCTTGCTTTCCCACGCCGGAAAATACGACCTTAGCGGGGTTGGCGCCGGCGGCTAACACCCGTGCGAGCTCACCGCCCGAGACGATATCAAAACCACTACCCAAACGGGCAAATTCTTTGAGTACGGCTAGGTTTGAATTGGCCTTCATGCCATAACAGACTAGGACACGGTGGGTACCAATCGCCTCTTGATAAGAGGCCCATGCTGTTGCCAAGGCGGCACGTGAATACACATACAAAGGTGTGCCCAGCTGCTCGGCAAGGGTGGAAAGCGCAACACCTTCGGCGAACAACTCACCGTTGCGGTAGTGAAAATGTGGAGATCCTGCGGGTGTAGCGGTCTTAGTCATAGAGTTTGAAGCGGTCATGTCGTGGCTGTGGGTATTCGATCATTAATAAGCAAGCTCAAGCACAATACAGCGTATTGTCGCGCTAAGGCATCAAAAAGCATATCGCAAGACGGGCTATTTGGGGTCTGGGACCGGGATGGCTTGAACTGCGGTGCTTGGCGAAGTCGTTGTGACAGGTGTTTCGGCGGCTGAGACGGGTTTCGTTGCCTTAGGTTTTGGTGGCGGCAAATAAAGCGGGCCTTTAAAGCCACAGCCTGCCAACCAACCTGTCAGGGCGAGCATCGCTACAATGCGAGCAAAACTAAGACGATGGATTTTGCGGGTCACTGCACACTCCCTCAATGTTGAGGACAAGGATTATGAACGATACTGAATTTCATACACGGGCAACCGCCATTCTAGATGCAATAGAGGCTCAGGCAGACCATTGGTTCGAACAATTGGATCTGGACGTCGAAACCAAGCGCAACGGCAATGTACTCAACCTAATTTTTGAAAGCGGACATCAGGTCGTCATTAATAGTCAGGCGCCTCTCCACGAGATGTGGTTGGCGGCGCGATCAGGTGGCTTTCATTATAAGTTCGATGGTCAGCATTGGAAGGACACGCGGGGCGGCATCGACCTGCATGACCTGTTATCCAAAATCTGTTCAGAGGAAACGGGCCAAAAGCTTTTCGTCATACTCTGATCATCATGACGAAGCTTTAACCGCTTCGGCCCGACGGCCAACACTTAGTTGGAGATGGGCTCGCGGCGGTTATCGCTATTGCCTTCGTTGCCACCCAGTTTGTCGAGCAAGTCTCCAAGGGAGTCTTGTTTAGGGTCTCCAAGGCTTTTTACAGATTCTTTAGGGGGAAATTCCTTGAAATAGAGGTTGCCACCTTCAACAATCAAATCATCGGGGGGTGGGCCACGCTTTTGCTCAGGGAATTCTTTGAGGGCGTTTTGCATATAACCCAACCAGACCGGCAAGGAGGCGCCACCACCGGTTTCTCGCGTGCCAAGAGATTTAGGCTGATCGAAGCCTAGCCAAGCGACTCCAACGAGCTGAGGGGTGTAGCCCGCAAACCAGGCATCGACGGAATCATTGGTCGTCCCAGTCTTGCCGGCGAGATCGGAGCGTTTGAGCACCTGTCGGGAGCGTGCTGCCGTACCGGTGGTCGCGACGCCGCGCAACATGTCATCCATCACATAGGCGGTGCGCGCGTCGATGGCGCGCGCTGCCGAGTCACCTGCGATGATCGGTTTGGCGCGCATGAGCAACTCGCCATTCGCATCGGTGACATGATCGATCAGGTATGGCGTCACGCGATAGCCACCATTGGCAAACACGGAAAAGCCCGAAGCCAATTGCATCGGTGTGACCGCACCAGACCCCAGAGCCATCGGGAGGACGGCGGGATGTTTCGCTTTGTCAAAGCCAAAGCGGGCGATAAAGTCTTGCGCATACTGCGGACCAATCGACTGAAGGATGCGGATGGAGACCATGTTCTTTGAGCGCGCAATCGCCTCGCGCATCGACATCATTTCTCCGTAATCGTCACCATAATTTTTGGGTGCCCAAGCTTTACCCGAGCCGGTTTGCTCGGCGCTAAGCTCAAAAGGTTGATCTGAAATCATGGTGCCCGGGGTCAGGCCACGTTCGAGCGAGGCGGCATAAATGAACGGCTTGAACGCGGAGCCAGGCTGTCGCCATGCTTGCGTGACCCGGTTGAAGTTGCCATGAAAAAAGTCAAAGCCACCGACCATGGCGCGCAGAGAGCCGTCTTGTGGAATCATGGCCACAAACGCCGCCTGCACCGTGGGCATGTTCAGGATTTCCCAATACGCCGGTGTTTTGTGAAGGTACACCACGGAGCCGCGCTGAATGCGCAGGGCTGCGGGCGCCCTGGGGTTGAGTGCACGCGCGATGATCGCTAACGCTTTTTTATCGTTGATCACCACGATCTCGGTGGAGCTGCGGGCAACCCGGATTTCATTGGGTTTGACTGAAAGCACGACACCCGTCAGCATGTCCGTACGGTCAGGGTGCTTGTCGAAGACGCCGTCGAGGAACTCATCGAGTTTGGCGGGATCGGCCTCGAGGCCCGCAGGTATCGTCAACTGAGCTTCAGGACCAGGATAGGCCGCGCGGCGGGTGTAGTCCAACACACCCTCACGCAGCGAGTCGTAGGCCCATTTTTGATCTTTGGAGTGAATGGTGGTGTAGACATTGAGGCCGCGCGTATAGACGTTGTCGGGGTAGATGCTGATCATCAATTGGCGAGCCAGCTCGGCGGCGTATTCGCCGTGAACGGCATAACCTCCCGCGGGGGTGCCTTTGGACGGCTTGATGATGACGGGTTGAGCTAAGGCGGCCTTGTACTCGGCATCGGTCAGATAGCCAAGCGAATGCATGCGTCCCAGTACATAGCGCTGGCGCAGGACGGCGCGAGGTTTGTTGGCGATGGGGTTAAAGCGCGATGGAGCTTTGGGGATGCCCGCCAACAGCGCGGCGTCGGCGGGAGTGATTTCCGATAGTTCTTTGCCTAAATAAGCCCGCGAGGCTGCGGCAAAGCCGTAAGCCCGATGTCCTAAATAGATCTGATTGAGGTAAAGCTCCAGAATCTGATCTTTGGAAAGACTGGCTTCGATTTTGAAGGTGAGCAACAACTCATAAAACTTGCGTGACCAAGTTTTTTCTGAAGACAGATAGAAGTTGCGCGCGACCTGCATCGTGATCGTGCTGGCGCCTTGGCTTTTTTGCATCGAAATCAAATTGGTCAGACCGGCGCGAACGACGCCCGCCCAGTCGATCCCGCCATGTTGATAAAAACGATCGTCTTCGGCCGAAAGCACTGCGGATTTCATGACATCCGGGATTTCATTAAAGCGTAGGACATTACGGCGCTCTTCGCCGAACTCACCGATGAGCACTTTGTCGGCAGTAAAGACGCGCAGTGGCACGCGCGGCCGATAGTCGGTCATCGCATTGAGGTCCGGCAGATTGGGCCATGCCAGCGCAAGCGCCATCCCTAACAGCAAGGCGCCACACAGCGCCAGCCCAGCGGACAGGATGGTGAACTTAAGTAAAAACCGGACTAGAAACGAGCCTTTGGGCTTGTCTGGAGTCTGGTCGTCGTCGTCGAGGGGGTGGTTATATTTGCTCATTGACGCTCATTTTAAAGGTTTTACGAGGGTTTGCCCGAGCCAGTTTGAGACTCTGGGCGGTCAATGGGATAATGCAGGTATGAATAAAGAAGCGCTTGCGTCCGAGCCGACCCCCCCTAGTGATTTGAATGCCTCTGCCGATGCGATGGAGCTGCCCCAAAGCGCAGGCCCGTTGACCCATGACAGCCCGATTTTTCTGGTCGGCATGATGGGCGCGGGCAAGACGACCATTGGTCGGGCTCTGGCCCGAGTGTTGCATAGAGAGTTTATTGATCTTGATCATGAGCTTGAGTCGCGTTGCGGTGTGCGGATTCCTGTGATCTTTGAGATCGAAGGCGAGCAAGGGTTCCGTAAACGTGAGTGCCAAGTGCTCGATGATTGCACGGTTCAGCCCAATTTAGTGATGGCGACAGGTGGAGGTGCCGTGTTGGCTGAGGAAAACCGTCAGGCGTTAAAGAGTCGCGGCATCGTGATTTATTTGCGCGCAACCGTCGAGGAGTTATATCGCCGCACCAATAGAGATCGTAATCGGCCGTTGCTCGCGACGCCTGACCCCAAAGCGACCCTCAAGTCATTGTTAGAAATGCGAGAGCCTCTTTACGAAGCTGTCGCGGATGTTGTGGTCGACACGGGTACCATCCCCGTCAGCGCCCTAGTCGCGAATATTGTCGAGCAACTCAGAGGCGTCGATAAGGTCATCGACCGCAGTGCGCAAAGTCGTCCCGGTAACTCCTCGGCGAGCATGCGCGCCGACTTTGCCGCCAGCCACACAGAAGAGAACAAGCCATGCACACCTTAGAAACCGTTCAGGTTGCGACGCCAGGGGGACACTATCCCATCCATATCGCGCCTGGACGTTTGGCGACACTCGCGGCAGCGATCCCCGCGGACGCGACTTCCATTGCTCTGGTGACAAATCCTGTGGTTCACGCACTTTTGGGCGCCGAGGTAATGCAGGTGCTTGGTCAAACAGGCAAGCGGCTTGTGCCGATCATTTTGCCCGATGGCGAAGCTCACAAGACATGGGAAACGCTCAACTTGATTTTTGACGCGATGCTCGGGGCCCAACTCGACCGGCGAACCGTGATAGTGGCCTTGGGTGGGGGCGTGATTGGTGATATGGCGGGTTTTGCCGCCGCGGTCTACATGCGTGGCGTGCGCTTTGTGCAGGTCCCCACGACGTTATTGTCTCAGGTAGATTCCTCGGTGGGCGGCAAGACGGCGGTCAACCATCCGCATGGGAAAAATATGATCGGTGCGTTTTATCAACCGATCGCTGTTGAGATCGATACCGATGTGCTTAAAACACTGCCTGACCGAGAAATGTCCGCAGGCTTGGCCGAGGTCATCAAGTACGGTTTGATATTGGACGTGCCTTTTTTTGAATGGTGTGAGCAAAACGCGGCAGGTCTTCGCGCACGCGAGCCGGCGTTGTTGGCCACGGCGATTCGTCGTTCTTGTGAGTTCAAGGCCTGGGTCGTGTCACAAGACGAGCGAGAAAGCGGCCTGCGAGAAATCTTGAATCTCGGTCATACTTTTGGTCATGCCATTGAGGCGGGCTCTGGCTATGGCGTATTGCTGCACGGCGAGGCGGTGGGTACAGGCCTGATTATGGCTGCCGATTTGTCCGCGGAGTTGCTCGGGTTTCCTCGATCCGATGTAGAGCGAGTGCGCAAGCTGGTTGAAGCGATCGGTTGTCCGACGGTGGGACCGCGCTTGGGAGGTGTCGAGCAATGGATGTCGTTAATGCTCGGAGACAAGAAAACCCGCGCGGGTGAAATCACGTTTGTCTTGATGCCCAAGATTGGCGAAGCGATCCGACGCGGCGCCCCGGCCGAGCTGGTTGAGCGTGTGATTCTGCGCAACACCGCCTAAGGAAGCGCCCGACGATGACGACACTCGCCGCCTACGCCTCCCACGCTGAACATAGCCGTGGTCGTCGGCACGCGGAGCCTGTGCCGTCAAACCGAAGCGAGTTTCAGCGTGATCGTGACCGAATCGTCCACGCAGGGGCGTTTAGGCGGCTCGAGTACAAAACACAGGTCTTTATCAATCACGAGGGCGATTTATTTCGCACGCGGTTGACACACTCCCTGGAAGTCGCGCAGATCGCGCGCGTGCTGGCGCGCAGTTTACATTTAAACGAGGATCTCACCGAAGCGATCGCGCTGGCCCATGACTTGGGACACACGCCTTTTGGTCATGCAGGTCAGGATGAGCTCAATGCCTGCATGCGCGAATTCGCGCCCGAGGCAGGAGGGTTTGAGCACAACCTCCAAAGTCTGCGCGTGATTGACGCGCTCGAGGAGCGCTATGCGGCGTTCAATGGTTTAAACCTATGTTTTGAAACGCGCGAAGGCGTGCTTAAGCATTGCTCGCTGAGTCACGCTAAACAATTAGGCGATGTGGGTCAGCGTTTTCTCGATCGCACGCAACCCTCTCTCGAAGCGCAGCTAGCAAACCTGGCCGATGAGATCGCCTACAACAATCACGACATCGATGATGGTCTGCGCTCCGGCTTGTTAACGATCGAGCAGCTACAGACCGTCCCTATTTTCGCGCGTCACTACGCCAGTACTTTAGAAAAATGGCCTGCGCTCAATGAGCGTCGTGTGGTGGCCGAAACGATCCGAGGCATGATTAACACCTTGATTACGGATGTCACACTGACTACGCAGGCAAACCTGATCGTTGCGGCTCCCGCGGATGCGGATGCGGCCCGGCGCTGTGGACCATTGGTCGCGTTTTCCTCTGCGCTTCGCGCAGAGGCGGACACCCTTAAAAAGTTTTTACTTGAAAACCTCTATCGTCACTTCAAGGTGATGAGGATGACAAACAAGGCGCGAAGAATTGTGCGAGAGCTTTTTGATGCTTTCATCCATGAGCCGCGTTTGTTACCTCCCGATTATCGACACGAGGAGGCTCGTGCGCAGGCACGCGCGATTGCCGATTACATCGCAGGGATGACGGATCGCTATGCGATTCGAGAGCACCACCGGTTATTTCGGATGGGCAATCAGTTTGACTAGGACCAGGGAGAGTGTCATGAAATCCACCCGTTTATTTGTGTTGGCCGTGAGCATAGCGAGCATCGGACTGTTGTCTGCATGCACGCAGCAGGTAGCGGCACCGATTAAATCGGTAGAAAGCGCTAGTGCTCCAATGGCTCCCGTGGCGATCCCGGTCGCTCCGCCTACGACGAACTTTGATGCGCGTACAACCGAGATGCCGACAGCTGCGCCCAGTGCGCCCAAGACAGCGAGCGCCGCGATGGTGAGCGGTCAGACACGGCCAGGCGAATCGATGTTGGCGCTGGTGCAAGTGTGTCAGGCCAATGCGATGGGGGTGCGCGATCAATGTGCAATGGGTTTCGCGGACACTCGAACAGGTCGCGAGGTGACGAGTCAAGTGCAGTCCTATTTCTTGTCCACCAGTGCAAGCCTTGCACCCAAGGTTTCTTTTGATCAATATTGCTCGTCAGGCTGGCTTGCGACCGTCGTCTCCTCTCAGGGCACCGTCCAAGGTGGGGGCGTGCTTCAAACTCAAGCCGCGGTGTGTGGTCATCCCTCAGCGGGCCAAGCGTTGACGAAGTTATTTGATGTTTGTGATGCGCAGACACAAGGTGGATGCCGTCAGTCCACCTCGATCAAGGTTGCTTGGGGCTTTTGGGATGGCAAGCAAATGTCGACCAGCGAGCAGGATGTTGGACGCCCCTATCCCGCAGAGCGTTTTGCCGACGCACAGATGTGCCAGTCGACGCTACCCATTATTGAGTCAGGCTTGTGTCCTGCCAATGCCGCTGTGGCGCTGCGCTTGCTCGGTTTGCCCTAGCCTGGGCGCGTTGTCCTGTTTGTCCGCTTGGACAGCACGTTGCCAAGGTAATGTCCGGTGTGGCTCGCAGTCGTAGCGGCGATCATTTCGGGCGTGCCTTGCGCCACAAGATATCCACCCCCATTGCCACCCTCTGGTCCCATATCGATCACCCAGTCGGCGGTTTTGATCACATCGAGATTGTGCTCAATCACCACCACCGTATTGCCTGTTTCGACCAACTGATTCAGGACACGCAAGAGCAGCGCGATGTCGTGGAAATGCAGACCCGTCGTAGGTTCATCCAAGATGTAGAGCGTTTGACCGGTGCTGCGTTTTGACAGCTCAAGAGAAAGCTTGACGCGCTGCGCCTCGCCGCCCGAGAGTGTGGTGGCGCTTTGTCCCAGGCGCAGATAGGAAAGCCCCACATCCATCAAGGTTTGTAATTTACGCGCCACGGCAGGGACGGCTTCGAAATACGTCAGCGCCTGTTCGACGGTGAGTTCGAGTACCTCGTGGATGTTACGGCCACGATAGCGGATTTCAAGTGTTTCACGGTTATAGCGTTTGCCCATACAGACATCGCAGGGCACGTACATGTCCGGCAGGAAATGCATTTCCACCTTGACAACGCCATCGCCCTGGCAGGCTTCGCAGCGACCGCCCTTGACGTTAAAACTAAAACGCCCGGGATCGTAACCGCGCGTGCGTGACTCGGGCACACCGGCAAACAACTCGCGAATCGGTGTGAACATGCCGGTGTAGGTTGCTGGGTTGCTGCGCGGCGTGCGACCGATCGGGCTTTGATCGACGCTGATAATTTTGTCGAAATACTCCTGCCCCTGGAGACCGACATAGGGAGCGGGCTCGGCTTGGGCACGGTGTAGCGCCCGAGACATCACGATGGCGAGCGTGTCGTTGATCAGTGTGGATTTACCCGAACCTGAAACACCCGAAATACACACAAACTTTCCAGCGGGAATACGGAGATCTACGGATTTAAGATTATTACCCGTGCAACCCGTGAGCTCCAGCCATTTTTGTTCTTCCTCAAGGGGACGTCGTTTGGGCACCGCAATCTCTTGCGCGCCAGTCATGTATTGGCCTGTGAGTGAGGCAGGATTTTGCTCGATCTGGGCAGGCGTGCCTTGCGCGACGATTTGGCCACCATGCTCACCTGCACCTGGACCCATATCCACAACCCAGTCGGCTTGGCGAATCATGTCCTCATCGTGTTCGACCACGATGACACTATTACCTAGGTCGCGCAGATGCTGCAGCGTAGCGATTAGCCGATCGTTATCGCGCTGATGCAGACCGATTGAGGGCTCGTCCAGTACATACATGACGCCGGTCAGACCTGAGCCGATCTGGCTAGCTAAACGGATACGTTGCGCTTCGCCCCCGGAGATGGTATCGGCGCTGCGATCCAGGGAGAGATAGTTCAGGCCGACGTTATTGAGAAAGCTCAGGCGTACTTCGATTTCTCGGACAATACGCTGTGCGATTTCCGCACGTGCGCCGGTCAGCTTGAGGTCTTGAAACCATTTCAAACACGTCGAGAGCGGCTGAGCTTCGACTTCGTAAATTGCGAGGCCTTGCTCTTGCCAGTGACGACCTTCGGGCGTATCGAGCAGCTGTGTTGGGGGAGCGATGCGTTCATCCCCGATGCGGACATGTCGCGCTTCGGCACGAAGCCGCGAACCATAACACTCGGGGCAGGTTTGAACAGCGCGATATTTGCCGAGCTCTTCGCGTACGGCCGATGAGTCAGTTTCTTTCCAGCGACGTTCGAGATTGGGAATGACGCCTTCGAACGCGTGACGCTTGACGGTGCTACGACCGTTTTCATTGAGATAGAAAAAAGGAATCTCAACCGTGCCGGAGCCGTACAACACGATTTGACGAACTTGTTCGGGCAAACTGTCCCAGGTCGCGTCGAGATCAAACTCGTAGTGTGTTGACAGGCTCGATAACATCGAAAACGTAAAGGCATTGCGCTTGTCCCAGCCGCGGATCGCACCTGAGCCGAGACTGAGCTCTGGAAACGCCACGACACGTTTCGGATCAAAAAAGCCCATATGTCCAAGACCGTCGCAGCTTGGGCATGCGCCGACCGGATTGTTAAAACTAAACAGTCGCGGTTCGAGTTCGGGTAGGCTATGGCTGCACACCGGACACGCGTAACGGCTCGAGAACAGGTGCTCTTCGTTGGTGTCCATATCAAGTGCGACGACACGTCCTTGCGCGAGTGTCAGTGCTGTCTCAAAACTCTCGGCTAACCGTTGTTTACTTTCGGGTTTGATACGCAGGCGATCAATGACAACATCGATATCGTGTTTTTCGTTTTTGTTGAGCTCGGGCATGCTGTCGAGGTCGACCATCTCTCCGTCGACGCGTACGCGCACAAAACCTTGTGCCTGCAGACTGGCACACTCATCCTCAAAACTGCCCTTGCGGGTACGTGCGATTGGGGCCAGAATCGCCAGCCTACGTTCGGCAGGCCAGTTCAGCACGCTATCGACCATTTGGCTCACGCTTTGCGCGGCGAGCGGCAACCCATGCGAGGGGCAATAGGGCGTGCCGACCCGCGCATACAAGAGCCGCAAATAGTCATGAATTTCGGTAATCGTTCCAACCGTCGAGCGCGGATTGTGACCCGCCGCTTTTTGTTCGATCGAGATCGCAGGGGACAAACCCTCGATCAGGTCGACATCCGGTTTATCCATCAACTGCAAAAACTGTCTGGCGTACGCCGAGAGACTCTCGACATAGCGACGTTGCCCTTCGGCGTAAAGCGTGTCAAAGGCGAGCGACGATTTGCCCGAGCCGGATAAACCCGTGACGACCACGAGCTTGTGCCGGGGGAGGTCCAGAGACACGTTTTTGAGATTGTGGGTGCGGGCACCCCGGATTCGGATTTCGTCCATGACACGTTTTTGAAAGCCAACTTGCTAATATAACGTGCCGGCGCAACAATCGCTGGATAGCCCTTCACTCTGATTCAAGCCTTAGATGTCCGAACCAAGACCTTTATCATTAACCCCCATCGAACGTCGTGCCAGTGTGGCCTTAGCCAGCTTGTTCGCTGCGCGGATGCTAGGGTTGTTTTTGCTCTTGCCGGTGTTCGCGGTGGCGGCGCAGGGACTCAAGGGCGGCCATGATCCCCTCTGGGTGGGCATCGCTCTGGGCATGTACGGGTTGACGCAGGCTTTTATGCAAATCCCTTTTGGCATGGCCTCGGATCGCTGGGGACGCCGTCCGGTCGTCTTGGCCGGTTTGAGCTTGTTTGTCGCAGGCAGCGTGGTCTGTGCCTTGTCGGATGATATTTTCTGGGTAACGATTGGTCGGGCGATTCAGGGGTCTGGTGCGATTTCCGCTGCGGTCACCGCCTGGTTGGCCGATGCCACCCGGCCCGAAGTGCGGACCCGCGCGATGGCCATGGTCGGTGGGTCAATTGGTTTATCGTTTGCTTTATCACTTGTTCTCGCCCCGCTTATTGTGGGCTCGACGGGGTTAGCGGGTCTGTTTTGGACTATTGCCTTGCTTGGCGTAGTCTGCCTTGCGGTCGCGCGCTTTGTGGTGCCGGTCGTTGCGCCTGTTCCCAAGCCATTGCAGCCAGCTCGGCCTATGCAAGTGCTCACTCACAAAGATTTACTCAGGCTTAATTTTGGTGTGTTCTGTTTGCACTTTATCC
>JANQYI010000032.1:15971-25298 GCA_030728985.1 Burkholderiaceae bacterium | reverse complement strand
ACTCACAAAGATTTACTCAGGCTTAATTTTGGTGTGTTCTGTTTGCACTTTATCCAGATCGCGATGTTCGTGGTGATCCCTCCGCTGTTGTTGAGGCTTGGAAAGTTGGATACCGCCGAGCTCTGGAAGGTCTATCTCCCCGTTATTTTTGGTTCTTTTTTATTCATGGTTCCCGCTATTTTTGTTGCCGAAAAGCGGCGTGCCCATCGCGCCATGTTGCGTTTGTCAGTGGCAGGCTTGGTCCTGGTCTGTGCTTTTTTACCGTGGGCCAGTCACAATTTTTACTTATTGGCTTTTGGACTGACGGGCTTTTTTGTCATGTTTAACGTGCTGGAGGCCTTACAGCCTTCTCTGGTGTCGCGGGTGGCTCCACCTGATTTAAAAGGTCTTGCGCTCGGTCTTTACAACACATCCCAGGCCGCTGGTTTGTTTTTGGGTGGAATGTTGGGCGGAACGCTTGCGGTCCTGGGCGGATCGAGCGCAGTGTTCTGGACTTCCTGTGGTTTGTCGGCGTTGTGGCTGGGCGTCACCTGGGGAATGAAACCCTTTGGACTCAAGCACTGACGCTAATGGGTTTTAAAAATCAGTTCCTGAGTAATTTCGGCAATCTTGCTCACGCCACTGAGTTGCATGGACCGAACCAGATCGTCCTTCAAGATATCCACCCCGCGCCTCATCCCACCATCCACCAAGACAGGCACACGGCCCGCGACGGCAGCCACCAGCCAGGATGCAGGGCAAAGTCCAGCACGTTCCCGCTTACCACCCACAGGCAGATCGACGGTGATCATCTGACCTTCATAATCCGCCGCATAGGCGCGCTCAATCAGGGAAGCGAGCTTTTCTTTGTTGGCTAGGATAAACGCCTGAAACCAAAAATTAAAAAATTGCGCGCGGTAAGCGTCGTTTTGCTACCGCGCGCAGATCTTCAACACTAAACGCACTTGCAGCTGTGCGATTGAGGTTCAACATTTATTTCGTCGTTATACCAGATGCTTTAATCACACGATCCCAACGCTCAGCGTCTTTGACCAAGAACTGGCGGAATTCGGCAGGCGTGTCGCCGATGGGTTGAGCGCCAAGCTCCTTCAAGCGTTTGGAAACCTCAGGCTTGGCGAGTGCTTTTTTGATCGACGCATTGAGTTTATCGACGATGGGCTGTGGTGTGCCTGCGGGAGCAAACATGCCAATCCAAGGTGCGGTTTGCTCAAACCCAGGAAATCCCGAGGCATCCATTGTCGGCACGCCAGGGAATTCAGGCATCGGCTTTGGCGAACCTACAGCAAGAACGCGTAAACGCTTGTTCTCGACATGACCTGCGATACCGACCATGGGGTAGAACATAAAGGCAACACGACCAGCGATGACCTCAGTCAAGGCGGGTGCATTACCCCGGAAGGGAACGTGCACCATTTTTGCGTTAGCCATAGTCCCCATCATCGCCGCCGCTAAGTGCGCTGAGCCACCATTTCCGGCTGAACCATAACTAATCGCATCAGGAGCGCTCTTGGCTTTGTCCAGAAGATCCTTCAGTGATTTATATGGAGAGTCATACGCGGTCACGATGACAAGTGGAAGGTTCGCGACCAGCGAGACAGGGGCAAAACTAGCGAGAGGATCGTATTCGGCCTTGTCTTTGAGCAAAATTTTGTTGACGTTGTGTGACAGCGAGGCAAACAATAGCGAGTAGCCATCTGGCTTGGCTTTGGCGACTTCGCGCGTGGCAATCAAGGAGTTGGCGCCCGTGCGGTTTTCAACCACAACCGATTGACCCAAGTCCATCGTCATTTGCTGAGCGAGGATTCGACCGATCACATCAGTTGGACCGCCAGCAGAAAAACCGATCAGCATTTTGACTGTTTGATTGGGGTATGCAGAAGTTTGAGCCGCGCTAGTCAAAGGCAATGCCGCGGTGAGCGCCAGACAGGCGCCGAGAATCATTTTTTTCATTTGTCTTCCAGTTATAAAAATAGTGAAGTGAGGTTAACAGTCCGCCCACCTGTCGCGCTACGCTGCCAAGGGAAAGTACCGATCGGCCATAACTTGGCAACGCTTGATAAAGCGATGTTCGTCAGGACCATAATCGGCGACAGCATTGTGAATCGTGCCCATGTTGTCCCACATCAGCACGTCCCCCGCCGTCCAGCGGTGCTGATATCGAAACTGTGGTTGCAACTGGTGCGCGAATAAAAACTCCAGAATCTTGTTGCTCTCTTGTGTTGGCAACTCATTAATCTGGATCGAATAACCCGGGTTGGCATACAAAATTTTGTCGCCCGTAATCGGATGCGTCAAAAAGATAGGGTGCGAGACAGGCGGTTTGGCTTTGAGTTGCGCTTCCGTCAACGGGGGGCGGGTGCAACCCGGCTGCTTGCGCATATTTTCCCAAAACTTGTTGAAATCATGCAGCACCGTCATGCCATCAAGTTTTTTCTTGAGCGCATCGGGCAGGGCCAAATAAGCCGCCCGCATATTGGAAAACTCCGTACCGCCGAGTGGCTGACCATCGCGATGGGGAATTTCAACGCCATACAGCACATTGGTAAAGGCGATCATCTTGCTATAGGACATGTCCGTATGCCAGTCTTGTCCGGCGTCACCAAGACCGATCGGCTTACCGTCGACTTTTTTATTAGACAGGATCATCACCTCGGGATGACCGGGCTCCTGATACATATTGGCGACGTTGACCTCTAGGGTGCCGAACTTACTGCTGAACTCTTTGAGCTGTTGGCCGGTGAGGTTCTGCTTTTTGAAACACAACACACCAAACTGACCCAGCAGGCCTTCAATTTTTTTGTAATTTTCATGGGTGAGGGGTTGAGAAAGATCAAAGCCCTCAACGCGTGCGCCGAGACCTTGCCCGCTAGGTGTCACTTGCATGATGGCTCCCCATTATTGTGTTTTTACGTTATATCAGTCTAGCGGTTTAGCGCAGTCCAGAATAGCGTTGAATTGTGAAATGAGTGTTCTCGAAATGGAAACAATCATCGTACAATCTTTGTCATTATGGACAAACTCAAAGCGATCGAGGTTTTTATCGAGGTGGCACAAGGCCTGAGCTTTTCGGGCGCCGCCCAACGTCTGGGTATGGCCAAAGGAAACGTGACCAAGCATATCGCCTGGCTGGAGCAGTCCTTGGGGGTTCAGCTCCTCACGCGCACGACAAAAAGCGTGAGCCTGACCGAGTCCGGGCTATCCCTGCTTGAAAACGGGCGTGAGCTGCTTGATCGGGTCGAGAATATCGATGCCGCCGTGCGCCAGTCCGTCAAAGAACCCAAGGGTATGCTCAGACTGGGGGCGCCGCCTTCGTTTGGCGCGTTTCATCTCGTACCGATCATCACCGCCTTTTCTTCGGCGCATCCCGACATTCAGGTTGTGCTTTATCTGGACGATGGGCGCACCGACCTCGTTGCCGAAGGGCTGGATATGTCGGTCCGGATCGCGACCTCGCTCAAGGACACCTCGCAAGTGGCGCAGCGCCTTGCGGTTGTGCCTCAGCTATTGGTTGCTTCGCCAGACTATTTGCGCCGCCGCGGGACGCCTCAGACGATCGCGGATCTAGCCCATCATGAGTGCATGGTGCATGCCTTGAAGTCTCCCACGAATATTTGGACATTTATGGGTGAAAAGCCGGGTCAAACAAAAGACGCGGCTCGGGGCGAGGCGCCGCGCGGCAAAACTTCAGTTCGTGTCAATGGGTCGATCCGTGCCAATTATGGTGACCCCTTGCGCCATGCCGCCCTGCTGGGACATGGGATTTCCATGCATCCTACTTACATGGTGATGCAGGATCTCCAAGAGGGCCGGTTGGTCAGTGTTTTGCCGCAGTTTCGTCCGGTAGGCGTTGATATTTATGCGGTTTTCCCTAGCCGTAAAAACCTACCTGTCCGCGTACGGACATTTTTAGACTTTTTACGACAATGGTTTGCCGCCGCAGACTGGCACGCCTATCAAAACGTGCCGTAAACTGTTTGTAATGCGTAGTTTTACGTCTGGCATTGAAATGCCATTTAGACAATGATGGCGCTTGGTACGAGCCCCATAGGGCATTGATGAATCGCTTAATTTTTTTAAAACGGAGATCGGCATGGCATCGGTCAATAAAGTAATACTGGTTGGCAATCTTGGGCGTGACCCCGAAGTCCGCTATGGCCCAGATGGCAGCGGCGCCATTTGTAACGTGTCGATCGCGACCACCAGCAGTTGGAAAGATAAAACAACTGGCGAGCGTCGCGAAGAAACTGAATGGCACCGCGTGGTGTTTTACAACCGCTTAGCCGAAGTGGTCGGCGAGTACATGAAAAAAGGTCGCCCCATGTACATTGAGGGCCGTTTAAAAACACGCAAATGGCAAAACAAAGAAGGTGTCGATCAGTACACGACTGAGGTTGTGGCAGATCAGATGCAGATGCTTGGCGGTCGCGATGGTGGCGATGGTGGTTCAATGGGCGGCGGTGGTGGTGGCGAAAGCGCCCCGCGTCCAGCCCGCGCACCTCAGGCGCAGCGTCCGGCCGCTCCTGCAGCGAGCGGTGCCAATCTGACGGATATGGATGACGACATTCCTTTTTAATGGGTATTGTTAGTTCTTGTTTTAGGTTGATAGGTTGAGTGAATGCGGCGATGCGACTCCAAGGTTGTATCGCCGTTTTTACGCCCAGTCATTGTTGCGCTAGCCATAAAAATAATTACTTACAAAAAAGTGAGTCAAGCATCGTTCAAATACGAGGTTTTACGATTGAATCTGCAGAGCGGGTCCTTTACCATCACATCATGGAAAAACGAATCACCACATTAGAAGTCACCGCCACACAGACGTGCAAATCTATGGACCATCTTGAAAGATCTGTTGCTGATTTGCGCTCAGAAATGCATCATTCTGTTTCTGACTTGCGCCGTGATATAGACAGAAAGTTTATCTGGATGATGGGCACACAAATCGCAGCTTTAATTGCAATCATGAGCGCCATGGCTAAACTCGCACACCTCTTTTGATTTAAGCTGCAGTATCACTTCTATAAAATAAAAACTCAGGAGACAAAAAAATGGACTTAGGCATTCGTGGTCGTCGCGCAATTGTGTGCGCATCAAGCAAAGGTTTGGGTTTGGGCTGTGCCCAACAACTCGCGCGCGAGGGTGTTGAGCTTGTGATGCTCGCGCGAGGGCAAGAGGCGCTTGAGGCGGCAGCTGCAGCGATTCGCGCCGAGACGGGCGTCAAGGTGACAACGGTTGCCACCGATATCACGACACCCGAGGGGCGTGCCAAAGTCTTGGCGATCTGTCCGGACCCCGATATTCTGGTGACCAATGCTGGCGGACCCAAGCCAGGTGACTTTCGTGATTGGAGCCGTGAGGACTGGATCGCCGCGGTGGATGCCAACATGTTGACCCCGATTGAGCTGATCCGTGCAACGGTCGACAAGATGATTGCGCGCAAGTTTGGTCGCATCGTCAACATTACGTCTGCTTCGGTCAAACATCCAATCGAGAGCCTTGGGATGTCCAATGGTGCGCGTGCTGGGTTGACGGGTTTTGTGGCAGGTCTGGCGCGTCAAATTATTTCGCATAACGTGACGATCAACAATCTCTTGCCCGGTCCTTTTGCGACGGATCGTATTTTGCAAAACGCTGAAGTGCGGTCTCGTGAGACAGGTCAGTCCGTCGATGATATTTTGACTGCACGTATGGCGGCGGTTCCTGCCAAACGTTTTGGCACGACGGCTGAGTTTGGTCAGGCATGCGCATTTTTTTGCAGCGCGAGCTCCGGATTTATGACCGGTCAAAACCTTGTGCTGGATGGTGGTATTTATCCCGGTACACTTTGATTCAACTAATTTCATTTACTTCATCTATTTCATTTCAGGTGTGATCCATGTCAGACGACAAGAACAAAGATAACAAAGGCCACTCGCTCAATCCCGCCGCCAGTAGCGAGGGGATGTCTAAAGGCTTGGCCAATTATGGCGACCGTGGTTTTTCCTTGTTCTTGCGTAAGGCGTTTATTAAGGGTGCGGGCTATACCGACTCAGCACTTGAGCGCCCCGTTGTCGGCATCACCAATACGGGGAGCGCCTACAACCCCTGTCATGGCAATGCGCCCCAGTTGATCGAAGCCGTCAAGCGCGGCATCATGCTGGCGGGTGGTTTGCCGATGGATTTTCCGACGATCTCGATTCACGAGAGTTTTTCCAATCCCACCAGTATGTATTTGCGCAACCTGATGTCGATGGACACCGAGGAGTTGTTGCGTGCGCAGCCGATGGATTCCGTGGTGTTGATTGGTGGTTGTGACAAAACTGTTCCAGCGCAATTGATGGGTGCGGCCTCGGCGGGTCTACCGGCAGTGCAGTTGATCACGGGTTCGATGTTGACCGGCTCACATCGCAGTGAGCGCGTGGGTGCCTGTACGGATTGCCGTCGTTATTGGGGTAAGTTCCGCGCCGAGGAAATCGATGCCGAGGAAATCGCCGATGTTAATAGTCAGCTTGTCGCGAGCGTAGGAACCTGCTCAGTGATGGGTACGGCCAGCACGATGGCCTGTATTGCTGAGGCGCTCGGCATGACTGTGCCGGGCGGCGCTTCGCCACCTGCTGTGACTGCTGATCGTATTCGTGTGGCTGAGCGCAGTGGTGAGCTGGCGGTCGAGATCGCGCGCAAGCGTTTGACGATCGACAAGATCCTGACAGAGAAAGCATTTGAAAATGCCATGCGCGTATTGCTAGCGATTGGTGGCTCAACCAATGCCATCATCCATTTGACCGCGATCGCGGGTCGGATGGGCTTGGAAATGGATCTCAAGGCACTCGATCGCATGGGTCGTGATACGCCCGTACTGTTGGATCTCAAGCCCTCGGGTCAGCACTATATGGAAGACTTCCATCATGCAGGCGGCATGGCAACCTTGTTGCGTGAACTCAAGCCTTTATTGCACCTCGATGCCTTGACCGTGACCGGTCGCACGCTCGGTGAGGAAATCGAAGCCGCAGGCCCTGGTTTCAAACAAGACGTAGTGCGTACCGCGAGCAACCCGATCTATCCTCAGGGTGGCATCGCGGTACTGCAGGGCAACCTCGCACCAGGGGGGGCGATTATCAAACAATCCGCTGCGGATCCCAAGCTCATGGAGCACGAGGGTCGTGCGGTGGTGTTTGAAAATCTCGAAGACATGGCCAACCGGATTGACTTGCCTGATCTCGATGTCACGGCAGAAGACATTTTGGTGCTCAAGCATATCGGCCCCAAGGGGGCGACGATGCCCGAGGCGGGTTATATGCCGATCCCTAAAAAGCTTGCCATGGCCGGTGTGAAGGATATCGTGCGAATCTCTGACGGCCGGATGAGCGGCACGGCCTTTGGCACGATCGTGTTGCACGTGACGCCGGAGTCTGCGATTGGCGGACCCCTGGCGTATGTGCAAAATGGCGACCGCATCCGACTCAGCGTTGAAAATCGTGAACTCGCATTGCTCGTCAGCGACGAAGAGCTCGCCAAGCGTCGCGCAGCCAAGCCTGTCGTGGTCCCGACCGCACAGCGTGGCTATCGCAAGCTGTTCCTCGAGACCGTGACCCAGGCAGACAAAGGCGTCGATTTTGACTTTTTGATGCCACCGATGACAAGTAAAGTACCTAAGGCGAAGTAAAATCGAATTGTTTCACTGCCATGTTTGATTGTCAGCACCGAAAGAGGGGGGATTGAGATGCGCTTAGCCGTACCAGAACAAGTTGCGATTCATGATGCCATCCATCAGGCTGACGTCGATGCAGAAGTCTATCTGTTTGGCTCCCGAACAGATGACGCTGCGCGGGGCGGAGATATCGATCTGCTTGTTTTATCAAAGCGAATTGGGTTGATGAAAAAACTCGAGATTTTGGCGCAGCTGCATGAAAAGCTTGGCGAGAGGAAAATTGATATAGCCATTTTCCCTGATACCAACAGACCATTTGTAAAGATTGCTCTTGAAAAGGGCATTCGATTGTGAGTGAAGCAAATGTCGAATTTCTCAGAGAAGAGCTTGTTGGGCTAACCTTAGCGGCCAAGCATCTTGAGTATTCACTTGAGCGATGTGCTGAGCTCATAGGCCAATCGGATTTGCCTCCTGAAAAACTTGAGCGCTTAGAGTCACTCACTAGTCGCTTTGCCAGATTAGCTGACTTACTGATTCAACGGATTTTTCGTTTAGTCGACGAAATTGAGTTGGTAAGTGCTGGCACGGTCAGAGATCGTATTGAGCGAGCTGAAAAGCGCGGGTGGGCAAATGCTAGCCAATTAGTAAAAATTCGTGAGCTTAGAAATATGATCGCGCACGAATACGCCGCTGAAAAAATGCTGGAAATCTATTCTGTTGTTTATCAATTGGCAACAGAGCTTTTGAAGGTCGTGCCAAAAGTCACTCATGACGCACACGCATTAATTAACAAATACTCTAATTAATTTAATGTGAGCGAGATCAATGGGATCTCGCGCATGCCAATTTAAAATCAATCAAGTGGGTGTCACTTCAATCACGGCATCAACGGAATACGCCCCTTGTCCTTGCGGCATCGCAAGGACGGGGTTGAGGTCGATAGATTGCAGACGCGGGCCGGCTGCGACGGCAAAGGCCGAGAGTTGCGAGAGCATCTCGGCGAGTGCTTTGATATCCGCCACAGGTCGTCCGCGCGCACCGAGCAGCAAAGGTGCACCTTTGATCGAGCGAATCATTTCTTCGGCGACATCGGGTCCGAACGGACAGCGATGCAGCACCACGTCTTGCAAAATCTCTACAAAAATCCCACCGAGTCCAAACATGGCGACTGGACCAAATACGGGATCTTGATGGATGCCCAAGATGCATTCGACGCCGCCCTTGAGTTGTTTGGCGACCAGCACACCCTCTAGCCGTGCTTGAGGTGCTGCTGTTTTGCCACGCTGCATCAGCAAATCAAAACCTTCACGCACGGCGGCCTCATCATGAATGTCGAGCAATACGCCGCCGATTTCTGATTTGTGCAGGATGTCGGGTGAGACGATTTTCATCACCACGGGAAAGCCGATCTTTTTTGCGGCAATCACGGCAGTCTCAATCTCAACGCAGACCTCTTCGGGGGCGGAGGCGATGCCGGCTTGTGCGAGGAGCTGTTTAGCTTGCGCCTCGGAGGGGTTTTGCGTAGGCAAGTTGATGGGCGCAAGCGTAGGTGCAGGCAGGCCTGGCGGCTTGGCAAAAGCGCGACCAAACTGTCCCATCGCTTCGATCGCCACGACGGCGCGCGAAGGATCCTCAAACACAATAAAGCCATCGCTTTCGTATTCGCGGATCTGATCACGTGAGGCCATCAGCGACAACACAAA
>JANQYI010000032.1:0-15871 GCA_030728985.1 Burkholderiaceae bacterium | reverse complement strand
CCGCGTGTCGCGAGACGGGCGATGTCAAGCATTTGTTCTGTCGTTTGTACGCGGACGACACCAAACTCTTTGAGCACGGCGTCGGTGACACGATCGTCTCCCGCGATCGAGGCAGTGTGTGACTGAGCGGCCGCACTGCCCACGGCGCTACGACCAACTTTCATCATCAGTACGGGTTTGCGGGCGCGACGCGCAGCATCGAGTCCCGCGAGTAAGCCCGCAGACTCTCTGATCCCTTCGGAGTAAAGCATGATGACTTTGGTAGCAGGATCCTTGACGACCATTTGCAACATGTCACCGACGGTCAGATCGGCTTCGTTACCGGTCAAAATGACGGCTGAGAGGCCGATGTCGTTGGCGGTCGATACGGCCATCAAGTGCGCGCCATAGGCACCAGACTGACTAATGATCGCCACACTCCCTGCTTTTGGAAAACCCAATTCGCAGCCTGTCGCAAATGTGCCATAAAAATGCGTGCACGGATTGATCAGACCAAGCGAGTTCGGACCAATCAGGCGCATGCCGTGCTTGTGAGCGGCATCGACTAATTTTTGCTGTTCAAGCGCACCCTCGGCGCCTGTTTCAGCAAAACCAGCGGTAAATAAAATGGCCGCTGCACAGCCACGCTCCGCGAGGGCGGTCACTGATTCGAGTGCCGCCGAGGCCGGTACGATCACGATGGCGACATCGGGTGTTTCGGGCAGCGCTGCGACATTGGGGTAGGCAGTAAGACCTTGCACGGTCGCGCGGTTGGGGTTGACGGGAAAAATCTTGCCCAGATAGCCTTGACCCCGCATGTAGGCGATGGGTCGCCCGCCAATTCGCGAGGGATCATCGGAGGCGCCAATCACGGCGACGGATTGTGGATTGAGGAGTTTGGCGAGTCGGGCAGGGTCGTTCGGGCGCATTGTTGTCTCGAGTTTGTATTTGCGTAAATATTTGGGTAAATATTACAGCTACACTGACTTTAAGCTTTTACTTTGTCTTTTTTTTATTCAATCAGGAGAAGAACCATGGGTGCAATTACTCGCATTGATTCTAACGAACGTCTGAGCCGTGTCGTCGTGCATGGCGACACTGTGTATGTCGCTGGTATTACCTCAAGCGTCAAGGGCGATGTTGTGGCGCAGACCCGTGACGTGTTTGCAAAAATCGACGGTCATCTGGCCAGCGCTGGGACGGATAAACATCATCTGTTGACTGTACAGATTTGGTTAAAGGACATCACCAAGGATTTTGAGGGGATGAATTCGGTGTGGGCCGAGTGGGCGCCTAAAAACGCATTGCCGACGCGCGCCACGGGCGAGGTTAAATTAGCCGCACCTGACTTGCTGGTTGAGGTCATTGTGTCAGCAGCTAAAAAGTAATGTCCAAAAAGAGCTTGGTCGTTGCCGTCATCGGAGCAGGTCCCGCAGGTTTGATGGCTGCGGAAACGCTGGTCCGAGAGGGCATGACGGTGCAGGTCTATGAGGCAAAGCCTTCGGTGGGCCGCAAGTTCCTGATGGCGGGACGGGGTGGGCTCAACATCACCCACTCCGAACCCACGGATAAATTTGTCAGGCGCTATGGCGCGCGTGCGCCTGAAATCGGACGCATGCTTGAGCAGTTTGATGCCGAGGCGTTGCGCGCTTGGGTGCATGCGCTCGGGATCGAGACCTTTGTGGGTTCGTCGGGGCGCGTGTTTCCCCATGAAATGAAGGCTGCGCCGCTGTTGCGAGCCTGGATGCATCGCCTGCGTGTCGAGGGCGTGCATTTTTTGATGCGGCATCGCTGGTTGGGTTGGGATGATGCGCAGCAGCTGCGCTTCGAGACACCTAGAGGTGAGCGCACGACGGCGCCTGATGCCACGGTGTTGGCGCTTGGGGGCGGGAGCTGGGCCCGACTCGGTTCGGATGGCGCTTGGTGGCCTTGGCTCAATGAGCTAGGCGTGCCGCTGAGCCCTTTGTTGCCGAGCAATGGAGGATTTGAGACAACGTGGTCTGCCCACTTTCTGGAAAAGTGCGCTGGCGAGCCGATTAAAACGGTCGCGTTCCGGATCGAGGGAAGCAAAGCTGCGCCTTTGCGTGGTGAGTGCGTGGTGACGCAGCATGGTCTCGAGGGTGGTGCGATTTATGCGTTGTCGGCAGAGCTGCGTGATCGGATTTTGTCGCGCGGCAAAGTCACCTTGTTGTTGGATCTCTTGCCTGATCATAGTCCTCAACGGGTTCTCGACGAAGTATCGCGTGGACGCGGGACGCGCTCCATGTCATCGCATTTACGTTCTCGTCTTGGTTTGCAAGGTGTCCGCGCCGCGCTGTTGCGCGAGCGACTTTCGGCAGAGGTGTTTAACGATCCGCAAAAGCTTGCATTTGGCATTAAAAATCTGCCGATCGTGCTGAGTGCGTGTCGCCCCATTGACGAGGCTATCAGTACGGCGGGTGGCGTGCAGTTTGAGGGTCTGACGAAACACGGCATGCTGAAAAAATTGCCTGGCGTGTTTTGCGCCGGTGAAATGCTCGACTGGGAGGCGCCGACAGGAGGTTACTTGCTCAACGGCGTGATGGCTTCTGGGCAAGCGACGGCTAAAGGCGTATTGGCTTGGTTAAGGCTCCGGTCTTGAGTTGTTAATTCTCAGTGCGTAAAGAAAGTTCGTGGTGCAGTGCATAAGCCTCGTTTAAAAATTTTGGAATAACGCGCAATGCATGTTTTGCGGCAGCATCCTTGTTAGACGCAGCATGAGTCCATCTTGTAATTGCAAATCTAGTGGGCTAAAGAGGTGTCGAACCAAGGCCTGTTCTAGTCGTTCGATAACTGTCTTTAAGGCAGTCAAATCAAGAGGTATAGGCATTAGGCAGCCTTAAAGTCAAATCGTTATCGACCCTGCATTTTAGGTGAAGCAACACGCCTCACCGATTGCTTTTAATTCTCTGTTTCAATATTTAACAAGTTTGGTTGAATTTGTTCGATGGCTTTGTTGAGGCAATCGAGGACAAGTTCTGTGCGGTCTTTGTCTAGGCGGGTGCTCAAGGTCGCGACGCTGATGGCCGCGACGGGGTGCTTGTTTTTATCAAAGATCGGGACGGCGATGGTGCGTACGCCGGGCAGCTCGACAACGTCGCTGACGACGTAACCGCGAGTGCGGGCGCGCGCGATATTTTTACGGACTTCGGCTTCGGCGTAGTTGGGAAACTTTTCCACGCAGCGGTCTTTGTTGATTTTGAGGATGCGCTCGATCTCATTGTCATCCAGAAAACTCAAGATTGCGAGTGCACCGCCACCGATGTTGATGGGGCGACGACGTCCGACCTCGAGGACAAAGACCTTGATTGGAAACGCGCCCTCGGCACGATCGATACATACGCCATCAAACCCCGCACGGATGGTTAAAAAGACGGTATCTCCGGTGCATTGCGCAATTTGTTGCAGCTGCGCGTGACAGAGGTCGCGCATATTGGTGCGAGGACTAGCGGCCAAGCCCATTTCGTAGATCACATTACCCAGAAAGTAACGCTTGGTGGATTCGTCTTGACGGATCAGCCCTTCGGACACCAAGCCTTGCAAGATCCTGTGCGCAGTCGGACGCTCAATGTTGATTTCCGTGCAGAGATCGATGAGCCGTGCGCCAACGCGATTGCGCGCGGATACACCACGCAACAGGGCGGCGACGCGTTGAACCACTTGGGTCCCTGATTTAATGGCGGGTGCCGCGGTGTTCATGAGGTGTAATAATGATCACAGTTCAATCACAGTTCAATATATGAGCTAATGTTCCACATTATGGCGTGAGGTCTCAGCCCTGTCTACAGATTCAAGCTGGCTAAAATCAACACACGACTCTCCTATTAGCGATACGAACATGTTCGATGTCTCCTCACTCACCCATTTGTCTAAACACGAGCAATATCAGCAGCTTGCCCAGCAGGCGCGGGTGTTGATGGAAGGCGAAGCGGACCAGATCGCCAATGCCGCGAATATGTCGGCGCTGGTGATGCACGCCTTGCCAGACCTGAATTGGGCGGGCTTTTATTTTTATGATGGCACCGAGCTTGTGCTTGGCCCGTTTCAGGGCAAGCCGGCTTGCTTACGCATCCCGCTCGAGCGGGGCGTCTGTGGCGCGGCGGCCAGGACACGGTCGACTCAGCTCGTGCCCGACGTGCATGCCTTTCCCGGCCATATCGCGTGCGATGCGGCGTCGCGCTCAGAGATCGTGGTACCGCTGGTTCACCAGGGTCGTTTGATTGGCGTGTGGGATGTCGACAGCCCCATTGCAGCGCGCTTTGATGTAAAAGATCAAAGCGGCATGGAGACGCTGTGCCACATTTATCTCGACTCGGTATTTGGTATTCGATGAGCACAACAACACATCAACTTGAGTTCGATTACGTCATCGTTGGCGCAGGGTCTGCCGGGTGTCTGTTGGCGAATCGTCTTTCGGCTGATCCAAACAACCGTGTATTGTTACTCGAAGCGGGCGGCCCGGACAACTGGCACTGGATTCATATCCCCGTCGGGTATTTGTACTGCATCGGCAATCCTCGTACGGACTGGTGCTATCGCACCAAGGCTGATCCGGGGCTCAATGGTCGCGAGTTGGGTTATCCGCGTGGTCGTGTGTTGGGTGGTTGCTCATCGATTAACGGCATGATTTATATGCGTGGTCAGAGCGCGGACTACGATGGTTGGGCCGCGCTGGGGAATCAAGGCTGGGGCTGGGATGAGGTCTTGCCTTTGTTTAAAGACATGGAAGATCACCATGCCGGCGCGAGTCCTTTTCATGGTGCGGGGGGCGAGTGGCGTGTCGAGCCCGCGCGTCTGTCCTGGGAAATCCTCGATGCGTTTCGTGACGCGGCGGCGCAGGCGGGTATTTCGCCCACACCTGATTTCAATCGCGGCGATAACGAAGGCAGTAGCTACTTCGAGGTCAATCAGCGCTCGGGTTTTCGTTGGAATGCGTCCAAGGCTTTTTTGCGGCCGATCAAGCATCGTCGCAACCTGACGGTGTTGACGGGCGCGCGCACGACACGCTTGTGTCTCGAAGCTAAGCGCGTCACAGGCGTTGAATTTATACGTGAGGGCCAGATCCATGTCGCGCGTGCGCAGCGTGAGGTCGTGATGGCCGCCGGTGCGATTGGTACGCCACAAATTTTGCAAGCGTCCGGCGTTGGGCCTGCGAGCGTGTTGGGTCCGTTGGGTATTGCGCTGCTGCATGACTTGCCAGGTGTCGGACAAAATCTGCAAGATCACTTGCAGCTGCGCATGATTTATCGCGTGGAGGGTACCCGCACTCTTAATACGCTTGCGAACTCTTGGCTTGGAAAAGCGCGAATCGGACTGGAGTATTTACTGACGCGTCGCGGTCCGATGAGCATGGCGCCCTCGCAGCTCGGTGTGTTTGCCAAGTCGGGTCCAGAGCAGACGCGCGCTAACGTGGAGTATCACGTGCAGCCGTTGTCGCTTGAGCGCTTTGGTGAGCCGCTACATGATTTTCCCGCATTTACCGCGTCGATTTGTAATGTGCGACCGACCAGCCGGGGGCATGTCAATATTGTCTCGCCTGATACGTCACAAGCGCCTGAGATTTTGTGTAACTATTTGTCGACCCCTGAGGACCGGCATGTCGCAGCGGACAGCATTAGGCTCACGCGACGCATCGTTGGGCAGTCCGCGTTGGCGCGCTTTAAGCCGGTTGAAATCAAGCCGGGATTGATGACGCAAGCGCCGGGCGGTGATACCGAGGAAGCGCTTGCCCGCGCAGCCGGTGAAATCGGGACGACGATTTTTCATCCGGTGGGTACGTGCAAAATGGGTCATGACGCGATGGCGGTGGTCGACGATACTTTGCGTGTGCACGGTCTGACCGGATTGCGTGTGGCTGATGCCTCAATCATGCCGACTATCACCTCAGGCAATACGAATTCGCCCACGATGATGATCGCGGAAAAAGCCGCCAGATTCATTCTTTTACAAAATATCTGATTACAAAACGCCTATCTCGGTACAGAATCTTAAGCATGACCTTTTAATCACAATCGACGACCATCCCTTTTCCGGAGGCAATATGTCCGATCTCGCATTTTCATCCCTCACCCAGCTGGCGCAGGGATTACAACAAAAAAAATACAGCTCCGAAGACATCACGCGCGAGTATCTGACGCGGATTCAAAAAGCCAACGGCAAGCTGCACGCCTATGTGAGTGTCAACGAAGAAAGCGCGCTGCAGCAAGCGCGTGCTGCGGACTTGCGTCGTGCGGCGGGTTATACCTTGAGCCCCGTTGATGGTTTGCCGCTGGCGGTCAAGGATTTATGCGAAATCGAAGGCCAGATCACCACAGGGGGTTCACAGGACTGGATTAATCGCCGTAGCCCTACGACATGTACCGCTGTCGAGCGCCTGATGCGTGCCGGCATGGTGACCTTGGGCAAAGTACACATGGTCGAGTTTGCATTTGGTGGCTGGGGTACCAACCCCGTGATGGGCACACCTTGGAACCCCTGGGACCTCAAGACGCATCGCGTGCCAGGAGGCTCCTCGAGCGGTTCTGGCGTGGCGGTGGCTGCGGCCCTTGCCCCCGCGGCACTCGGCTCGGACACAGGTGGCTCGGTGCGTATTCCTGCAGCACTCAACGGTATTACGGGTCAGAAAACCACGCGCGGCTTGATTAGTCTGCATGGCGCATTGGCCTTGTCCGGGACCTTGGACTCGATCGGTCCGATGACGCGCGATGTGCAGGACTCAGCGATATTGACGGCGTTGATGGCCGGAGAGGACCCGCTGGATCCTACGAGCTGCAATCGTCCGATGTTTCATTGGAAAGCGCCAGCAGCGGGTCCCAAGCCTTTGGCAGGTTTCCGTATTGCGATGTTTCCGCCCGAGCACTATCCGATTGTGCTGGGTCAGGATGTGGTCAAGATGCTCGATGACACGCGTCGCGTGCTGGTCGACCTGGGTGCACAGGTAATTGAAAAGCCCTTCCCGTTTGATTTCAACGACATGATGCTGCGTAACGGGCAGATCATCGCCTCCGAGGCTTATGCGATCCATCGTGCCTATATCGATGATGCTGAGCGTCCGTTTGGTGAGTTTGTGCGCAAGCGCGTGCAGTCGGGTCGCAAAATTTCCGGTGCCGACTATATCGACGCGATCGCCCATCACCGTTTGACGATTGCGGCCTGGACCGACTGGATGAGCAATGTCGATGCCCTACTCTCACCCAGCGCACCGATTGGTGCCTGCCCCTTGACTGAAGTGGACGAGTCCAAGACGCCGATGGCTGCCTTTACGCGGGCGGGCAACTACATGGGCTGCTCGGGGATGTCCCTGCCGGCGGGTTTTGCCGACAACGGCATGCCGTTGGGGGCGCAGTTGCTTGGCAAGCCCTTTGACGACGGCACCTTGGTGACGATCGGGATGGCTTTCCAGGCGGCGACGCAGTGGCACTTAAAGCGCCCTGATTTGTCTTCTTTGGGTCTGTAAACGTACTAAAAATGCTCTGAAGCCAAGGTTTGACGGCGATTTGGGCAGGATTGCACGATGAAGCAGGCGTGAAAACAGAGTTTGCTAAGTATTGACTGAGGGTTTCGGCTGAAAAGCCGTTAAAATACAAAGCTTTCCCTCGTTTTCGCATCCAAGAGTTTCATCGTGCCCATTTACGCCTATAAATGCACTGTCTGTGGTCATGCCCAAGACGTGCTGCAAAAGATTTCAGACAAGACCTTAACCGTCTGTCCCGAGTGTCATCAGGAGACCTACGCTAAGCAGGTCACTGCGGCTGGCTTTCAGCTGAAAGGCTCCGGCTGGTATGTCACTGATTTTCGTCAAAACTCGGGCGGGGACAAGGGCAACACCAAGACCAGTGAGCCCGCGCCCGCTGTGACGGCGGCAGACGGTGCTGCGCCATCAGCTTCGACGGGTTCGGAAAGCGCATCGGGTGCATCTAGTGCATCCAATGGCTCTGCGCCTGCACCTGCCCCAACCACGGCCACGACCTCCGGCGCCTCAGGTTCTTCAGCCCCTGCAAGCTCGACCTCCGCGTCGAGCAAGCCTGCCACGGGTGGCTCAGCGGCTTGAGGCTGCTGAAAACCACACGCCAGCGTTTACTTAAAGCCCAACCCCATCATGCGATCCTTTAAAAAGTACTTCATTACAGGTTTGCTGATTTGGGTGCCACTGGTGATTACCGTGTGGGTGTTAGGTCTTGCGGTCAATACGCTCGAGAGCGTGGTGCCGGCATTTTTGTCGCCTCAGGCGCTGTTCGGGCGTGATATTCCAGGTTTTAGAGTGGCCGTTGTGATTGCGGTTGTTTTAGTCACGGGTATCCTGGCGGCTAATTTTCTGGGTCGGGAGATCGTCCAGCTTTGGGAAAATATCCTCGGCCGTATTCCTTTAGTGCGCTCGATCTACAACTCGGTCAAGCAAGTCAGCGACACCTTGCTCGCGCCGAATGGACAGGCATTCCGTCAGGCTGTGCTGGTGCAGTATCCGCGCCAGGGCAGCTGGACCATTGGTTTGTTGACGGGGGCGCCGAGTGGAGAGGTGGCGAGCTTGCTCCCGGGCGAGCATGTGAGTGTTTACATTCCTACGACCCCTAATCCGACCTCAGGTTTTTTTCTGATGATGCCACGCAGTGACGTTCAGCCCCTGGAGATGTCGGTCGATGCCGCGTTGAAATATATCGTCTCGATGGGTGTCGTGGTTCCAGGGCCTAACGCGGCGGCACTAAAAAGAAAGTCTTTGCCGCCAAATGAGTAATATCTAAGCTTTAACGCATTTACCGATTAATTTTTGTCAGATCTTTTTGTACGATCTTTTGGAGTTTGCATGCGTACCTGCTACACCGGTCAGGTTTGTCGAGACCACCTAGGTCAAACTGTCACCCTTTTTGGTTGGGTGCATCGTCGCCGCGATCATGGTGGCGTGATTTTTATCGATCTGCGCGACCGTGCGGGTCTGGCCCAGATCGTGTTTGATCCCGACAATGCCGAGGGTTTTGCCACGGCAGAACGCCTGCGTAACGAATTTTGTATCCGCATCACAGGTCTCGTGCGCGAGCGTCCTGCCGGCACCACCAACGCCGACCTCGCCTCCGGCGAAGTCGAGATCCTGTGCCGCGAGGTTGAGATCCTCAATCCGTCGGTGACGCCACCGTTCCAACTCGATGATGAAAACCTCTCCGAGACCACGCGCCTGACGCACCGGGTGCTGGATTTGCGTCGCGGTCAGATGCAACGCAATATGATGTTGCGCTATCGCGTGTCGATCGAGGTGCGCAAGTTTCTCGACCAGCTTGGCTTTATCGATATCGAAACCCCCATGCTCACCAAGAGTACTCCGGAAGGCGCGCGCGATTATCTCGTGCCTTCGCGTGTCAATGCCGGTGAGTTTTTTGCCTTGCCGCAGTCGCCTCAGTTGTTTAAGCAGATGCTGATGGTTTCGGGTTTTGATCGTTACTACCAGATCACTAAGTGCTTCCGCGATGAAGATCTCCGTGCTGATCGCCAGCCCGAGTTCACTCAGATCGATTGCGAAACATCGTTTCTAAATGAAACTGAGATCCGTGCGATTTTTGAGGACATGATTCGTCACGTTTTCAAGGCTGTGCAAAACGTCGATCTCGACGCCAGTTTTCCGATTATGGCCTACAGCGAAGCGATGAGACTGTACGGCTCGGACAAACCCGACTTGCGCGTCAAGCTCGAGTTTACTGATCTGACCGACGTGATGCAGGACGTGGACTTTAAAGTGTTTGCACAAGCCGCGACGACCGAAGGCAGCCGAGTGGTTGCCTTGCGTATTCCTGGGGGCGGCGCGATCTCGCGTAGCGAAATCGACAACTACACCAAGTTTGTCGCGATCTATGGCGCCAAAGGTCTGGCCTGGATCAAGGTCAACGACATCACCACCGGACGCGATGGTTTGCAGTCCCCGATTGTTAAAAATATCCACGATGCCGCCTTAGCAGCGATGGTCAAGCGCACCGGCGCACAAAATGGCGATCTGATTTTCTTTGGCGCGGATCGTGCCAAAGTCGTCAACGATGCCATTGGTGCGCTGCGCGTCAAAATTGGTCACAGCGAGTTTGGCCGCGCCAACGGTTTGTTTGAAAACGTATGGAAGCCACTCTGGGTGGTGGACTTTCCGATGTTTGAGTACGACGAAGAAGCCGATCGCTACGCTGCCGCTCACCATCCGTTTACCAGCCCCAAAGATGGTCACGAAGACCTCCTCACTACAGATCCGTCCAAGGCGATCGCCAAAGCCTACGACATGGTGCTCAATGGTTGGGAAATCGGTGGTGGCTCCGTGCGTATTCACCGCGAAGAAGTCCAGAGCAAGGTGTTCCGTGCCCTGAAAATCGACGCTGAAGAGGCACAACTCAAGTTTGGTTTCTTGCTCGATGCGTTGCAGTATGGTGCGCCTCCGCACGGTGGCATCGCCTTTGGCTTGGATCGTATCGTCACCATGATGACCGGTGCCGAATCGATCCGCGATGTGATTGCGTTCCCCAAGACACAACGCGCGCAGTGCTTGCTCACGCAAGCGCCCTCGCCCGTCGACGAGAAACAATTGCGCGAACTGCATATCCGTTTGCGTCAGCCCGAAGTCAAACCGGGTTAAATGGCCCTGCTCCGTGTCGTGAGCTACAACATCCACAAAGGTCGCTCCCTCGCGGGGCGTGACTCGATGGGGGAGCTGCGACTCGGTCTGCATGGTCTCAGACCGGATGTGATGTTTTTGCAAGAAGTGCAGGGTCGCAATGATAAACATCTGCGCCTGCACGCGCAGCATGAATCACTTGCCGCGGCTTTGCATATGGAGTGCGCCTATGGTTGCAACGCCATTCGCAATAAATCCGATCATGGCAACGCGCTGCTTTCGCGTCACCCCATTCTCACCTACGAAAACCAAGACATCTCGGATCACCGACTCGAGCAGCGTGGTTTGCTGCATGGCGTGATTTCTGTGGAGGGGCGCGAAGTGCATTGCTTTGTCGTGCATCTCGGACTTTTTGCCAACGGACGTCGTCGACAAATCGAAGTGATGGCCGAGCGGATCAAACGCATGGTGCCTGAAGGCGCGCCGATCCTCATTGCAGGCGATTTTAACGACTGGAAAGATACGCTTGCACCGTTCTTTGTCGAGCAGCTTGGCGTGTATGAGGTATTTGCGAATTCACCCCGTACGCATGGCATCGCACCTAGACTCAAAGAGTCCATGCATCATTTGAAGGGCGTGTGGCGCGGAGAGAGTCTCGACGAAATCAAAGCAGGGGTGAAGGGGCGACAACTCGAGCGCCGCAATCAACTCATGATGCCGGGTCAGCAGAGTATGCTGCCACCTCCCAGGACGTTTCCGTCCGCATTTCCGATGCTGAGATTGGATCGTATTTATCAGAGGGGTTTCGCCGTCAGAAGCGCACGCGTACTCAGAGGCCGACCCTGGTCACAGCTGTCGGATCATTCGCCTATTTTGGCGGAACTAGAGTTGCCTTGAGTGCGAAAGCGTTAAAGCATGCAAATTGAACTACCAATATTTTAGCTTATAAGCTAAAATAACATGATGTATAGGTTAAAGCATTACGTAAATAGTTCTGGTGATGATTTATTCGGAGCTTGGTTAGACTCAATTATTGATATACGGACACGCTCTCGTATTACTGCACGATTACTTCGTCTTAACAATGGCAATTTTGGTGACTGTAAACCTGTCGGCGAAGGAGTATGGGAGTTACGTGTTGATACGGGACCAGGCTATCGCGTTTATTACGCAATAGATAATGGGAAAGTGATTTTGCTTTGCGAAGGTGGTGATAAGCGGACACAGAGATCTGATATCAAACGCGCTATTTTGCGCTGGCAAGATTGGAAAGAGAGGAAATGACAATGAAGACCGTCAATCACGATGAATGGCTAATTAAACAACTACAAAACGCCGAGTTTGCTGCTGAGTTCATCAATGCGGCAAGTGAAGATGAAGACCCAAAAACTTACTTGACAGCTCTCAGACTAGTTGTAGAGGCTAGAGGTGGCATAAAAGAAGTCGCTGAGAAAACAAATCTCTCAAAAGAGAGTCTTTACAGGACTTTGTCCGCACGCGGAAATCCAACGATCAAAACCTTGTTTGCAGTACTGAATGCTACGGGTTTAAAAATGGCAGTATCAGCGCATTAAGAATCGTGTGTTCTAAATGTATTAGTAACGATCACTCTTGCCAGAGAGCGTCACACCAATTCTTAGCAGCAAATAACAAAGCCCATCAGCAATGCGCTCAAGAAAGGGTCGATGGCCATAGAGGGTGAGTTCGACAATTCGGCTGCCGCGCGTCATCGCGTTTTCCAGGGACTGACGTAGCTGAGTCGTAAAGGCTGCATCATCAACCAGCACATTCGCCTCGCGTGCAAGCAGCAAACTAAAGGGATCGAGATTGGACGAGCCTACAAACGACACACCATCGATCACGGCGACCTTTGCGTGCAGGAAGCTCGGCAGGTACTCATAGATCTCAATGCCCTCACGCAAGAACAACTCGTAAATCCAGCGCGTGGCGTGATACTGCATCCGATATTCGATTTTGCCTTGCAAGAGGAGACGAACCTTGACGCCACGATGAGCTGCGTCGATCAGCGCGCGGCGTAGTTTGCCGCCTGGCAGAAAATACGCGTTTGCGATGATGATTTCATTCTTCGCTGCAGCGATGTGAAAAAGATAAGCTTGTTCGATCGTGCGCCGATAACGTAAGTTGTCTCGCAAAATCACCGCTGCGCGCATGTTGGCCGTTGTGACGGCAGGCGGATTGATCGGCGAATGGGATCGGTTGTCTGAGGCCACATGCGACGACATCTTTTGCCTCTTAAAAAATCGTAGTCGTGTACGAAGATGCTTGAGATGCAGATGCCGCGACTTGTTAAGGCGCAGCCACAATAGATCGATGGCCTCAGTGAGCTCAAGTACGATTGGACCCGTTACACGCACCGCATAATCAAATCGCGCATCTGTGGCGCGCACTGTAGGATCCGCAGTAGAGTAGTCGTCCTCAATATTAATCCCGCCCACAAAGCCGACATTCCCATCGACCACGACGATTTTGCGATGAAGCCTGCGTAGCCGCATAAAATCGAAAGACTTAAAGGTGAAGTGCTTTGGCTCGGATCGATAAATCCTGCATTGTCCACCCACAGATCTGAGCGCTTGAGCGATCGTTTCATCCTCGACCGCGCTGCCATAGCCGTCAATCACCACCCTGACCTTGAGGCCGCGCTCAGCAGCCAACATCAAATGATGGAGCAACTGTTTGCCTGCAATATCGAGTCGAAAAATATACATCTCGACATGGATGCTTGTTGTCGCTGCATCAAACGCTGCGCAGAGTGCAGGAAAAAGCTGAACGCCGTTTTCTAAAAGGGAGACTTCGTGTCCAGTTTTCCAGCGCAGATGAGGATGAGCGAGCTGCATAGCGGACAAAAGCTTCCCTTTGGATGAATGCGATCTCTCAGTCTGCGCTAACAATCATTTGGATTCAATACCTTCGGACAGTTACGTACGTAAACACCACAGCACAAGATTTGCAACCAGTTGTTGCTAGCCTATTGACACTTATAGCACTTAGGCTTTCTTTCGCCCGCCCACAAATCCCGTCGCTAGTGCCGTCCCCAGCAGAATCACCCCGCCACCGAGTACAACCCTGAGGGTAATACTCTCTCCCAAAAATAACGATCCCCACAGCACGCCAAAGACTGGAATTAAAAACGTCACCGTCATGGCGCGCGGGGGGCCGACGCTAATTTGCAAGCGGTAATAGAGAACGTAGGCGATCGCCGTGCAGAGCAAACTCAAGCAAAGCAGTGCCGCCCAGGAGGTGCTTGAGATTGGGGTCACGGGCCAAGTGTAGAGCGTCAACGGTAGCATCACGATGCCTGCCGAGATCAGAGATCCCGCGGCGGTCGCGATCGGATCGGCATCCATCAGATATTTCTTGGCGTAGCTTGCCGCGATCCCGTAAAAGATGGGTGCAGCCACACCTGCAATCACAGCATAGATCGAAGCCGTATCACTCAACGACAGCTTGTCCCAGACGAGCACCAAGATCCCTGAAAAACCGACCAATAATCCGAACATGCGCAGGGGCGGTAGTTTGTCCTTGAGCCAGACCCAGGCGATTGCCGCACCCCAGAGGGGCGTGAGTGCGTTAATAATCGACATTGTGCCGACGGGCAAGGTCATCGTGGCGAAGTTAAAAAAGATGAAAGGGAGTGCAGAGTTGAACAGCCCCACGATGATGATCGAGCGCCAGTAACGACAGATCACCGAGAGCTTGTCGCTAAAAAACAGGATGGGCAGCAGGGCGAGTCCGCCTATCAGTGTGCGCGCCCCGGAAAGCGCGATGGGACCAATATCCTCCACGGACAGCCTGATGAATAAAAACGAACTTCCCCAGATCGCGGCAAGCAACAACATAGTGTAGACATCGGCACGGCGCATCGTTTGAGTTCTTTAAAAATAAATCTAGGGATTACTAAAGTTTCTCATGTGAATTCGAGCGCACACGAAAGCAATTAAAAAACCCGCCGTCACGCACAATGCGAGCCCGATCTTTATACCCAGAGAGATCGAAAGATAAGAAATGATGACACCGACAAGCGCGGTACCAAAGGCACTGCCAAGCGCCCTGGTGGTTTGAATGAGCGCTGAAGCAATGCCAACGTCTCGTTGTTCTGCCAACATTTGCATAAACAAGGTGAAGTTAGGAAGTAAAAAGCCGAGCCCGAACCCACATAAAGACATACTGAGCAAAATCCACCAGGCAGGGCTTGTTGCAGAAAAGGTCAGCGTTAAAAGACAACCCATACTTAAAAGGATGCTGCCAAACACCATGAGCCGACCAGGTTCATTTTGCTTTGAAAATAACCGGCCATTAGCGATACTCCCAATCGAGGTGCCCGCGACTAAGGGCGTTATCAGTAATCCGGCATGCGTTGGCGTGAAGCCAAAGGAGTCTTGAAGCAGAAGGGGCATATAGAAAATGAGAATAAACATCACTGCCCCTGTGAGTAGTCCTGCCAAGTTTAGGTCACGCGCTTCTTTTGTTCGCAGTATTCGAAGCGGGAATATTGGTGTCGCGGCGTGACGTTCAACAGGGACGAGTAAGAAAAGCGCAAAAATCCCCACCATGACCACGCCTAGCCCCCACATGTTGAGTGAGAAATTCCCTTTGGCTGTCAATAACTCAAGACCTGCAAGCGGAGCTCCAATACCAACCGTCACTAATACCGCTCCTAGCCAGTCGAGTCTCAGAGGTGTCACGTGCTTTGGTTTGATCCATGGAAAATAGAGCCAGGTTGTGACGATGCCAACTAAAGCGGCGAGAGGCGTGACAAAAAATGCAGCTCTCCAACCGAGCTCTTGGGTGATCGCGCCGCCAATGACCGGGCCAATGCCGCTCGCCGTCGCAAAGGTAATGGAGGTCATTAACATCCATCGGACGCGACGTTTGGGGTCAGGAAAGAGATCAGCCGGCGCGGCAAAGGTCGATGCAATCATCATTCCCCCACCCAGTCCTTGAATGACGCGAAAGATAATTAATTGCTCCATGGACTGTGAAAGTCCACCCAACACCGAGCCCACAGTCACGATGCTCATGGAAAGAATCATCAGCGGTTTGCGGCCAAATAAATCGCCCAAGCGCCCAAAAATTAAAATAGTGATCGCTGAGGCTAGAAAGTATCCCGTGCCGACCCACGCATAAAAATCCATTCCCCCTAAAGCCTGAACAACATTGGGTAGCGAGGTGCTGATAATTGTTGCGTCGAAAGCGACAACCACTGCGGAAGCGGCAATACCAGACATTGCAAGGAACATCTGTTTACGAGAGGCGGGGTTTGGCAGAGTGGTGGAGTCG
>JANQYI010000031.1:64126-73197 GCA_030728985.1 Burkholderiaceae bacterium | reverse complement strand
TGGCGATGTACGTCATGTTTACAACTGGGATCTCTCTGTGGTTGGGTTATGCGTTTCTGATTGAATCCATGCCTATGATCATCGCCAACATCATTACTTTTGTTTTGTCGGCCACGATCCTGGTTCTTAAGCTTAGCGAGAAAAAGACGACCACCCGGTAATAAATGCTGAAGCGTATTGACGCTTGCCACCAGGTCGCTGAAGCTCTAATAAACGCAAAACGCCATGACCGGTGGCGATATCAATGCCATCAGCGCTTGCGCGGATGACGTGTGCATCTCCTGCGACTTGAGCGCTGGTCGTGGTTGAATCCATTGAAAGCGCAATCGCATCCCATACTTTGACCGGCTCGGCGATACCGGGCAGTTTGATGGTTGCACCTGGAGCAGGATTAAAGGCGCGGATGCGACGCGCCAATCGCTCGGCAGGCTCATTGAGTGCCAGCATCGCCTCTGACTTGTCGAGTTTAGATGCATAGGTTGCTCCCGTCTCCGGCTGCGCAGTGGCTGACAGAGAGCCCGACGGGAGCGCGTGCAACGCCTGCACAATCAGTCGCGCGCCTTGTTCGGCCAGCTTGTCGTGCAAACTTGCCGCGTTGTCATGGGACGCGATATCTAACGACTCGCTCAGCAGCATCGCCCCAGTATCGAGACCCTCGTCCATTTGCATGATCGTCACACCCGTCTGCGTATCACCCGCTTCGATCGCGCGTTGAATCGGTGCCGCACCGCGCCAGCGAGGCAGCAAACTCGCATGAATATTCAGGCAGCCATGGCCAGGCGTCTGCAGCACCCAGGTGGGCAGGATCAAGCCATAAGCGGCGACCACCAGGACATCAAGTCTCGCGTGTTGCAAGGCAAGCTGTGCCGCTTGCGCATCTTCGGGGTATTTGCCGTCTAGGCGCAGACTGCGGGGCTGGAAGAGCGGAAGATTGTGTTCGAGTGCGAGTTGCTTGACCGCGCTTGGGGTGAGTTTGAGACCGCGCCCCGACGGGCGGTCTGGCTGAGTGAGTACGAGCGGGACCTTAAAACCTGCTTTTAATATGGCTTGTAAAGCCAACCTGGAAAACTCAGGTGTCCCTGCAAAACCGACACGCATGACATCAGGACCCAATCTTTTCTGCCCAGAGATCGTATTCGTCTGAGTCCGTCACGCGGGCGCGGATGAGATCTCCGGGTTTGAGAGGCGTATCGCTATCAACGTACACACAACCGTCGATTTCAGGGGCATCGGCACTTGAACGACCCACTGCGCCATCCTCGTCGACTTCGTCAATGAGCACATCAATTTCGCGACCAACGCGTTTGGCCAGTCGGGCGGTCGAGATGAGTTGCTGATGCGCCATAAAGCGATCCCAGCGCTCTTGTTTGACCTCGTCGGGAACTGCGCCCTCAAGCGCATTGGCGGGTGCACCCTTGACAGGAGAATATTGAAAGCAGCCCACGCGGTCGAGTTGCGCTTCGGACATCCAGTCCAGCAGATACTGAAAGTCGGTTTCCGTTTCGCCCGGGAAGCCTACGATAAAAGTTGACCGCAATGTGATGTCCGGACATTGCTCGCGCCATTTGTGGATGCGCGCCATGGTTTTATCCTCAAAAGCGGGACGCTTCATGGCTTTGAGAATACGCGGGCTGGCGTGTTGGAAAGGGATATCCAAGTAGGGCAGGATCTTGCCCTCAGCCATCAAGGGGATGACCTCGTCCACGTGTGGATAGGGATAAACGTAATGCAGACGAACCCAGATGCCGAGCTCAGACAGGGCAGCGCACAACTCGGTCATACGCGTTTTGACGGGCCGACCATTCCAGAAGCCGCTGCGATATTTGACGTCTACGCCATAGGCGCTGGTGTCTTGGGAAATGACAAGAAGCTCTTTGACGCCGGCTTTTGCCAGACGCTGCGCTTCGTCTAGCACATCACCGACCGGACGGCTGACTAAGTCGCCACGCATGGAGGGAATGATGCAAAAGCTACAGCGGTGGTTGCAGCCCTCGGAGATCTTTAAATAGGCGTAATGTCGTGGCGTGAGCTTGATGCCTTGCGGCGGCACGAGATCTAGAAAGGGGTCGTGAGAGGTATTGGGTGGTGCCGCCTCGTGAACGGCGCGAACCACCTGTTCATATTGTTGGGGGCCTGTGACAGCCAGTACGCTTGGGTGTACTGCACGAATCACCGATTCTTCGACACCCATGCAACCCGTGACAATTACGCGACCATTTTCCGCAATGGCTTCACCAATTGCATCCAGCGACTCTGCTTTGGCGCTGTCAATAAATCCACAGGTATTGACCACTACAACGTCGGCATTGTCATAGTCGGGAACGATCTGATAGCCCTCCGTGCGCAACTGAGTGAGGATGCGTTCTGAGTCCACCAGTGCTTTGGGGCAACCTAAACTGACAAAACCGACTTTGGGCGAAGACATCATGAGTGACCTAGCGGATCGTGACCCGCATTAAACAGGTTGTGATTTTACCTTGCAAGGCAGACAAAACCGACTTTGCGTGAGATGTTGAGGCCGCCACGCAGGATAGGTCAGCTAAAGACCCTACAATTGAGGGATGAATCCTGTCACACCCGCCTTATCTCACTCTTTGCTGGCTGCGGCCAGTTCCGTGGCCGCTGTTGAGTCAGGTCAGTCCCTAACCGAAGCCCTCGCTGACGTCCAGCCCGATTTGCGACCTGCCGCCCAAGCGCTTGCTTTTTATGCGATGCGTCACTGGGGCATGGCGAAAGCCTTGCGGCGCACGATGGTCGAGCGCGAACCCCCAAGCGCGACGATGTATGCGTTGATCGGTCTGAGCCTCTTGCTGTTAGACGCCTCCATTCGCGCGCAAGATGAAACGCCCGTCGAAGGGACGCCGATCTATAGCGCACACACCTTGGTTGATCAAGCGGTTCAAGCCACACAATGGCATCGCTCGACAGCTTCATTTAAAGGCTTGGTCAATGCAGTATTGCGTCGTTTTCAGCGTGAGCGCCAGGATATTTTGGCGAAAGTCGCTAACGATTTTGAGGCAAAATGGAACCACCCTCGCTGGTGGATAGAAAGTTTGCAAAAAACCTATCCGCAGGATTGGGAGGCGTTGTTGCGGGCCGCCAATGCACATCCGCCGTTAACCTTGCGTGTCAATACGCGCGCTACAACGTGCGAGGTTGTTCTGCAAGCCTTCGCTGAGCAGGGTATCGAGGCGCAGGCATTTGGTGATGCCGGCCTTGTGTTAAAGGTGCCGCGTCCGATCACGTCCTTGCCAGGCTATGCTCAGGGCTGGTGGTCTGTTCAAGACGCGGGTGCGCAGCTCGCCGCTCCTATGCTGGACGTGAAAGACGGTATGCAAGTACTGGATGCCTGTGCGGCACCGGGCGGCAAGACGGCGCATCTTTTAGAGTTGGCCAAGGTTGACTTAACTGCGCTCGATGTTGACGCGGTACGTTTGGAGCGAGTGCATCAGAACCTCAAGCGCTTGGGCTTGATGCGTCGGGGCATCCGTTTAGTCGCTGAAAGTGCCATCAAGACCCATATTTGGTGGGACGGCAAGCCTTTTGATGCGGTGTTGGCGGATTTGCCGTGCACGGCGTCGGGCATTGTGAGTCGGCACCCCGATATTCGATGGTTACGCCGTGCGCAGGACGTTGCACAAACGGCCAAGTTAGCGCGAGAAATTTTGGATTCCCTCTGGAGTGTGGTCGCCCCTGGTGGCAAACTACTCATGGTGACGTGCTCGATTTTTCCTGAGGAGGGCGAAAAGCAGGCGCAAGCGTTTGAGGCTCGACATGCGCAAGCCGAGAGGTTGAGTGCGCCAGGGCAATTATTGCCGCACTTGCCTGATGCGGCGCATCCGGCGGGCTACGATGGATTCTTTTATGCGTTATTCACCCGAAAGGCTTAAGGGCTAGAAAAGATGACTGCCGAGCGAGGAGATTGGACTGTGCTGAGGTGTGTGCTCGCCGCATTCGCATTGCTTGGTTGCGCGCTTGTTCAAAATATTGTCTTGGCAGCCGAAGCGCAAATTAAAAAGATCGAGCCATTGATTAGTGAGGGTCATCTCACCATGGACTTGGATGTCGGGTTAAAGCTGAGTTCGATTGTGCTCGAGGCGGCCGAGCGTGGTGTACCTCTCTATTTCACGCTCGATGTAAAAATTAAAGCACCGCGGTGGTGGTGGTTAGACAAGTCGATCATTGATACTTCGCTGACGCGTCGGATGTCTTACAACACCTTGACGCAGCAATGGCGTGTGGCGACAGGCGATCTGTATTTGCCGGTAGCGTCTCTTCAGGAGGCGCTTGCTGTGATGGAAAAGGTGCGAGGCTGGCCGGTCGCGCCGCTCGATCGTTTCGAGCCTAACATTCGCTATGAGGGCGCGGTTCGTATCCGGCTCGACACAACGCATTTAGCGAGGCCACTGCAACTGGATGCGCGTAATCGGGGCGCGTGGTCGCTGACAAGTCCGTGGAAGCCTTTTGATTTCTCGGTGCGCAAGGCGGGGGCGACGCCATGAATCCCATCATGCGAATCATTTCCGGCGTGGGCATTGCCAGCGCGGTGGTTTTGTTCGTGTTGCTGGCCTGGTCGACGGGCAATGCCTCGCTTTTGACGCAATACCAAGCTTTACTGCTTTGGTTGAATGGCGGCTTGGCACTGACCTTGTTTGTCTGGGTTGTCTGGCTCACATTGCGATTGGCACGACAATTTTCAATCGGACAATTCGGTTCTCGTTTGACGGCGCGTTTTGCCTTGGCGTTTGCACTGATCGGCGTTTTACCGGGTGCGCTCATTTACACCGTTTCTTTGCAATTCATGTCGCGGTCGATCGAGTCATGGTTTAACGTCCGGGTGGATACGGCGCTCGAGTCGGGCTTGACGCTGGGTCGTGCGGCGCTTGACTCTCAATTGGCACAACTCGATGCCCGCGCCCGTTCGATGTCGCCTGATTTAAGTAACACGCCGGATCCTGAAATTGCTTCCGTCTTGACCCGCTTGCGCGAGACCAGTGGTGCGATTGATGCAATGGTATTTACGACCAGTGGCCGCTTGATCGCTTTTTCAACGGATAAGCTCGGAACATTGTTGCCGCCCTTGCCTCCTGCGGCGGTGCTGAATCAACTGCGGACCGCGCGCGGGTATTCCGCGGCGGACTCGGACGATGTGACGGCGAACCTGGGCGATGCGGGCCTGCAGTTGCGCGTCATCGTGCCGGTGGGGTCGCCTGAACGATCCGATACGAAACTCGGCGTGACGTCGGAGTCGCGATGGTTGCAGCTGACGCAACCCGTTTCAGACAAAATTGCTCAAAATGCGCGCGAGGTCCAAAAAGGGTATCTGGACTACCAAGAGTTGGCACTTTCGCGACAAAGTTTGCGCAATCTTTTTGCAGTCACGTTGACGTTGGCGTTGTTGTTGGCGGTGTTTGCCGCGATCGCTGTGGCCTTGTATTTGTCCAAAAAGCTCGTGCGACCATTGCTCACCTTGGCCTCCGGCACACAGGCGGTGAGTATCGGAGATTTTCGGCCTTTGCCAGAGCCCCCGTCCAATGATGAGGTAGGGCAGTTGACCCGCTCTTTTAATGATATGACGCGCCAGCTTGAAGAGGCGCGGCGCATGGTTGAGACCAATCGCGCCCAGCTGGAGCGTTCAAACGTTTATCTTGAAAGTGTGCTGTCTAACTTATCGGCTGGGGTGCTCGTATTCGACCAGCAATTTCGTTTGACCACGTTTAATCAAGGTGCGCAGGGGATTTTGAGCGTTGATTTACGGGCGGCGCCTGGGCGACCTCTCGAAACAATTGAGGGCATGATCGATTTCGCCGGCATGATTCGCCAGGCGTTTTCGCAGCACGCTGCAGTGGGCTCTGAGCGAACCCACTGGCAGGAGCAGTTTGAGCTTCGGCTCCCGGACTTAAGTGATGACAAAAAGTTTTACACCCTGACGCTCTTGGCACGCGGTACCCAATTACTGGTGGATGGGCGCGACAATGGCTATATGGTGGTTTTTGACGATATTACCGAGGTGATGTCTGCGAACCGAAGTGTGGCTTGGGGTGAGGTCGCGCGCAGGCTTGCCCATGAAATTAAAAATCCACTGACGCCTATTCAGCTGTCTGCCGAGCGTTTGGCGATGAAACTCGCTCATAAGCTTGAGCCTCAGGACGCCGCATTACTTGAAAGAGCGACCAACACTATCGTGAATCAGGTGGGCTCCCTTAAGCATATGGTGGACGATTTTAAAGAATACGCGCGTAAGCCTGCGCTATTAATGGTGCCTGTTGACTTTAACGCGTTGGTCGACGAGGTGCTCGGACTTTATGGTTGGGATCCAATCGATGGTATGGTGAGAGATGAGCGGCATGCGTGGCAGCTCGAGGTTTCGCTGGGACCTGACTTGCCACCCGTGCTAGGTGATCCCACGCAGTTGCGTCAGGTTGTTCATAATCTTTTGGCCAATGCCCGCGATGCTTTGGTGGATAAACCAGAAGGGGGTGTGATTGAGGTCTCGACCAAGTTGATTCGGGCGGGAAGCCAGGAAAATACAGAGCGACCGGATCAGCCTGCGGTCAGATTTACTGTTTCGGATAATGGACCTGGCTTTGGGTCGCAGGTGTTGCAACGTGCTTTTGAGCCTTACATCACAACCAAAGCGCAGGGAACCGGTCTAGGCTTGGCGATTGTTCGTAAAATTATTGACGAGCATCAGGGACGGATTGATTTATCTAATCGGCGCGAAGGTGGTGCCAAAGTTTCGATTTTGTTGACCCAGCTGGCGCAGCCGCTGGACGTGTCGTCGCAGGACAACGATAATGCTCACGTGTAAGGGGTGGTGAAAGATTTATGGCCAGAATTTTGGTTGTCGACGATGAAGTCGGGATTCGCGAGTTACTCTCCGAAATCCTCTATGACGAAGGACACACGATCGAGCTTGCTGAAAATGCGGCTCAGGCGCGTGCTGCGCGTTTGCGTGGGCGCCCCGATCTAGTCTTGCTTGATATTTGGATGCCTGATACGGACGGCGTCACACTCCTCAAGGAGTGGGGGTCGCAGGGCCTGCTTGATATGCCTGTGATCATGATGAGCGGCCACGCCACCATCGATACGGCGGTTGAGGCGACGCGTATCGGCGCCATTGATTTTCTGGAAAAACCGATTACTTTGCAGCGATTGCTCAAAACGATCTCGGCGGGCCTGGCGCGGGGACGCTTGCCGGTCGCCAAGTCGGCAAACGGCTCCTTTGTCCCGGTTGCACCGCCGAGGAGTGGTGCGCCTCAGATCTCAGAGCCCGTTGCTCAGGCGCAGGAGGTCGCGGTTGCTGAGCCGGTCGATCAAAGTTTGCTGGGTGACATTACGCTCGATCAGCCCTTACGTGAGGCTCGCGATGCGTTTGAGCGCGTGTATTTTGAATATCATCTTGCGCGTGAAAACAATAGCATGACGCGCGTCTCGGAAAAGACGGGGCTCGAGCGGACGCACTTGTATCGCAAGCTCAAGCAGCTCGGTATCGAGTCTCGCAAGCGCGGTAGTTAGGTCGCTGTAGCTAGGCCGCTGCCGAAGAGGGGGGCTGCCTGAGGCCGCCGACCCGTTCGTCTTCGAGTGTGCGTCTGATTTGAACCAACTGTGCGCCAACCGCAATGGCAATTTCAGCGGGTGTGCGGCTGCCGATTTGAAGACCAACTGGCCCATGGAGTCGGTCAACCTCTTGTTCGGAAAGATCAAAGCTCAGCAGACGGTCGCGTCGTTTGGCTTGGTTGCGGGTCGAACCCAGAGCACCGACATAAAAAGCCTTGGATTTCAAGGCTTCGAGCAAGGCCATATCGTCGAGCTTTGGGTCATGGGTGATGGCGACGATGGCGGTGCGAGAGTCTGTCTGAATCTCCAGTACGGCATCATCGGGCATGCCTGGCTGCAGCGTCACACCCTGCATGTCCCAGTCGGCGGTGAATTCTTCGCGCGGGTCGCAAATAATGACTTGAAATTCCAACATCGTGGCGATCTGGGCTAGCGCTCGTGCGGTTTGATTGGCGCCAATAATCAACAGTCTCCAGTGTGGACCGTAGACAAAATGACAGCCTTGCTCTTTGACTTCGGTCAGCTGCCCGGGGCGGGCGTCGGTGAGTGTGGACAGCCCCGAAGACAGGTCTAACCATCGACCAATCAATTGTTGCGACGCCATTGCGGCGACGACTTGCTCGAGCCAACCGTTTTGAGTGAGAGGCTCAATGACGAGGCGTAGTGTGCCTCCGCAAGGAAGGCCAAAACGCGCGGCCTCGTCTTGCGAGACGCCATAGCGGGCCCATTCTGGCTGGCTGGGAAGTCGTCCTTCTCGGGCGCGCGCAATCAGATCATCTTCGATGCATCCGCCCGAGACTGAGCCGACAACGCGCCCGTCTTCGCGCACGGCTAGCATGGCTCCGGCTTGTCGCGGAGCGGAGCCCCAGGTTTTAACGACGGTCGCCAGATGGACAACATGACCGGCGATTACCCACTCGCGAGCCTGATTCAACACTTCGGTATCAAGAGAGTCCATATGGCATTTTTTCAAAAATAGGTCAGGGCGGACAAAAAGGCGGTATCCAGTCAGTATACTGACCCCCTTATCTAGCGTCGAGATTGAGTTTAATCCCATGGATCCATTATTTATCCTGGCTCTTGCCATCCTTGGCTGTGTGACCGGCTTTGCTGCAGGCTTATTGGGGATTGGCGGCGGTATGCTGTTGGTGCCTTTTTTAACGCTTTTGCTGACTTGGCAAGGCTTGCCGCTTGAGTTGATCGTTCATGCGGCGATCGCGACGTCGATGGCCTCGATTTTGTTTACCTCGGTGTCGAGCGTGAACGCACACAACAAAAGGGGAGCAGTACGCTGGGATTTAGTTCTGGCCTTGACGCCCGGTATCGTCGTAGGCGGTTTGATTGCCGGCGGGGCTGTTTTTTCGTTTCTTAAAACGGGTTGGTTGGCGCTCTTTTTCGCTGTGTTCGTGGGTTACTCGGCTTTTCAGATGTTGCGCGATAAAAAGCCTAAACCTTCACGTCAAATGCCTGGCAAAGTCGGTACCGTAGGTGCGGGCGGCACGATTGGTTTC
>JANQYI010000031.1:59064-64026 GCA_030728985.1 Burkholderiaceae bacterium | reverse complement strand
TCATTTTTCGGCTGATTTTCGCTGAATCGCGCTCACGCTGATGCGCGTTTCCCCCGCCTGGCCGCGCCGCGTTGCGCTGCGCCAGGCGTGACCATAAGCCACCTCGATGGTGAGATGGATGCGACCGTCAGGACGACGCTGCTGCTCTAGCGCATTCAGTAAACGCTGTCGCCATTGACGCGTCGTGAGTGTGGCTTTACGTCCCAGGGCAGGATTTCCGCCAAGGTTTTTGACGTCGTGTAAAAGCTTTTCCGGCGTGGTGTAGGTCAGTGTAAGTACCTCTTGATCCATGACCGGATCGGCAAAGCCTTTTTCTATCAACAAGTCGCCAAAATCGTGCATATCCACAAAACTCGGCGTGGCGGTGGTGAGACTGGCCGTGCTCAGCGCCTGACGTAACTCTTGCATAGTCGCCGGACCAAAGCAGGAGAAAAACACTAAACCATTAGGCCGAATAATGCGTCCCCATTCTTGCAGCACCTCGTGCGGCGCCGGGTGCCAGTGCAATGCTAAGTTGGACCAAACGAGATCGAGGGACTCGGGTTCGAGACCTGTCTGCGCAAGATCCTGTTCAATCCAAGAGGTCGCAGGAGGGTACCCTCGCAAACGTCGGATCCACGATCGCCAACCGTGCGGATAGGTATTGTGTGCGCATTGCTGGGCACGTTTGAGCAAGCCCGCATTGTGATCCTGACCAATGAAGCGGGCGTTGGGGTAGCGTGCGTGTAAAAGTGGGATTTGAGCTCCGGCACCACAACCTGCATCTAAAAGCTGCGCGGGCTCTAAACGTACAAGCCGCAAGCGTTCATCCATGCGACGCGCGACTTCGCCATATAAAAACTGAGCCTCGTTGAGATTGCCTCGGCGGTTGAATTGACGCATGACATGCTCAACGCTCAAAGGGAGATGGCTTAGTGTGGATGTTGTTGTCATGGCAATAAAAAAGCGTGCGGCGCTGGGGCAGAATATGCGAAGGAGGATTGAAAATGTACTCTATTCGAGAGAGAATCCGACGAATACTCCGCGCTCCATGTCCCTTATGTGGTTTAGCTGCGGTCGGTGGGGACCTTTGCCGCCCGTGCGAGAGCGAGGTCAGCTTCGAATTCGATGCGCGTCGACATTGTCACCGTTGTTTGTACCAAGCGCCCTCTGTTGGTTTGGAGCGACCGGCCGCGCCGAGAGCTTTGTGCGAGGCTTGTTGCCAACGGCCATTGACGTATGTTCGTGCCATCGCAGGGATGCACTTTGCGGCGCCAGGGGATCAGCTGATGCGTCGCTTCAAGGCGCAGGGGCGACTGACAGACGCGGGGCTGTTTGCCAGGCTGTTGTGGCGCAATATGCAAGCGGCTTGCCCGGTCTTGCCGCAACTGACAGCGCTAGTCCCCATTCCGTCTAGCCGCGAGGCGATGCTGCGACGAGGATTGAATCCCGCGGGTGAAATCGCACGCGAGCTTGCGGGCTTGAGTGGTGTCCCGTTAAGGGGCGCTTGGTTGCGCAGAACGCGCGAAACACACAGTCAAAAAAATCTGGATTGGCATGCCCGCCAGGCGAGTGTATGGGGACTATACGAAGGGCGTATTCCGGCTGGTGGTGGCTGGTTAGGCTTGGTCGATGATGTGCTCACGACAGGGAGCACGCTGGAGGCGGCCTCGGCGGCGTTGTTGCGCGCAGGGGCTCAGGGCGTCATCGCCCTCGTGGCTGCGCGTACTCTGGCAAAATAGCGCTCATGTTCGATGTCATCCTTGTCCAGCCAGAAATCCCCCCCAATACGGGTAACGTGATCCGCTTGTGCGCCAATACGGGCGCGCGACTGCATCTTGTGCGCCCGCTGGGTTTTGAGATCGATGACACACGGCTCAAACGCGCCGGTCTCGACTATCACGAGTGGCAGCCCGTCAAGGTGCATGATAGTTTGCCCTTGGCGATACAAGCGACCGGAGCACCTCCCGAGCGTGTATTCGCCATGACGACCAAGGCGACGCAATTGGTCAGCGAGGTCAGCCTGAGGGATGGTGACGTATTTGTGTTCGGCCGAGAAACCGCAGGCCTTTCGGCAGAGCAAATGGCATTGTTTGCGCCTTCTCAGCGCGTTCGTTTGCCGATGTTGACGGGACAGCGCAGCCTGAATCTTTCAAACACAGTGGCGATTGTCGTCTTTGAGGCTTGGCGTCAACAAGGCTATCCGGGCGGCGTTTAACGTTGAGCCCTCAGGACTCAGTCTAGAGAAAGTTTCAGCTCGCCAATCACCGCATCCCAGCGTTTTTTTTCATCTTGAATATGCTGTTTGAGGGCAGCTGGACTTGAACCGACTGTTGAAAAATATTGGGCCGTGAATTTGTCTTTGATCGTGTCGTCGGCGAGTAGCGCAGCGAGCGCTATGTGCAGTCGCTCGATGATGACGGCCGGCGTTCTAGCGGGCGCCATGATCGCATTCCAGGAGATGGCTTCAAACGCGGGGAAGCCTTGTTCAGCGAGTGGCAGGATGCCCGGCAGCGAGGCGATCGCGCGCGTGCTGGTGACGCCTAAGGCTTTGACTTTGCCGCTTTTGACCTGAGTCATTGCGATTGCAGGCACCATAAAGGCGGCCTGAATATCCTGGGCGATGACGGCGGTCGTCACTTGGGGAAAGCCGTTATAGGGAATGTGCGTGAGTTCGACGCCCGCTTGTTTTTTAAAAAGCTCCATGGCTAAGTGGGACGCGCTGCCGGGACCCACCGAGCCGAAGTTCCATCGCCCGCCCTGCTGTCGGGCTTGGGCCACAAAATCCGCGACATTGGCGCCGCTAAAGCTGGCATTGACCACCAGAACATTTGGACTGGTTGCGACCAAGGTGATCGGTGCGAGGTCCGTGACGGGATCGTAGCCCAGCGTTTTTTTATAAAGCGTCGGTGCCGTCACGAGGGGGCCGTTGATCGTGTAGAGCAGTGTGTAACCATCGGCGGGGGCGCGCGCCACAAAGCGGGTGCCGATGTTGCCGCCTGCGCCGGGCTTGTTTTCCACCACAATATTTTGCCCAAGCTGTTTGGCGAGCGGGGCAGCCAGTGTGCGCGCGAGAATGTCCGGCGAGGAGCCTGCGGGGAAGGGCACGATCAGATGAATCGGCTTCTCAAGCGGCCAAGTGTTTTGTGCAGTTGCGGGACGCGACGCAAAGGTGGTCACGAGCGTGAGTGCGCAGGCAAGAAGACAAAACAAGCGTGAAGAAAAAAACATGAGGCACCTATTATTCGGTTGTCGCGACGCGTGAGAGCAGGCGTGTGACGGCATCGAAGGGCGCAACGCCCTCGAACAGAACCTCGCACACGGCATGGGTAATCGGTAATTCAACGCCGAGCTCAGACGCGCGTTTGAGCACCGCTTGCGCGCAGCGCGCGCCTTCGGCGGTGAGGCCTGTCGCCAACACTTCGTTTAAGGATTTGCCGCGACCAATTTCGAGGCCGACTTGGCGATTGCGCGACAGATCACCTGTCGCGGTTAGTACAAGATCTCCGAGACCGGTGAGGCCGGAAAACGTTGCGCTCTGAGCGCCTAAAGCCTCGCCAAAGCGGGTCATTTCAGCGAGACCACGGGTGATGAGCGCTGCGCGTGCATTGGTACCCAGGCCAAGCCCCTCGCCGATGCCACAGGCAATCGCCATGATGTTTTTCAAAGCACCACCGACCTCGACGCCAATGACATCTTGGTTGGCATAGACGCGCATGGCGCCACCATGCAGCGCTGCGATCGTCGCGCGTCTCAATGCCGTATCTTGGCTGGCAATGGTGAGCGCGACGGGAAGACCTTGAGCGACTTCGCGGGCGAAGGAGGGGCCGGAGAGCACGCCTGTTGGGATGTTGGGGGCAGCGCTTAGCGCCTCACGTGCAATCTCGCTGGGTAACAGACCGGTCTCAGCTTCGAGGCCTTTGCAGGTCCATACGATGCCAGTGAGCGGTTGGTGTGTTGGCGAAAGTTGCGCGCTGAGCTGTTGCGAGAGTTTTTCGCCAAGCTCGGTGCATAAAGCGCGCAGGCCGGCCAGAGGAACACTCAAAATTAGCAAACCTGCAGCCTCGGGCGTTCTAGCGGATGTGTGCGCCAAGGCATGATCAAGGTTTGAGGTAAACAAAAGAGTCTCTGCTAGGGCGATACCCGGCAGGTACTGGATATTTTCACGACGCGCAGCCAATTGCTCGGCGAGTGCGGCATCACGCGCCCAAAGCATCGTGGGCGCGTGGCGACTCGCTGCGCATGCAAGAGCCGTGCCCCATGCGCCAGCACCCAGCACCGCGACGGGTCGCGGGGCGTGTTCAGCTTTGTGCATGGTCATGGGATGTCGGTGTTATTGACGCGTCACACCGGGGGGTAAAATCAGGCCCGAATCAGCAGGCGCGGACTCAGCTTCTTGGGCCGCCTGAGCGATCCGTTGCTCATAAAGCGCTTGGAAGTTGACCTCTGCCAAATGCAAAGGGGGGAGTGAAGTGCGCGTGATTGCATCGGCGACGTTGGAACGCAGGTATGGGTAAAGCATGGTCGGACACACGATGCCCATCAAGGGATCGATCTGCTCGGCGGGGATGTTTACCATTTCGAAAATCGCGGCCTGTGTGGCTTCGACGAGATATAAAACCTTGTCCTTGATGCGTGTGGTGACCGTGACGGTGACGGTGGACTCAAAGACAGTTTCGGCCAAGGCCTGACCGCCAATATTGATCGAAACCTCGACTGCGGGGGCCTCTTGCTCGAGGAAGACGCTCGGTGCGTTGGGCATTTCAAGCGAGAGATCCTTCAGGTAGACGCGCTGCATATTGAAGGAGGGGGCATTATCGTCTTGAATGTTTTGTTCGGCCATGAAAGTTTCCAGTTAAGACTAAAGTAGGGGTGATTCTGTCGTTCTGTCGAGGAATCGCGAGAAAAAATAAAAAAAGCTGTTTAGCCGTTGAGCAGGGGCAAGAGCTTGCCCTCGCGATCCAGCGCAGACAAATCATCGAA
>JANQYI010000031.1:17255-58964 GCA_030728985.1 Burkholderiaceae bacterium | reverse complement strand
GGCCACGCCGATTAACAACAAGTTATTTTGACTTAAAAAGAAATCCACGGTGTATCCAGATAGGCGGTTACACCCCTAATTTGGGGTGGGTTATGAGATATGACTCAGACAATTATAAAATGATGCTTTATCCACACTTTAACCTGTGTCTGCCATGTATAAACTTGTATTGATGCGTCACGGCGAAAGCCAATGGAATCTCGAAAATCGTTTTACCGGCTGGACCGACGTGGATCTGACCGATCTGGGACGGGAGCAGGCGCGTAAAGCCGGTCAAATGTTAAAAGACCAAGGCTACGAATTCGATATCGCCTTTACCTCGGTGCTCAAACGCGCCATCCGCACGCTCTGGATTGCGCTGGATGCGATGGACACCATGCATTTGCCTATTCACCACAATTGGCGCTTGAATGAACGTCATTATGGTGCCCTCCAGGGCCTCAATAAGGCGGAAACGGCAGCCGAATACGGTGATGAGCAAGTACTGATCTGGCGACGCGCTTATGCGATCGCGCCTAACCCACTTGCGAGCGATGATCCGAGACACCCTAAGTTTGACGCGCGCTATAAGCGCTTGTCGCCAGAGCAACTGCCCGCGACAGAGTGCCTTAAAGACACGGTCGAGCGCGTATTACCGTTTTGGGAAGAAACAATTGCGCCCGCGATACGCGCTGGGCGACGTGTGATGATTTCTGCGCATGGCAACAGCTTGCGCGCCTTGATCAAGCACCTCGACGAGGTTTCCGAAGAGGAGATCGTGCATATGAATATCCCCACGGGCCAGCCCTTGGTGTACGAGCTCGACAAGGATTTGCGACCGATTCGTCACTATTACATCGGCGATCCGGCCGAAATCGCGGCGGCGATGGCTGCGGTCGAGGCTCAGGGCAAGGCGAAAAAGGACTAGCCTTATGTGTCTGTCGTTCTGGAGGTGGTCTACGGCGTTGGCTTTGTTAGCCTTGGTCGGAGCACCTCTGGCTGCGCCAGACGCAGAGGATTTGACGAATCGCCGTAGCGTCGTGGAGCGGCAGCGTGCGGATTTACGAGCCCGCATTCAAACGCTTCAAAAGGAGCTAGACACGCGCGAGGCTGTCCGTAAGGAGGCGGCTGATGCGCTTAAATCCTCCGAAGTTGCGATTTCTCAGACAACAAGACGGTTAAAAGAGCTGGCGACGCAGCTTAAAAAAGCCCGAAGTGAGCTTGACGAGTTAAAAAAACAGATTCAACGTCAACAAGGCCTTCTCGCGCAACGTCGCGAAGAGCTCTCGGACCAGCTGCGCAGACAATATGCGGGTGGTCTGTCACCTTGGGCGGCACTGCTTTCAGGCGATGATCCCCAGGCACTCAGTCGTCATCTTGCTTATCTTGATTATGTCTCGCGGGCGCGCGCCAAGGCGGTCGCTGAGCTCAAGATCGAGATCGAACGCTTGGCTCAGCTCGAGGCGCGCTTGGATATTCGCCAAAAAGAGGTCGCGCGTTGGGTCGAAGAAACGACCCAACAGCGTTCTCTGTTGGAAACCCAAAAAAAGGAGCGCGCGACGGTGCTTGCTCGCATCGAGGGGCAAATTCAGGCCCAGCGTTCCGAGGCCGTACGTCTCGGTCAAGATGATCAGCGACTCGGGGGGCTTATCGACAGTCTTGGAGGGCAAATTCAGGCTGCTCAACAGGCAGAGCGAGCGGCTCAAATGGCAGAGCAGGCCGAACGCGCCGAAGAGGCTAAGCGGGCCGAGCAGAGGCGCCTTGCGGAGGAGCAAAAGCGCAATACTCTGGCGCTGCAGGCGCAAGAAGAGCGGCAGATCGAGCTTGCGCGTCGAGCCGCTCTTGAGCAAGAGCGCAAGGAGTCTGCACGAGCTGCCGAGGCGGCCTCAACACCAAAATCTGGCGAAGGCCTTAAGAAAGGCTTGCGCTGGCCCCTCAGGGGCACCCTGATGGCGCGTTTTGGGACGAATCGTCCTGAAGGTGGAATCTGGAGGGGAGTGCTGATCAAGGCGTCTGACGGCACGCCCGTCGCCGCTGTGGGTGGTGGAACCGTCGTCTATTCAAACTGGCTCCGGGGATTTGGCAATTTGCTCATTGTGGACCATGGAGAGCAATATCTGAGTGTTTATGCCTATAACCAGAGCCTGCTCAAACAAGTCGGTGATTCGGTGCGTGCGGGAGATACCTTAGCCTTGGCGGGAAGTACCGGTGGGCAGGTGGATTCGGCCCTATACTTCGAAATCAGGCATCGTGGCGCCGCCTTAGATCCATTGACTTTTTTGTCGCGTTAGCGACTTGATTGCGTGGGATTGCCATTAATCTCGCAGACCATTACGCTGTAGTTAGTTTGATATTGTTTTATTTTGATCGGTATTTAACTTGGGAATGTGCATGAGCACTCGCAAAATACGTAGTTTAGGTTTGGTCTCCGTTGGCGTCCTCGCAGGCGTGCTCTTGAGTTTAGGGCTGAGTGCGGTCGCTCAGAGAGGCTCGCCTTTGCCGCTTGATGAGCTTCGTCAGTTTTCAAGCGTGTTTTCCGCGATCAAAAATAACTACGTTGAACCGGTTGCCGACAAAAAGCTGATCAGCGGGGCGATCTCGGGTATGTTGTCTGATCTCGATCCGCATTCTGCTTATTTGGATGCGGATGCGTTCAAAGAAATGCAGAGTGCCACCCAAGGCGAGTTTGGCGGCTTAGGCATCGAGGTCGGCACTGAAGACGGCATGGTCAAAGTCATTTCCCCGATCGAGGACACTCCGGCCGCGCGCGCGGGCATTCGCGCGGGTGACGTGATTACGAAAATCAACGACACCTCGACGAAGGGCTTGTCGCTCACGGACGCCGTCAAAATGATGCGCGGCCCGGTTAAGACGCCGATTACCCTGACGATTTCGCGCCAAGGACAGGCGCAGCCGATCGTGATCAAGATCGTGCGCGATACGATTCGGGTGCGGAGCGTGCGTAGCAAGATGTTGCCGGACAATATCGGTTATATCCGGATCGCACAGTTTCAGGAAAAGACGGGCATTGACTTGGTGCGTCACTTGAAAGAGCTTGGCGAAAAAGGTGCGCCTCGAGGATTGATTCTAGATCTTCGTAATGATCCAGGCGGTTTGTTGACGAGTGCGATTGGTGTCTCGGCCGCTTTCCTCAAGCCCGACACCTTAGTCGTGTCAACGGATGGTCGTGCACCCGATGCTAAACAAAAGTATCTATCCAATCCCGCAGACTATGCGCGCGGTGAGCGTGACTATTTGGTCGGTTTACCTGCTTGGGTCAAAACCGTCCCCATGGTGGTCTTGGTCAATGTAGGCTCTGCCTCCGCCTCGGAGATTGTCGCGGGCGCACTCCAGGATTATAAGCGCGCAACCGTGATGGGTAATCGTACCTTCGGTAAGGGCTCGGTCCAAGTCATTCTGCCGATTTCAGACACGACGGCCATCAAGCTGACGACTTCGCGCTATTACACGCCCAAAGGACGTTCGATTCAGGCGACCGGCATCATGCCTGATATAGTCGTAGCCGATACCGCTGAGGGCGATTTGTTCCGCATGTCACGTGAGGCAGACCTCAAACGTCATCTGAGCAATAACCGGAATGGACAGCCAGAGCCCGAGAAAAAGCCCAAAGAAGAGGAAGCGCCTCTTGCAGATACGAACAAGATTTTCCAGTTTGGTACACCCGAGGACTTCCAGCTGAACCAAGCGGTTAACTTCCTCGAAGGCAAGCCGATTCAAAAGGCCGTGCCACGCCCCAAAAAGGCGAGTGCAGAGCCAGCCGGAGCTGCAGCAAAGGGCAAATGAAGGATAGCCAGCTTCTTCGTTATGCCAGACACATCTTGCTCGATGAGTTTGGTATAGAGGCCCAAGAAAAATTACTCGCGGCGCGCGTCTTGGTTCTTGGTGCGGGCGGACTGGGTTCTCCTGCCGCGTTGTATCTGGCCTCCGCTGGTGTGGGCCACATTATTTTGGCTGATCACGACACGATTGAACTGAGTAATTTGCAACGTCAGATTTTGCATACGGACGCGCGTGTTGGAGATCTCAAAGCTGAGTCTGGTCGCCAAACCATGTTGGCTCTCAATCCCGAAATCGAGGTGGAGGTTCGGACAACAAGAATGGAGCCGGAAAGCTTGCTCGCAGAGATTGCCACAGTCGATGTTGTGTTGGACTGCACGGACAATTTTGCGACACGGCATGCAGTCAATAGAGCGTGTGTCACCCATAGGAAGCCCTTGGTTTCAGGTGCCGCGATTCGTTTCGAAGGACAGATCAGCGTGTTTGATCCTCGAGATGCGCAAGCGCCTTGTTATCACTGTTTGTTTCCCGAGGCCGATGATGTCGAGGCCTTGAGTTGTGCGACAACGGGTGTTTTTGCGCCCTTGGTCGGGATCATTGGAAGCATGCAGGCTGCCGAGGCGATTAAAGTGATCTCAGGGGTCGGCACCACCCTCAAGGGTCGATTGCTCATGCTCGATGCGTTTGATATGCATTGGCACAGCGTGCGCGTCAATCGTGATCCAGCTTGTCTGGTCTGTGCGCAACGAAGTTAGCCGCGCTGATCCAATAAAAGCTTGAGTTGCGCATGCATATGTGTCGATGGGGTTGCTTGCCAGCCACTTTGCGCAAAGCGTAACCAGCTTCCCAAGACCAGGTGCGTCAAAGCGGCAGACAGAGGGGTAACTTCTGTGGTGGGGTTGATTTCACCGCTAATCAGGGCTTGGCGTAAGGACTGCCGGAACACAGCATCGATCCGATCTGTGATCTGAGTGACCCGCCCTTGTAGTCTCTCATCCTCGGTGACGAGCGCATCACCGCACAAGACCCGGGTCATCCCTTTATTGCGCTCAGAGAAGGTCATCAACATCACGGCAATTTTGCGCGCTTGCTCGACGCCTTTGGGTTCGGAGGCGACGATTTGATTGACGAGCGTGAAAATGGTCGTTTCGATGAATTCAAAGAGACCCTCGAACATCTGCGCTTTGCTGGCGAAGTGTCGATACAGCGCAGCCTCGGAAAGTTGCATCTTGGCGGCGAGCGCAGCGGTCGTGATCCGCGCCGCGCGGGGCTGTTCGAGCATCTCTGCGAGTGTTTGCAGAATCTGGTGTTTGCGTTCGCCCGTTTTGACCGACATACACTCGAGTCCAGAATTAGCGGTTAAGAAGGATAAAGCGTGCGCTTTTGTAGCAACAAATCACCTACGCAGTTTACCCGCAAGTCTACGTAATTGGGACGCCCTCGCTTGCCTTTTGCAAAGGGGGTGCCGGGGTGAAAGACATGGACGGTGCGTAAGCCCGCATGTCTCGCGCCGCGCAGGTTGGCGGTGGTGTCCTCGACCAGTACGGCCCGTCTTGGATGGATGCCTTCGTGTGCGAGGATGTGACGCATGAGCGTGACGGAAGGTTTGGGTTTGTAGTGTCCGTGCAGACGCATTTGCTCAATCCCCCAAAAACCATCGAAACAACGCAGGATGTTGAGATGTTTCATGACAGCGCGGGCGTAATGCAGGGGCGCATTGGTCACCAGAATTTTGCGACCAGGCAGGCGACGCAGCTTGTGCGCTAAACCGCGTTCAGCTCGAATCAAGGGGCCGACATCGAAGTTGTGGCTACGATGTAAAAATTGATGGGCGTCGACACCATGATGACGCACTAAACCGATCAAGGTGGCCCCATAGCGTTTCCAATAGCTTGTCCGTAGGTGGGTGGCGGTTGCTTCGTCGACCGCTAGGCTCTCCATCACGGCTGCGGTCATGCCAAGATTAATTTCTCGAAATATCTTGTAAGAAGTATCGTGCAAGGTATTGTCGAGATCGAACAGCCACACGCGTTCGCGGGCTTTGGAAATTGCTGTTTTGCGCGCAGGCGTATGTACGCGGGCACGCCGCGTGCGTATCGGAGCATGGGGTGCGAACCGCTTGTGAATCACTCTGAAGTGATCATGGTGCCTACGCCGCGATCCGTCAGGATTTCGAGCAGCAGGCAATGCGGAACGCGACCATCGACAACGTGCACAGATTTCACACCATTACGTGCGGCATCCAGGGCGGAGGAGATTTTGGGGAGCATGCCGCCAGAGATTGTGCCATCGGCAAAGAGTGCATCAATCGTTTGTGCCGACAGGCTGCGCAGCAATTGGCCGTCTTTGTTGAGCACGCCGGGTGTATTGGTCATCATGAGCAGCTTTTCAGCACCCAGTACCTCAGCCATTTTGCCAGCGACGATATCGGCATTGATGTTGTAGGCTAGACCGTCCTCACCGTAGCCGATCGGAGAAATCACGGGGATGAACTGATCGTCCTGCAAGGCCTTGACGACCGCAGGTTCGACATGGGCGATGTCGCCCACGAAACCGATATCGATCGGGTTGGCCGGATCATCCTTGTTAGGCATCATTTTTTTGCGCGCCTGAATCAGACAGCCGTCTTTACCGGTCAGACCCACGGCTTTGCCACCCGCTTCGTTGATCATCAACACGATGTCTTGTTGTACTTGTCCGCCAAGCACCCACTCTACGACTTCCATGGTTTCGGCGTCTGTGACGCGCATACCTTGGATAAAGTTGCCTTGCTTACCGATTCTGCGTAGGGCTTCATCAATCTGGGGGCCGCCACCGTGTACGACGATGGGATTGAGTCCGATGAGTTTGAGTAACACGACATCGTGTGCAAAGCTGCGCTGGAGAACTTCTTCGGTCATCGCGTTACCACCGTATTTGATGACGATGGTTTTGCCATGGAAACGTTTGATGTAAGGCAAGCTCTCAGAGAGCACTTTTGCGACGACTTCCGGGGGCATGGAGGCAGAGGGGGGCTGACTATTCATTTGGCTGAGGCAAGGAGGGTAAGCAAGCGTTGAAAGAGAAGGTTCGTTTTTGTCATGAGGCGGGCTTGCCCGCCAGTGCTTTTTCAATCGATTTACGTAATTCAGTTTTATCGTACAAACCCAAATAACGCTTGATGATATTGCCATTTTTGTCGATTAGGAATGCTATCGGGGTGAGTTTGACGTCACCAAAGGCTTTCGCGACCGTGCCCTGTGTATCTAGCGCAACAGTGAAGGGTAGTTTGCGTGTTTCGACGAATTTTTGGACAAAATTAATGGGGTCGTATTCCATCGCAACGGCGATCAGGTCGAAGCCTTGAGAATGATACTTATTGTAATTTTCAATATTGTCTGGCATTTGCGCCACGCAACTCACACAGTTGGTCGCCCAGAACTTGACCAACACGACCTTGCCGCGCAACTCTGACAGCGCGATTTTCTGGCCCGAGAGCGAAGTCAATGTCACGTCTGGCGCAGGGGCCGCGCGGGTACTGACGAACCAAGTCGCTAGGCCGCCTATCACGACCAAGACAACCAAAGCCACGATTTTCTTCATTGGATCGGCATCACTTGCACACCACCGGCCGGGGGTGCATCCCCGCCCATTGGACTTGAGCCACTGACAGGCGTTTCGCCAAGCGGGGTCGTGGGCTTGGCGTTATTGCTGCCAATCCGGGCTGCGTTATCCAGGCGCTTTGCTTCCTCGGGTGTGACAATCTGAAAGAGCTTTTCGACGCGCTTGACACCGCTGACTTTGGCGGCCGCAGCGGCGGCCATATCGCCTTCGCGCTGGGTCACTAGACCCATCAGATAAACTACGCCGCGGTCAGTGGTGACGACGATGGTGCGAGAAGGAATATCTTTGGTCGTAGCCAAGGTCGTCATCACTTTGGAGGTAATCCAAATGTCGTTGCTCACGACACCAAAGGAGGCTAGATCTTTGACGACATCCAATTGATTGGAGACAGATTTTACGTTTTCAACTTTACGTGCGATCTCGGTGGCGCTGCTTTTAAAATCTCTGCTAATCGTATCGCCCGTAAGTAAAACGACGCCATCGTAGGAGGTGATCGTTGCGCGCACGGCATCGCCAAAGTTTTCGCGGAGCTGGCCCCCGATTTTGAGCTCGATGGATTTGTCGTCGATTTGCTCACCGACGGTGCGGCGGTCAACCACGACGAGACCAGTTGTTGCTGCGGCGCCGCCGATCAGCAATGGTATGCAAGCGGTCAGTGTCGATCCCGCTCCAATCAAGACGGCGCATAAGATCAAAGGGCGGATGAATTGTCGTTGCAGACTCATGCGGGATCTCCAAGTAGTAAGGTGTCAATGCCGTCGCACAATACGTGCAATAAAAGGATATGTACTTCCTGGATACGCATCGTGCGGTCGTGCGGCACACACAGATGAATATCATGGTCGAGCAAGAGGTCTTTGATCTGGCCGCCGCCTTTGCCTGTGAGGGCGATGACGCGCATGTCACGTTCGTGGGCGGCCTGAATAGCCAACATGACGTTGGCAGAGTTGCCACTCGTGGAAATGACCACTAGCACATCGCCGGGCTGCCCAAGTGCGTTGATCTGGCGCGCGAAAATCTGATCGAAACCGTAGTCATTGCCAACGGCGGTCATGATCGAGGTGTCGGTGTTGAGCGCAACGCCTGCCAGAGGCAACCGATCCCGTTCGAAGCGTCCGACGAGCTCAGCGATAAAGTGTTGGGCATCTGCCGCTGAGCCACCGTTGCCGCAGGCTAGAATTTTTGCATTATTGGTGACACATCCGAAGCACAAATCGATCGCGTGCGAGAGGGGCTCGGCAAGAGCTCCCATGCTGCGTCGTGTGGCGGCGATGTTGTCCTCGAAATGGGCGGCAAGGTGGTTGGTCAGGTCCATGGCAATCATCAAGTGAGAGATTCTTTATTATCTCACTTATCTTGGTTCAGGCGCAGCGCATCGCGGTGCCAAGTCAGGTTGTTTTGGTCAAAGGTGGCGAGATCAATTCGGCACAGGGGCATTTGGCCACCAAAGGCCGTTCGCACGAGCTTGGGCAACCACCAATCGATGGCCTTGAGCATTCTTTCCTGCTTGGCGCGGGTGATGCTGGCGGTGGCCCCGCCGAAATGTCGGCTGCGGCGGTAGCGAACTTCGACAAAGACAAGAGTCTGACCCTCTCGAACGACCAGGTCGAGCTCGCCGACGGGGCAGCGAAGTTGTTGGCCCAATAGATCGCAGCCCGCCTCTCTGAGGGCTTCCCAGGCCCGTCTTTCATAGAGGTCACCAATCTGTTGGCTGGTGCTGCGGGTCATGGCGCCGCTTGAGCGCGTCTTGCTAGCTGAGCGCGCATTGGCAGCTTTGCGGCGTTGTTTACGCCGTCTGGCGAGTGCCGCGCGTTTTTGCGCGGCGTCGGCCAAGATAAAAAGAGTGAGATCTGGAGAGGGTGCTTGGTTCATCGTGAATACTTGTGCGTGACGGAGTATGACTGGGCGGTCTACACTGACACAATGAATGAACCTCGCCTATCCGCAATGACCGAACATGCGCTGCCCGATCAGCCGCCTGACGCGTGGGACCATCTTAGTCAACGTATGGATGGTCAGCAGTGGCCTACCCACGCGCTGTATGTGGTTGCGACGCCGATTGGTAACTTAGGCGATTTAAGTTTGCGCGCCTGGCATGCGTTGAACAGGGCGGACGTGATCGCCGCGGAGGACACGCGAGCGACTAAAAACTTGCTTGAAGCCTGGAGAATTCACACCCCGCTGATGGCTGCGCATCGACACAACGAACAAAGTGCCGCGACGGAGATCGTTGGACGAATACAGTCAGGGCAGCGGGTCGCCCTCGTGTCAGATGCGGGCTCTCCCGCGGTCAGTGACCCGGGGGGGCTGGTGGTGCAGGCCGTCAGGGAGGCGGGTTTGCGGGTGATTCCGTTGCCCGGCGCGTGTGCCCTAGTGGCCGCGCTCATGGCGACCGGTGTCACAACCGACGCTTCACCTGGCTTTGTCTTTGCTGGGTTCGCACCTACGAAGTCAGCGGCGAGGCAGCGTTGGTTTAGGCACTTGACTCAATTGTCGAGCGCAACGGTTTTTTATGAAGCACCGCATCGGATTGTGGCGAGTATGACGGATGCCTTGGCTGTCGTCGGCGCGACGCGCGGGGTGACGTTTGCCCGAGAGCTGACCAAACGGTTCGAGGAAATCGCGTCCATGTCTCTCGCGCAAGCGGCCCAGTGGCTGGAAGCTGATCCGTATCGCGAGCAAGGGGAATATGTCGTCATTATTCACCCCCCTGTGGTGACGCAAACAGAGAATCTTGAACTGGAAGAGAGTGCTTCGACCGATGCTTGGCTGGATGCGCTTCTTGAGTCGATGTCGGTGCGCGATGTGGCCCGCGTGGCCGCCAAGGCGACCGGTCAGCCGCGCGATGCTTTGTATGCCCGGGCACTGGTGCTGAAGGCGAACCGAGAAGGGTCCTCATGATGTCGAGCAGGCGCTCAAGGTGTCGCCACGGTGGTGACGAGATCCGCGTGATTTCGCAGACGCTCGCTGGCCTGTGCGGCCGCCTCTCGGTTGGCAAAAGGCCCGATTCTGACTCTGTAGAGATTGCCTGAACTTTGTTCGATGTTGATGGTAGCGCCGAGATCCGCGGGGACTTTTCCGCTCAGATCGGAGGCCAGAGATTGCGCGCGGGCGGGGTCGCTGAACGCGCCGGCTTGTAAATAAAAAAGTCCCGGTGCAACAGGCGTCGCGGCGGCGGCTTGGCTGGGGGTTACGCTGACGGGGCTGGGGCGAGCGGGGGTGACAGGTGTAGCGACAGGGGCTTGGGTGACGGGGTCGGCCGCGGGCGCTTGCGCGCGCCAACCGCGGATTTCTTCGGGCATGATGCGCTCGACAATCACTTCGGCGCTGCCGGGCGTGAGCACGCCGAGTTTATAGGCGGCGACATAGGATAGATCAATCACGCGTCCCCCGATAAAGGGGCCGCGGTCATTGACACGCAATACGACGGTCCGTCCCGTCGAGACGCGCGTCACTCGAACATAGCTTGGAATGGGCAGCGTGGGGTGCGCCGCGGTCATGGCGTACATGTCGTAACGTTCGCCATTGGAGGTGGGTCGGCCGTGATATTTTTTGCCGTACCAAGACGCCTGGCCCTTGGCGCGATAAGGGCGACCGCTGGTGTCCGGTGTAAAGCTTTTGCCGAGGGCTTTGTAAGGACGATTTGGGCCGCGTGCGAGGGGCTCGATCCTTGGGACAGCGTCAGGCACACGATCAAGATTTGCGGGCGGATTGGCGCCGGGGCCATCGTCTTTGTAATAGCCGCCTTTACGGGAGCTCGAACCGCAGGCGGCGAGAAGTCCGCATAAGACGCAGACACTCAACAGCCGCAGCAGTCCAGTGCGTCGTCTTTTCATCCAGTCATCTCAGGTTGATGGCGATGACGTATGAGCAATTGTTGTTGTTCGTCGAAGCGTTTCGCCAGTGTTTCCACGACGTAGACAGAACGATGTTTTCCGCCCGTACAGCCGATGGCCACCGTGAGATAGCTGCGGGTGTCTTCGGTATAGCGCGGTAACCATTTTCGAATAAAACTTTCGATATCGCTGACCATAAGTTCGACATCCGCAAAACTTTTTAGCCAGTTCGCGACGGGCTGATCGCGTCCGGTGAGGGGACGCAGCGTGGGATCGTAGTGTGGATTAGGTAGACATCGCACATCAAACACGAGATCGGCGTCGCGGGGAACCCCCTCCTTAAAGGCAAAGGATTCAAAGGTCAGGAGCAGTGGTTTGCGGTCAGCTTGAATGAAGTCGCGAATCCAGGCGCGCAATTGCCCGGGCATGAGACCCGAGGTGTCAATGACGTGACCAAGGTTGCGCAGATCGCTCAGTTGATCGCGCTCTAATTGAATGCATTCCTCTAGCGTAGCGCTCAAGCCTTTTTGGGTCAGTCGCTCTGCCAAGGGATGACGACGACGCGACTCGGAGTAACGGTGCACGAGGGTTTCGTTATCCGCATCCAAAAAAATGAGGCGAAACTCGATATGTGTCTCTTTTAACGCGCTAATCACGCCAGGCATCTCCGCGAGATCCCCTGGGGATCGTACGTCGATCGCGATAGCGATGCGACTCGCCGCATCATCGCGCATCGAAGTAATGAAGTCATACACAAAACGGAGAGGCAGATTGTCGACGCAGATGTAGCCCGCATCTTCGAGCATGCGCAAGGCGACGGACTTGCCAGAGCCTGAAATACCCGTCAAGAGAACGACTTTGAGCTGGGTCATATCAATCGTGTCCTTGTGCGATGGCAGCGGATTGCCTCTCCATGAACTCGGCAAGCGTATCGATGCCACGCAACTTGAGAATCGTGTTGCGAACGGCAGCTTCAACGAGTACCGCAAGGTTTCGACCCGCGGCAACTTGGAGCATGACTTTACGGATCGGGCAGCCGAGCATGTCTTGAGTCATGTCTTGCAATGGCAAGCGTTCGAACTTGTCTTGCGCGGTCGCGCGCACCAAATGGACAATGAGTTTGAGTTTCATTTTGCGACGAACGGAGGTTTCACCAAAGATCGTACGAATATTGAGTAAACCCAGGCCGCGAACCTCGAGCATGTTGCGCAACAGTTCCGGACAATGCCCCTCGATGGCATGGGGGGCGGTGCGCGACAACTCAACCGCATCGTCGGCGACCAGCCCGTGACCACGTGAAATCAATTCGAGCGCAAGCTCGCTTTTACCTAGACCGGATTCGCCCGTGATGAGGACGCCCAGGCCAAGCACATCCATGAAAACGCCGTGCACCGTGGTGGTGGGGGCGAGCCGACGACTGAGATAAATACGCAACAGATCGATGAGATCTGCGGCATGGATCGAGCTGGATAAAAGTGGGACGTGGCTATTTTCACAATTGAGAATGAGATCGTCTGTGGCTTCTAGGTTATCGGCCAATAGGATGGCTGGGACGCCCCCCGCAAGCAGCTCTTCGAGATGATGCACGCGCCGGCGCGAGTCGAAGCGCAAGTAGTAAGCCATTTCTTCGCGACCAAACACCTGAATACGCGAAGGGTGGATGAGATTCAGGTGACCAATCAAGTCAGCGGCGGCCATGCCATTATCTGGAATGAGGCGATTTGCGGCGGACTGTCCCGCCACCCATTTGAAAGAAATGTCGTCGACATTGTCATCTACAAGATCCTGCACCGTCAGCATAGCGACTCCGTAGTTGAGGGAAGAGGCCGACCGTTGCGTCGCTAAATTTGACCGGCAGTCAACAGCTGATGTGCGACGTTGGGATCGACCTCGGTAGCCAAGCGCTTTCGCAACGCGGGATCGGAGAGACGCTGGGCGACCTCTGCCAGTATATCGAGATGTTGTTGCGTTTCGGCTTCTGGGGCGATGATAAAAAGTAATTGATGGACAGGCACGCGGTCGGGCGCATCAAACGAAATGGGCTGCGCGAGTCTAAAAAAAGCCGCTGCGGCGTGCTTGATGTTTTTGACTCTGCCGTGCGGCACGGCGATTCCGCTACCCAGTCCTGTTGAGCCTAAGCGCTCTCGGGAGAACAGACTTTCAAAAACGGCGGCACGCTCGAACCCATTGTTATTTTCAAACAGTAAGCTTGCTTGTTCAAAGGCGCGTTTTTTGCTCGTGACAGACAGGTCGAGCACAATGTTGCGGACAGGCAAGATGCGTGACAAAAGATTCATGCTTTTGATTATATGCTGCAGTGCGGCTGCCCGCGTATTCTGTTTTCGTTGCATGCGAGAACACGAGGGCGGAAACAAACATGCCCGCCGGAGGGCAGGCATGTTGACGCGCTGTATAACGAGTCAGACCTAAGATTTATGCAGTCTCAAAAACTTGTCGTTTAGCTGATAAATGATGATGGTCTTGCGTGCGTGACTTGTGTTGCAGAACTTTGCGATCGACCTTGTCGATCAGCAGGTCAATGGCGGCGTAGAGATTGTCCTCGGCGGCTTCGCAGTGAATGTCTTTGCCTCGCATATGCAGCGTGAGTTCCGCTCGGTGCTTGAGGGGCTCAAGCGACAGGATCACCTGTGTGTCGATCACGTGATCGAAGTGGCGCACGACACGCGACATTTTTGTGTGAATGTATTCGCGGATGGCTGGGGTGACGTCAAGATGGTGACCAGTAATGTTCAGATTCATTGCGTACTCTCCATATAAGGGATAGAACGAACTGCAAACACTTACAACGGTTTGACGTGCTGATTTTTTTGGGAGGCGCTCCTTTCACTGATTTGTCATGATTTTAGTTTAGTGATTTGGGTGCAGAAATCAAGAGTTTAAATACTTAATTATTGTTTTAAGACAAGTTTTAAGACAAAAACTTTCGACGTTGCGTCGCAGCAGAAAAGCCAAGAGGGCGCCTCATCGTTTCCTATTTGGCTTACATCTTGAAGTGTTCGCCCAAATAGACACGACGCACAGAGGCGTCATTGATGATGTCTTCGGGTTGCCCAGTCGTCAAGACCTTGCCTTCGCTGATGATATAGGCGCGGTCGCAAATGCCCAGAGTTTCGCGCACGTTGTGGTCGGTAATCAGAACACCGATTCCGCGACTTTTAAGAAAGCGCACGATGCGTTGAATTTCAATTACTGCGATCGGATCAACGCCGGCGAAAGGTTCGTCAAGCAAGATGAAGCGCGGCCGCGTGGCCAGCGCGCGGGAGATTTCGACACGCCGACGTTCGCCGCCCGAGAGGGACAGCGCATTGTTGCGACGGATATGGGTGATTTGTAATTCTTCGAGCAAGGAATCAAGTTGCTCTTCGATTTTTTTAGAGGAGAAATTTTTGCCCTCGTTGTCGATTTGCAGTTCGAGCACGGCGCGGATGTTTTCCTCGACAGTCAGGCGTCTAAATACCGAGGCATCTTGGGGCAGGTAGGACAGCCCGAGTCGCGCGCGTTTGTGAATAGGCATGCTGCTGATGATGGTATCGTCAATTTCGATTCGGCCGGCGTCGGCGGCGACCAGGCCGACAATCATGTAAAAGCTTGTTGTTTTTCCAGCCCCGTTTGGACCGAGCAGTCCGACGACTTCACCGCTTTTGACTGAGATTGAGACGTCTTGCACCACCATCCGTCCGCCATAGGATTTGCGTAGACCTGTCGCGCTCAGTTGTCCGGGGATGGAGAGTGCTTTTGAATCAAAATTAGTCGAAGCGTGCGATGTTTGCATGGAGAAGCTTGTGGTCTTTTGAAATCAAGGCGTTAGGGACGAGGGGCAACAGCGGGAGGGCTGGCGGGCGTGAGCGCGGGCAAAGGCGTATTGGCCTGTGCCGCCCGGCAGGCTGCGATGGCGGCTTCAGTGCGGGCTTTGGGTTGTGCAACCGAGCGCACGCGTCCGTCTGGATTAAAGGAGTCGGGACCGGAGAAGGCTTGATAAACATCTGTTTTTTGGTTGTAGCGGACTTGCTGACCGCTCACCGTATCAAAATGTTTTCCGCAAATGTAGCGAGTCACAACGGCCTGACCAATCAAATCAAATATCTCATCTTTGCCGTTGTAGTCTGCCTTGAGGCCCACACCCTCGAGGACCTCAAAATTTTCAGGACGGACCTGTCGGATGAACACACGCTTGCCCGGATCGGCGGTCGCAATGCCGAACTGATTGCCATCGGCGTCTTCGCGCATGGCCAGCGTGTCAGAGCTCAGCGTCAGTAAACCTCGCGTCATCACGACTTTGCCGGTAAAGGTGCTTTCTTTTTTAGAGTCGTCGTAGCGCAGGGTATCGGACAAAATCGTGGTGCTGGGCTCTTCGATGGGTGTGGCCGGAGACGTCGCCCCACTATTCGCAGGGGCGGCAGGCTGGGTTTGCGCGGTAGCGACGCCAGCCAGAAGGATCAGAGTATGAAGCGTGGACAGGGTAAGTTTAAAAATCATGGGTTGGCTCGTTGTGCAGGAGGCTCGGCGCCCTCGCGCTGGTCTTTGGGGGCGATATCAACTTCGGTCGATTTAAACACGTCTAATTGTTGCGTGGCATTGTTAAAGCGCATGCCAATACCGGACATTCGGGAGCGACCGCTTGTGGCGACGGCGGGCAGATCGGTGTAGGCGAGGTCTTGATCCACCAGCGTCGTGATTTCTTGGCTGCGAAAATTGAGCGGTTGACGTTCGGCATCGCCAAGGCGCAGCAGCACTGCGTCTCCGCGCAAGATGATGCGGTCGCCTTCATCGTAAATGAATGCGACGTTGGCGGTGGCGACTGTCAGCGGGTTTGCTTCTCTGAGGGCAAAAGCGCGCGGTGCCTGAAGCTCGTAGGATTTATCGTCAGGAAAGTGCTCCATCAGGTCGCCCTCGAGGCGATGAATCACAATCCCCTTTTCATCAGTCCGCACCAAGACGATTTTTTGTGCCCAGGTGTCGCGCTCGTGGGTCAGTCGGCTCGGAGGATCAATCTGGACCGCGCGCTGAGAGTAGTCGGCTGCCCACCACGTCCCCATCACCAGCAGGGTGAGGATGAAAATCGAGACGACGATGGAGGCGCGTTCTTTCATGGGGTCGCGGTCATTGAATGGTGCCGGGGCCGAGGCGCCCTGGTTGAAAAAAGTATCCGAGTCGACCTTGAGAGGCCAAGATTAAGTCGCAACATTCACGTACAGCGCCTTTTCCGCCTGCTTTGGTCGCGGTCCAGTGAGCCGCTTGGGTCACATAGGCCGGCGCATCTGGCACGCTAGCGGCAAAACCGGCGCGTTGCATGGCGGGTAAATCGATGAGATCATCGCCCATAAAGCCAGCCTCTTCGAGGGTGAGGCGGTGTCGCGCCACAAGCTCATTTAACGCTGCGCCCTTATCGCGGACGTTTTGCATGACGTCCCCGAGCCCCAGTTCAGCGGCACGACGGTCGACGATCGGGCCTTCGCGGCCTGTCACCAGTGCGACTTTGATACCGCTGGTTGTGAGCATCTTTAAGCCATGGCCGTCGAGTGCGTTAAAGCGTTTGAACATTTCGCCTTGCTCACCGTACCAAAGGCTACCGTCTGTGAGTACGCCATCGACATCGAATACCATCAGTTTGATTTGCGCGAGGCGCTCTCGCAGCGCGGCTGGAGTGCGCGCCAACACTAATGCTTCGGCAGGATGGGGAATGGAATGGGGTTTATTCATGAACGTGATCTCAAACAACCTTGGCGGCCATCAGGTCATGCATGTGCAGGGCGCCTGTGAGCCTGCCCGCCGCATCAGCGACCAGCATTTGGTTGAGGCGGTGGCGGTCCATCAGGGTGGCGGCATCAACGGCTAAAGCCTCGGCAGCGATATGTCGCGGACTGCGTGACATGCCTTCTGTGACCATGGCATTGCGCAGGTCGCCCTTGCGCTCGATCAGGCGACGCAGGTCGCCATCAGTAAAGATACCGATGGCGCAACCCTTGGCATCGAGCACCGCGGTCATGCCCATGCCCTTGCGGGAGATTTCTTCTAGCGCTTGAAAAACTGAGGCGTCGGCAGCAACGGCGGGTACGGCATCGCCACTACGCATCACATCCGAAACACGCAGTAAGAGGCGTCTGCCGAGTGCGCCTCCGGGATGTGAGCGGGCAAAATCCTCATGGCCAAAACCGCGCGCTTCGAGACAGGCAACGGCAAGCGCATCCCCTAAAGCGAGGGCGGTGGTGGTGCTTGCCGTTGGAGCGAGATTGAGTGGGCAGGCTTCTTGCGTCACGCTGATGTCGAGGTGGACTTCGGCAAGTTTCGCGAGCTCGGATTGCGCATTGCCCGTGATGGCGATGACCTGAACGCCTAGCCGGTGCGCCGCGGGTAATATAGTGAGTAATTCTTGACCATTACCGGAATAAGACAGCGCGATCAGGAGGTCTTGTCCGCCCAACATGCCGATGTCGCCATGGATGGCCTCGGCCGCGTGCAAGAAAAAAGCTGGTGTGCCGGTGGACGCGAAGGTCGCCGCAATTTTGCGTGCGATGTGGCCTGTTTTACCAAGACCACAAACCACGACACGTCCGGAGCAGCCGAGAATCAGTGCGACCGCTTGGACGAAGCCCTCGTCGAGGCGATTTTTGAGCTCGAGAATGGCCTGAGCCTCGAGCGTGAGGGTGCGTTCGGCCGAGGCCAGCGCCGCTGTGGCAGGGCTGACACTGTTGGTCTGCTCGTCGCGCATATGGAGCGGCGTTGTTTTAGGCGGGATCTTAGAGGACATAGCTCAAGTTTAATCGTTTCAGGTCTGGCATGCGGATTTTGGAGGTGGTTGCGTGAGGTTACGCGCTGTGGCAATCTGGCGCGTCTTTGCTTCCATAATTGGATTTTCCATGACAACGCCCACACATATTTCATCTGCCGCCGCTGCTGGGTCGCCTGCCGCGGCGCTCGCGCCTTACGCAGCTGTTTTTGGCACCCCTTTGTCCGGTGCGGCGCTCAAAGTCATGTTGTTGGGGGCTGGCGAGCTGGGCAAAGAGGTCATTCTGGCCCTTCAGCGTCTGGGGGTCGAGGTCATTGCGGTCGACCGCTATGCCGATGCCCCCGGCCAACAGGTGGCACATCGATCCTATGTGGTGGCGATGACCGATAAAGTTGCTTTGCGTGCGGTGATTGAAAAAGAGCGACCCCACTTGATCGTGCCCGAAATCGAGGCGATTGCTACGGATTTGTTGGTCGAGCTTGAGGCGGCCGGCACGGTGCGAGTCACACCGACCGCTCGGGCGGCGCAACTCACCATGAATCGCGAAGGCATTCGTCGACTCGCCGCCGAAACGCTCGGATTACCGACTTCGCCCTACCGCTTTGCGGATTCCTTAGTGTCGTTGGCAGAGGCAACCGCTGTCGTCGGTTTTCCCTGCCTGGTCAAGCCTGTGATGTCTTCGTCAGGCAAGGGACAGTCCGTCTTGCGCAGCTCAGAGGATATCGCGTCCGCCTGGAATATCGCCAAAGAAGGCGCCCGGGTTGAGGGCAGCCGCATTATTGTCGAGGGGTTTATTGACTTTGAGTATGAAATTACGCTGTTGACGGTTCGTGCTCGAGGCCTGAACGGTCAGGTCGAGACCCATTTTTGCGAACCGATCGGCCATCTGCAGGTTGGCGGTGATTATGTAGAAAGTTGGCAGCCTCAGCCCATGTCGCCTCGGGCGCTTGAGCGCGCGCAACACATCGCTCGCAAGGTGACCGACAATTTGGGCGGACAAGGCTTGTTTGGCGTGGAGTTGTTCGTCTCGGGTGACGAGGTTTGGTTCTCCGAGGTCAGTCCACGCCCGCACGACACGGGTTTAGTGACCCTAATGTCACAGGGACAAAGCGAGTTTGAATTGCATGCCCGCGCCTTGTTAGGCTTGCCTGTGGACACCTCCTTGCGCGCACCTGCGGCGAGTAGTGTGATTTATGGCGGGATCGAAGCTCAGGCGATTCGTTACGAAGGGGTTGCCGAGGCCTTGGCTGAACCCGGAACCGATCTGCGCTTGTTTGGCAAGCCTGAGTCATTTGTGAAGCGGCGCATGGGGGTGGCGTTGGCCACGGATGTGTCTGTGGATCAGGCGCGTGCCAAGGCCTTGCGTGTTTCTGGCGCGATTCGTGTGAAAGCCGCTTAAACTACTTCTTCTCATTTACGGCTTACCCCTTGCGGAGCACTACCTCATGATCATGCCAATCATTGCCCCCCATCAGGATTCGATGGAAGTTGTACGGGGGTTGATCCGGACGATTCCGAACTGGCCCAAACCAGGCGTGATGTTTCGTGACATCACGCCGTTGCTCCAAGACCCAAGGGCCTTTCGTGTGTTGATCGATATTTTTGTCTATCGCCATATGCGTCAACGCATCGATGTGGTCGTTGGCATCGATGCACGGGGGTTTATTTTTGGAAGCGCGCTGGCTTACGCCTTGGGTGTTGGCTTTGTGCCTGTTCGCAAAGAAGGAAAGCTGCCACATAAAACCGTGGCGCAGTCCTACAGCCTTGAGTACGCCGACGCGACAGTCGAGGTGCATCAAGATGCGGTCAAGCCAGGGCAGCGGGTTTTGTTGGTGGATGATTTGGTCGCGACGGGCGGCACCATGCTGGCCGCCATCAAGCTGTTGCAGTTGCTCGGCGGTAATGTGGTCGAGGCTGCGGCGATTGTGGATCTGCCTGATCTCGGTGGCTCGAGCAAAATCGCTAAAACTGACACACCTTTTTTTAGTGTGTGTCAGTTTAGTGGAGACTGATTGGCCGTCGCGCCCGAGCGAGCGCTATAAAAATAACTATAAAAATAATTTATAGGCAGGGTTATCGGACTCGTTCCAATGCGGGTAGCCGACCTCTTCGAGGAAGGCCTTAAAGGCCTTTTTGCTACCTGATGGGACTTGAATGCCAATCAGAATCTGACCGTAGTCCGCACCTTGATTACGGTAGTGGAATAGACTGATATTCCATTCGGGCTTCATCGAATTTAGAAAACGCATCAAGGCCCCAGGTCGCTCGGGGAATTCGAAACGATAAAGCAATTCGTTGCCTGCGAGGTTGGAGCGGCCACCCACCATATGACGCAAGTGGGTTTTAGCCATTTCATCGTGGGTCAGATCCAGCGTGTCAAAGCCGTGCTTGCGAAAGTTGTTCGCGATTTTGTTGGGCTCCCCCAGTGAGGATACTTGGATGCCGACAAAAACATAGGCCGAGGTGGAATCTGAAATGCGGTAATTAAACTCAGTGACATTGCGGTTGCCGACCAGCTCGCAAAAAGCTCTGAAGCTGCCGCGCTGTTCAGGTAGCGTCACAGCAAAAATGGCTTCGCGCGCCTCTCCCACCTCCGCACGCTCTGCGACAAAGCGTAAACGGTCGAAATTCATGTTGGCCCCGCAAGCGATCGCGACAAGCGTTTTGCCCTTGAGTTTGTGCTCGGCGGCATATTGCTTGGCGCCTGCGAGAGCGAGCGCACCCGCGGGTTCCAAGACGCTGCGGGTATCTTGAAAAACGTCTTTGATCGCCGCGCAGATGGCGTCCGTGTCGACAATGACATAGTCGTCCACCAGCTCGCGGGTCAGGCGAAAGGTTTCAACCCCGACTTGTTTGACGGCGGTGCCATCAGAGAACAGTCCGACATCGGTCAGAGTGATCCGGCGCCCGGCGCGCACGCTGCGCACCATGGCATCGGAATCGACGGTCTGCACACCAATCACCTTGATATCTGGCCGAATTTGTTTAACAAAAGCGGCGATGCCACTGATCAGGCCGCCACCACCAATCGCCACGAAAATCGCTTCGATAGGTTCGGCGTATTGGCGCAAAATTTCCATACCAATAGTGCCTTGGCCTGCGATGACATCCGGGTCATCAAAGGGATGGACAAAGGTTAACTGCTGTTTTTTTTCTAGAGTCAGTGCATGTCCATACGCGTCGCTAAAACTGTCGCCGTGAAGCACGACCTCGGCGCCTAGCGCGCGGACCGCGTCTGTTTTAACACCTGGCGTCGTCGTGGGCATGACGATCACAGCCCTGCAGCCAAGACGCTTGGCGGCTAAGGCGACGCCTTGGGCATGGTTGCCCGCGGAGGCAGCGATCACGCCGCGGGCGAGAGCGGCCTTGGGCAGATGGGCCATTTTGTTGTAGGCGCCTCGCAGTTTGAAACTAAAGACGGATTGGGTGTCCTCGCGCTTGAGTAACACGGTATTGCCGATGCGCTGAGAGAGTAGAGGGGCGTATTCCAACGGTGTTTCGACCGCAACGTCATACACTTTTGAAGTAAGGATACGTCTGAGATAATCCGTAGTCATGATGTTCCTGAGAAGACTGCGCACTGATGCGACATTATCCCACGGGGACTTTGACTTGACCTGTGCTGACGGGAGTTTGTTCTGGACACGCTGATACAAGACTTTTTGACCTGGCTGTCAATGCCTGGCGTGGGTTTGCCGGCCGTATTCATGGTGAGCTTGTTGGCGGCAACGATTTTGCCGCTTGGCTCAGAGCCCGTGTTATTGGGATACCTGGCGGTGTTTCCTGAGATGGTTTGGCCTGCGATTTTGGTGGCGACAATGGGCAACACCCTTGGGTCGCTCGTCAGCTACGCCATGGGTGCCGGGGCGCATGGCATCTTTGGTCGTTGGCGGCAGCGAAAGCATTCGAGCTCGGCGAGCGTTGCATCAACCCGTGCGCCCCCCCCCGTGCTGACCCCTGAGCGCGTCCGGGCAGAAAAGTGGGTGCAGCGCTTTGGTGCCCCGGTATTGTTGTTGGCATGGCTGCCTGTCGTGGGAGACCCTCTCTGCGCGGTCGCGGGTTGGCTCAGGCTACCTTTTTGGCCCTGCGTGGTTTACATCGCAATCGGTAAATTTGGACGCTACGTGGCCCTAGTTTGGGCGCTTCGATGGGTCATTACCCCTACATAGAGCAGGCGCAGCCCTTTTGTTTTAAGGTTATTGGGTGCACCCTGAACGGATGACTTAAAATGTTTTTTTAAGGGTCATTAAACGAGCCGAGACCTATGAACGCCCCCTTTCCAAGCCATTTGCTGAACGCCGAGCCCGCCCAAGATGCGCAGACTCGTTTGCGTGAAATTCCCTACAACTACACCTCTTTCTCTGATCGGGAAGTTGTGTGTCGCCTGCTAGGCGATGATGCATGGGCATTGCTGTCCGATTTGCGCGGCGAGCGCAAGACAGGACGTTCCGCGCGGATGCTTTACGAGGTGCTGGGCGATATCTGGGTGGTTCGTCGCAATCCCTACTTGCTGGATGATCTGCTTGACAACCCCAAGCGCCGCAAGCTTTTGATCGAGGCGCTTGAGCATAGATTGACTGAAATTGATCGTCGCCGCATGGACGACAATGTTGGCCGAGATGAAAAAGTGGTGACGCTGCTTGAGCGCGCTCGCGCGGCTGTGCGTGCCTTCGAGGAAGAGTTCGAGCGCACCGCGCGTTTGCGCCGTCAGGTTCAAAAAGGACTATCCAAGATCACCGCCAAAGACAACATCAAATTTGATGGTCTGTCGCGTGTCTCACACGTCACGGACGCGACCGACTGGCGCGTCGAGTATCCCTTTGTTGTCTTGACGCCGGATAACGAGCATGAGATCGCTGCCTTGGTGCGCGGTTGTATCGAGCTCGGTCTGACGATTGTGCCGCGAGGCGGCGGGACGGGCTACACGGGCGGAGCGATTCCGTTGACTTGGCGCTCTGCGGTGATCAACACTGAAAAACTGGATACGCTCGGCGACGTAGAGGTCGGTCCGCTTCCCGGTGTCGCCACACAAGTCGCGACCGTGAGATCGGGCGCGGGCGTTGTGACCAAGCGCGTCTCCGAAGCTGCTGAGGCTGCAGGCTTTGTGTTTGCGGTGGATCCGACCTCGGCCGATGCGTCATGTGTCGGTGGCAATGTCGCCATGAACGCAGGTGGTAAAAAAGCCGTGTTGTGGGGGACCGCGCTGGACAACCTGGCATGGTGGCGGATGGTCGATCCCGAAGGCAACTGGCTTGATGTGACGCGTCTGGATCACAATCTTGGCAAAATCCACGAGGCCGGGCAGGTACGGTTTGAGCTTCAGTGGTCGGACGGGACCGAAGAGGCGGGCGCACGCGTGCTGAGGACAGAGATTCTCGAGATTGAGGGTGCGCGGTTTCGTAAAATCGGTCTGGGTAAGGATGTCACAGACAAGTTTCTCTCTGGTCTGCCCGGCGTGCAAAAAGAAGGTTGCGATGGTTTGATCACGGCAGCTCGTTGGGTCCTGCATCGTATGCCTAGCCACACCCGTACGGTCTGTCTGGAGTTCTTCGGACAAGCGCGCGATGCGATTCCTTCTATTGTTGAAATTAAAAACTATCTGGACGTTCAGGGGCGCGCGCGCGGCGCGTTGCTCGCGGGCCTAGAACACCTTGATGAGCGCTATTTGCGCGCGGTAGGGTACGCGACAAAAAGCAAGCGCGGCGTGTTGCCCAAGATGGTGCTGATCGGTGATATTGTGGGAGACGATGATGCGGCGGTCGCGCATGCGACGAGCGAAGTCGTCCGCCTGGCAAACACACGTCATGGCGAGGGTTTCGTCGCAGTCAGCGCGGATGCGCGCAAGAAATTCTGGCTGGATCGTGCACGCACCGCCGCGATCGCACGCCATACCAATGCGTTCAAAATTAACGAAGATGTTGTAATCCCGCTCGAGCGCATGGGCGAGTACACCGATCACATCGAGCGCATCAACATCGAGCTGTCGACGCGTAACAAGCTCAAATTGCTGGACGCGTTACAGCGTACGCTCGAGGGCGAACTGCCGATCGCAAAACTCGATCGTGGCAGCGAAGAGGGGGCTCTGCTCGAAGAGTCGCTCGACGAGCGTCGCCGCAGCGCAGTTGAAAGTTTGATGCGGGTGCGCGCGCGCTGGCAGTGGGTGCTTGAGCATTTGGATATGCCGCTCTCAGCGGCGATGGCTGGCTTGTCGGCGCATGGCCTGAATGCCCTTGAACCGGCTCTCGCGCAGCGCTTAGCATTGCAACCCGAGGCGCGCCTTTTCGATGTCGTGCAGGACCGTACCTTACGCATCTCTTGGAAAGCTGAAGTGCTCTGCGATTTGGCCGGCGTGTTTGGTGGCACGGATTTCGCGCCCATCATGACCGAAATGCAGGCCATCCATGACCGCGTGCTCAAAAGCCGCGTGTTCATTGCCTTGCATATGCATGCGGGCGACGGCAACGTGCACACCAACATACCGGTGAACTCTGACGACTATGAAATGTTGCGTGAGGCCAACGAGGCCGTGGTGCGCATCATGCAGATCGCGCGCGATCTCAACGGCGTGATTTCCGGTGAGCATGGCATTGGTTTGACCAAGTACGAGTTTCTGACCGAAGCGGAGTTGTTGCCCTTTCAGGACTACAAGCGGCGTGTCGACCCGAACGATCATTTCAATGCCGGCAAACTGATGCCAGGCGCGGATTTGCGCAACGCCTGGACGCCGAGTTTTGGGCTGATGGGTCATGAGTCGCTCATCATGCAGCGCAGCGAGATCGGTGCGATCAGCAATTCCATCAAGGACTGTTTGCGTTGCGGTAAGTGCAAGCCCGTATGCGCGACGCATGTGCCGCGTGCGAATTTGTTGTATTCGCCACGCAACAAGATTCTTGCGACTTCGCTGTTGATCGAGGCTTTTTTATACGAAGAGCAAACCCGACGCGGTATTAGCCTGAAGCACTGGGAAGAGTTCGAGGATGTGGCTGATCACTGTACGGTTTGCCACAAGTGCTACAACCCGTGCCCGGTGGACATTGATTTTGGTGATGTGTCCATGAATATGCGTGCGCTGTTGCGCAGTATGGGACGCAAGTCTTTCAATCCGGGAACGTCGACTGCGATGTTCTTTTTGAATGCAAAGGATCCCGCGACCATCAATGCGACCCGCGTCGCGCTGGTGGGCGTAGGATACAAAATCCAACGGATGGCGAGCGACTTGCTTTCCAAGTTTGCCCGCAAGCAGACGGCTAAACCTCCCGCCACGGTTGGAAAGGCCCCTTTGCGCGAGCAGGTCGTGCATTTTATTAACAAAAAAATGCCTGGTGGGTTGCCCAAGCAGGCGGCGCGTAAGTTGCTCGATATCGAGGACGCGGACTACGTGCCGATTATTCGTCCGCCCCAAGCGCCTGCCGATACCGAAGCCGTCTTTTATTTTCCTGGTTGCGGTTCTGAGCGTTTATTTTCACAGGTGGGTTTAGCCACGCAGGCGATGTTGTGGCATGCCGGCGTGCAAACGGTATTGCCTCCGGGCTATTTGTGCTGCGGGTATCCGCAACGCGCCAATGGCATGAACGACAAGGCCGAGCAGATCATCACGGACAATCGCGTGTTGTTTCATCGTGTGGCGAATACGCTGAATTATCTCGACATTAAAACCGTCGTGGTGAGTTGCGGCACCTGCTATGACCAGTTGGCAGGCTACGAATTTGAAAAAATATTCCTAGGCTGCCGTTTGATTGATATCCACGAGTATTTGCTCGAAAAGGAGATCAAACTCGAAGGTGTTCAGGGCACGCGCTACATGTATCACGACCCTTGTCACACACCGATGAAGCTGCAGGACCCGATGAAGACGGTGCGCTCGCTGGTGGGTGACTCGGCCATCAAGACCGATCGTTGCTGTGGTGAGTCGGGGACGCTGGCTGTGACGCGTCCGGATATTTCGACGCAAATCCGTTATCGCAAAGAAGAAGAGCTCGTCAAAAATGATGCAACCCTGCGCCAAGATGGTTTCGATGGTGAGATCAAGGTCTTGACCTCATGTCCGTCTTGCTTGCAAGGATTGTCACGCTTTGAGGCGGACAGTGGCGCCAAAGCCGACTACATCGTGGTCGAAATGGCCAAGCACATTTTGGGCGAGAACTGGCTTGAAGACTATGTCAAAAAAGCCAACGATGGAGGCATTGAGCGCGTCCTTGTTTAGTGCAAGGCTGCGCTTTTTACACGCCGACTTCGATGCCTTCGGCGCGCAAGGCTTCGCGAATGGCTTTGGCAAAGGTCACCGCACCGGGTTGATCGCCGTGAATACAAAGGGTGTCCGCGCGCACCTTGACGATGGTGCTGTCATTGGCGGTCAAGGTGCTGGTCTTGACCATTTGCAGCACCTGTTTGATGGACTGTTGCACGTCCGTGATCATCGCGTTGGGCTGATTTCGTGGGCTCAGCGTGCCATCGGGCGCGTAGTTACGGTCACCAAAGACTTCGCTCGCGACCCGCAAGCCGATGGACTCGGCAATCGGAATCATCTGACTACCTGCCAGAGCAAAAAAGACCAAGTCTTTATCGACGTCGTAGGTCGCTTGAGCCAGCGCACGTGTCAAGCCTTCGTTTTTGACGGCCATGTTGTAGAGCTGACCATGTGCCTTGACATGGCGCAAGCGCGCGCCTTGTGAGGCGGCTACGCCCGCGAGCGCGCCGATCTGCACCACCATCATGTCATAGGCTTCTTGATCTGTGATCGCCATGTTGCGGCGACCAAAACCTTGCAAGTCGGGCAGACCCGGATGTGCGCCGAGCGCCACGCCATGTTTAAGCGCCGAGGCGACTGTTTTGCGCATGGTCGCCGGGTCGCCACCGTGAAAACCACAAGCAATGTTGGCCGAGGATACAAAGGGCAGAATCTCTTCGTCGTTGCCCATTTTCCAAGCGCCAAAGCTTTCGCCCATATCGCAATTCAAATCAATACGCAGTGCCATAATTGTGGTCCTTAGTGGTTAAGCAATAATGTTCGCACGGGGTGGAGTGTCTGCGCAAGGTCGATGAAGGCGCGCGTTCGGGCTGTATCTAGTGTCTGTGCGGCTTCGAGCGTGAGCAGTTCAAACTGTACCTTGTCGCCGGGTCCCATCTGCGCCAGGAGCGGCAAATCGACGGTCGCGACGTAGGCTATTTTTGGATAGCCTCCGGTGGTTTGCCGGTCTGCCATCAAGACGATTGGCTGCCCGCCGGCCGGCACTTGTATGGTGCCAAAAGTCGTGGCTTCGGAGATCATTTGCCGAGGCTGGGTCATGAGGATATCTGGACCCTGCAGTCGGTAGCCCATCCGCTCCGAGTCAGGGCTAATACGAAAAGAGGCATTTAGTAGTGCTTCTCGACTCGCGGGGGTGAACTCCTCCCACTGCTGACTCTGGATGAGCCGAATACGCGCACGTGTGGAGTCCGCAATGATGCTTGGCAAATACAGACTAATACCCCAGAGTGCTTTGGCGAGGGTTTCAAGCGTTCCACCATCCTGGCCCACTTCTTTCAGGGGGCGCCGCAAGCGGATTTCGTCGTCACGCTTGAGGGCACGACCATGCCAACCTCCGAAGCGGCTGCGTAGATACGTGCTTTGACTACCCAAGACGCCGGGAAGGTCGAAGCCACCATGCACGGCTAAATACGCCCGCGTGCCGTGCTGTCTAGCACCGAAATGCAGCTCGTCCTGCGCGCGCAACACCAGGGGACGATTCATGGCGATTGGCTTGCCATTGAGTCGAGGACTTAAGTCCGCGCCGCACAATGCGATGCAGCAGGCTTGCGTGAATTGCAGGGTGGGTCCTGTGAGGGTGATTTCCAGGCTTGCAACATCCTCGGTATTGCCGACAAGCGTATTTGCGAGACGGTGTGCCCGTTGATCCATCGCACCGACAACCGATACACCGAGCGGTTGATGGCCGACGCGTCCCTCGTCCTGAAAGCTCGACAGCATGCCTGGTTTGAGAACGCGAACGGTCATGCGGCCTCCAGAGCGATTGCGGCTGCGAGGCGGTCATACTCTTGTTCGCTGATGGAAATAAAACGCACTTGATCCCCTGGCAATAACAAAGAGGGCTGCGGTCTGCGTAAGTCAAAAAGCTGGAGCGGGGTGGCGCCAAGAATATGCCAGCCGCCCGGTAAAAGTGTTGGATAAATGGTCGATTGACGGTTTGCAATCGCAACAGAGCCGGCGGGGACGGCGGTACGCGGAACATCGCGCCGAGGTAGAGCAAACAGTGCGTCATGCACGCCGATATAGGGATGTCCGGGTGAAAATCCAAGACCAAATACCATGCTGCCTGGCTGCGTGTGTAGCGCGATCACCTGTTGCTCAGTGAGCCCCGTTTTTTGAGCGACATCGCTCAGGTCTGGGCCGTGTTTGCCCCCGTAGCACACAGGAATATCGACTTGGCGTGCAGAGGTGGTGGCTTGAGCGAGTGCATGGCTCAGCTGCTCGTCTACTTGGTTGCAGAGCGTGGCGAAGTCTGTGCCGCCCATATCGACGCCTGGTTTGTAGAAAAGTGCGACAGCCGTGTAAGAGGGAACAATGTCTGTCACACCTTGGAGTTTGGCGCACTCAAGCGTAGCCGCAGCGTTGAGGCAAAGTATGCCGGTTTCAAGACTGATGGATTCGCCAAAGTCGATGCTCAGGCAACGGTCGCCTTGGGGACGCAAGGTGTAAAGGATCGTGGACATGCGCAGAGGTGATTCAGGATGCGGCGTGAAGCCTAATGGCAAAGGGCCTTCAGTTTATGCTTTTTTGACAACGTTATGACTGCCGAGCGATTAAACTCGGTATTGCCTTGATTTGAGCGAATGACTATGTCAAAAGAAAAGACACACTTTGGTTTTCAGACCGTCGAAGAGTCCGAGAAAGCAGACAAAGTTGCCCAAGTTTTCCATTCCGTCGCCTCGCGTTACGACGTGATGAATGACCTGATGTCCGCGGGCCTGCACCGAGTTTGGAAGGCGTTTACGATTGGCCGGGCCGCTGTCAGGCCTGGCATGAAGGTGCTCGACATCGCGGGTGGAACAGGTGATCTCGCACGCGCTTTTGCCCAAAAGGCCGGTGCGCAGGGAGAAGTCTGGCTCACCGATATTAATGACTCCATGCTGCGCGTTGGACGAGATCGACTGCTCGATGACGGCGTGGTCTTGCCCTGTGCGGTGTGCGACGCGGAATATCTGCCTTTTCCGGACAATTATTTTGATCGTGTCTCCGTGGCGTTCGGGTTGCGCAATATGACGCACAAGGACCGCGCGCTCTCTGAGATGACGCGGGTCTTGCGCCCCGGGGGGAAGTTGTTGGTGCTTGAGTTTTCGCGCATCGCCAAATCCCTTGCGCCTGCTTATGATTGGTATTCCTTTAATGTTCTGCCTTGGTTGGGGAGCAAAGTCGCTGGGGATGCAGAGAGTTATCGCTATTTGGCTGAGTCGATCCGCATGCATCCAGACCAAGAAACGCTTAAGGAAATGCTGGAGCAGGCCGGGCTTTCCCGCGTCCAATACTTCAACCTTTCAGCGGGTCTCACTGCGTTGCACGAAGGGATCAAGATGGGCTAAGTGAGGGGGTTGAACTATTTCTCATGGGCTCGATCTATGTTTAAGCAAGTTGTTCAGCTTTTAGTAAGATTCAGTTAAAATTCAGTTAATATTCATCAAGAGTTTGGTGGGTTTTAAACAGTTTCATTTCTTTTTAGGCTTCATACGCCCAGGAGTTGTCAATGTCTCGTTCTCTGATTCGTTTTTTTGCCGCAGCTTTAGTGGCTGTGAGCGGATTTGCCCTGACCGCAGTGGCGTTTGACGCCGAAGCCAAACGTATTGGCAAGGGTAGCAGTGCGGGTCGTCAATCGACCAATGTCACCAGCCAAAAAGCAGCGAAGCCTGCGGCCGCAACCAGCACGACAACGCAGCGTAGCGCTGCGGCAGCGCCCGCAGCGGGTGCCGCAACCGGTGCGGCTGCCTCGGGAGCTTCGCGTTGGCTCGGTCCTATGGCCGGTATCGCCGCGGGCTTGGGTATCGCAGCACTACTGTCACACTTCGGCTTAGGCGGCGCGTTCGCTGACCTCTTGGTGATGGCGCTGATTGCGGGTGTCTTAGTGTTTGGCGTCATGTACATCATGCGCAGATTGCGCGGCCCTCAACCCGCCGCTCAGGGAGCGGGTGCAGGCGCTGGCAGGATGTCGAATCAAAATAACGCCATGTGGCGTGAAACCAGCGAGCCTGCCGCTCAGGCACCCGTTGCTTTGCCTTCTTCAGCGACAGGATCCATGTCGGCCGCCGGATTTGGTTCCGATGCGCCCGCCCCCGATCAAAACTGGTTTATCCCGGTTGATTTTGATACACAGCGTTTCTTGAATGAAGCCAAAAAGCAGTTTGTATCGATTCAAAAGGTCTGGGACAGCGGCAATCTCGCTGAAATGCGCACCTTTTTGACCGACGATCTGATGAAAGAGTTGCAAGCGCAGCTCAACGATCGTATCGAAGAAAATCACACTGAGGTGGTTTTGTTGAATGCTGAGCTGCTTGGCATCGAAAAGGTCAGCGACGGTCACCTGGCAAGCGTGCGTTTTTCGGGTATGTTGAGAGAGCAAGAGGGTGCTGAGGCTTTCCGCTTTGAAGAGGTTTGGAACCTCTTCAAGCCCGAGCAAGGCGGTTGGTTGCTCGCAGGTATTCAGCAGGTGCCGGTGAGCCAGGCAAGTTGATTACTTAGTTTCATGAGGTGAATCAAACAAAACGCCCGCTTTTGCGGGCGTTTTGTTTGGGCTGAAACGCCACACCCGCTAAAATGGCGAACTAGTCCAAGAAATGCCGTAAGCGCGGTGCGCGACACAAATCGGTACATGATTGGTTTGTCATACTAAGGTGAATCGTATTTCCACCACTTATTTCGGTTTCACTCCATTACATCCAGTCCAGGCGATGGCTCTGGCGCTCAATACGCTTACTCGGCAGCAAGCTTGGGCGGCGCAGCGCTTGTCCCAGCACGCCGGTAAGACGGTCTGTATTTCTATTGCAAGTTTTCAGCTCTCTTGGAGCATCCAGGCGGACGGTCAGCTCACCCAGGCTCAGGCGTCAGCGCAACCTGATGTGACTCTTGATATTTTGGTGGAGAAACTTAATCCGTTTGTTTTTTTGGGGCAAGGCCCGCGTCCGGACATGGCTGAATATGTACATGTCTCGGGACAGGCGGCGTTGGCGCAAGTGGTGTCTGATTTAGCGCGGGACTGCCGCCCGGATCCGGAGGATGCGCTTTCCCAATGGCTAGGCGACGTGCCCGCCCGTCGCGTCGTGCGTGGCGCCCGGCAGGCCTTGAGCGCTGTGCAAACGCTGGGCGAAAGCCTGGCTCAAAACATCGCGGAATACTTGTCAGAGGAAACAGACGCCTTGGTTGGCAAGCCTGCCATGCTCACGCAACGAAGTGTTCAGTCTCAGTTATTGGCGTCCTTGGAGAGGCTTGAGCATCGTCAGACCTACTTACACAGTCGGCTCCAACAGCTTGAACGTTCACGCGGGGCAAAACCATGATGTCCTTGCCGCGCTTGACGCGGATTATGGTTGTCGCCTTGCGATACCGTCTCGATGAATTAGTGTTATCCGGCATTAACCACCCCATCGCTGTGCGTTTGCTGTGGGTGGTCAGGCTCGGATCTCAGCCCAAAATGCCACGTGGACTCAGACTGCGTCTTGCGCTCGAGTCCTTGGGGCCAATCTTTGTCAAGTTTGGACAGGTTCTGTCGACGCGGCGCGATTTGATTCCGCCAGATATTGCGGATGAGTTGACCTTGCTTCAGGACCGCGTCGCTCCTTTTCCGTCTGACCAAGCGGCGGCCATCATCGAGGCGGCCCTTGGCGCACCGACCTCTGAGTTATTTGCGCAGTTTGACAAAGATCCGGTCGCCTCCGCCTCGATTGCCCAAGTGCATTTTGCTGTGTTGCACGATGGCAGGTCTGTCGCCGTCAAGGTTCTCAGACCAGGCATGCTGGAGGTCATCGATAAAGACCTTTCCTTGATGCGAGTGTTGGCGGGCCTGATTGAGCAGCTCGCGCCCGATGGCCGGCGACTCAAACCACGCGAGGTGGTTGGCGAGTTTGATAAGCATTTGCACGATGAGTTGGACTTGCTCAGAGAGGCCGCTAACTGCAGTCAATTGCGCAGGAATTTCTCCAGCGAGGGTCCGCGACCGAATCTTTTGTGGGTCCCCGAGGTGATGTGGGACTATTGTGCGACGAATGTCTTCACGATGGAGCGCATGTACGGTGTTCCGGTGAGTCAGATTGAGAAGTTACGTGCCTTGGGGGTCGACATTCCCAAACTCGCTCAAACGGGTGTAGAGATCTTTTTTACCCAGGTCTTTGACGATGGTTTCTTTCATGCCGACATGCACCCCGGCAATATCTATGTGTCGGATCGTCCAGAAACGCTTGGGCGCTATATTGCGCTGGATTTTGGCATTGTTGGCTCGTTGTCCGAGTTTGATAAGAACTACCTGGCGCAAAACTTTTTGGCCTTTTTTCAGCGCGACTACCGCAGGGTCGCTCGGCTTCATATCGAATCAGGTTGGGTTCCGCCGACGACCCGCGAAGAGGAGCTTGAAGGCGCTGTACGGGCAGTCTGCGAACCTTATTTCGATCGCCCATTGGCTGAAATCTCACTGGGACAAGTGTTATTACGTCTTTTCCAGACATCAAGGCGGTTTAATGTTGAAATACAACCACAATTAGTCCTGTTACAAAAGACCTTGCTCAATGTCGAAGGACTCGGACGTGAGCTTGATCCGCAGTTAGACTTGTGGAAAACGGCTAAACCCTATTTAGAGCGTTGGATGCATGATCGTGTGGGGCTCAAGGGAATTAAAAAGAAATTGACGCAGGAAGCTGCGCAGTGGTCGCAGTGGCTCCCTGAGTTTCCGCGTTTGCTGTACGCACAACTTTCCCGCCCGGATGTTTCGTCGGCGATGTTGGTTGAGTTGCAGCGTTCGCGCAAAGCGCGGGAACAAGGAAATCGTTTGCTGGTTGCTTTAACGGGTGTAGCGGCCCTGGCATTGGGTGTGGCGCTTTGGGCGCTGATTCAATGAGTTTGTTAGTTAAACCTTTAGTGACAGATCACTTGATGGTATGGTGCCGATCTGAGCTGAATCTTTAAGGCAGTGAATCATGCTTTACACAGAACTTTTCAAGTCCATGGAGTCAGTGCGCTGGAATATGGCCACGGATATTCCTTGGCACGATTTTGATCGGAGCAAGCTTACCGATGAGCAGGCTCAGACGATCAAGATGAATGCCATCACGGAATGGGCCGCTCTGCCTGCTACGGAAATGTTCCTGCGCGACAACCGCGACGACAGTGATTTTTCTGCTTTCATGTCGGTTTGGTTCTTCGAAGAACAAAAGCATTCGCTGGTGCTGATCGAGTATTTGCGTCGGTTTGCGCCTGATCTGGTTCCAACCGAAGAGGAGCTTCATCGCGTCCGCTTTGAGTTTGATCCCGCGCCACCGCTTGAGACCTTGATGCTGCATTTTTGCGGCGAAGTGCGTCTGAATCATTGGTATCGTCGTGCAGCGGACTGGCATACCGAGCCTGTGATCAAAGCGATTTACAACGTTATCGCTCAAGATGAGGCGCGACATGCTGGGGCCTATTTACGTTATATGAAGCGTGCTTTGACCCAGCGTGGTAGCGATATTGCGACGCAAGCCCGCATGGCTTTTGCAAAAATCGGTGTATTGATGGCTTCGGCGCATCGCACGCCACAGGCGCTGCATCCCACGAATTTGCACGTCAATAAGGATATGTTTCCGCATGATACGGTGCAGTCCAAGCTGCCTGAGCCCGGTTGGCTTGAGCGCTGGCTCGACCATCAGATCCATTTTGACAAAGTTTGGGAAGGCAAGGTCAGCACGCGTATTTTGCATAACATGTCTTTGCTCATGGATAGCTCTTTCAAAACGGTTCAGGATTTGAATCGTTATCGTAAAGAGTTGATCCGCGCGGTGCCCTTGATCACGCCCGACGTCAAGCCGTCAGCCGCTTAACATACGTGTTGCGTGAATGACGATTCGCTTTGAGAGCAAGATTCTATCCCCCGAGGTATGCGTCGAACGCATCGCAAAAGGGGACTTGGCTCGACCGCTGGTGTTTACAAACGGTGTATTTGATATTTTGCATCGCGGTCATGTGACCTATCTTGATCAGGCCGCACAGCTTGGCGCAACGCTGGTGGTGGCGATTAACACCGACGCTTCAGCACGGCGTTTGGATAAAGGCCCTGATCGACCTTTGAATAACGAACATGATCGAGCCGCCTTGCTTGCGTCGCTCGCCTCTGTTGCGGCCGTGACTTTTTTTGATCAAGATACCCCTGTCGCGTTGATCGGATTACTCCGACCAGACATTATCGTGAAGGGGGGCGATTACGATATGCAAACGCTGGCTGAAACCAAGCTGGTGGAGTCATGGGGCGGTAAAGCGGTTGCCATTCCGTTTGAATTTGCCCGTTCCACAACAGCACTCGTGACCAAGATTCGTCAAACTTAAAACTTAAACTTGGAAGGACACGCACCGCTTAGGGGTTTGATGACCGTCTCAAACAGCGTGGTGGTTTCAAAGCTTGCGGCAGTGGTGCGTGTGACTCGGTAAGCCGTCATCGCCGGCGCTTGGCCTACGACAACAACCATGCGTCCGCCTTCGCAAAGCTGATATTTGAGCGCGTCCGGAATCGCGGGCACGGCGCCTGTCACTAAAATAGCGTCGTACTCGGTGGTACCCCAACCGTTGCTGCCATCTCCCGTTTCAACCTTGACGTTCGCAATACCTGCTTGTTGAAGGTTGAGTTGCGCAAAGGCGGTCAATCTAGGGTCGATTTCAACAGACATGACGCCGCGCGCGAGTTGGGCGAGCAGTGCTGCTTGATAACCTGAACCTGTGCCGACTTCGAGTACACAGTCATCCTCTTTTAACTGAAGGAGTTGCGTGAACTTGGCTTCGAGCTTTGGGGCGAGCATTGTTTGATGCGTTTCCCCTGCGGCAATCGTCAGGGGGATCTCAAGATCTGAAAACGCCAACGTTCGGTGGGTCGATGGCACAAAGAGCTCGCGTCTGACGCTAAAGAGCGCCTCAAGCACTTTTTGATCAGAGACATCCCAGGGACGAATCTGTTGTTCAATCATGTTGAAACGCGCGCGTTCGATATCTGGCAAAGTATTCGCTTTCATAAAATCAACGGGACAACAAGTCAGCCGCTTAGCAATATCACATGGCGGAAAACCCTTATTGTAAGGGTTTTCCTGACCAGAGGTGGTGGAAGTGGTGAACAGGGCCGTGACCTTGCCCGACTTGTAGGGCATCTGCGTGCAAAATCGCCTGGACCAAGTAGTCTTTGGCAGCCTGTGTGGCGGCCGGCACAGTCTCCATTTGTGGCAACAATGCCGTGATCGCCGAGGAGAGGGTGCAGCCCGTGCCGTGCGTGTTGCGCGTTGGGTTGCGATGACCGGGCAACTCGATCATCTGGTCGCCATCGTGCAGGATATCGATGGTGTCGTTGCCGGGCAGATGTCCCCCCTTGACAAGTACCCAGCGGTGTCCGCTATGCGTCATCAGGTTGCGCAGACGTTCGGCAACGCGACGCATTTCGCGAACGGTCTCGACACTGCGCATTTCCAGCAAAACCCCCGCCTCAGGCAGATTGGGGGTGATGATGGTGGCAAGGGGGAGTAATTGCTCTCTGAGCGCACCGACCGCTTTTTGTTCGAGTAGCAGGTCACCGCTTTTGGCCACCATCACAGGGTCGAGGACGAGGTGCTCAGGTTTGAAATGTCCCAGGCGATCCGCGACGACTTCAATGACGGCAGTCTGTCCGAGCATGCCGATTTTGACCGCATGGATGGTGACGTCGGCGAAAAGGGTGTCGAGCTGTGCCCGAACAAATTGTGGATTGACCGGTGAAATATCGGTCACCGCCTGCGTGTTTTGCGCTGTCAGCGCAGCGACGACCGCACAAGCATAGGCTCCGAGCGCGCTCATAGCCTTGACGTCCGCCAGAATGCCGGCGCCCCCGGAGGGATCCATGCCTGCGATCGTGAGTGTGTTGGGAATCTGAGGTGTCGACTCGGAGGCGCTCATGTGCTGCTCTTAGGGGTAATCAAACCCGTGGTGGGCGAGCTCGGTGCGGCCTGGTAAGTTTTGCGGGGGACGCGTCCTGCGAGGAAAGCCTCACGACCGGCCTGAACACCTTTTTTCATTGCGCTGGCCATCAAAATGGGTTGTTGCGCGCCGGCGATCGCAGTATTCATCAATACGCCATCGCAGCCTAGCTCCATTGCAATCGTTGCATCGGAGGCGGTACCCACCCCCGCATCCACAAGAACCGGGACGCGCGCCTGATCAATAATGAGACGCAAGTTCCAGGGGTTGAGGATGCCCATGCCGGAGCCAATCAGCGAGGCGAGAGGCATGACCGCGACACAGCCAATGTCCTCAAGCATGCGGCATTGCACAGGATCGTCGGTGCAATAGACCATCACATCAAAACCATCGGCCACGAGCGTCTTGGCGGCGGCGAGTGTCTCGGGCATATTGGGAAACAAGGTATGTGAATCGCCGAGGACTTCGAGTTTGACGAGTCGGTGTCCGTCCAGCAGCTCGCGTGCGAGCCGCAGGGTGCGGACGGCGTCTTCGGCGCTATAACAACCCGCCGTATTGGGCAGCAGGGTGAATTGGTCGGGCGGCAAATACTCAAGCAGGCTGGGTTCGTTGGCGTGTTGACCGATATTGGTGCGACGGATCGCCACCGTAATGATTTCGGCACCGCTGGCGTCAATCGCCAAGCGCGTTTGTTCGAAATCCTGATATTTACCGGTACCGACGAGGAGTCGAGATTGATAGGCTTTGCCTGCGATGACCAGCGGGTCGTTGGGGGAGTTCTTCATAAGCCTTCTCGGTTTAATTGCGTCACCCGTTATTTTCGGGCTTGTTGAATCATGCTGCAAATCGCTTGCGCAGCCTCGATGAGTCTTGGGCCGGGACGATAGAGTACATCCGAATCCATCACATAGACGTGCCCAGCGAGGGCCGCAGGCAAATTCAGGCGCATCCAGAACTGTTTTGCCGCGGGATCCAGGGTGGGTCGTTCCGATGCACCGACCCTTCCGAGCAAAATGAGCTCAGGGCGCTGGGCCAGCACGCTTTCAGCACTGATTTTAGGCGCGATCGCCGTTGCAGAAGCAAAAACATTGATGCCACCGCAGGCTCGAACGACTTGCGACAATAAATGCGTCTGATTGAGGGTGTATTCGGGCGTTTCCCCGACTTGTAAAAAGACGCGCACTGGCGCTCCAGAGAGCGGTACGGATTTTAAAGGCTCCAGTAGCCCTCTAAGCGCAGACGCGCGAGCCCTCGCGATATCCTGTGTGTCAAAAAGAACGCCTAGTTTTTCAATGGTGTCGGGTACATCTTTGAGCGTCTTTGGGGCGCTTAAAAACGAGGGGATACGCAGGCCATGGAGAGTTGAAAATTGTGATGCTTGCCAGCCAATCAGCAAGTCGGGCTGGAGGCGTAACAGCCGCTCTGGCTCGGGCTGCAAGCCTGCGCCGATCCGCGGTACGTTGCGGGCTGCTTTGGGAAAATCGCTGGCGTCGACCGTGGCCGCGAGCAAGGCGCCACCGCCTGCTGCAAACACGAGCTCGGTCGCATGGGGTGAAAGGGTGATGACGCGACGCGCGGGTGCAGACAGATGAACGCTCACGCCGCGATCATCTGTCACCCTGATTTGAGCAAAGGCATGGGGGAGGACGGCCAGAAAGGCCATCAAACCCACAATCACCCTGGAGGTGTTACTCAACACGCCATATTGCTCCAAACGCTACATTTTCAGGGCCAAGTTGACAAACACGTTCGAGCCCGGCGTCGCGTAGCCCTGCACGAGAGTGTATTGCTTGGCAAAGACGTTGTTCCAGCGCACCTGGACCTCGGTGTTTTCCGTGAGCGGGTAACTGCCCACGAGATTCATCAGGCCGAAGCCGCCCAGCGTATCACTCGTGAGCGCGTCTCGACGCTGACTGGTGATGAAGAACTCACCACTGAGTCGAGCGCGGCCTAAGTTTTGGTCCACAGCCATTTTAAATACGCGTTGCGCGCGTTGCGGTAACAGCTCCCCCGTCGTGGCATTGCGTGGGTTAGACCAATCGAAGCTGCCTTTCACCAGAGTATTGCGACCGATTTTTTGTGAGCCGGTCAGTGTGATGCCTGTGATGAGCGCCCGATCAATGTTCATCGGCGTATAGGGCGAAAATACATTACCCGGAATGATGGGTTCGTTCAAAATGAGATTGTCGATGTTGTTGCGATAAAGCGTCAGGCCAAGTTGGGTGTTGTCGGTGGTGTACTTGAGTCCCGCTTCAATGTTTTGCGAACGTTCAGGTTTGAGGGTTGGGTTGCCTAAAAAGAAGGGCGTGACGGGCCAATAAAGCTCGTTGAAGTTTGGAGCTCTAAAGCCTGTATTGGCGCCGATACTCGCCTTCCAGCGCGGCGTGAGTTCAAGGCCATAGCTCAGGCTACCTGTGGTGACATTGCCAAACTGAGAGTTGTCGTCGTTACGCACACTCGCTTGCACGGACTGCGGGCCCCAAGTGCCGCGATAAATCGCCAAGAGTGAGTTGGTAAAGCGCGCGGTTTGCTGATAGTTGACGATGCCAGGCGAAATATTATCGACCAGGGATCCATCGACGCGTTGGTCGAGCCTTTCGTAAGCCAGACTGACGATTTGCGTCGGTGAAAACGTTAAATCGTTTTGCCAGACATACTGACTTTGATTGGTTTTGAAATGTTGCCGACCATCTGGCGTGTTGTAGAAATTTTGTGAGGCATCGACGTTGATGGTTTTGTAGGTGTCCGTGCTTAAGCTCGCCCTGAGCGTACTGGTCCAAAACGAGGAAATGACGTTTCTGCTCGTCAGGATGTTGTTGCTCAGCGTCTGAATCCCGCGATCACCAAAATATGGGGCGCCGGCGTCATAGCTGCCGTTGACTTTCGACTGGAAGGTTTGCAAGGTGATCGTTTGACCAGGCTTCCAGGTATAGCCTAAGGCGCCGCCGATGTTGCTACGATAGTAAGAGTCGCCGTCGGGATTATGACTGTAGTTGGAGGGCGTGGTGGCGTTAAAACCCTTGCTCTGACCATAGCCGCCAAACAAGCTGTAGCTCCAACCGTCTTTGGCGCCAGAAAAGCCCGCGTCGTACTGAGTCGTGGCATAGGTACCCACGCCAGCATTGGCGTAGGCCGAAAAGGGTCGGTCGGTCTCGCTGCGCGTAATGATATTGACCACGCCACCAATGGCATCGGCACCGTACAAGCTGCTGCTGGTGCCACGAACGATTTCAATGCGCTCGATGCTGTTGAGCGGGATGGCGTTGAGCGGGGGCAGACCATTGGTGGCGTTGTTGACGCGCACCCCGTCGATTAACACCAGCGACTGATTACTGTTGGTGCCACGAATGTTAATCGTACTAACGGTTTGCGGGCCGCCTAAGTTGACACTTTCGATGCTGTGCGCTCGCGTGAGCGCCTCCGAGAGCGTACCGTTGGGAAGCGTGTCAAGCGTTTCCCGGGAAATCACGCTGTTGTCGCCTAGCGTTTGCGAGAGTGGTTCAGGTGCGCGCGCCGGGGTCACCACAATCGTAGCGAGTTGCGGGATAGGTGATGTGGGAGATGATGTTGCGGGTTGTGACAGAGCTTGGGAGGGAGTCAGTGCGGTGAGCGCGGTCAATGCAGTCAGTGCGGTCAGTGCGGTAAGACCAAGCCGTGAGGTTAAAGCCGTAGAAATCGTAAGGGCAACAGTCGTGTGACCGGGGGTTGCCCGGTTGGAATTGTGATGCATGATAGACCTCGTAGTGATGTGCGTCCCCGCACATCCTGAACGTTCAAAAGGACGGGTAATGACACCAATCCCACTCAAACTGGCCGGTATCGGGCTGGCGTCAGGCGGGCTTCAGTGTTGAAGGACCGGACGTTGACCGTTGCGGGGGCAGCACAGGCACGAGGATCCGTTTGGATCGCTCTCCCTGTTTCCCGTTTAACTTTCCCAATGCACGCTTTTGCTTGTGGCAAAACCGTCTTCGCATCGAAAGCACCAATTCTGGTATCACTGTATCACGGCGCCCCTTTTGTTAAACTAATGAGCTATTCAACCGCGCACCCATCATGACTTATCCAAGCTTGCCTTACCCCATCAAGAGTTACACCCGAGGCGCAGATTTTGCGCGCTTGTTGGCCGAGCGCATCATGATTCTTGACGGTGCGATGGGAACGATGATTCAGACCTACAAATTGTCGGAGTCGGATTTTCGTGGTGCGCGTTTCGCGGGTCACGGCAAGGACCTCAAAGGTAACAATGAGTTGCTGTCACTTGTGCGTCCTGACATCATCCAGGCAGTGCACGAACAGTATTTCGAGGCTGGTGCCGATGTAGTGGAGACCAACACGTTTGGCGCCACCTCAATTGCTCAGGGCGACTACGATTTGCCTGAACTCGCCTACGAGTTAAATCTGGAGTCGGCGCGCTTGGCGCGCGCAGCCTGCGACAAATTCAGTACGCCCGAGCGTCCGCGTTTTGTCGCGGGAGCGCTTGGGCCTCAGCCCAAGACGGCGTCGATCTCCCCGGATGTCAACGATCCGGGCGCGCGTAATGTGACGTTTGACGAGCTGCGTGTGGCTTACATTGAGCAGCTCAATGGCTTGCTCGATGGCGGCGTCGATCTGATTTTGATCGAAACGATTTTCGACACGTTGAACGCCAAGGCGGCGATCTTTGCCGTCGAAGAGGTCTTCGAAGCGCGCGGCGAACGCCTGCCTGTGATGGTGTCCGGTACCGTGACCGATGCCTCGGGTCGTATTTTGTCAGGTCAAACCGTCGAGGGTTTCTGGAACTCCGTGCGTCATGCGCGTCCGATTACGATTGGTCTGAATTGTGCGTTAGGCGCAGCGCTGATGCGTCCCTATATCGCCGAGTTGGCCAAGATTTGCGATACGTATGTTTGCGTCTATCCGAATGCGGGCTTGCCCAATCCGATGAGTGAAACAGGGTTCGACGAAACACCTGCGGATACCTCGGCATTGCTCGAGGAGTTTGCGCGTTCGGGTTTGGTCAATGTTGCGGGAGGCTGTTGCGGTACGACGCCTGAGCATATCAAGGCTATCGCGGATAAAGTATGTAGCCTGCCGGTGCGCGTTGTTCCCGAGATTCCCGTCAAGACCCGTCTATCTGGACTCGAGGCGCTCAATATCGACGGTGAGACCTTGTTTGTCAACGTGGGCGAGCGCACCAACGTGACGGGTAGCAAAATGTTCGCGCGCTTGATTCGCGAGGAAAAATACGACGAAGCGGTTGCCGTCGCGCGTCAGCAAGTCGAGAGCGGTGCGCAGATCATCGACATCAACATGGATGAAGCCATGTTGGATTCGGTGGCTTGTATGCATCGCTTTTTAAATTTGATTGCGTCCGAGCCTGATATCGCACGCGTACCGATCATGATCGATAGTTCGAAATGGTCTGTGATCGAGACAGGACTCAAGTGCGTGCAGGGTAAGTCGATCGTCAATTCGATTTCTTTAAAAGAAGGTGAGGAGCCTTTCCTCAAGCAAGCACGCTTGTGTCGTCGATATGGCGCCGCTGCGGTGGTGATGGCGTTCGATGAGAAAGGTCAGGCTGATACCCTTGAGCGTCGTCAGGAAATTTG
>JANQYI010000031.1:0-17155 GCA_030728985.1 Burkholderiaceae bacterium | reverse complement strand
GTCAAGGGCGATGTGCACGACATTGGTAAAAACATTGTCACCGTGGTGCTTCAATGTAACAACTTTGAAGTCATCAACATGGGTGTGATGGTCCCGGCGGCGGAGATTCTTAATCGCGCAAAAGCTGAGAAAGTCGACATCGTTGGCTTGTCCGGGTTGATCACGCCAAGCCTCGAAGAGATGGCGTATGTGGCCAGTGAAATGCAACGCGACGAGTACTTTCGCAGTCGCAAAATCCCTCTCATGATTGGTGGCGCCACCACGAGTCGCGTTCACACGGCCGTCAAGATTGCGCCGCATTATGAAGGGCCGGTGATTTATGTGCCGGATGCGAGTCGCTCGGTCGGCGTGGCACAGAATCTCGTCTCAGAAACGGCGAATACCTACCTCGAAGAGCTGGCGGTGGAGTACGAGGACGTGCGTCGCCGTCATGCGAACCGTCAAATCGCGCCGTTAATGTCGATGATTGACGCGCGGGCGGCCAAACCAAAGTTTGACTGGTCGACGTATCAGCCGCCGCGTCCCAAGTTTATCGGTCGACGCACCTTTAAAAATTTCGATCTGTCTGAGCTCGCTCGTTTTATTGACTGGACACCGTTCTTTCAGACTTGGAGTTTGTTTGGGCAGTATCCCGCGATCCTGGATGACAAGATCGTGGGTGAGCAGGCGCGCAAGGTGCACGCCGACGGCTTTGCGATGATCAAACGCATCATCGATGGGCGTTGGCTAACGGCCAATGGCGTAGTTTCTTTTTATCCCGCCAACACTGTCAATGATGACGACATCGAAATTTATCAAGACGAGACGCGCGAAAAGGTGTTGTTCACGTGGCGCGGTTTACGTCAGCAAGGCATCAAACGTGAGGGTGTGGAAAATAAATGTCTGGCGGACTTTATTGCACCGAAATCTTCGGGTGCCATGGACTACATCGGTCTCTTTGCTGTGACGGCTGGCATTGGAGTCGACAAAAAAGAAAAAGAATTTGAAAAAGCCAATGACGACTATTCCTCCATCATGTTCAAGTCCTTGGCGGACCGGATGGCGGAGGCCTTCGCAGAAGCGTTGCACGCGCGCGTCCGAACGGATTTGTGGGGTTATGTGCCTGACGAATCTCTGACCAATGAGCAGATGATCAAGGAAGCTTATGTCGGGATTCGACCTGCCCCTGGCTATCCTGCTTGCCCAGAACATGTGGTTAAACGCGAGATGTTCGAGGTCTTGGATGGCGCGGATATCGGGATGATGCTCACGGAGAGTTATGCCATGCATCCCGCGGCGAGCGTCTCGGGTTTTTACTTTAGTCATCCGCAGTCACAGTACTTTAGCGTGGGCCCGATTGGCGAAGACCAGGTTGAGGATTACGTGAAACGTTCGGGTCGGACGGCTGCAGACGTCAAGCGGACTTTGGCGCCCAATTTAGGCTGATATTGAGCGGATCGTGTTTCTCTTGCAGGTGGTCAACGCTTGCCGGTGATCAACGTGTACCGGTCAGCGTGTGAAGGCTTCGATCGCTAGTGTCGCGATGACGCCCGTGATGAGCAGGGCAGTCGTAAAGTTGATGCCGAGTACACCAGGACGGGATTCGACCTCACGATAGAGCACGGCGCCGCCCGCAATCGAGACGGCGACGGCAAACAGGATGCCCAAGCCGTTGATCAGCAGGCCCGTTGGGAAAAGTACGCTCCAGATGGCATTGACGCCGATGCACAAACCATAGTGAATTAAAAAAATCGAATAGGAGCGCTCTCCTAGCCAGTGCAGGCTGGCCGAGCGCGGCCATTGCTCCAGCCATCCGCGGGCACTGGCGATGCTAAGGATGAGTGCGCTCAGTGTGGCGCTCGCAACCGATTTGCGGAATTCGATGCCGAGAGCGATCAGGCCGAGCAGCGCGATGAGTGTCAGGAGCGCCACAAACCAAGCTTTAGCGGGCGCATGTGCGGCCCAGTAAGCGAGCATGCCGAGCCCGTAGTAGCCAAAGAAATAGGGCGCGGCGATTTCGTACGCTTCGTATCGACTGATGTGCCAGAGAGACCATGCCGTGAGCGCCGTCACTAGGACGGGTAGTAGTCGGTGCCAGCGCTCAGGCAGCAAGTGAATCAGGGCGATCAGAACCGTTACGATGGCAAAGAGTTGAAAGTCGACGGCGACATACCAAACGCCTGCTGACAAAGCCTCCAGGCCGATCAAATCGTACGCTAAAAACAGGTGTGCGATGAGTTGGCCGACCGTCGGCGCCCCCGAGAGCGAGTCATGTTGAAACCACGGGCGCACAAGGGCAGTAATCAGCGCGGCGAGTGTGACGGCAAACAGAAAAGGCGTGATGAGGCGCTTGTAGCGTTTCCAGACTAAAGGACCAGGATTGATGGAGGTTGTGACGCCGTTTGGGGCGAATTGCGAAGCGACAAAATAGCCGGCCACGACGAAAAACACCTGCACAGCAAGGCGCCCATAGACGACCAGTGTGTCGATGAGTTGAGGATAAACGGCGCCGATGACTTCGGACATTGGGCCGTAGACCGCAAGATGATGCACCACAATGACAAGGCAGGCGATACCCTTGACCGCATCGATGAAGGGTAGCCTGCGCGTCATATGTCGTTCGTCCGATCAGGTCTTGTGATAAATCTCAGAACCTTTCTTGACAAACTCGACGGCTTTTTCTTGCATACCGACCTTGAGGGCCGCATCATTTTCCACACCCAGTTTCTTGGCATAGTCACGCACATCTTGCGTGATTTTCATGCTGCAGAAATGTGGACCGCACATCGAACAGAAGTGCGCCACTTTCATTGAGTCCTTGGGTAAGGTCTCGTCGTGGAAGTCTTTGGCGGTATCTGGATCCAGACCGAGGTTGAACTGGTCTTCCCAGCGGAACTCGAAACGTGCCTTGGACAGGGCATTGTCGCGAATGGCGGCACCAGGATGGCCCTTAGCCAAATCAGCGGCATGCGCAGCGATTTTGTAGGTGATGATGCCGTCTTTAACGTCTTTTTTGTTGGGCAGACCCAAGTGTTCTTTTGGCGTCACATAGCAGAGCATGGCGGTGCCATACCAGCCGATCAGTGCAGCGCCAATGCCGGAAGTGATGTGGTCATAGCCTGGCGCGATATCCGTGGTCAAGGGTCCGAGCGTATAAAAAGGTGCCTCGTCACAATGCTTAAGCTGCATCTCCATGTTTTCTTTGATGAGCTGCATCGGTACGTGTCCGGGACCTTCGATCATGACTTGAACGTCGTGCTTCCAAGCCACCTTGGTGAGCTCGCCCAGCGTTTTGAGTTCGGCGAACTGCGCTTCGTCGTTGGCATCAAAGCCTGAGCCTGGGCGTAGGCCATCGCCTAGCGAGAAGCTGACGTCATAGGCTTTCATGATTTCGCAGATTTCTTCGAAACGCTCGTACAGGAAACTTTCCTTGTGGTGCGCCAGGCACCACTTGGCCATGATCGAACCGCCGCGCGAGACGATGCCCGTCATGCGGTCGGCGGTCATGGGAATAAAAGGCAGACGCACACCCGCGTGGATGGTGAAATAATCCACGCCTTGTTCGGCTTGCTCGATCAGGGTATCGCGAAAAATTTCCCAGGTCAGGTCTTCGGCTTTGCCGTCGACTTTTTCCAAGGCTTGATAGATCGGCACGGTGCCGATGGGCACGGGCGAGTTACGCACGATCCATTCACGCGTCTCGTGAATGTGTTTGCCCGTGGATAAATCCATCACGGTGTCGCCACCCCAGCGGATCGACCAGGTCATTTTTTCGACTTCTTCGGCGATGCCGGAGCTAACCGCGGAGTTGCCGATGTTGGCATTAATTTTTACCAGGAAGTTGCGACCGATCGCCATCGGTTCGACTTCAGGGTGATTGATGTTGGCAGGGATGATGGCACGACCACGCGCAATCTCCTCGCGCACGAACTCAGGTGTAATCAGATGGGGGATCGAAGCGCCAAAGGACTCGCCTGCATGCTGGCGCAACATCCGCTTGACCATCTTTTCGCCTTCGGGACCCGTGGCGCGCAGGCTTTCGATGTATTGCTCACGGCGAAGATTTTCGCGAATCGCCACGAACTCCATTTCAGGGGTAATGATCCCGCGACGCGCATAGTGCATTTGTGAGACGTTGGCGCCAGCCTTGGCGCGGCGTGGATGGCGGCGCAGGTCAAAACGCATGGCGGTGAGCTTGGGGTCGGCCAAACGTTCTTGACCATATGTGCTGCTGGGGCCACTGAGCAGTTCGGTGTCGTCGCGCTCTTCGATCCAGGTGCGACGCAATTCGGGCAAACCGCGGCGAATATCGATCTTGACGGCGGGGTCTGAGTAGGGACCGCTGGTGTCATAGACGGTCAGTGGAGGATTCTTTTCTCCACCGAAGGAGGTCGAGGTGTCTTCTTGTTCGATTTCACGAAAAGGTACGCGGATGTCGGGACGTGAGCCGATCTCGTAGACTTTGCGTGACTTGGGCAGGGGGGCAACGGCGGCGGCATCAACTTCGGCGGTCGCGGCCAGAAACTTAGGATTGGCGTTCATGAAAAAGCTCCAAAAATCGATTGGAGCCGAATCGGGATGGATCCCGGCAAAAACCGGGATGCGCTCCCAGCATCGGCATTATCCGTACTGGTACGAAGGGACTCTCTCAACCTGGCACATGCCAAGTACCCCCGCATTCGAGTGCAAAGTATAGGACAGGATCGCGTCTTTTGGCAGCGATGCCCTCATCAATCTCAAAGAATGACTTAAAGAATGATGAGGTTATCCCTATGGACTAACTCTGCTTCGGTCATTGCGCCTAGGATCTCGATGATTTTGCTGGAGGGTTGTCCCATGATGCGTCGCGCATCTGACGAGGAGTAGTTGATCAGGCCGCGCGCGCATTCTTTGCCCTCGGGATCCAGGCAAGCCACGACATCGCCGGGCTCGAAGTCGCCTTCGATGCTGCGAACCCCAACAGGAAGCAGGCTTTTGCCCTCGACAAGCAGCGCATGGATCGCCCCGGCGTCAAGGATGAGCTTGCCGCGCAGGCGCAGATGATCGGCCATCCATTGCTTGCGAGCAGACAATACAGGGAGTTCGGCGCGCAACTCCGAGCCGATACATTCGCCTGCGGCGAGGCGGACCATGACATCAGGTTCGCGACCCGAGGCGATCACCGTGTGGGCACCGCTGCGGGCGGCGCGTTTGGCCGCGAGGATCTTGGTCAGCATGCCGCCTTTGCCAATGCCACTGCCTGTGCCGCCGGCCATGGCTTCGAGGCTCAGATCACCGGCTTTGGCGTGCGAGACAAAACGTGCTTCGGGATTTTTGCGGGGGTCAGACTCGTAGAGTCCGCGCTGATCGGTCAGAATGATGAGAGCGTCGGCCTCGATCAGGTTGGTGACGAGTGCGCCGAGCGTGTCGTTGTCACCCACTGCGATTTCGTCAGTCGCCACTGTATCGTTTTCATTGACGATGGGAACCACGCCTAGCCTAAGCAGTGCAAAAAGCGTCGAGCGTGCGTTGAGATAGCGCTGACGATCGGCGAGGTCTTCGTGGGTCAGGAGAATTTGGGCGGTACGAAGATTGTGTTTGGAAAAGGCGACTTCGTAGGCTTGAGCCAAGCCCATCTGCCCGACGGCTGCGGCCGCTTGCAGTTCATGCATGGAGGTTGGACGTTTCGCCCAACCCAGGCGCGCCATGCCTTCGGCAATCGCACCGCTGGAGACGAGCACCACTTGCTTGCCTTGGTTACGCAGGGCTGCGATTTGGCTCGCCCAGTGCGAGACGGCTTGTCTGTCCAGCCCTTGACCGTCATTGGTCACAAGCGAAGAGCCAACCTTCGCGACAATGCGCGAAGCGGAGGCAATCACGGATCTTGGCAAAACGTTGCTGTTCATGGGTGTTGCGTGTGTTTAGTCTTTGGACTGAGGGGTCGGCGTGTCGGCTGCACTGCGGGTCTCGTCAAAACGCGGGTCCTCGGCGACGTAGGAGCCATCTGCTTTGTCTTCGGCAATATTATCAATTTGGCGATAGGCATCAATCGCGTTTTGCAGATCCCAGATCAGCTGCTGGGTGCCGTCGCCAGAAAGAGCAGAAATCGCATACACAGGACCTGTCCAGCCGTACTCCTTACAGAAGCGCTTTTTGACTTCCTCGGGATTGGGTACAACGTCGAGCTTGTTGAGGACGAGCCAGCGCGGCTTGTTGTAGAGCGCTTCGTCATAGAGGCGGAGCTCTTCGACGATGGCGCGGGCTTCGCCTAGCGCACGTGCGACAGAGTCCTCGTCCGGATCTTGTGAGGAAACGTCAACGATGTGCAACAAAATGCGGGTACGGGTCAAATGCCGCAGAAACAGGTGCCCCAGCCCTGCGCCCTCGGAGGCGCCTTCGATCAGGCCTGGGATGTCGGCCACCACAAAGCTACGCGATTCGGAGGTTCGCACCACACCCAGGTTGGGGTGCAGCGTGGTAAAGGGGTAGTCGGCGATTTTTGGACGCGCATTGGAAATGCGGCTGATCAGGGTGGATTTGCCCGCATTGGGCATACCCAAGAGACCCACGTCGGCCAAGACCTTGAGCTCCATGCGCAGTTTGCGTTGTTCGCCTTCTTTACCAGGAGTCCATTGCTTGGGCGCACGGTTGACGCTGGACTTGAAATGCACGTTGCCCAAGCCGCCTTCGCCACCCGCCACCAAAATGACCTGTTGGTCATGGCGGTTCATATCAAATAATTCTTCGCCCGTGTCGGCATCGTAAATGATGGTGCCGACAGGGACGCGTAACGTGATGTTGGGTGCTGCGGCACCATACATGTCGGAGCCACGACCATGCTCGCCATTTTTAGCTAGATGTTTGCGCGCGTAGCGAAAGTCGATCAAGGTGTTGATGTTGCGATCAGCGAGCGCGAACACGCTGCCGCCTCGTCCGCCATCACCACCGTCTGGTCCACCTTTGGGGATGAATTTCTCACGGCGAAAGCTGTGCGCGCCGTTGCCGCCCTTGCCGGCAATGACTTCGATGGTGGCTTCGTCGACGAATTTCATGCGCTAATGGTACCGTGAAAATAAAAAGCCCTGCCGCTTGCGACAGGGCTTTTGGGGATAACAGGCAAATTACTCAGCCGAAATAATCGAAACAGTCGACTTATTGAGCTTGCCACGAACTGAGAACTTAACGTGACCATTGGTCAAGGCGTAAAGCGTATGGTCTTTGCCAATGCCTACGTTTGTGCCAGGGTGAAACGTTGTGCCGCGCTGACGCACGATGATCGAACCGGCCGGGATCAGTTCGCCGCCATAGGCTTTAACGCCTAGACGTTTCGATTCTGAGTCGCGACCGTTGCGGGTAGAGCCCCCGCCTTTTTTCTGTGCCATTTTTTACTCCTGGTGCTTGCCGTGAAGATGAGAGTGTCAATCGCAGCGATTAGGCTGTGATGTCACCAATCAGAATCTCGGTGTAGTTTTGACGGTGGCCTTGACGCTTCTGATAATGCTTGCGACGACGCATCTTGAAGATCTTGACCTTATCGTGGCGTCCTTGCGCAAGAACCGTAGCTTTAACCACCGCGCCTACCACAAGCGGAGCGCCAATTTTCAATTGGTCGCCTTCGCCTACGGATAACACCTGGTCTAGCGTAATTTCTTGCCCAATGTCTGCCGGTATCTGTTCTATTTTAAGTTTTTCACCAGAAGCAATGCGATACTGCTTGCCTCCAGTTTTTATGACCGCGTACATGGGTTAACCTCTTGTTTTAGTGCAAATGGGATCCCGGCGAATGTGCCGAGCCAGAAATAATAGCGTGTAACCACTTGAAAGTCAAAAGAAAGTCTCTTGTATAAGCTCTCAAACCTCTTAGCCCCAGTGGCGCAGGACATGGAAACGGTCGATGCCGTGATCCGTGCCAGACTCAATTCCGACGTCGTGTTGATCCGGACGATCGGCGAATACATCATCGGCGCAGGCGGAAAACGCATGCGTCCGGTCCTATTATTGCTAGTCGCCCAAGCGCTTGGCTACAAGGGAAATCATCACCATTTGATGGCTGCGGCGGTTGAGTTTATCCATACGGCGACCTTGCTGCACGACGATGTGGTCGACGAGTCCGCACTCAGAAGGGGGCGCGGTACGGCCAATGCCGTGTTTGGTAACGCCGCGAGCGTCTTGGTGGGGGACTACCTCTATTCGCGGGCCTTTGAGATGATGGTGGACGTCGATAGCATGCGGATGATGCAAATTATGTCGGGGGCGACCACGGTGATCGCCGAGGGCGAGGTGCTTCAGCTGCTCAACATCCATGACCCAGATGTTTCAGAGGCTCGGTATTTGCAGGTGGTGCGCTTTAAAACGGCCAAGCTGTTCGAAGCGGCGGCCGAGGCAGGCGCGGTCTTGGCGGGGGCTTCGGGCGCTCAGCAAGAGGCCGCAGCGGCCTATGGACGCCATATTGGTACCGCGTTTCAGCTGGTGGATGACGTGCTGGACTACAACGGGGACGTAGGGGCTTTGGGCAAAAATGTCGGTGACGACTTGCGCGAGGGCAAGCCAACTTTGCCGCTGATTCGTGTCCTTGAAGTCGGGACACCCGAGCAAAAGCAGCTCGTACGCGAGGCGATTGAAAAAGGTGAGGCTGATTTTGATGCCGTTGCTCGCGCGATTCAGGAAACCGGTGCGCTCGAGCATGCCAGTCGGTGCGCAGTCGCCGAGGCTGCGCTTGCCCGTCAGGCAATCGAGCTTTTGCCGGACTCGCCGGCGAGGCAAGCCTTGATCGATTTTTGTACGTTTGCGATTGAGCGGGATCGTTGAGTGAGCCTATCGTTACGTACTTTCTGAGTCGTAGGATGCTTTCTGGGGAACGAAGAGGTCTTGTTTTTTGCCGCTAATGTAAAAATCATAGATAGCTAAAATTACGCCAACAACTAAAAGTATCAACAGCGCTAATTCTTTTAGTTTCCAAATATAGGGTATCAAGAACCCAATGAGTATCAGCATAGAAATCAAAGCAGGTAAGCGTTTTAGCATCTTATTCTCCAGCGATATCGTCAAAATTTTTAAGTAACCAGTTTGCTGAGCGTAGCAGCCGCGCATCGTCATGACTTGCACCAACAAGCTGTATCCCGATAGGTAAACCATCCGCAGACTGCAAAAGCGGCAGCGTAATAGCGGGCATTCCCGTGTAGGACCAAAGCGCGTTCATAATGGCGTCCCCGGTACTCTCCAGTCCTTTTGGCGCAGACCCAAGCGATGCCGGCGTCAGAATCGCATCGAAACGATCAAAAAACTCATCAAATCCTGCTATGGCGGGTTCAATCCCCTCCTTTGCCTTAAGATAATCAACCGCTTTAATTGCGGTCCCGCGTGCAACAATCTGTCGCACTTTCTCGCTGACTGCCTCAGAGGCATGCGTTAAATGTTCAGACATGACCGAGGCAAACTCGGCGTCGACGATCGTCCTCAGTCGATCCACAGCGACTTTGCTGATCTCGGGTAACTCAATGATGACCGCTTGATCGCCAAGCGCTTGAACAAGTGCATTAAAAGCCTCTTGGGCATCTAGGTCCATTTGATCCCAAAAAGGGGTGCGCATACACACAAATTTTGGAGGAAAGGGTGGTTCTTGCTGAGAGATGGTAAGCAGTTGACGAGGCAAAACGCCTCGCGTAAGCGGGTCACCCTCATCAGCACCTATCAACACTTCAGAAACTAGCGCGATGTCTTCAATATTGCGCCCAAACACACCGATCTGATCTAAAGTTTCAGATAAGGGTTGCACGCCAGCACGTGAAATCAAGCCACGCGTGGGTTTAAATCCAATAATGCCGCAAAATGAAGCTGGGCGGATAACAGAGCCCACTGTCTGGCTTCCAATTGCAACAGGGGTCATGCCAGCGGCAACTGCTGCTGCGCTACCACTTGAGGATCCACCGGGAGTGTGATCCAAGTGATGTGGGTTACGCGTATCAGCAGCTTGCCCTAAACAAAAGTCAGGCAATTTTGTTTTGCCAAAAATAATGGCACCGGCTTCACGCAGTTTCCTGACAGCTGTGGCATCCCATCGTGGTTGTCGTCCAGATAAACTTTTGGAGCCATATTCTGTCGGCATATCAAAGGTGTCAAACACATCCTTGATTGCGAGAGGTACGCCAGACAGGCGGCCTAAGTCGCCACCACGCCCACGGCCCTCATCTAGTAAACGTGCTTGCATTAAGACTGCTTCACGATTGAGGTAGGCAAAAGCATGAACAGATGCCTCTGTCGCTTCTGCATAATCCAAACAAAGCGTTGCTAGTGCTTCAGCACTTGTGCTTCCAGATCGAATCATCTCAGCAATTTGATGAACGGTGAGTTGCTGGAGGGGGATCTCAACGGGGAATGATTGATTCATAAATCACTTTGTTTGCATGAAGAAAGCAGGGTCAATGACACCTTCCTCTCTGGGCTTGCTGTCGTCCTTGGCACCTGACGTCGGGCTATATAGGAGGTCTGGCAAGAATGTCACAATCTTGGGCTGTACGTAGACTAGTACCAGTGTAAGCAAGACAATGCCTAAGAACGGGAAGCAGCCTTTAAAAATTGTCCAGAGCTCTAGACCGGGCGGTGCTACCCCCTTTAGGTAGTACGCCGACATAGCCATGGGTGGCGTCAAAAAGGATGTTTGCAAGTTAATTGCAATCAACAATCCAAACAGTAAGGGGTCGACATCGAAGATCGCTAGCAAGGGTAAGAAAATTGGCACAAAGATGATGATGATCTCGCTCCATTCAAGCGGCCAGCCAAGAATGAAAATAATCAGTTGCGCAAGGATCAAAAATTGCAGCGTACTTAAATTCATTGACAAAATGAAGTGCTCAATTAAGCCTTCACCGCCAAGATAGGAAAATACGGAAGAAAATGTCCAGGAGCCTACAAAAAGCCAGCACACCATCGCGCTTGTTTTGGCGGTGAGATAGACTGACTCGCGCATACGATCCCAAGTAAACGATCCATAAGCGAGAGATAAGAAAATGCCACCCAAGGCACCCATGGCGGCAGCCTCGCTTGGCGTGGCCAGACCAAATAAGATTGAACCTAAAACAGCCACAATTAAAAAAGCAAGTGGAAAAAATGCCGTCAATAACAGCTTAAAGCCTACCCAAAAAGTAATGTGGTCTACATCTTTTGGCTTTGGCGCGAGGCTTGGGTTGATCAAGACTCGCACGATGATGTATAGGAGGTAAAGCCCTGCGAGCATAAAGCCTGGAATTAATGCGGCTGCATAGAGTTTGACAACCGAGATACCGGCGGTTGCTGCGTACACGATCAGCATGATGGAAGGCGGGATCAGAATGCCTAGGGTCCCGCCTGCCGCGATGATTCCACTAGAAAGTTTTTGATCGTATCCTGCTTTAAGCATGGCCGGTAAAGCCAGCAGCCCCATGAGCGTGACGACTGCGCCGACAATGCCAGTCGCGGTAGCAAATAGCGCGCATGTGACGAGTGCCGCTACCCCCATCGCCCCTGGCACATGTCGCAAAGCGACTTGTAAGCTTTCAAATAAACGTTCCAAAATATTAGAGCGTTCAATGATGTAACCCATGAACAAGAAAAGCGGAATGGAAATTAATACATCAGAACTCATCACACTGAAAGTGTTTTGGACGAGCAAGTAAAAAATGTTGTTATCCCAAAACGCGACGGCCGGGTTGTAGTAGGCATAAAAACCAAACCCGACGGCCATTGCCATCAGGGTAAAGGCGATGGGAAACCCTAAAAAAATAAAAACAATAAACAAACCAAGCATAAAAAGGGCAATGACCGGATTGCTCATGATTGAACCTTTTTGTCCGTACCGTGGGTCTCGAGCAGCACTTGCTCAAGCTCTTTAATATCTTCGTCGCGGCTTAACCATTCGCCATGTTTAATACAATAGAGGCAGCGACATACTTCCGCGCTACCTGCGAGCAACAGACTAAGCCCCGCTGCAAAAATAATGGCTTTGAGTGGCCAAACTGGTACACCTGCAGGACTATTGACACTCACTTCAAGGATGCGGGCGGACTCAAGTGCGTAATTGCCGCCGGTCAAAAAAAGTGCCGTGACACCAGGAAAGAAAAAGATGATGTACAGCACGAGATCAACTTTCGCTTGCGTAGTGGGCTTCCATTTTTGATACAGGAAATCGCCTCGCACATGGGCGTTTTTTGACAAAGTGTAGGCACCAGCCATCATGAATAGTGCGCCATAAAACATATAGCTCATGTCATAGGCCCAAGAGGTTGGTCTGTTTAAAACGTATCTCATGAATACTTCATAGCTTGTGCCAAGCGTTAGCATCACAATGCACCACCCGAATGAGTGGGCCAAGGCTTTAGACAGGCTGTCAATCCAACGGATATAGCCAACCATTGATCTCTCCGAAATTAAAAAGACCGCCAACAAGCAGCGGTCCCTGCAAGGGGTCCCAGATGTGCTGCGCATCTGGGGTGAGTCGCAATTTAAGACTCAATAATTTTAGAAAGGCAGTTTGATTTTGAAGACGTGCTCATACGCAGATTTGAAGTCAGCATCGTTCAAGAAGCCGTAATAGGCGACTCGGCGTGCCCAGGCTTTTTGTGATTCGACAACCTTCTTAAAGAAGGGATCTTCTGATTCAAGCTTAGCTGTAATTTTGTCCCAAGCTTTAAGCTGAGCTTCAAACACTTCTTTGGGCGTGCGAACTACGCGGACTTTGTCCTTAACAATTAACTCTTGCAAGTCGCGAGAGTAGTTGTCTTGAGCAGTCCAGCTATTGGAGGAAGATGCAGCCTCCGCAGCATACTTAAGAATGGCTTTGAGATCTGCTGGCAAGGCATCGTATTTCGTTTTGTTAAATACGATTTCAAAAAACTCCATAGACTGATGGAATGAGCCCATAGAGTAGTACTTGGCCACATCTTGTGCGCCGAAACGGCGATCAGAGGTTGGGTTGTTAAACTCAAAAGCGTCAATCACACCACGTTCCATTGCGGGAATGATCTCTCCGCCAGGTAGTTGGGTCACACTCATTCCCATCTCTTGCATCAAGTCAGCGGCGAGACCGACGGTACGATACTTATAACCAACAAGTTCTTTGCCATTTCTTGGTGGTAATTTTTTAAACCAGCCTAAAGGTTGTACAGGCATCGGGAAAGCGAAAAAGCCCTTAATGTTTAATTTAAGATTCTTTAGAAGCTCGTCATAGAGCTCGATACCACCGCCACGCTGAATCCAGCCAAGGGTTTGTTCTGCGTTCGCGCCAGTAACAGGGCCTGATCCGAACAAAGAGGCAACCTTTGACTTGCCATACCAATACACTGCAACAGTGTGACCGGCATCAAGAACACCTTTGGAAACGGCGTCCGTGACTTCAAAGGGTTTGACAACAGAACCAGCGGTTAAATAGTCAATACGTAAACGGCCTGCAGACATTTCGTTGACTCTTTTGACATACTCTTGAGCCATTTCATTGAATATGTCAGTCGCGCCCCACGCGCCCTGCATTTTTAAAATGATGGGTGATTGAGCGACAGAAATCATCGGAAAGCCCGCAAGGGGAGCGGCAACCGCGACAGCACTGGCTTTTTTGAAGAATTTGCGACGCGCAGACACAGTGTCTGATGAGTCTACGGCAACCACTGCGTTTTCTTTTTCTGTATTGTTCATAAGATCTCTCCTTGATAACTAGGGTGATTTTTTTGTTCGACAACTTAGCCAGATTATTCTTATTACATTTACTATCAATAAGGGTTTCCTCTTAATTTGTTAAATTAATCAACGTCCAATATAAATAATGGTTACTTTTGTCAGTCTTGGGTAAGTTATCGTGGCAAGTGAGTTGAACTCTTGTCGTTTTTGACTGTCTGCTTAAGCAACGTGCCAATATGCTCTGGGTTTGCCAAAATATATTTTCTAGGAGTTTTTGATGAAAAAGTCTAAGTATGTGGCGATCACCGCGGCGGTATTAATCGCAATCGCGGCGGCACCTTCGCAGGCCCGTCAAAACAATTATCAACGTGCATATCCTTCTGGCTATGGTTACAACCAAAATTTCAATGCTTGGAATGCTGCAGCGCTTGGCGCCGCAGTTGGAGTGGTGATTGGCGTCGGTAGTCAATACAACCGCTTCACCGCGACGCCTCCGCTTTATCCACGTGTTGTGAATGTTTACCCTCCCGCCGCTCCGCCTTATGGCCAGTTTTATTCTCTTCCAGTTCCCTGCCGAACAGCACAGATTCCTGTTTACGATCAATACGGTCGTTTGGTCCAGTATCAACAGACGTGCGTAAATTAAAAATGAAAACCCAAAATTAATGAGAGGATTAGGCAATGCGAGCAGCTTGGTATGAAAAAAATGGCGAAGCCCGCGATGTGCTGTTTGTCCGTGAGCTCCCTACGCCCGAAGCCGGCCCCGGCGAGGTCAGGGTCAAGATCCACTCCTCAGGGGTGAATCCCTCCGACGTCAAGTCACGCCGTAATCGTCCCATCCATGATCCACGTATTGTGCCGCATAGCGATGCGGGTGGCGTGATCGATCAGGTCGGACCTGGTGTTTCAAAAGAGCGGCTGGGTGAGCGCGTGTGGTTATGGAATGCGCAATATCAACGGCCCTTTGGCACAGCGGCACAGTATGTCGCGCTCCCGCAGGCCCAAGCGGTTGCCTTGCCCGAGCATGTTGATTTTGATGGTGCCGCGTGTATGGGCATTCCGGGTTTGACGGCGTTCGAGGCTGTCAGGCGTTGCGGCGATATTGCTGGAAAAACTGTGTTGGTGATTGGTGCAGCCTCGGCTGTTGGGCACTATGCGGCTCAAATGGCGACGCTCAAAGGCGCCCGCGTGCTTGGCACAGTGAGTTCAGAGGCTAAAGCAGCGCATGCGCGTGCTGCGGGCGTGAAAGACACGATCAACTACAAAACCGAGTCGGTGGCTGAGCGCGTCAAAGAACTCACGGGCGGTCGCGGCGCCGATGCCATTATCGACATGGATTTTTCCACGACCACGGATCTGGTGCGCGATGGAGCCTTGGCACCTCACGGCACAGTGGCGTGCTTTGGTTCGAATCGTGTCGAACCGCCCCAGATTCCGTTCCGACTGTGTTTGACGACAAGTTTGAGCCTGCAGTTCTTCTTGGTGTACGACCTGACGCCCGCCGAACGGGAAGTCGCGCTCAAAGGCTTGAGCGAATTGCTTACATCCGGCAAGCTCAAGCATGCGATTGGTGCACGTTTTGCACTGAACGATATCGTGGCTGCGCACGAAGCGGTTGAGCAAGGCAAGGTGCTTGGCAACGTCGTCATCGATTTGTTGAGCGTTTAACGAGCAGCAACCCAAGGCATCATGCGTAGTATTTTTCAGGCTGATGGTTGCAAATAGCGGCCATCGAGCTTGTTGAATTGCCCACAACCTATTTGCGTCAAAATTGCGTCGACCTCTTTGCGCATGATGGCCAGCACTTGATCGGCGCCATCTTGTCCGAGCGCGGCGACCGCATAGAGCGTGGGGCGTCCAAAGATGCAGCTTTGCGCCCCAAGGCATTTTGCCACCACCACATCCGAACCACGTCTGACACCGCTATCCAGCATCAAGGTCGCGCGATCGCCGACGGCCGCTTTGATCGCAGGTAGCATGGAGAGCGACGAGGGCGCATTGTCGAGTTGTCGCGCACCGTGATTAGAAACAATAATGCCTTGCGCTCCGGCTTGGACAGCTTGCGTCGCATCATCGGGATGGAGCAGTCCTTTGATCACCAGCGGGCCCGACCATTGATCTCTGATCGCAGCGACAGTATCCCAACTTGTCATGGCCGCGGGGGTTAGAGTGCCATACATGTCTGCGACTTCGTCGGCTGAGGCGCCAGGTTTCGCATAAGGTTGCCAGTTGCTCATCATCGGCATGCCACCTGCTTTTAAATACTCTAGGACCCAGCCCGGTTTGGTCAATGCATCGAGCATGATAGCGGGTGTCATTCTAAAGGGGCGCGTGAAGCCGTTGCGACGATTGCGCTCTCGGTTCGAGTTCACGGGAACATCGACGGTAATGACCAGCACGCCTACGTTGGCGTCGCGGGCTCTTTTGACTAGATCAAGATTGATGCGCGGATCACTGGTCGCGTACATCTGAAACCAAACATTGTCAGGCGCGATCTGAGCGGCTTCTTCGATTTTCAGATTGCTCGCGCTCGACAACAGAAAAGGAACATTCGCCTTTTTTGCGGCGGCGGCAAGCATCGCGTCCGCGCCAGTCCGGAACAGGCCAGCCATGCCGGTGGGAGAAATGCCGACCGGACTGGAATAGGTGCGACCAAAGAGTTCGACAGACTGATCGCGTTGGGTCACATCCACCAAGTAACGTGGCAGGAGTTGATACTTTGAAAAGGCTTCTCGATTGCGAAGCATGCCAAGCTCATCGTCGGCGCCGCCATCGATAAAGTCAAAAGCAATTTTCGGCAGCCTGCGTTGGGCGAGCGCTCTGAAGTCGTGAAGATTGATCGGTGAAGGCATGGCGTGTCCGTGGGGGTCTTGGATGTAAATTCTTGTGCCAAAATTTACTACAGACCGTAGCATTCAAGGCCATCTATATTTGCTGCATAGCAGCACGCCAGAGAATGTTCATTTTTGTAGTACAAATAGATCGAATTTATTCCTACACGCATTTTGATCGATATACCTATTAAATCGGATACTTTTATGAAAATTACCGCTTCTGGCGCCAGTCCTTATGTTCGCAAAGTGATGGCTTGCGCCATCGTGCGAGGCATTGACAGTCAATTAGAAAAGTGGACGATCGCCACGACTGATCCGGTGTTGTCGAACACCAACCCTCTAGGCAAAATACCAACGCTCGTGACCGACGAAGGTGTCGCGCTGTTTGATAGTCCTGTGATTTGCGAGTTTCTCGATAGCATCGGTAGTGCGCCTGCGCTGTTCCCCGTAGCAGGCCCCGCACGCTGGAAGGCGCTGCGTTTGCATGCGCTCGGTGATGGCATTCTGGATGCGAGTCAGCCCCGTCGCCGCGAATTAGGTTTGCCACAAGACGAAGGTCGTGTGGCTTATATTGATTTGCAGCGCGGCAAGGTCGCCCGCGCGCTGGATGTGCTTGAAAAAGAAGCCACAAGTCTCGGTGCGCTCAAGACCATCGGCGATATCGCTGTGGCCTGTGCCTTGGGGTATCTGGATTTCCGCTTCGCGCATGAGCCATGGCG
>JANQYI010000030.1:1760-3371 GCA_030728985.1 Burkholderiaceae bacterium | reverse complement strand
ACTGATGGCCGAGCGAGCTACACCAGAAGCTGTATTTCAACGCCTGCAGAAATACCAACCGACGGTGTTTTACGGCGTGCCGACCTTGTACGTTGCGATGCTGGCCAGCGATCCGCTGCCCGAGCGCGAGCACATCAATCTGCGTTTGTGCGTCTCCGCGGGTGAGTCACTACCCAAGGAAATTGGCGAAAAATTCAATCAGCAGTTTGACTGCGACTTTCTTGATGGGCTGGGCTCAACGGAAATGCTGCATATTTTTATCTCCAATCGTAGCGATGACGTGCGCTACGGTGCAACCGGTAAGCCCGTCTCAGGTTACTCGGTCGAATTGCGTGATGAGCAGGGACACCCCGTAGCTCAGGGCAAGATTGGCGATCTTTACATTCAAGGCCCCAGTGCCGCGCATTTGTACTGGAACCAGCGTGAAAAAACGCTTGCTACGTTTCAGGGCCCATGGATAAAAAGCGGCGACAAATATCAGGTCGATGCGGAGGGCTACTTTGTGTACGCAGGTCGCAGCGATGACATGCTCAAGGTAAGCGGACAATATGTTTCACCGATTGAGGTAGAGAACGCACTGATGGGTCATGCGGCCGTGCTCGAATCGGCCGTTGTCGGCAAGCCGGATAATCAAGGTTTGATGAAGACAGTGGCTTATGTCGTGTTACGCGATGCGGCGCTCGTACACAAGGAGATCGAGGCCGAGCTCAAAGCCTTTGTGAAAACTTGTCTGGCACCCCACAAGTATCCGCGCGAAATCATCTTCGTGAGTGACTTGCCAAAAACTGCGACCGGAAAAATACAGCGCTTCAGATTGCGTGAGTCGAACTCGCATGACCTCTAAGCTGTCGCTCATCTGGAATACTCGCAGCATCGACATTGAGTACGCCTGGGTCGGCGTTTCTGCGCCCGATGCACCAGTGATGGTGTTACTGCACGAAGGTCTGGGCTCAGTCGCCATGTGGAAGGATTTTCCCGATACGTTGTGCCAGCGCCTGAACATGCGTGGCCTGGTTTACTCCCGCCCCGGTTATGGCGCATCGACGCCGCGTGCCATTGATGAACACTGGGATGGAGAATTCATGCACCGACAGGCCACCGACATCCTGCCGGCATTGTTGCAAGCGCTGAATATAAAGCGGCCCTGGCTCTTCGGCCACAGCGATGGTGGCTCTATCGCTTTGCTGTTTGCAGCACACTTTCCTGACGTGTTAGCAGGGGCTATCGTGATCGCGCCGCATGTTTTTGTTGAAGAAATCAGCGTAGCGAGCATACGGATCGCGCGCGAGGCCTATCTGCAGCACGGCCTGCGTGAAAAACTAGCGCGTTATCACGCTGATGTGGATTCCGCTTTTTTTGGCTGGAACGATGTTTGGCTTTCTCCAGCATTCCGAAGCTGGGACATTACGCCACAACTTACCGCAATACGCTGCCCTCTATTGGCAGTACAGGGAAAGCAAGATGAATATGGCACGATGCGGCAGGTTCATGAAATCCGCAATCAGTGCCCTCAAACCCAGGTGCTGGAACTGGATGACTGCGGCCATTCTCCCCATCGCGATCAGCAGGCTCGGTTGATCTCGTCCGTCGAAGACTTCGTACGCCTTGCAG
>JANQYI010000030.1:945-1750 GCA_030728985.1 Burkholderiaceae bacterium | reverse complement strand
CGACTTGCCCACCAACTGGGTTTTGCAGGCCTGTTACCTTTCTTGCTGCTGATGCTGGGGGTATGGTTTGCTGACGTGTCCTGGCTTGGCGATTTTCTACGCGGACAAAAAGCCTACGCGATGGTGATCTTGTCGTTTCTGGGCGGAATACACTGGGGCGCGGCGATTTTGTGCAGCACGCTCTCGCTGAGGGACACGAAAAAGGCCTTGATATGGAGCGTCACACCGTCGCTCATTGCGTGGGTAGCAACGCTATCGGGCGAATTAGGAATCGCTATCTTGATGGGGGGCTTCATTGAAGCGCTGGTGGTGGACAAGCGCATGTTCGGCCGTTATGGCATGCCGGACTGGCTGATACGTCTAAGACAGAGATTGACGGTTGCCGTGGTGATATTACTGGCAGCAACCGTCATCGGAGCAAACCTGCGCGGCGTGTGACGCCCGTGTCGCGCAGATCGTCCGATTTACTCGTCTTCGTCGATTTTTTTCGGCTTACCGTCGACTTCACTGATACGCATGCGTTTACGGCGATCGCCCATGAGTTCGCGCAGTTCACGAATGCTGAGATCGGTAACCTCATGCATACGAATTAATAACGAAGCTCCGACTGGCAAAGTACGATGACGTATCTTGCTTATCACGGGTGGTCGCACTTCTAGTGCGCGCGACAACGCCGCATCGTTTTTCAGGTTGAGCTTCTGGATTAACGCATCAAGCAGACGATTAGGATCGTAGCCGTCTTGCGATACCAGAGGATGTTTGTCCATGACGTCTCTCCTCGCGGAATGATTAAAACTGGCAGAAT
>JANQYI010000030.1:0-935 GCA_030728985.1 Burkholderiaceae bacterium | reverse complement strand
TTTTACCATTTTATTGCCATAAAAACAATAAAATAATTCAGTGCAATTAATTTATTCTTAAAAAACAATCACTTAACCAGAAGTTACTTTATAAACAATTTCTCAACTTAATTCAGCTTCTCGAAAGTAAAGGCGAGCTAACTCCCAGAAACACGACAGACGAAAAAAAAGCACCCGCCGCGCAGATGCTTTTTAATCGGCTTTAATCCGGGTTTATTTACACGCCGCCTTGGCTTCACTCAGCAATTTTTTGCCGTCGAATCCTTTTGCATTCAAATCCTTCACCCATTCATCCGCCACACGCGATGTCGCAGCTTCCCATCGCTTTAACTCAGTCGCAGGCAGCGTGTAGAAATTGTTTTTGCGGACCTCAGCAGTTTTACGTCCCGGCACCGAATCTTCGGTGAATACCTTGCCCACCCATGCGGACCGCTCGGGCCCGCTGTTAGCATCAATGACTTTTTTGAGGTCAGGCGGCAGGCTGTCGTATCTGGCCTGATTCATGCCAAACACGAATACCGTATTTGAAATCTGGGCACCACCGGCGGGCATCTCCGTGTGAAACTTGGTGACTTCTTCAAATTTCATCGCAGGGACAACTTCCCAGGGAATGATCGCGCCATCGATCACACCTTTGGACAAGGCTTCGGAGGCTTGCGGCAGTGGCATTTGTACCGGCGCAGCGCCCAATGCTTCAACCATGCGAGATGCCTGACGATTGGGTGCACGGATTTTCAGACCTTTGAAATCTTCCAGTACTTTCACAGGCTTTTTGGTGGTGTGCACCAAGGAACCATCATGCACATGAAATAGCAAGGGTTTCACACCCTTGAATTCAGCCGTTGCATTCTTGGTTGCGTAATTCCAGAGACCACGGCTGGCGCGTTCTGAATCGAACACCATGAAGGGTAATTCACAAGCCTCGACGACTGGAA
>JANQYI010000029.1:16789-21207 GCA_030728985.1 Burkholderiaceae bacterium | reverse complement strand
CACTCATTCCAAGCGCCCACACTTATCGGTTGTCAAATTTTTAAAGAACAAGGTAGAGCTTTGCAGTGTGCTTTTCCTCAGCAAATCATGCCTCAGAAATTGCCAACTGCAGGTAATTTTCAAGATTTAGGGGTTAATTGAGTCTTAAAAGACGCTAATTCCACAGATCCTGCCAACTATTTAATTCTTTTTCCGCTATTCGTTCAGCAGAGAAACGAGATTATGCATGTATTTTTTAGGTGTGTCAAATCGATCTAGCGGAAAAATACGATAATCTCGATTTTTTTTATCAGTCAACACTCAGTTTGTCTGAGAACTGTTTGCGAAACTTGGATACTTTGGGGGCAATCACCATTTGGCAATAGCCCTGCTCTGGATGTAACGAAAAATAATCAGAGTGATATTGTTCAGCAGGCCAGAATCTTGCTGCAGGCCTCATCTCTGTTGATATGGGATTTGCATAGGCCTGTGAGGAGGCTAATTCAGTTACAAACTTTGTCGCGATCGCTTGTTGATCGGGCGTTTGAAAAAAAATAGCAGACTGATATTGCGGCCCCACATCATTGCCCTGCCGCCCTGGCGTCGTTGGATCATGTGTGGCAAAAAACACCTCCAGCAGTTCCCCATAGCTAACGAGCAACGGGTCAAAGTCAATCTTGACGACTTCGATATGACCGGTTTGTTTTGAGCACACCTGCTCGTAGGTGGGATGGTCCACCGTTCCGCCACAATACCCTGACTGAACAGCGCTGACTCCCCTCAACGCTTTGAACACGGCTTCGGTGCACCAAAAGCAACCGCCTCCAAAGACCGCCGTCTCAACATTAGGCTTACTGACTACGGAAGAATGATTCACGCTTAGTTCCTTAGAGAGATGATCCATTGCGCCAATTTTTCGGCATCCTGCTCGTTCACGGCCTGGCCCGGCATCGGGATTGCGCCCCACTGCCCTCGTCCTCCTTGGCGGATGACTTTAGCAAGGTAGGGAACCGCCCCTTCTTTGTCAGTAAAACGCTGCGCAACTGCCTTAAAGGATGGCCCCACCCGTTTTTTATCGACCTGATGACAGCCCAAACAAGCACGGGCTTTGGCCAAAGCCAAGCCCTCCTCGAGTGTCATCGCGGGAGGCGCGCCTGTTTGTGCGCCGCCGCTGACTGCACCGCTTGCCAAAACCAAAGGTGACAGCATCAACCCCAACGCCATGACCAACGACTGGATGGTGATCCGCCCACCTAAATGCAAAGCTTGGGCCTTACTGGTCAAAGGCATCTGTCACGGCTCCTCGACTGGCTGAACTCACAAGCTTCGCCAACTTGGCCAGCACGCCACGGTTGTAGCGAGGTAGTGGCTGCTTCCAGAGCTTGCGGCGCTTTTCAATCTCAGCGTCGGCAACATTAAGCTGTAAAAGCTGCGTGTACGCGTCGATCGTAATGGAATCACCCTCCTCGATTAAGCCAATCAACCCGCCCACAAAAGCCTCCGGTGACACGTGTCCAACCACCATGCCCCAAGTTCCGCCCGAAAAGCGGCCGTCCGTAATTAAACCCACTGTTTCGCCCAAGCCTTGCCCGACCAAGGCCGAGGTCGGCGCCAACATTTCTCGCATCCCCGGTCCGCCTTTCGGACCCTCGTAACGGATCACGACAATATCGCCATGCTGAATTTTGCGGGCCATGATGGCCGCCATCGCGTCGTCCTCGGAGTCAAACACGCGCGCGGGTCCAGTAATGACCGGGTTTTTCAACCCTGTGATTTTTGCGACACAACCCTCCGGCGACAGATTGCCTTTTAAAATCGCCAAGTGACCCTGCGCGTACATCGCATTCGGGATCGCACGAATGACCGTTTGACCGGCAGGGGGTTGATCAGGTACGTCTTTGAGGACCTCGGCAATCGTCTTGCCGCTGATCGTCATGCAATCGCCATGGAGCAAACCTGCATTGAGCAAAATCTTCATGACCTGAGGGATGCCGCCCGCACGATGCAAATCAACCGTCAGAAACTGACCGGAAGGCTTGAGATCGCACAGCACCGGGACGCGCTTGCGAACGGTTTCAAAATCATCGATGGTCCAAGGCACTTCGGCGGCATGCGCAATCGCTAAAAAGTGCAACACTGCGTTGGTCGAGCCGCCAATCGCCATGATGACGGACACGGCGTTTTCGAGCGACTTGCGGGTAATGATATCGCGCGGCTTGCGGTTATGACGGACGGCATCCACCAACACCCGCGCAGCCTCGGCCGCCATGGTCACAGCCTCGCCGTCTTCGTTGGCCAGCGTGCTGGAGTAAGGCAACGCCATCCCCATCGCCTCGAAAGAAGAGCTCATCGTATTGGCGGTGTACATACCCCCGCAAGAACCAGAGCCCGGGATCGCTTTTTGTTCGATCGCTTTAAAGTCCTCAGTGCTCATGCGGCCCATGGTGAACTCACCAACCGCTTCGAAGACTGACACAATATTCAGATCACGTCCTTTGTGGGAGCCGGGCTTGATGGTGCCACCATATACGTAAATACCGGGCACGTTGGTGCGCGCGATGCCAATCATGCCGCCGGGCATATTTTTATCGCAACCACCCACCACCACCACGCCGTCCATCCACTGACCTTGAACAGCCGTTTCAATACAGTCCGCAATCACCTCGCGTGAAACAAGTGAGTACTTCATGCCCTCGGTACCCATCGACATGCCGTCGGAGATGGTTGGCGTACCAAACACCTGAGGATTGGCCTTGGACTCTTTGACGGCGGCAATCGCGGCATCGACCAGGGGCTGCAAACCGCTGTTACAAGGCGTGATCGTGGAGTGACCGTTTGCCACGCCAATCATTGGGTTGGCGAAATCTGATTCTTTGTAGCCCATGCCGTAGTACATCGAACGGTTGGGCGCACGTGTCACGCCTTCGGTAATATTTTTAGAACGGTCGTTATTTGACATGAGTAAACACCTATCAATGAAGTTTGCAGCGGTTATTATCGGACATCTTTTGTTTGGTGGCTTGTGATGCTGCAATTTCCTAATTTTGACCCAATTGCGATAAAACTGGGGCCGATTGCGATCCATTGGTATGGATTAATGTACTTGACTGCGTTTGGCTCGGCCTGGCTGCTAGGTCGCTGGCGAATCAACCATCAGAAAACCATCCTGACCATGCGCGACTTAGAGGACATTATCTTTTATGGCGTCCTTGCGGTTGTCGCAGGGGGTCGCCTCGGTTACGTCCTGTTTTACAAGCCCGCTTATTACTTGGCCCATCCCTTGGAGATTTTTTACCTCTGGGAAGGTGGCATGTCTTTTCATGGCGGACTTATTGGTGTCACCTTGATGATGCTGTGGCTGGCACGTAGACGCAAATATCCCCTGCTGATGGTCTCGGACTTTGTCTCGCCCCTGATTCCGCTTGGCTTAGCTGCGGGTCGACTGGGAAACTTTATCAATGGCGAGCTGTGGGGCAGGGCGAGCACCATGCCTTGGGCCATGGTGTTTCCACAGAGCGGCGATGGCGTCGCGAGACACCCCTCGCAGCTCTATCAACTCGGACTCGAGGGCTTGGCTCTGTTTGTCCTCGTCTGGTGGTTTGCAAATAAGCCACGCCCACTGGGTCAGGTCAGCGCGGTATTCTTGATGGGTTATGGCTTTTTCCGCTTTATGGCCGAGTTTGCCAGGGAGCCTGACAACTTTCTGGGGCTGCTGGCTGCCGGGCTCACGATGGGACAATGGCTCTCCTTGCCCATGATTATTTTTGGGGCGGCGCTTTATCGATGGGCGGCAAAAAAAGCCAATATATAAAAAAGCCCACGCATAAAAAAAGCCCGCCATGGATCGATGGCAGGCTTTTGGATAAATGCCCCGCTCGTGCCGTTTAGGCCGGCATCTCGAACCTAAGGTTCAAGTTGGCCACGATCTGCTTGATTTCGAGCGCATCTGACTAGAGACGTGCATTCCCATCGAGCTATCCCGCGACCTGAATATGCCAAAAGCATTGGTTCTGAGAATATATGACCTAGTCACGAACACAGCAGGGACAAACTTTTCTCTCGTCGAAGGGCTGATTAGCGAGGCTTGGATACCCGGTTGGGGGCCACAGTTGCAAGCGCTTCGTCGAGCATTGAATTCATATCGTCAATTCTACGCTTGAAGTCGCCAACTGCCAAACCGCCAAGGGGACCGTCCGGCGCACGCACCGAAAGCAGCTCGACCGCGATCTGAATCGCCGCCATCACCGCAATGCGCTCATTTCCAGAAACTTTTCCAGATCCCTGAATCCGCCCAGCGAGCTGGCTCACATGCTGAGCCGCATCCGACAAGGCCTGTTTTTCTTCGGGAGGACAGGCGAGTGAATAATCACGCCCTAGGATCGAAATATCGACGCGTTCCATTACTTTGGCTCCTCGACCTGTGTCGCGCCAGGCAAACG
>JANQYI010000029.1:0-16689 GCA_030728985.1 Burkholderiaceae bacterium | reverse complement strand
ATATCGACGCGTTCCATTACTTTGGCTCCTCGACCTGTGTCGCGCCAGGCAAACGTTCTAACACCGCGTCTATCCGTTGCTGCGCCTGAACCGCGACTCCGCGAAGTGCGGACACTTCTTTTTCACGTGTCGCAAGTTGCGACTGCAAGGCGTGCTGTTCTTGCTTGAACAAATCTAACGACCCCTGCAAAACATCCCGCTCAGACGAGGCGATGTCCGCTTTGCGGCTCAGCGCCTGAGCTTGCTTGCCCTCTTGGGTAAGTTGCCCCCTTAAGGCATCTCGCTCTGTTTGAACCTGCGCAAGCTGAACCTGTAAAGCTTGCTGTTCGGCAAACAATTGCTGTGTGTAGGCGAGAAGTTTCGCCAAGCGTATGGATAAGTGATCAAGATCTTCAAGCATACCGTTATCGTAAAGCAAAAATGAAAAAGCGATAGCGTCTTGGCAACAACGCGTCTCAAACTCCAAAAAAATTAACGATGCGCCCTCTTTTGTAAGCTTGTATTCAGGTATGAATGCTTAGCAACAAGCAAAAAAGCCTAAAAATTGAAAGTCGCTCTTCAAAACGTAGATCGTCCTCAAATACCCCTTCGAAATGACCTAGGTATAACCCTTTTTCTAGGGAAAACCCCATCTACGTTCAGATGCATTTACATCTGTTTTGGCCTTACTCTCCCTTACCATGAAGTGAGTCATGGCCACTTATCGGAAATGTCATTCAAGAGGTCAATTAGTTTGTGTGGCGCACAGTGCATGACCACGGTTTTTAAAACAACTATTAGCAGCGCAGTCAAGGAGTTTTTCACCATGCAGGTTAGAAACAAACAGAACTTCTGGTCGGGGGTGATGTTCATCATTATCGGCTTGGCGTTCGCCTGGAAATCCACTGATTACTCGATGGGTACCGCCGCGCGAATGGGGCCTGGTTACTTTCCGTTCTGGCTTGGGATCATTATGGCGGGTCTCGGAGCTTTAATTTTATTGTCCTCATTGAGTCAAAAAGCAGCCAAAACGGAGATCTCAAGATTTGATTTCAAAATTGTTGCCATTATCACTGCCTCTGTTGTTGTGTTCGCACTCCTATTGCAGCCCGCCGGCTTGATTGTTTCCATGCTTGTCTTGGTCATTATCAGCGCAACAGCGAGTCATGAATTCACGTGGAAAGTCACGATTGCCAACGCAATCTTCTTGGCGATTCTTTGCTATCTGGCTTTCGTTGTTGGACTCAAGTTGGTGTTCCCGATTTGGCCCGCTTTCCTCGGCATGAACTAAGGAGCACTGATTCATGGACTTACTCAATAATTTAATGATTGGTTTTGGGGTGGCCTTTACACCTGAAAATCTGACCTATGCGTTCTTAGGCTGTTTGTTGGGGACTTTGGTTGGCGTATTGCCGGGCCTGGGTCCTGTGCCGACCATCGCAATGTTGTTGCCGATCACGTATGTGTTGCCGCCTATCGCAGGCCTGATCATGCTGGCCGGCATTTACTATGGTACGCAGTACGGTGGCTCTACGACCGCCATTCTGGTGAACCTGCCGGGAGAAACCTCCGCGGTGGTGACCGTGCTAGACGGACATGCCATGGCTAAAAATGGTCGTGCCGGTGCAGCACTGGCGATTGCCGCGTTGGGTTCCTTCTTTGCGGGTAGCGTCGCCACGTTGTTGATTGCAGCATTCGCTCCGCCCTTGGCTGAATTGGCCTTCAAATTCGGTCCTGCAGAGTATTTTTCTCTGATGGTGTTGGGTTTGGTGGGCGCTGTAGTGCTAGCTTCCGGTTCCTTGATGAAAGCCATAGCCATGATTTTGCTTGGCCTGCTGCTTGGTATGGTAGGCACGGACGTCAATTCGGGCGTGGCGCGCTTTGACTTCGGCATCCCCGAACTCCAAGACGGTGTGGGCTTTGCGATTGTGGCGATGGGCGTGTTCGGTTTTACCGAAATCATGACCAACCTCGAGCAAAAAGAAAACCGCGTTGAGGTCGATGCAAAAATCGGCTCACTCTACCCCAACAAGCAAGAATTTAAAGAGTCTTGGCCCGCTGTCCTTCGTGGCACGGCAATCGGATCTTGCCTAGGGATTTTGCCTGGCGGGGGTGCGGTACTCTCGTCTTTTGCCTCGTATACGGTCGAAAAGAAACTCTCCAAAAATCCTGAGCGTTTCGGTAAAGGCCACCCTGCGGGCCTAGCGGGCCCTGAGTCCGCCAACAACGCGGGCGCCCAGACGTCATTCATTCCTCTGCTGACGCTGGGTATCCCAGGAAACGCCGTGATGGCGCTGATGGTCGGCGCGATGACTATTCACAATATCCAGCCGGGTCCTCAAGTCATGACCAGCCACCCAGAACTGTTCTGGGGTCTGATCGCCTCGATGTGGATTGGAAACTTGATGCTAGTGGTGCTGAATTTGCCGCTGATCGGTATCTGGATCAAGCTACTGACCGTCCCGTACCGCGTCCTTTACCCCGCCATTCTGCTGTTTTGTACGATCGGGGTGTACTCGCTCAACTACAACGTCTTTGACATTATGGTGACAGCGATCTTCGGTATCGTTGGCTATCTTTGGTCTAAGCTCAAGTGCGAAGGTGCTCCGCTGCTACTAGGCTTGGTGCTGGGTCCATTGATGGAAGAGAACTTCCGTCGCGCCCTGCTCCTGTCGCGAGGTAATTTTGCGACCTTTATCGAGCGTCCTCTGTCAGCCTCGCTGCTGGGTGTTGCCCTGCTGTTGGTGCTCATCATTTCTCTGCCTTCCCTGAAAAAGAAGCGCGAGATTTTCGAGGAAACCTAAGTCGTGGCATCCATTAACGGCAAAACGTACGAGACCTCCACCCCCCGCAAAGTCGCTTTTATTGGCTTGGGGGTGATGGGTTTACCCATGGCAGGTCATTTGGCAGCCGCGGGGCACCACGTCACGGTCTACAACCGCAATGCTCAAAAGGCTCAGGCCTGGGTCAAAGAGTTTGGTGGACGTGCGTGTGCCACGCCTCGTGAAGCCGCGAACGGTGCGGAGATTGTTTTTTCCTGTGTCGGTAACGACGATGACTTGCGTAGCGTTGTGCTCGGTGAGGATGGCGCGTTCGCGGGGATGCATGCCGGTGCGACCTATGTCGATCATACGACGGCGTCTGCCTCCGTTGCTCGCGAACTACACGCTATTGCTCACAGCAAAGGGATTAAGTTTATCGATGCGCCCGTCTCTGGCGGCCAGGCTGGTGCGGTCAATGGCATGCTCACCGTGATGTGTGGCGGTGATGCAAAAGACTTTGCTCAAGTGCGCGATGTTATTGTCACGATGGCGCGTGCTGTGACGCTAGTGGGCCCGATCGGTGCAGGCCAGCTTGCCAAGATGGTCAATCAAATCTGTATCGCTGGCGTCGTCCAAGGTCTGTCCGAAGGGATCGCCTTTGGTCAGGCGGCAGGCCTTGACATGAAAGTGGTGCTCGATGTCATCAACAAGGGCGCTGCACAAAGCTGGCAGATGGAAAACCGTGGCACGACCATGGTGGATGATCAATTCGACTTCGGCTTCGCGGTGGACTGGATGCGCAAGGACTTGAGCCTCGTATTGGATGAGTCTCGCCGTAATGGTGCCCGCGTACCTGTCACGGCGTTGGTGGACCAGTTTTATGCCGATGTGCAAAAAATGGGCGGATCTCGCTGGGATACGTCCAGCCTGATTAAGCGCTTAAAGTAATCGGTGGTTTAGATCAGGCTGCGAGGGTGAGGGTTCATCCTCACACGTCGGACTACCCAGACTGTCCGGTGCGTCAAAGCGTGACTCTTGGTCACGTTTGAAAATCAAGGGTGACAATTCATTGAGAGCCTGTGTGTACACCTCTCGCTTGAAGTCAATGACGGCATCCAGAGACACCCAATAGTGACTCCAACGCCACGCATCAAACTCCGGGTGCGGTGTCGCTCTCAACTTGACGTCAATGTCGCGCCCAAGCATTCTCAGCAAAAACCAAATCTGTTTTTGCCCTCTGTAATGCCCGCGTGACTCTCTGCGGATAAACGTATCCGGCACGTCGTAACGCAACCACTCTCGTGTGCGTCCCAAGATGCGGACATGGTCGGGTTTTAGGCCAACCTCTTCGTGAAGCTCGCGAAACATGGCTTGAACCGGACTTTCACCGTGTTTGATGCCACCTTGGGGGAACTGCCAAGCATGTTCCCTGATACGCTTACCCCAAAAGACCTCATTTTTTTGATTAACGAGGATGATTCCGACATTAGGACGGTAGCCTTCGCGATCAAGCATGGCCACTCCCAGCGAATTCAATACAATTGCATTTAATTATACGTACCTGTCGGGCACTTTGCCCTAATAATTTTTTTAGCGAACCATGCGCGCATCTGCCTATCACATCAGCACTCTCAAAGAAGCCCCCAATGACGCCGAAATCGCGAGCCATCAATTGATGATGCGTTCCGGCATGATTCGCAAACTGGCTGGGGGGATCTACAACTACATGCCGCTTGGTCTGCGCGTGATCCGTAAAGTCGAAAACATCATCAGACAAGAGATGGATGCTGCTGGGGCGCTCGAGCTGTTAATGCCTGTTGTGCAGCCTGCCGAACTCTGGGTCGAATCTGGTCGCTGGGAGCAATACGGCCCTGAATTGCTTCGCATCAAAGATCGCCATGGTCGCGATTTTGTTTTGCAACCGACTTCCGAGGAGGTCATTACCGATATCGCGCGCAACGAGATTCAAAGTTGGCGCCATTTACCAGTCAATTTCTATCACATCCAGACAAAATTTCGCGACGAGCGTCGGCCTCGCTTTGGCGTGATGCGCGGACGTGAGTTCACCATGAAGGATGCCTACTCCTTTGATCGTGACATCGCGGGCGCGCAAAAAAGTTATCAGGTGATGTTTGATGCCTACATGCGCATTTTCGAACGCCTGGGCCTGACCTTTCGCGCGGTTGCGGCGGACACTGGTTCGATCGGCGGCTCCCAGAGTCACGAGTTTCAGGTGATCGCCGATATTGGCGAAGATCTGATCGTCTACGACCCTCACTCCGACTATGCCGCCAACATCGAGTTGGCACCAGCGCCCTGCCTGCTCCGTGAACGTGCGGCCCCAGGTGTTCCGATGCAGTCTGTTGCCACCCCCGAGGCCACCAAATGTGAAATGGTCGCAGAGATGCTCAAGGTGCCCCTGAGCCATACGGTGAAATCCATCGTGCTTGCGACCGAGCCAAAAGACAAGCCCGCTCAAATCTGGCTATTGATGTTGCGCGGCGATCACGAACTCAACGAAATTAAGGTCGGTAAGATTGCAGGGCTGAATAAAGGCTTCCGTTTTGCCACAGAGGCTGAAATTGTCGAACACTTCGGTTGCAAACCAGGCTATCTGGGGCCCGTGGCGACCAAGCAACCTGTCCGTGTGGTCGCAGACCTGACGGTCGCACACATGCATGACTTTATTTGTGGTGCCAATCAAGAAGGCGCTCACCTGACCGGCGTGAACTGGGTCCGGGACCTGCCAGAGCCAGACCTGGTGACCGATCTGCGCAACGTCGTCGAAGGGGACCGCGCGCCCGATGGCACGGGGACTCTGTCGATCCAGCGCGGCATCGAAGTCGGTCACGTCTTTTATCTCGGTACAAAATACTCGGAAGCCCTCAAGGCCACTTTCCTCGATGAAAACGGCAAACCCGCGCTGATGGAAATGGGGTGCTACGGTATTGGTGTCACCCGGATTGTTGGCGCGGCCATCGAGCAAAACCACGATGCCAAAGGCATCGTTTGGCCCCGCGCGATCGCACCGTTTGAGGTCGCGATTTGCGCCGTCGGCTGGGGTAAAAGTGAGGCCGTCCGCAAGGCCTGTGAAACGTTGTACGCAGAGCTCAAGGCGCGCGGCGTGGATGTCATCCTTGATGATCGCGATCAACGGCCCGGCATTATGTTCGCCGAATGGGAACTCATCGGTCCGCCTGTACGGATCACAGTCGGCGAGCGTAGCCTGAATGATGGCGTGGTCGAGATTCTCGGTCGCAAGCAAACCGAAGCCGCCCGCGTCTCGCTTGCCGATAGCATCAATCAAACCCTCGCTCTGCTCGAGTCCGCTTAATTTTCATCAGGTATATATGCCCATCGAGCGTCCCCGCCTTAAGCATCAATTCGATATTCGCGTCTATTACGAAGACACGGATATGGGCGGAGTAGTTTTTTATGCAAACTATCTCAAGTACATGGAACGCGGCCGCACCGAGTGGCTACGCGCACTTGGCGTCAATCAATCCGACCTTGCCACACAAGAACAACGCGGCTTTATGGTGGTGCGCGTCGATGTCCGCTACCTGTCGCCTGCTCGCCTCGATGATTTGTTGCAGATTGAAAGCGAAGTCACCCGAATGGGCCGAGCTTCGTTACACTTCTCGCAGTCCGTCATACGAAACGGGGAACTGATTGTCCAAAGCAACATCCAAGTCTGTTGCGTAGAAACCGTTAATATGCGAGTCGCTGCAATTCCAAAATCCGTACGTACTAAACTAGCCAAAATTACTCAGGAATAAGTGATGCAAACCACAACCGACATGTCGATGCTCTCGCTGGTGCTGAACGCCAGCCTGCCAGTGCAGTTCATCATGCTGCTACTCATTGTCATTTCAGTGCTGTCCTGGACGTTTATTTTTGCGAAACGGGCCACCATTAAAAAAACATTGCTTCAAACGAGGCGCTTCGAAGATGACTTCTGGTCGGGTGGCGATCTTGCCTTGTTGCATCAGTCGATTTCGACTCGCCGTGCCGAACAAGGTGCGCTTGCGCGTATTTTTGATTCAGGTATGACCGAGTTTCTCAAAGCGCGTCGCAGCGGTTCGAACACGGATGTCAACGGCACGATGGACGGCGCTCGTCGCGCCATGCGTGCGGCGTTTCAGCGCGAAATCGACGAGCTCGAATCCCATTTGAATTTTTTAGCCTCAGCGGGTTCGGTCAGCCCCTACATCGGTTTATTGGGTACGGTTTGGGGCATTATGGGCGCCTTTCTCGGTTTGGCCAACGTCCAGCAAGCCACGCTAGCCGCGGTGGCGCCTGGTATCGCCGAAGCGCTAATCGCGACTGCGATTGGCTTGTTTGCCGCTATTCCAGCTGTGGTGGCCTACAACCGCTATACACATGACATTGATCGCTTGTCGATTCGCTTTGAAACCTTTGTTGACGAATTTCTGAACATTCTACAGAGACAGGTGCGCTAATGTCCTCGGTCCGCTCAAGCTCAGGGCGTCCGGGTCGGCGCCTGAAAAACGAGATCAACGTCGTACCCTATATCGACGTGATGCTCGTTTTACTGGTCATTTTTATGGTGACAGCACCGCTGATTACGCCAGGAGTGATCGAGCTGCCTTCCGTTGGACAGGCTTCCAATGTGCCAGCAAAGCCTCTCGAAGTCCAAATTGAAGAGGATAGTAAAGTCTCTTGGCGTCTGCGTGATGGCGGAGCAACCTTCATCCCTGTCGAGAGAAGTGCTTTGGCGCAAACGATCTTATCCGAGCTAAAACCCGATCAGCCCGTCGTGATTGCCGCAGACGGCAAGGTGCCCTACGAGGTTGTGATGAAAGTGATGGATGACCTACGTAAAAACGGTGTGACGAAATTAGGCTTACTGGTCGATCAAAAGGGAGAAAGCGCCCCATCGCCCAATGCCTCTCCAAAACGCGCACCCGCGAATGCGCCCAACAATTCCAATGCAACCAAAAAATAAAGAGGCTTCTTTCACGCTCGCTAAACGCTTGTGGCTTAATCCATGATGGCACCCTACGATTCAACCCCACGCGGGCCAGGTCTGCCGCCAAAAGAAGCGCTCAACTGGCGCGCCTTTGGCTTGGCGATCCTTGCGCACGTCGTATTAGTGTTGTCTCTCGTCGTGGGTCTCAATTGGAAAACCGAAGCCGAAGGTCCCCTTCAGGTCGAGCTCTTTATGGACGGCACCACACCCGTCAATCCTCCTCCGTCCAAGCCCGAGCCCAAGCCCGAGCCTGAGCCCACGCCAACTCCCGAACCTCAACCCGAGCCACCGCCTCCACCACCGCCTCCACCACCTCCCCCACCTCCGGTTGCAAAGGCCGCTCCAGAGCCGAAACCCATGATCGATCCAGAAATTGCCCTTGAGGAGGAACGCAAAAGGCGCGCTGAACTCGAACGCGCCCAACTGGAAAAAGAGGCTGCAGAGAAAAAAGTCAAGGAACAGGCCGCCCAAGAGCAGCAGCGCATTAACCGCGAGCGCGAGCAAGCGGAACAACAAGAACGCGACCGTCTAGACCAAGAGCGCAAAAAGACCGAACGCCTTGAGCGCGAAGCCCAAGAAAAGCTTGAAAAAGAAGAAGCGGCCAGAAAAGCTGAGATCCTGAAGAAGCAGGAAACGGCCAAAAAAGTCGCTGAAGAAAAGAAAAAGAAGGAAGAAGAGGCTAAAAAAGCCAAAGAAGCCAAAGAAGCCGCTGACAAAAAGGCCAAAGAAATTGCTGACAAAAAGGCCAAGGCAGAGGCCGCCAAAAAAGCCGCTGCGGACAAGGCGCTCAAAGAGGCGTTTCGCAGCGATGCGCTCGGTGCGGCAGGCCTCCCAGGTGGTACGGCAGATCGTAATCAAGCCGGAGGCGGCCGCAACGATGGCTATGGCGCCAAGGTCAGAGCTTGCGTACAACCGGGGGTTTCTTTCCCCGTCCCCGTCCGCGGCACCGCTAACCCCACTGCGCAATATCGTGTCAATTTGCGCCCAGATGGCACGATTGCGGGTGTCAAACTGACGCGCAGCTCTGGCAATCCAAACTTTGACCGTGCGGTAGAAACCGGAATCCGTCGCTGCTCTCCGTTTCCAACGCCACCCACAGGAAAATATCCCGGCTACATCGACGTCAATTACAATATGTATGATTGACAGGAGTCCTGCAACCATGAAATGTCACCCTTTACCTATGAACAGCATGTACCCGTCATCCCTATTTCATGCACTTACAACATGGTTCAAGCTAGCCATGCTGTCCTTGGTGGTCGGCTTCGGAGTGACGGCCCACGCGCAACTGCGGGTCGATATTTCAGGCACGGGTGCGCAACAGTATCCCGTTTCAATCGCGGACTTTAGTGGGGACGGCCCTGGCGCGCAGGTTGCTGAAATCATCCGCGCCGACCTCACCCGCTCGGGTCAGTTTCGCTTGATCAGCACGGCAGGCACGCCCCTGACCTATGCCTCCCCTATCGCTTATGATGAGTGGCGCAAGCGTGGTGCCGATTTCATTGCTTATGGCACCGTCACACGCAAAGGTGATCGGATTGAGATTCAATACCGGTTAGCCGATACGGTTAAGCGCGGAACGCTCGATGAAGTCACCATCGTCGGCACCGAAAAAGAGTTGCGACGCATGGCGCACCAAATCGCGGACTTGATTTACGAAAAAATCACAGGAATTCGTGGCGTTTTTTCAACACGTATCGCTTATGTGCTCAAACGTGGCAAAACCTTTGAGCTTCAAATTGCAGATGCGGATGGACAAAATCCCCAAGTAGCCTTGCGTTCTGGTGAACCGATCATTTCACCTGCATGGTCACCCGATGGTTCACGCTTGGCATATGTGAGCTTTGAATCAGGCAAACCTGTGGTGTATGTCCACCAACTCGCCACCAGTAAACGCTTTCCAGTCGCCAACTACAAAGGTAATAACTCCGCGCCCGCTTGGTCACCTGATGGCAATACTCTGGCCGTCGTTCTCACCCGTGACGGGCTCTCACAGGTTTATTTGGTTAACTCGACGGATGGCGGCAATCTTCGCAGGTTGACTCGTTCGCCGTTGATTGACACGGAACCAACCTTTAGCCCCGATGGACGCACCATTTACTTCACCAGCGATCGCAGCGGCAGCCCCCAGATCTATCAAGTGAGCGCTCAGGGTGGTGAACCGCGTCGCATCAGCTTTAATGGCAACTACAATATCTCACCTAGAGTTTCTCCGGACGGCAAAACTTTGTTAATGGTCACTCGTCGAGATGGTGCTTTCCGTATCGCCTCTCTGGACCTTGCCAGTGGTGCCGAATCATTACTCACGCAAGGGCGGGATGATCAATCACCGAGCTTTGCACCAAATAGCATGCAAGTTCTCTACGCCGCCAACCAAGGTGGCCGCAGCGTTTTAGCAGGTGTGTCAAGCGATGGTCGAGTTCGGCAAACCTTGTCTGTTCTGAATGGCGAGATTCGCGAGCCGACCTGGGGTCCGTTCACAAATAAATAGTGCCCGTCTTTTATAAAAATTTAATTCACTTTTAAATATGTCGTTATATTTCTTACTAAGGTAAACATCATGAGATCGCGTATTGCTAAAGTTATGACCATTGCTGCACTGGCTGCCGGTCTGGCTGCTTGTAGCTCTGTTTCTCTGGACGACCAAGCTGGCAAGGGTAGTAGCGGTGCGGATGGGTCCGGCGTTTTGGATCCCTTCAATCCGCAAAGCATCCTGGCAAAACAGCGTTCAGTCTATTTTGACTTCAACAGCTACACAGTCAGCGATCAATATCGCTCGCTGGTAGATACGCATGGCAAGTATCTTGTCAGCGCGCCTCAGCAGCGTGTCTTCATCGAAGGCAATACTGACGCTCGCGGCGGTTCCGAATACAACCTGGCGCTGGGTCAGCGTCGTGCCGAAGCCGTTCGTCGTATGTTGACGCTGATCGGCGTACCCGACACACAAGTTGAAACCATCAGCTTTGGTAAAGAAAAACCCAAGGCTCTGGGTGATTCTGATGCAGATTATGCTGAAAACCGTCGCGCCGATTTCAATTACAAGCGTTAAACTAATCTATTAGATTGGTCTATAACAAAGCGGCCATCGGTCGCTTTGTTGTTTAAAGGAGTTGTTTTTTATGCGTACGAATGCTTTTTTCTGGCGAAATATTAGTCTGTCTGTCGTCCTGATGAGTGGCGCACTGCTCAGTCAGTCAGCACTTGCTTTCACCGACGATGAAGCTCGCAAAGCCATTCTCGAACTCCGTCAACAGGTTCGAACAATGAACGAAGCGAACCAGCGCGCGCGGATTCAACTCTCAGACCAAATCGAAGCGCTTGGACAGGAAGTCGTTCGCTTGCGCAATGACATTGAGCAGCTTGGACGTCCAGCGGTCGCGGGTGGAGCCGGCGGTCGCGCTGCCGACCCACGCTCGCAAGACCCACGCGAGCAAGCGGCTTTTGATCAATCCATGGAGTCTTTTCGCAAGACTCAGTACAAAGAAACCGTTCAAAATCTCACGGCATTTTTGACGCTCTACCCAGACAGCAAACTCGCCCCCACTGCGCAATTTTATCTTGGCAGTAGTCGTTATGCGATGAAGGACTACAAAGGTGCGATCACAACCCTTCAAGCCATGGTTCAAAAATATCCAAAAGAACCTCGCGCTGCCGATGCCTTGCTGATGGTCGCGAGCTGCCAGATCGAACTCAACAACCGCGCCGGCGCCAAGACAACGCTTCAGCGTATTGTCAAAGATTACAAAGGTACTCCTGCGGCCGAAACGGCAACAAAACGACTGCCTTTGCTTCAATAATTTTATGCTGTGGACAGTAACAAAAAGCCCACACCAATCACAATCAGCGCGATGCCAAAGGTCTCTTGACGAGAGCTTTTACTCAGAAATACGCGCCAAGAAAGTAACTGGGCGAACAAGACCTCAACCAAACCCAACGTACGTACGTTGGCTGCAGCGGTTAAGGCAAAGCCCAGAAACCAACCTTGGGATGCGGACGCACCCAGCAAGCCCCCCCAAATCGAGATCCGCCAGGCCTTGAGACACTTGACCCAGGCCTCTCGATGAAAGCTCATCATCCATGCCGCAAGCACAATCGTCTGTACACCCAAGCCGCAAGTCAGTGTCCATGAAGCTCGCACAAAGAAGTGCGCCTCACCCAAGGCCAAGATTCCACCTCTGAAGGACACCGCAGCGATCGCAAAGAAAGCGCCTGCGAGCAAACCGAGTGCCGCGGGTTGCCACGTGGACTCGCCGGGTGCAGTCGCTCCCGGTTTGCGAGCCATGATGGTGACACCGACCGTTGCGATGATGATGGCCACCATCGCCAACACAGAAATCCGATCGCCCAAGACCACCAAACCAAAAAGAGCTACCTGAACAGGCTCTGTCTTAGTCCATGCCGTCACCACCACAAACGCGCGTTGTCGCATGGCGGCAAGCATCAATGCTGTCGCTGCAATCTGCGAGAGGGCTCCGGCCATCACGAAGAGCGCAAAGTGCAAATCCATTTTAGGCATCATTGAGCCCGTGACCATTAGGGCAATCGCCGTAAACAATACCGCGAAAGGCAAGCCATACAAGAACCGAACTTGCGTCGCCCCCAGCGTACCGAGCTGCTCAGTCAAGCTTCGCTGAATCGCATTACGCCCCGCTTGCGCCGCTGCCGCAAAAATCGTGGCGGGAATCCATAACCAAGTCCATTCATGCACAACTGTCTCCTTGAATTATTGTCTTTTTACGCACGCTTAGCTGCATGCTCTTGCAATAGCTTAACCACAGCGGCGTCAAGCGTGATCCCAGTGACCTGTTGCTGTGCCATTTTATTTAACTCAATTTCACCTGGCATGATCACAGGCCGGCCCTGCTCAGCTGGCGGACTATCGTGCAAAATCGAGGCAAAATCCATCATGCGCTCAGTCAGCCATTTCGGTGAGCCAAGGACCTTGGTATTGATCAAAATAAAAAAATGTCCGAGATTTTGCGGCTCATCAGGCGCATCGACCCATGATTTGACGTGGGTGAGATAGGCGGCGTTGGACAGCAGTCCCGCAAAAATATCCACCATCAGTGCGAGACCATAGCCCTTATGCCCACCAATGGGCTGTAAAAAGCCATCTAGGGCTGCTTTAGGGTCCGTCGTGGCACGCCCCTTGTCATCGGTGGCCCACGTGTCTGGGATCGTTTCACCGCGCTTGAGCGCATTCCGAATTTTGGCGCGTGCCACCACGCTCATCGCCATATCAAGCAAAAAAGGTTGACCACCCGGATTGGGGACACCAAAACCCAAAGGACTATTACCCAAACGGGCATCGCTGCCACCCCAAGGAGCGATCGTGGTTGTCGCGTTACTGCCGATGATGCTGGCAAAACCTTCTTGGGCAGCAATCAAAGAATAAGGCGAGATGGGTCCGAAGTGATTACTGCCTCGGGCGAAGGCCATCCCGATACCAAATTGACTCGCCGCATCCATCGCGGCGCGCAGTGCGTGCATGCCCACTAAAGGACCGACACCATTATCGCCATCGACGAGCCTAAGCGCGGGTGCAGGTGACTCGACTTTGATGTTTGGTTGAGCTCGAATACCTTCGACCATCAAGCGCTCACCATAGGACTCTACCCGCGACAAGCCATGCGTACTGAGACCAAATAAATCAGCCAAGACTAGGACGCGGACAACGTCTGCTGCATCTGTTTGCGTCAGTCCGAGTCCCTGAAACGCGCGAATCGCAATAGCCGTCAGTTCCGACTCAGTCCAAACAGTTCGCACTTGTCCACTTTCACTCATTCACAACTCTCCGTTTCTTGTAAAAAAACCCCCGGATCGCTCCGAGGGTTTTTTTGGCGTCCCCCAAGACAAGCTCGGGGCAGACAACGTGGACTTAGAAGCCCATGCCGCCCATACCACCCATGCCGCCCATACCGCCCATACCGCCCATATCGCCACCAGGCATGCCGCCGCCGGCAGGCTTGTCTTCGGCGAGTTCGCAAACAGCGACTTCTGTTGTCAGCAACAAGCTGGCAACGGAGGCTGCATTTTGCAGAGCCGTACGTGTGACTTTGGTTGGATCCAACACGCCTTGTTCGACCAGGTCACCGTACTCGCCGGTGGCGGCGTTAAAGCCGTAGTTACCTGTGCCGTTCGCGACATTGTTGACCACAACGCTTGGCTCGTGACCTGCGTTTGCAATGATGGTGCGAAGTGGCTCTTCGATGGCGCGCAAGACGAGTTTGATACCAGCGTCTTGATCAGCGTTGTCGCCTTTGACCTTGGCCACGACAGCGCGTGTGCGGATCAACGCAACGCCACCGCCAGGAACGATGCCTTCTTCGACTGCAGCACGTGTTGCATGCAGTGCGTCTTCGACACGTGCCTTCTTTTCTTTCATTTCGACTTCGGTCGAAGCACCGACGCGAATCACAGCAACGCCACCGGCCAACTTGGCCACGCGCTCTTGCAGTTTTTCACGATCGTAGTCGGACGTTGCTTCTTCGATCTGGACACGGATCTGCTTGACGCGTGCTTCGATCGACTTGGCATCGCCATGACCGTCGATGATGGTGGTGTTTTCTTTGCCGACTTCGATACGCTTGGCTTGACCGAGTTCAGCCAATGTTGCTTTCTCAAGCGACATGCCTGTTTCTTCGGAGATGACTGTTCCACCGGTGAGGATGGCGATGTCTTCGAGCATTGCTTTACGGCGGTCACCAAAACCAGGCGCCTTGACGGCTGTGGTCTTGAGAATGCCGCGGATGTTGTTGACGACCAGCGTGGCCAAAGCCTCGCCTTCGACATCTTCAGCCACGATCAACAAAGGACGGCTTGACTTGGCAACTTGCTCCAAAATAGGCAGCAGATCGCGAATGTTGCTGACTTTCTTGTCGTAAATCAGAACATAAGGATCGTCCAACGCTGACACTTGCTTTTCAGGGTTGTTAATGAAGTAGGGTGACAGGTAGCCACGGTCAAACTGCATGCCTTCGACGACGTCGAGTTCATTTTCGAGAGACTTACCGTCTTCGACAGTGATCACGCCTTCTTTGCCGACTTTGTCCATTGCGTCAGCAATGATCTGGCCGATGGAGAAGTCGCTGTTTGCCGAGATCGAACCGACTTGAGCGATTTCTTTGGTCGTGGTGCATGGCTTGGAGAGCTTTTTGAGCTCAGCCACTGCGGCGATCACGGCCTTGTCGATTCCGCGCTTGAGATCCATTGGATTGATGCCGGCAGCCACGTACTTGAGGCCTTCAACAACAATCGACTGAGCCAACACGGTTGCGGTGGTTGTACCGTCACCGGCATTGTCAGAGGTCTTGGAAGCAACTTCCTTGACCAGCTGTGCGCCGATGTTTTCAAATTTGTCTTTGAGTTCGATTTCTTTTGCGACCGACACGCCGTCTTTAGTGACGGTTGGGGCACCAAAAGAGCGCTCGAGGACGACGTTACGGCCCTTTGGACCGAGGGTTGTTTTCACTGCATTGGCGAGAATATTTACGCCACGGACGATACGCACGCGTGCGTCATCGCCGAATAGAACTTGCTTGGCAGCCATTGATCTTTCCTTCTCGTGTTCTGTTTACTGGACAACCGCGAGGATTTCTTCCTCACGGATGACGAGGACTTCTTCGCCGTCGACTTTGACTGTCTGGCCGGCATACTTGCCGAACAAGACTTTGTCGCCAACTTTGACGTCCATTTTCAGGACTTTGCCATCTTCGGTTTGCTTGCCGGGACCAACAGCTAGCACCTCACCCTGATCGGGCTTTTCAGCGGCGCTCTCAGGGATAACGATGCCCGAGGCAGTTTTGCGCTCGTTGTCCAGGCGTTTGACGATCACGCGATCGTGCAGGGGACGCAGGGCCATGTAGAACTCCTGTTAAATACTAAAATGGGTTGTTGGAAAAACTGCGAGAGCATTGTTAGCACTCATTGCAGTCGAGTGCTAATTATAGGGGTTGTTTTGGGGATTTCAAGTCCAAAGGGATAATTTTGTGGAAATTGGATGAATTACCCAATGTCGTTGGCAATTAAAATTCGGCGTTTTGCAAACCAAGCTAGAGTCAGCTAGACATCACCACTGCCCTGCCAAGGGTTGAGTGTCTTAACACCAGTTGGCTCAAAGTCGGCCACGTTACGCGTCACGACGGTCATGCCGTGTACCAGCGCCGTCGCAGCGATCAAGCCATCACGAACAGGGCGAGGGTCAGGTATATGGAGCTTTGCACTCCGTTGAGCAACTGCGGTATCAACGTCCAAAATACGACCATTGAAAGCCGGGATGACGTGACCATTTAGCCACAACCTAAATACTGCGCCCTGGGATGGATCGCGGCGTTCTGCCAACAGTACACCGATTTCTAGTTCTTGAATCGTAATGACTGATAGATATAAATCCATCGCTTCGATGCTATCGGCCCATATCGCGAATTGCGCGTCCGCTTTGCCAAGACGTATTTTCCGCAGCTCGGATACGACATTGGTATCAAGCACATACATCAGGAAAAATCCGCTGGTCGGGCGAGGTCGCGCAATGGTGGCGCATCAAATTCAAAGTCTTCACCGCTGGGCATCGCCAGAAGGTCAGCAATCTTCGCATGACTTGCGGTGATTTTCTTGTATGCGGCAAAGGTCAGTAGTACATGCGCCGGCCGACCACGATCCGTGATGAATACTGGACCCGCTATTGCGGCTTTCTTGGCTCTGCTTGCGTCTTGGTTGAATTGGCGGCTTGAAAGAGTTGTGATGGTCATCGCTCACCTAGATATATTCATACATAATGTAGAAACGTTACCACAAAAATGTTTTCTGGACAATTAAATGTATGTACGTAGCAACATTGCTCCACTTGCCTGCAAGGAGGCTGCCACTCAATCGACAGATTTCCGCATCGGGAAGCTTCCTCGGTTTGCAGGAAAATGGGGTGCTTTGAATGTTGCTCAGCAACATCAAACGCCCCAG
>JANQYI010000028.1:80439-84947 GCA_030728985.1 Burkholderiaceae bacterium | reverse complement strand
ATCGCCAACGAAGCGCTGTCGATTGTGGGGGCAGTCAATCATCCCTTGGCCGGCAAGCCAAAGGTGACACTCGAGGCTTTACACAAGTATCCCTGGATTCTACAGGGGCCGGGCAGTCCGATGCGTGCGGTGATCGAGCGAGAGTTTCATGACCAACATTTGGTGTTGCCTGCGACACTGATCGAAACGTCCTCTATTCTGACCACCGCGGATATCGTGACCCGTACCGAGATGATCGCGGTGATTCCTGAATCTGTTGCGGCGATTTTTGCCGATAGCGGCCGTATCAAGGTACTAGGCTATCGAATTAAGAACAAGCTTGATCCCTATGGCAGCTTGATCAAGCGGGATCGGCCCGCATCGCCCGCGACCAAAGCATTTTTAACCATGCTTCATCCGCCAGAGCTCAGCCTCTGATTGAGCTCTACGGCTTATTTGCCCCAGCGAAACACCAGAGGGTCAAGCCGTTTGGCGGTTTCGATCAGCCCGCTGCGTACAGCCGGATTCATGGCGGGAAAGGGGTGTCGTGAAACCTCGGCGTCGATGATGCCGCCCGCTTTCATGAGGGCCTTGGCAGACAAAATGCCGCCTTGGCGATTTTCATAATTAATCAGTGGTAGCCAGCGCGTGTAGGCGTCAATCGTTTGCGTACGATTACCCGCGAACCAGGGATCCATAATTTGACGAATGCCATCCGGGTAGCCGCCACCTGTCATGGCGCCGGTGCAGCCAGCTTCAAGATCGGGCAGTAAGGTGATGGCTTCTTCACCATCCCAGGGGCCTTCGATCGCCTCCCCACCGAGTTTGATGAGTTCGCGCAGTTTGCTTGCCGCACCTGCAGTTTCGATTTTGAAATAGGAGACATTGGCGATTTCGGTCGCCATCTTTGCCAGAAACGCGGCGGACAAAGGAGTACCGCTGACCGGCGCATCCTGAATCATGATGGGGATGTCAATCGCGTCCGAGACTTTCTTAAAAAACTCGTGAATGTTTGGCTCTGGCACTCGGATCGTCGCGCCATGATACGGCGGCATGATCATGACCATTGAGGCGCCCAGGTCTTGGGCGCGTCGACTACGTTGCGCGCAAATCAGTGAACCGTAATGGGTGGTTGTGACAATGACGGGAACGCGTCCTGCGACATGTTCGAGGATCTCGCGGGTCAGGAGATCTCGTTCATCATCAGAGATCGAAAACTGTTCAGAGAAGTTTGCCAAAATACACAAGCCCTGTGATCCCGCATCGATCATAAAATCGACACAACGCTTTTGACTGGGGAGATCAAGCTCTCCGGACGCTTTAAAGATCGTCGGGACGACGGGAAATACGCCTTGATATCTGGGCTGTGCTGCCATGATTTTTACTCGATGATGTTGAAGTCTTTCAGAAACTCGGTCTTGAGCGTGAGACCAAGTCCGGGCGTATTGTCGTCGAGCTGGATAAAACCATCTTTGGCGACAGGCTCACCATCGAAGATGTAGTAGAACAATTCATTGCCGACTTCGACATCGAACATGGGAAAGTATTCGCTCATGGGTGAGGCGAGCGTGCTCATGGTCAAGTGATAGTTGTGCATCTGGCCTGCGTGCGGAATCACCGGCACGCTATAGGCTTCGCAGAGGGCATTGATTTTGTGTGCAGCGGTAATGCCGCCGACGCGGTTGGTGTCGTATTGCACAACGGAAACCGCTTTGCGATCGAGCAGTTGCTTAAAACCATAGAGAGAAAACTCGTGCTCTCCGCCAGAAATCGGGATGCTGGTCAGCTGATTGAGCTCAGCATAGCCATCGATATCGTCAGCAATGACGGGCTCCTCCAGCCAGCGTGGCGCATATTTTTCCAGCTTGGGGAGCATGCGTTTTGCGTATTCCAGGTTCCAGCCCATGTAGCACTCGAGCATGAGATCGGTATCGTCGCCGATCACTTCGCGAACTGCGGCGACAGACTTGAGATTTTCAACTACACCTTGCTGCAAGTGGGCGGGGCCATAACCAAAGCGCATTTTGAAGGCCTTGAAGCCTTGGTCAAGAAAGGTCTGCGCTTCCTTTTGCATTTCATTTAAATCAGTACGGTAAAGCTTAGAGTAGTAGCAGGGAATTTTTTCTTTGGTACGACCGCCGAGTAGTTTGAATACAGGCTTATTGACGCTTTTGCCAAGAATGTCCCAAATCGCCAGGTCGATAGCAGAAATCGCGGCCATCGCCACACCTTTGCGTCCCCAAGCATGCGTGCCACGATACATTTTTTGCCATAGGTATTCGTAATCCCAAGGATCTTCGCCGATCACCATGGCGGCGAGGTATTCGTCGATGATGGCTTTGGCGATCTTGGGTGCGAGCGCGACGTTACCGAGACCGACAATGCCGTTGTCAGTCTCGATTTCGACGACCGTCCACGAATGGAAACGGAAAGTACTCATGGTTTCGCTTTTTGAGTACACCAAATCCATGGCGTTTGAACAAAAGTTACCCTGAGGCGGAACAGTTTTACCTTTCCATTCAAAAACACGGGCGCGGACGGCTTTGATCTTCATAAAAACACTTCCTGTGCAGCTTTTAAAGATTAATTGACTTTAATGTTGTTCTTTTTTATCACGTCGGCATAACGCTTGTTTTCAGCATCGTGAAACGCTTTGAATTGCGCTTGTGACATGGGCTGAATCGTTGCGCCAATGGTTGACAGGCGTTTAGCAGTGTCAGGCATGTTCAGTACCTTGTTCACATCCGCATTGACTTTGCTGATCACCGCGGCAGGTGTCTTGGCAGGCATGTAAACGCCGTACCAGGCACTCATGACCAATGGGACACCCGCTTCTTTCATTGTGGGTGTATTGGGCAGCTGGGGATTTCGTACGTCGCTTGCGACAGCGAGTGCTTTGAGTTTACCGCCACGGATTTGAGGTAATGCCGAGGACATGGTTTCGAAGGCGTATTGAACCTGTCCGGCGATCAGGTCAATCATGGCAGGAGTGCTGCCCTTGTATGGGATATGAACGGCATTGACGCCAGCCAGATCTTTGAAGAGTTCGGCCGCGATATGCTGTGTGCTGCCTGCACCGCTCGAAGCAAAGTTCAGTTGACCGGGTTTGCTCTTAAGCAGTTTGATCAGGTCCTGCACGCTGTTGACGGGACTATTGGCTGCGACAACGAGTACGTTAGGCACGGAGCCGGTAAAAGCGACGGGGATAAGATCCTTTGCGTTGTCGTAGTTGAGCTTGAGCAGGTGTGGGGCAATCGCTTGCGCGGTCGACACGCCCATCAGCATGGTTTGGCCATCCGTTGCTTTGGCCGTCAAGTCAGCTGCTAGTGTGTTTGAAGCGCCAGGTTTGTTTTCGACGACGACAGTTTGGCCCCACATAGGTGTGAGTTTGTCTGCGACGGCGCGGGCCATCTGATCGGTACCACCACCGGGTGAGGCGCCGACGAGTAATTTAACGGGTTTAGTGGGCCACTCTTGTGCGTGCACAGTGGCGCTGAGCGAAACGACCAGGCCCAGCATTAAGGTGTTGATCAGTTTAATTTTCACGGGGGTCTCCTGATTCCGTTGTTGGACTAACCCCCACATACTAGAAGTTGAATTGATGCACGTAAAATGAAACTTAATGATGCATTGATAACTACTGGATATCAATTTCAACGAGGCTTTTTCATTTGACAATGACAATGCATTTGCATTACCATTTTATTTATTCAATTTTTATCCTCTGGGAATAATGTCTATCAAACTTGAAGTTGAGTCTACGCTCACGGATCGGTATCAAACCACGGTACCCGAAACCGTGCGCCGCGCTTTGCGCCTTGGCAAGCGTGACAAGATTCATTACACGATTCTCCCCGAAGGCGGGGTGATGCTCACGCGTGCTGATGTCGCCGAAACCAATGACCCGGCTCTTGACGTATTTCTGGGTTTTCTGGCTCGCGATATCGCAACACGTCCTGAGCGGCTTCAGGCCATAGATCCTGCGTTTGTTCAACGGATGCAATCTCTAGTCGAAGGGATCGATGTTGATTTGGATACTCCTTTATCGGCAGACGATGAGTGAATCGCGTGTCGAATGAATTACTTACGATAAATGGTTGGACAATATTTGCGCATCCACTTTTCCTAAATCAATTGGAGCAACTTGTTAGCCAGGTTGAGCACCTTAAAAAAAAGGATCCAACTGGTTATATAAAGAAAAATCCGAGTAAGCGATTAGCAGCGATTATTAAGTTGGCATTTGAAGTCATACCGCAAGATCCAATGAGGATCGAGTATCGTCAAGGCACGACTTTGGGACCAGATCGTAAACATTGGTTCCGCGCTAAATTCTTTCAGCAGTATCGCTTATTTTTTCGTTACCACGCACAAGTCAAAATGATTGTGTACGTTTGGGTCAACGACGAGACGACCAAGCGGGCATACGAAAGTAGTGATGATGCCTATTTAGTGTTTCGAAACATGCTGGAAAGTGGTCATCCCCCCGATGACTGGGAACAATTACTCAGAGAATCTCAAGCAGCATCGCC
>JANQYI010000028.1:38685-80339 GCA_030728985.1 Burkholderiaceae bacterium | reverse complement strand
CTTTCATCAAAAAATAACCCGGTACGGCAAGCTCACTGCCCAAATCAAACAATACGTGTTGCGCGGGGGCGATAGCCGCGGCTATGTCTGCGGGCACGTCATCGGCAAGCAACACACCCAAGCAGCTATTGAGCTCGTCCACATCCCCCATGGCTTGTACGCGTGCGCTGTCCTTAGGTACGCGTGTGCCGTCACCCAGGCCCGTTGAGCCATCATCTCCGGTACGTGTCGCGATGATCGAGAGTCGAGTGCTCATGGTGATCCTTAAACCTTAAAGTACGTAACGGGCGAGATCTTGACTGGCTGCAACCTCTGCGAGCTGATCGTTGACATAGCGTGCATCAATCACGATCGTCTGACCGCTGCTACTGGTAGCGTCAAAGGACAAGTCCTCTAAGAGCTTTTCCATCACGGTATAAAGTCTGCGCGCACCGATGTTTTCGGTGCGTTCGTTGACCTCAAAGGCGAGCTCGGCCAGGCGGGCAATCCCTTCCTCGGTGAAGTTCAGATGGACTTCTTCAGTCGCGAGCAAGGCCGTATATTGCTTGGTAAGCGAAGCGTAGGTTTCGCACAAAATCTGCACAAAATCTTTGGCGGTCAGTGAGTCGAGCTCGACACGGATCGGGAAGCGGCCTTGGAGCTCCGGGATGAGATCCGAAGGACGCGAAAGGTGAAAGGCGCCCGAGGCGATAAACAAAATGTGATCAGTACGGATCATGCCGTACTTGGTTGTGACCGTCGTGCCCTCAACCAGTGGTAACAGATCACGTTGCACACCTTGGCGTGACACCTCGGCGCCGCCGGACTCTTGGCGTGAAGCGATTTTGTCGATCTCATCGAGAAAAACGATACCGTGCTGTTCAACTTTCTGAATCGCGACGGTACGAAGTTCTTCTTCGTTGACGCGTTTAGCGGCTTCTTCGTCAACCAAGAGCTTGAAGGCTTCTTTGACGGTCATTTTCCGCGACTTGGTTTTGTCACGCGACAAACCGGCGAACATACCCTTGAGCTGTTCGGCCATTTCTTCCATGCCCGGAGGCGTCATGATATCCATCTGAGGCGAGGGCTGTGCAACCTCGATATCAATTTCAGTGGCGTCGAGATGGCCCTCGCGCAAACGCTTGCGAAAGGTTTGGCGTGTGGCGGTTTCTTCACGGATCGGCGAACCATCTGCTGCACGTGGTGGAGTGAGGAGCACATCAAGAATGCGATCTTCGGCAGAGTCTTCGGCCAGGGTGCGCACGCGTTTCATTTCTTGTTCGCGAGTTTGCTTGACGGCGATCTCGGCGAGGTCACGAATGATGGTGTCGACATCGCGACCGACGTAGCCGACTTCAGTGAATTTGGTGGCTTCGATTTTGATGAAAGGCGCATCAACGAGCTTAGCGAGTCGGCGAGCGATCTCGGTTTTGCCCACACCCGTGGGACCGATCATCAAAATGTTTTTGGGATGGATCTCGTGACGCAGCGGCTCGGCGACCTGCTGGCGTCGCCAGCGGTTGCGTAGCGCGACGGCAACAGAGCGCTTGGCACGGTGTTGTCCGACGATGTATTTGTCCAGTTCGGACACGATCTCGCTAGGTGTCATGGTGGAGGCTGACATGCTTATTCCAGTGTTTCAATCAGATGCTGATGATTGGTGTAGATGCAAAGGTCGCCGGCGATGTCGAGTGACTGCTTGACGATGACCTCGGGGGCGAGCTCGGTGTGACGCAACAGCGCCATCGCGGCAGACTGTGCATAAGCACCGCCAGAGCCGATCGCAGCGAGTCCGTTTTCAGGTTCGAGGACGTCACCGTTGCCGGTGAGTACTAGCGTGTGTTCGCGGTCGGCGACGATCAGCATGGCTTCGAGGCGGCGCAGCACGCGATCGGTGCGCCAGTCGCGCGTGAGTTCGACGGCTGCGCGCATGAGGTTGCCTTGATGCTTTTCTAACTTGCCTTCGAAACGCTCTTGAAGCGTAAACGCATCAGCGGTCGCGCCGGCAAAGCCCGCGAGAATTTTGTCATGGTAAAGACGACGAATTTTACGCGCCGTACCTTTGATGATGATGTTGCCTAGGGTGACTTGGCCATCGCCACCGAGTGCGACGCGGTTACCGCGCCGAACGCAGACAATCGTGGTGCCGTGAAATTGTTCCATATGGGTACTTTGAAAGAGAGACGAGCTTAAAGTCAACAAGGGCACACTCATGATGAAGCAAGTGTGCCCTAGTATATGTGAGTCCTGCGCTGAGTCGTGTGGTGAAGGCTTTCTTAGTCACCAAACATTTTCTGCCGCATTTCCCGGCGCTCTTGAGCTTCGAGCGAGAGCGTCGCCGTAGGGCGCGCAAGTAGGCGGCGCAAACCAATCGGCTCGCCTGTTTCTTCGCACCAGCCATAGTCGCCGCTATCGATGCGGGCGATCGATTGCTGAACTTTTTTCAGCAACTTGCGCTCGCGATCGCGCGTGCGCAGTTCGAGTGCGTGCTCTTCTTCGATCGTCGCACGATCGGCCGGGTCGGGGACGAATTGTGTTTCGCGCAAATGTTCGGTGGTAGCACCCGCATTGCTGAGGATTTCTTGTTCGAGCTGTCTGAGACGGTCGCGGAAAAAACCAAGTTGGCGCTCATTCATATACTCAGACTCTGGCATCTTGAGCAACTCGGCCTCGGTGGGCAAATTATTTTCCGACAAATCGCCTCTGTTGACGGGTTTTTTAGGTGCAGCCTTGCTGGCAACAGCGGGTGTTTTTGCCGGCGCAGGGACTGCTTTTTTAGCGGTCGCGACCTTTTTGGATACGGGGGCTTTTGCTGCAGTCGTCTTGCTTGCTGCGGGTTTTGTTGCCTTGGTTACCATGAAAAACACTCCATTAATTAAACTCTGCGCACGGGCACAGAGGGACTACTTAGCCAGACACTGCTCGAGACCTTTGGTAAAGATCTCTTGGGGAAGTTTGCGACCGATAAAAACCATTTTGGTGGTTTTTTTCTCGTTCGCCAGCCAGGGTTTGCCAGGTTCGGCGCCCATCAACATATGGACACCCTGAAAGAGCATGCGTTTGTTGATGCCCTTCATGTAAAGAATCCCCTTGTAACGCAGAAGGTCGGGTCCGTAGACCTGGACCACGCCACCGAGAAATTCCTCGAGACGTTCTGGATCAAAGGGCTTGTCTGATTTAAAGACAAACGCACCGATGTTGTCGTTGTGCGCGGGTTTGTGCTGATGACCGTGATCGTGGTCTGGATTGGTGCAGGTCGCGGGATCATGGTCATGATCGTGGGCATGCGCGTGAGCGTGGTCATGTCCGTGATCATGATCGCAATGACCGTGATCGTGGTCGCAATGGCTATGATCATGGTCGTGATCATGCGCGGCATCCGGGTGATCGTCGGCCAAAAACTGTGGATCGATATCCAGGATCGTGTTGAGATTGAAACCGCTGATGTCGATAATCTTTTTTAGATCGGTATCGCCAAAATTGACGGCTTCGATCGCGGCGCGCGGATTCATGTGCACGATGCGGCGGCGAAGCGCGGCGTATTCGGCCTCGGTCACGAGATCTTTTTTGGAGATGAGGATACGGTCTGCGAAACCCACTTGTTTTTGCGCTTCTTCTTGCTCGTCGAGGGTGTCCATGCCGTGCTTGGCATCGACGATGGTGACGACCGCATCGAGGCGGTAGTACTCGGCGATGTCATCATCCATGAAAAACGTCTGACAAACAGGGCCTGGGTTGGCCATGCCGGTGGTTTCAATGATGACGCGCTCGAATTTCAACTCGCCACTTTCATGACGTTTGCGCAAATCGAGCAAGGTGCGCATCAGATCGCCACGCACGGTGCAACACACACAACCGTTGGACAGTTCGATGATTTCCTCGTCCTGATCCTGGACGAGCAGGTCGTTGTCGATGCTCTCGGGTCCGAATTCGTTTTCGATGACCGCGATACGCTTACCGTGGTACTCCGTCAGAATACGTTTCAACAGCGTGGTTTTGCCCGCACCGAGAAAGCCGGTGAGGATGGTGACGGGGACCATTTGGTCGAGGCTACGAGGGGAATTCATGGTCATTTGACTTCAAAAAACGGGTAAAAGCGCTGGGCTTCGGATTGGTGCTCAGAGCAGAGGCGAACGCCGGATTACAGCACAGCCTAGGCCTTCGGGCAAACATTAAAAATACATTTTAGATGTTTAGTCTGACACGAAAATGTCACTTTCTTGTGCGTGATAAGCGATATTCCGTCTATATAAATAGGGGTGAAGCCCGACATTTCAAGGTCTTGACGGAAAAATTGAGGAGGAAATAATTGTAAGTATTTGTTTTTATTCTTTTTTTCTTCCGGCACGGGGGTGTGCCGCATCATACGCTTTGGCTAAATGTTGAAAGTCCAGCTTGGTATAAAGCTGCGTGGTGGAAATGTTGGCATGGCCAAGCATTTCTTGAACCGCCCTGAGATCTTGGGCAGATTGTAAAACGTGGCTAGCAAAGCTGTGTCTTAAGACGTGGGGATGTACGTGGGTTGGTAAGCCTGCCAGTTTGACAAGCTTGGTGAGCTGGCTTTGGACCACGCGGGGGCTGATGCGAGCGCCGCGTACGCCGATAAAAAGGGCGGCTTGATCGGCCTCGGTCATGGCGGGGCGGACAAACTGAGGACGTGCGTCAAGCCAGTGCGCCAGACATTCGAGCGCTTGGGTGCCGATTGGAACGCTGCGGCGCTTGCCACCCTTGCCCAGTACGTTGACCTCGCGGTCGCTCAAGTTGATCCATCCGGTGGAGGTGTATTGTTTGGACTGGGTGTAATCCATGTCGAGTCCGACCAGCTCGCTTAAGCGCAGACCGCTGGAGTAGAACAACTCAAACATGGCACGGTCGCGAAGGGAAGCGGGATCCGTCTGGGTCACGAGGGCTGGAGCTTCGAGCAATGCCTGGGTCTGGTCGACCGATAGTGCCTTGGGCAAACCCCGAGAGGCCTTGGGCGCTCTTACATCAGCCGCTGGGTTGGCCGCCATTTGGCTCTGTGGGGCCCACCATTTGTAAAAGCCGCGCCAGGCGGCGAGCATGCGGGCCAGGCTCCGCGCGCTGTGCCCTTGGCCGTGGAGTCGGGCGAGAAAGTGCCGAATGTTGCCGTTGACGATTTGCTCGAGCGGTTTCCCGTCGGCAAGCGTCACAAGCTGATTGAGATCGCGACGATAGGCTGAAAGGGTGTGCCCGGAGTAACGACGGTTGACTTCAAGATGTTTGAGCCAGGTCGTGACGGGATCAGACATCGGTGTGAGCGACTTCAGGCGTCGTCAGCGGCGCGCACGCTTGTGCCGGCCGGTTTGAGACGAGACAGGGCGGAGCTCGCCAGGATGCTGACGGTTTGCAAAAATGCCAGACCCATGTCGGGTGCGAAGCGTTCCGGGTCGTCCGAGCCCAGGACAAGTAGTCCAAACGTGGGCTGACCGACGGCCGGACGCAGGGGCAAAATCGCAAGCGAAGCTGGCTTGGCGTGGAGCCAGCTGGCAGGCGTGAGGGTGATGTCGTTGCCGCAGTAAGGGTTAACAAGACTATTGGCGTAAGTGTGTACTTCCTCATCAACGGGGGCGCCCACACCTTCGGCGGGAAGATCCAGGCCCCAGACGCGCAAGGCAACCTCTTGGAGATTGAATTGCTCGGCCAGACCGAGGGCGACTTCGCCGGGTAAGCGCAAGGTCGATTGTTCGCCCAGCATGCGCACACACCAGCGATTGAGTTTGTCAGTGGTGATCTCGTTGAGAGCAGCGTTGCGCACCAAGTCTGCCAGTCTGAATTCAAAATCGCGCAGTCTTTCGCGCAAGGTCATGATTTGACGCTCGCCCAAGGAAATCGTCCGCGCCTGATGCGGATGAGGAACCTCGAGCGTGGAAAACAACTCCGAATACTGAACAAAGAATTCAGGATGCTCCTGAAGAAACTTGGCGACAGTGTGAGGATGCAGTGAGTCGGTCATGGCGTGGTGCTAAAGGAAGTGGGAATGGAGGCGACCAGACGATCGATATCGATCGTGCTGGAAAAAACAGTCGTCGCAGGGCCGGTCATGCGCATTTGATCGCCGTGGGTGGCGATGGTGAGCCAGCCGCCATGGGTGCGCACACGTACCGGCGAATCAAGTAGACCACGTCGAATACCGGCGGCGATGGCTGCGCAGGCGCCCGAGCCACAGGCGAGCGTTTCTCCAGCACCGCGTTCATACACACGAAGATGGGCGGTGTGACGATCAACGATTTGGAGAAAACCGGCGTTCACGCGACGCGCGAAACGCGGATGCGACTCGATCAAGGGGCCGACGATGGACACGGGTGCCGTGTCCACATCATCCACAACCTGTACAGAATGAGGATTGGCGATCGCGATGGCCGAGAGCCAGACAGTGACCTCGCCTAGGTCGGTACGCGTTTGGAGAGGGAGCGCATAGAGCGTGTCTTGACCCTCGGTGCGCGTCGCAAGACCTGTCACGTCAAAGGGTAAGGCCTCGGGAACGAAACGGGTCTGACCCATGTCGACCACCACCTCGCCATTGGGCAGCGCCTCAAGCGTAATCAGCCCGGTCGAGATCTCGGCGCGCAAGGGATTGCGCGATGAGAGTTTTTGCTCATGGACGAACTTGACGAAGCAGCGCGCGCCATTTCCGCAGTGTTCGACCTCGCTGCCGTCAGCGTTAAAAATCCGGTAGCGGAAGTCTGCCTCGGGATGGGAGGGCGTGTCGACCAGCAATATCTGATCGCAACCAATGCCGAATTGGCGATGGGCCAGGGCCCGGGCGCGTTCGGCGGTCATGTCGATGGGTTGGCGTACCCCATCGAGGACCACGAAATCGTTACCGGCGCCATGCATTTTTGTGAAGTTCCAGATCATGTAGGGATTATCGCCCATTTGTTTATCGTTTTGACTTAAAATAATCAATGAGTCGCTGAGTTAACCGACAACTTGCGGGGCGACGGTGTTGGACAAAAGCTGAAATGCTGCGTCAACATAAAAATAAATCCGCTAAAGCGTCGCGCCCAATCCAGCGTCTATCTAGGTGTCGGTCCGGGGTGCAACGCACCTCCTTAACCTCACCTCTGGCTTTGCCAGAATTAGGACGTGATCATGGCTACAAAGACTTCCGATTATCTCTTTACCTCCGAATCTGTATCCGAAGGACATCCAGACAAGGTCGCCGACCAGGTCTCCGATGCCGTGTTGGATGCGATCTTTACCCAAGACCCCAATGCGCGTGTCGCGGCTGAAACGCTTTGCAACACAGGCTTGGTCGTGTTGGCTGGTGAAATCACCACCACCGCCAATGTCGACTACATCCAGGTCGCGCGCGACACGATCAAGCGTATTGGCTACGACAATACCGACTACGGGATCGATTACAAAGGTTGCGCGGTGTTGGTGGCCTATGACAAACAGTCTCCCGATATCGCGCAGGGCGTGGATCGCACGTCCGAGGACTATCTCAATCAAGGCGCGGGCGATCAGGGCTTGATGTTTGGTTACGCATGTAACGAAACGCCTGATTTGATGCCTGCACCGATCTGGTACGCACACCGTCTGGTGCAGCGTCAGAGCGAGTTGCGCAAAGACGGCCGCCTGCCTTGGCTGCGTCCCGATGCCAAGTCGCAGGTGACATTCCGTTACGTCGATGGCAAGCCTGTCGAGGTCGATACGGTTGTGTTGTCGACACAGCACGCACCAGAGATTTCGCAAACCGCGATCCACGAAGCCGTGATCGAGGACATCATCCGTCCAAGTTTTCCAGCAGGCTTGCTGACCCCCCAGACCAAGTTCCTGATCAACCCAACCGGTCGCTTTGTGATTGGCGGACCCCAGGGTGATTGCGGTCTGACCGGTCGCAAGATCATTGTTGATACCTACGGTGGCGCTTGCCGTCACGGTGGTGGCGCGTTCTCCGGCAAGGATCCTTCCAAGGTTGACCGTTCGGCTGCTTACGCTGCACGTTATGTGGCTAAAAACATCGTGGCTGCTGGCTTGGCGAGCAAGTGCGAAGTGCAGGTGAGCTACGCGATTGGTGTGGCAGAGCCTATCAACATCACAGTGAATACTGACGGTACCGGTGTGGTGTCTGACGAGCAGTTGTCCAAACTCGTGCGCGAGCACTTTGACCTGCGTCCCAAAGGCATCGTCAACATGCTCAACTTGTTGCGCCCGATCTACAGCAAGACTGCCGCTTATGGTCACTTTGGTCGCAATGAGCCTGAGTTCAGCTGGGAAGCGACGGACAAGGCTGCTGCATTGAAAAAGTCAGTCTAAGGTGACGACGCAGCCACCTTCATTAAACTGGGATGAGGCGTCTGAGGGTGCTTCATCTCAAGCCTCTGGTCAGGCACCAGAGGATGTTTCAAAGGGAGCAGACTCACCCTGCGTGGCGATTTGCTCCACCTTGTTTGATGATGTGTGTCGTGGCTGTGGTCGCACGGTCATGGAGGTCTCGAACTGGGTCTTCATGACTGACGAGGAAAAACAGGCTGTGTGGGTGCGGATCCTTGCGGAAGGCTACCCACGCAAGCCTGGTGAGACCTAACTTTCTTTCTTTTCCGACAACGTATCACCTGCTAAGGCTTCGGACAACTTGGCAATTGCCGTATGATCCTGGCCGGGTCCGAGCATTTGTGCGCATGAGGCCCACATTTCACGACACAACGATGAAAAAGGTGTCGGGGTGTTGGTGTCGCGACCGATACCCAGCGCAATGCTCAGGTCTTTGACCATCAGGTCCAGACCAAAGCCTGCGTTGTACTTGCCTGACAAGACGAACTGTTTGAATTTCTTCTGTGTGGAGTTGTTCATCCCCGTCGAAGAGTTCAGCACGTCGACCATGGCAGAGGGATCCAGACCAAAGCGTTTGCCGATCAGCAGTGCTTCGACGCCGATCAAAAATCCGCCCGCAGATACCAGGTTGTTCAGTGCTTTCATCGCATGCGCAGAGCCGACGTCTCCAGTCGGCGTAATCGAAGTGCCCATGCATGCTAATACTGGGCGCACACGCTCAAGCAGCTCGGAGCTACCACCAAACATAATCGCGAGTTCGCCTGTCTTGGCGCGTGGTACGCCACCTGAAACGGGTGCGTCGACCAGATGGCCTTTGGCCGCGTAGACCTGCTCGGCCAGGGTGCGAGTGATGGTGGGCACACCTGAGGTCATGTCGATGACGACTGAGCCTGGACGCAGACCTGCCAGTAGACCATCAGGGCCGTTTAGGACAGCATCGACGATGTTACTGGTGGGCAGGATGGTGATGATGAGCTCGGAGGCGGCAGCCAGTGCGCGGTTGGAGGCGGCGATAGTGCCACCGATTTCCTTGGCAAAGGCTTGTGCACGTTCTTTCGAGGCGTCGATGACTTGGAGCGGGTAGCCTGCTTTGTGCAGCAGAGAGGCCATCGGCCATCCCATGCTGCCCAAGCCTACAAAACCGATTGTGGGCAAGGCGCTCATTTCTTAACTGCCTTTTTTGCGGCTACTTTTTTGGCGGGTGCTTTCTTTGCAGGCGCTTTTTTGGCAGCGACTTTTTTCTTGGCGGCTTTGGCGGCTGCTTTGGTATATGCGCCTTCCTCTTCGAGCACTTGGTTGGCGGCCTTGAATGCATCCAAACCAGCGGGGATGCCACAGTAGACGGTTGCGTGCAGCAGGACTTCTTTGATTTCTTCGACGGTGACGCCGTTGGCTAGCGCGCCTTTGACGTGCAGTTTGATTTCAGCAGAGCGGTTCAATGCGGTCAACATGGCCAGGTTGAGCATGCTGCGCGTCTTGCGGCTCAGACCGTCACGGGTCCAGGCGTAGCCCCAGCACCACTCGGTGGTGATGTGCTGGAAGGCCATCGTGAAGTCGTTGGCTTTGGCAATGGAGCCGTCCACGTAATCGGCACCGAGAACGGCGCGACGAACGGCCAGGCCGTCTTTAAATAATTGAGCGGTTTCGCTTTTAGCAGACATGTCAGGCTCCAGAATCAGTATGATCAAAAGTAAATAAAGTAAAACGTGTAACTAATGCCACGATTGGTCTTGATTGTCAGCGTTTGTCTTCACCTGTGTCAAGCGCGATTCATTGTTGATGTCTATAAGGAAAAATAATGAGCCTGCCTCAGTACGAGATTTACGCGTTGCGTTACGCGACGATTCAGCAGCGCATGCGGCGCGAAAACTTCATCGCTCAGGATCCGCATGACGAGCCGATGCCCATGGATTATTTTGTATGGCTCATTCGCGACGGGCAACGCAACATCTTGGTGGATACAGGTTTTAACGCACGCCAGGCCAAAGAGCGCGGTCGTACGCTGTTGCGCTGTCCGATCCAAGCGCTTTCACTGCTGGGTCTTGCGCCCGAGGACATCGAGGATGTTGTGCTGACCCACTTGCATTATGACCATGCGGGCAATATCGACTTGCTGCCGAACGCGCGATTTCATGTCCAGGAGGATGAGCTTGATTACGCTTGCGGCAAGCACATGTGCCATGGATTGTTTCGCCATGCGTACGATGTGGAGGATGTGGTGAGTTTGGTGCGAAGGGTTTACGCGGAGCGGGTGTATTTTCACCAGGGGCGTGTTGACTTGGCGCCAGGTATTGAGCTGATTAAGATCGGTGGCCACACCAAAGGCTTGCAGTCTTTGCGAGTACATACTGCGCGCGGTTGGGTGGTACTGGCTTCGGATGCAAGCCATTTTTATGAAAATATGGAAAGACCCTCGCCGTTTCCGATTGTGTTTCATGTGGGCGATATGGTGGCGGGTTATGCGACTTTACGTGCGGCTGCGGCTTCGCCAGAGCACATCATCCCGGGGCATGACCCGCTTGTGCGCACGCGGTATCCTTTTCATGGCGATCCTAAGAATGATATTGTGGCCTTACATCTCCCTGTGCAGTAAAGGCTTAGGTTTTTCAGGGTTGTCGGGTTAACCCTGTTCGCAGGCTGGAAAACGGGCTACAATGGCTGTGCTTTTGAGGAGCGTTGCGACGGGTATCATCCCGCCAGGCTCAAAAGCTTCCACGTTACCGTCGGCCATGCGTCGACTTTAACAGCGCTCACCCAATCCTGTCAGGCAGCGATTGCGGTGGTGCTCTAAACACAGCCGTTCGATCGTTGTTCCGCAGGCCTACCGGAGCTTAAAGACATGAACGCTGTAAAAGAAAAATTTGCCGATTACATCATCGCCGATATCAATCAAGCCGACTTTGGTCGTCGCGAGATCGCGATTGCCGAAACGGAAATGCCTGGTTTGATGGCGACTCGCGAAGAGTTCGCTAAGACCAAGCCCCTGAAAGGCGCCCGCATCACGGGTAGTTTGCACATGACGATTCAGACGGCCGTGCTGATCGAAACCTTGCAGGCACTTGGCGCTGAAGTGCGTTGGGCCTCTTGCAACATCTATTCAACTCAAGACCACGCTGCCGCAGCCATCGCTGCAATGGGTACGCCAGTGTTCGCCAAAAAAGGCGAGTCGCTGGTCGAGTACTGGGAATACACTCACAAGATTTTTGAATGGCCTGGCGATAAGCAAGCCAACATGATTTTGGATGACGGTGGCGACGCAACGCTGTTGTTGCATCTTGGTACCAAAGCTGAGAGCGACCTTTCGGTCTTGAATAATCCAGGCTCCGAAGAAGAAGTCGTGTTGTTTGCCGCCATTAAAGCGCAGATCAAAAAAGATCCAAAGTGGTACTCCACACGTCTGGCCCAGATCAAGGGCGTGACTGAAGAAACCACCACGGGCGTGTTGCGTCTGTATCAGATGTCGAAAAAAGGCGAGCTTGCCTTTGCTGCGATCAACGTCAATGACTCCGTGACCAAGTCCAAGTTCGACAATCTTTATGGCTGCCGTGAATCACTGGTCGACGCCATCAAGCGCGCGACCGACGTCATGATCGCGGGCAAGGTCGCCGTGGTCGCAGGTTATGGCGATGTGGGCAAGGGTTCGGCACAGGCCTTAGCCGCGTTGCGCGCACAGGTCTGGGTCACCGAAGTCGACCCCATCTGCGCACTGCAGGCTGCGATGGAAGGCTTTAAAGTGGTTACGATGGAAGAAGCGGCCGACAAGGCAGACATTTTTGTCACGGCCACAGGCAATTACAACGTCATCACGCGCGCCCACATGGACCGCATGAAGGACCAGGCCATTGTTTGTAATATCGGTCACTTCGACAACGAAATCGATGTCGTCGGTATCGAAGACTTGCAGTGGGAAGAGATCAAGCCACAAGTCGACCACGTGATTTTCCCTGACGGCAAGCGTATTATCTTGTTGGCCAAGGGTCGTCTCGTGAACCTCGGCTGCGGCACAGGCCACCCCTCGTTCGTGATGTCGTCTTCGTTTACCAATCAGACGATTGCTCAGATCGAGTTGTACTCGCGCAACGCTGAGTACAAGTCGGGTCAGGTCTATGTATTGCCCAAGCATCTGGACGAAAAAGTCGCACGTTTGCACCTCAAGAAGATCGGTGCAAACCTGACGACGTTGACGCCGCAGCAAGCGGCTTACATTAGCGTCAAGCAAGAAGGTCCTTTTAAAGGCGATGCTTACCGCTATTGATAGGTTGTTTTGGGCCCACTGTAGTGCTCACCGAGGATTGTCATGACTTTATTGTTAGTCTGGATACTGAACGCGGTGACGCTGCTGATTGTGGCCTACATCTTGCCTGGGATCGTGGTGTCCAGTTTCTGGTCTGCCATGTTCGCCGCGCTTGTCTTGGGTTTGATCAATATGTTGGTCAAACCCATTCTTATTTTATTGACCTTGCCCATCACGATTGTGACGCTCGGTCTATTTTTACTCGTGATCAACGCGCTGATGTTCTGGTTCGCCGGCTCTATTCTGAAGGGTTTTCAGGTCAATGGTTTTTGGTGGGCGGTCGGCGGAGCGCTTTTTTATAGTGTGATCTCCGGGTTTTTGACGAGCCTGATTCAACAATGATTTCCTCTTTGACGCCGGCGTTTAGCCTCGAATTTTTCCCTCCGCGAGATGCCGTTGCCCAGCAACGGCTCGTTGATGGCGCCAAACAAATGCTCGTGATCGAGCCACACTACGTCAGTGTGACGTTTGGTGCGGGCGGCTCGACACGCGACGGTACGCTCGACACGGTACGGACAATGCGCGGGCTGGGCTGTGATGCGGCGCCTCATTTGTCGTGCATCGGTTCGTCTCGCGAGGAGCTCAAGGCGTTGCTTCAGCGTTATCGTGACGAAGGTGTGCGGAGGATTGTTGCCTTGCGGGGTGATATGCCCTCTGGAATGGGGGCGAGCTCGGCGGGTGCGCTCCATCATGCGAGCGATTTGGTGGAATTTATTCGCCAGGAAACGGGTGACTGGTTTCATATCGAGGTCGCGGCCTATCCCGAGATGCATCCTCAAGCCGCAGGTCCTGAAAAAGATCTCGCGCACTTTATTCACAAGGTCCGTGCGGGAGCGAATAGCGCGATCACGCAGTATTTTTTTAATGCCGAGGCGTATTTTGATTTTGTCGATCGTGTTCAAGCCAAAGGGATCGATATCCCCATTGTGCCTGGCATCATGCCCATCACCAATTACACGCAGTTAATGCGGTTTTCGGAAATGTGCGGTGCAGAGGTGCCACGCTGGATTCGTTTGCGTTTGGCGGAGATGGGAGACGACAAGGAGTCGATCCGGGCGTTTGGTACCGAGGTCGTGACGCGTCTGTGTGAAACCTTGCTCGACAATGGCGTGCCGGGTTTGCATTTCTACACGCTCAACAATGCCGAGGCGACACTGTCGATTTGGCGTGGTTTATTTCGCTAAGGTGTTTAAAGGGCGGGCGGGGCTTGCGTCCAGCCGCTGGGCGTGAGGATGGCATCGAGCGGATAGTCGTGAGCTTGAGGCTGATAACCGGCGTGTTCTTCGATCCGAGCCTGGTCCCAGGCGATACCAAGCGCTAAGAAGTTTTTGCCTGCCTCGTTCAGATGGGCGAGGGTGCGGTCATAAAAACCTCCTCCGTAACCGAGGCGTGCGCCTTGGTCGGTAAAGCCAAGGGTCGGAACCAGTAAAACATCAGGTATTCGTTGTTCACCGCGGACGGGCTCCAAAACGCCAAAGGCGCCTGGTTTTAAGGTGTCGGTTGGGCGCCAGGCATGAAACTCAAGCGGTGACTGTTTTTTGATAACGATGGGTAGTGCGACGATAAAGCCTTGGGTGTGTAAGTACTCATAAACAGGCCTGAGGTCGGGCTCGTTGTCCAATGGCCAAAATCCAGCAACTATTTCAGGTGCCGTGTGTCCAAGAGTGTGTCGGGACGCGCTGCGTGCGTCGAACCAACGCCTTAACTCAGCACAAAGTAAAACGCTCGCTTGTTGGCGTTCGGCAACAGGAGTGGCCTCGCGCTTGCTGCGAAGCCGCATCCGAAGCTGGTCTGCGCTATTCTTTGACATATACCGTAGCAGTTGCTGACTAATTGTAGTGAATGGTGTTCAAAGGCATTGTATGCACACAAGCGCAAAATATCAGAATATACGAGTTCAGGTTGGCGTCTTGGTGGCCGTACTGGTTTCTGGCAGTGCACTGATGTTGGTGGCTCCAACCATGGCACAGTCTCAATCTGGGTCAACGGAACAGTTTGTGTTGAAAGCGGATGGCAGCATCACGCCCGTCGCGAGTGGTGCGGGCGGCGCCGCATCAACACCAGAACCGCCTTTAGCTAAACCTTCTGTTCCGTCTGCCAGCAATGTGTCACCCGCGCGTACGCCGAATACGGGTCCGGCAGGTATGAAAAACTCGATCGCCGCACCGGAAAATACGGCGGCGGCCAAGGCGGTTACTGCTGCACGTCAAGCGCTCAATAACAGACAGTATGGCCAGCTTGCGAGTTTCGTCCCGCAGGCCAAGGGTGATGTGTTGGCAAGCTACCCTGAGTATTGGTTTTTGCGAACTCAGTTAGGTTTATATCGAACTCCAAGCGTGGCGCAGAGCTTGGAGCAATTTCTCGAAAAAAACAGTGGTGCCTATCTTGCAGATCGGCTGCGCGGGGAGTGGGTGTTGACGGCGGGGCGTAGCGGTGACTTTGTGACGGTACGCGCGCTGGGACCTGTGCTCAACCCAAGTAGTCAGGTGCTCTGTGCCCAGCTTGAAGCCAAGCATATGGCGGGGCAGCGCGCGACGGCCGCCGAAGCGATGAAAATCTTTGTGCCGTTCGGAGCGTGTTGGAAATTATTTGATCAACTGGTCGCCGATCGAGTGCTAACCAGTGCTGAGCTCATGCCATACCTGCATGATGCGATTGAAAATAATAAGCTGCCGGACGCGCGACGGTTTGCCGCGTATGTCTTTGATGTCAAAGAGCTGGCGGCGTATGACGTCATGATCAAGGGGCCTGCGGCTTGGTTGGCGACTCAGACGGCATTGGGTTCGGTAGGGCGCAACGAGGTCATTGCGCTGGGACTCGCTCGCTTGGCGCGGACAGATTTGGCGGCTGCCGAGGGGGCCGTCAAGAAAAAATGGAAAAACTTACTGCCCAAGAAAAACACGCAGTGGGTGTATGGTCAGATGGCTTTGGTGGCGAGTATGAATCTCGATCCGCGCGCGTATCCGTGGTATCGCGAATCAGGTTCCGTACGTTTGTCGGATAACAACGAAGCCTGGCGTGTCCGGATGGCATTGCGTCAACCCAAGATCGATTGGAAGTGGGTGATGCAAAGCATCGATACGATGCGTGAGCCGCAGCGTAGTGATCCTGCATGGGTATATTGGAAAGCCCGAGGCCTCGCTGCAACAGGTAAAAAATCTGAGGCAGAAAAAGCCTACACCTCTATTGCTGCGGATTACAGCTTTTATGGTCAGCTTGCCGCAGAGGAATTAGGACGTACCATAAGTGCGCCCAAGCGCCCGCAAGCCGTCACTGAGCAAGAGCTAGCACAAGCACGCGCGAATCCAGGCTTGCAGCGCGCGGTGACATTATTTAAAAGAGGCTGGCGTGCCGAAGCGGTGCCAGAATGGAACTTTACGTTGCGAGGTATGACGGACCGCCAGTTATTGGCAGCCGCAGAGTTGGCCCGTCGCGAGAGTATTTATGATCGTGTGGTGGTGACATCGGGTCGCACGAAAAGTGAAGTGGACTTTACGCAGCGTTTTGTGGCCCCTTTTGAGGGACGCGTGAGCGCGCAGGCGCGTGAAGTCAATGTTGAGCCAGCCTGGGTGTATGGCCTGATTCGACAGGAATCGCTCTTCATCATGGACGCGCGCTCTCGTGTCGGCGCGTCCGGTTTGATGCAGCTGATGCCCGCGACTGCAAAGTGGATGGCCAAGAAAATCGGCTTGACGAACTTCACACCGGGTAGCGTGAACGATTTTGATACGAATACAAAGTTAGGGACCAGTTACCTGAGCATGGTGCAGTCTGATCTGGGGGGCTCGCAGGTATTAGCGAGTGCAGGATATAACGCGGGCCCGGGTCGTCCAATGCTGTGGCGCTCAAAGCTCGAGGCGCCGGTTGAGGGCGCGATTTTTGCTGAAACGATACCTTTCAATGAAACGCGCGATTACGTTAAAAAAGTGATGTCAAACGCCACCTACTATGCCGTGGTCTTTACCGGCAATCCCCAGTCGCTCAAGCAGCGTCTCGGACAGATTGAGCCACGACCTTATGGTCGTTCGCCTCTGCCGTGATGGCGATGATGGATCCCGCCTTGAAGGGCCTGCAAGTCTACATCGTGGGCGGAGCCGTGCGTGATGCATGCTTGGGTCTGCCCCCGGGTGACCGAGACTGGGTCGTTGTCGGTGCGACACCTGAGGAGATGGTGTCCCGAGGGTTCATCCCTGTAGGAGGCGATTTTCCCGTTTTCTTGCATCCTCAAACGAAAGAAGAATATGCGCTTGCGCGCACGGAGAGAAAGTCGGGGCGCGGCTATAAAGGCTTTACCTTTTACACGGGTGCGGATGTCACGCTCGAAGAGGACTTAAGGCGTCGGGATCTGACTATCAATGCGATGGCGCAGTCGATGGCGGGCGAGCTCGTCGATCCACTGCATGGACAGGCTGATTTACAGGCAAGGTTTTTTCGTCATGTGGGTCCCGCGTTCGAAGAAGATCCTGTGCGGATTTTGCGACTGGCGCGGTTTGCCGCCCGGTTTACGGATTTCGTAGTGGCGCCCGAGACGTTTGCGTTGTGCCAAAGAATGGTCGCAACGGGTGAGGTGGACGCGCTGGTCCCCGAGCGTGTCTGGCAGGAATTGTCGCGCGGACTGGTGAGCGAAAAACCTTCGCGGATGCTGGCGCTCTTGATTGAAACGGGAGCGAGTGCGCGCATCATGCCTGAGTGGCACCATAGCCCAACGATCATGGCACTGGTGGATGCGGCAGCGGACGATGTGATGTCCGCAGCTTTAAGCGCACGTTACGCGTTGTTCTGCTTAGACACTGAATCTCGCGCTGAGTTGGCTAAGCGTTTGCGGGTACCGACGGAGTGTGGGGATGTGGCGCGGCTATTGCCTGCCGTGGTAGCGGGCATGGTGAAACGTACACCCGAGGATGTGATGTCTCTGCTCGAGTCTTGTGATGCGCTCAGAAAACCCGAGCGCTTTGAGGTGTTGCTCAACACCGCAGCCCTTGTGATACATGGCGCTGTAGACAACGCAGTCAAGGATGACAACGTGGTGTGGTGGCTCGGGAGACTTGAGACGGTCCTGGCCGTCGATGCAGGTGCGGTTGCCCAGGCAGTGTCAGAGCCCGCTCACATTAAACAAGCGGTGCGTGCTGCCCGCCTAGCTGTCCTGAGCGGTCGCTCTGACTAAAGCCGCTCAGGGGCGATTTGATGCCCCTGCCGAGCGCAAGCACTTTAAACAACTCTCCCATTTCGGCTTCGGAAATGAGCTTTTGTATCGCGGCATAAGTCTGCGCACGCGCTTTGATGTCTGGTTGTGCAAGTTGCTGTTGCGCGTAGGTTTCAAGCAATTGGGGCAAGCCAGCATTCAAGAGGAAACGTGCTTGAGAGGTATAGCCAAGCACGTCGAGTCCGCTTTGCTGAGCGGCCTCGGCGATCGCTGTAAAGTCAACGTGCGCGGTAATGTCCTGCAGCCCTGGTGCGAGAAAAACATCGTCATGGGTGCGATGCTGAATATGACACATCAGGGTGCCCTGCTGCCTCTGGGGATGGTAATACTCATGACGCGGAAAACCATAATCAATGAGAAGCGCCGCGCCACGGGTTAACCAACGACCGAGATCGCGGATCCAGGCTTCGGCTTGCAGATTGATTTCGGAGGTGTAACCCGATAGGGCAGGCATGCGTGCCTGGACAGCTTGGGTCAGTCTGGGTGAGGCGGGCTGATCCTGAAAAGCGAACTCTTGGGCGAGGCTCATTGAATCTGACGTCGACGTTGCCTTGGACGTGAGTGAAATGACGCCACGCTCGAGAACCTGGCCTTGCTCAGACCAGACGAAGAGCTCGACGGGCATGGCATCGAGTAGCTCGTTGCCGACGACGCAGCCGGCAAAGCCCGTTGGGAGTGTTTCAAGCCAGGTGACGCGTGTCCCCCAGCTTGCCAAACGCTCTTGTTGACGCTGTCTGAGATCGGCGGAGACCTCGAGGATGTTGTAGCGTACACAGAGACCCATCGCGTCGAGTGCAGTCAGTAGATCGTGTGCGAGTGCCCCACTGCCGGCACCGAATTCAAGCACAGCGAGTGTGTCGGTTTGTCGTAGGACTTCGGCAACCTGTCGGGCAAGTGTGTATCCGAACAACGGTGTGAGCTGGGGGGCTGTGACAAAATCGCCACTTAGTGCTGTCGCATTGGTATTTTGCGCGTCGGCGAGTTTGGTATTGCCCGCGGCGTAGTAGCCGAGTCCGGGTGCATACAAGACATGATGCATCCAGGCGCTAAAGGGCAGCCAACCACCCGCCTGTTGAATCTGCAGATGCAAAAAAGCGCGGACGCGCTGACTATGAGCCAGTGCGTCCGCGCTGAGGGAGATTGCTGGATTAGCGGCGACCACCGTCAAAGTTAAAGCCACGACGTGCGCCTGCCGCAGCACGAGGAGCGCCAGGACGTGCTGCGCCAGGTGCGCGAGCAGGACCATCACCGCGTGGGGCGAAAGTCTTGCCGCCGGGTGCGGCGGAGCGAGGGGCAAACTCACGTCCGGTGCGCGCTGCAGGCTTGCCTGCATAAGCTGGACGATCAGAGGGTGCGCGATCGCTGCGGTGTTCGAAAGGACGTCCTTCACCGCGTGTGCTGGCGAAAGGATTGTCACTGCGCGCGCCTTGGGGACGATCGCTACGATCACCGCGAGAGGCATAAGCAGGTTTGTCACCGCGCGGTGCGAACGTACGCTCGCGATCACCAAAAGGCTTGTCACCGCGAGGCGCATAGGCGGGCTTGTCGCCACGTGGTGCAAAAGGTCTGTCACCGCGAGGTGCGAAAGATTTTTCACCGCGATCCGCGTAGGGACGATCACCGCGTGGCGCACCGCTTGGTGCATCGCCACGGGGGGCGAAGGTACGCGGCTCGCTGCGGCCGGCTGAGTAACGGTCGTTGGTGCTACCGAAGCGGTCACCACTGCGGTCGCCGCTACGGTCGTTGCTCCAACGGTTTGGCTTTTTGCCACCTGCGCCGCGCGACGTGCCTTCGGGGCGTGCACTTGGTGTGCGCTGTGGCTCGAGGCCAGCGATCACGCCGGGAGGAATGGTGTTGCCAATGAAGTGTTCGATGCGGCGGATTTTATGACGCTCGCTGTGGACGGCTAAGGTAAAGGCAGCGCCATCACGACCCGCACGACCGGTACGACCAATGCGGTGAACATAGTCCTCAGGTTGCATCGGCAAATCGTAGTTAATGGCGTGGCTAATCGCTTGCACGTCGATGCCGCGCGCGGCAACGTCGGTGGCGACCAGGACGCGGACACGGCCGTCCTGAACTTCGGACAAAGTACGTGAACGCTGACGCTGATTCATGTCACCATGCAAGGCCATGACTGAAAAACCGTTGTCGGCGAGATGTTCGGCCAGATCGTCCGCGCCACGCTTGGTGGCGGTAAAGATAATGGCTTGGTCCATCGATACGTCGCGCAAGAGATGGTCAAGCAAGCGCAGTTTGTGACCAGCGTCATCGGCATAAAGCAGTGTTTGTGAGATGTTGGCGTGACGATCTGACTGTGAGGTCATTTCGATACGCTGTGGGTCGCGCATCATGCGTGCGGCGAGCTTGGCCACAGTGCCGTCCAGCGTGGCGGAGAACAACAAGGTCTGGCGTGACTCGGGGCAACGGTCAACGATGGTGTTGATGTCGTCGATGAAACCCATGTCGAGCATACGGTCGGCTTCGTCGAGCACCAGGGTGTGCACGGTCGACAAATCGACACGACGGGCTTGCAGGTGATCCAGGAGACGGCCGGGTGTGGCCACCAGCACGTCCACGCGACGCGAGAGTGCTTTGAGTTGGGCGCCGTAAGGCATGCCACCGACCACGGTTGCGACACGCAGATCGTCCAGGTTGCTCCCGTACATTTCGGTGGCTTCGCTGACCTGCATGGCGAGTTCGCGTGTGGGGGTGAGCACCAGCACTTGGACGCCACGGCCTTTGTTGGAGGGCTTGTGGGCGATTTTGTTCAGTGCAGGAAGCATAAAGGCGGCGGTTTTGCCGCTGCCGGTCTGGGCGGACACCATCAAGTCGGCACCGGCCAAGGCTGCTGGAATCGCAGACATCTGCACGGGTGTCGGCGTGGTGAAGCCGGTACGTTCAATGGAAGACAACAAAGCGGGGACGAGCCCCAACGAATCGAAGGACATGACTTTCCTTTAGGCCAGATAGTGGCCATATGACGCAGCCCGGAGAATTGGTAGACCGGCGGTCGTCGGTTGAATCGAGCATCGTGCCGACCGAATCAACCGAACGTCTGGGCTGGAGATCCATCTATCTGGATCACACACTAGCTGCCCACGAAAGGAAAGGAGGTCAGGAATCGATGATGTGAAGCCGAAATCTAGGTTGTTTGCCTGTTTTCAGACTTATGCATTTTTTATGCAGAGCCCGAATACTAACCTATTTTTTATTTCGGGTAAACCCTTTAAGGGAAAAATTTTACTTTCCAGTCAATTACTTGGCGATTGTGTTGTTTTAACCATTCATTTGCCAGGTGGAAATGATTGCAGCCGACAAAAGGAACGGGGGGTCTGCTGGCCGAGAGTGGCGAGGGATGATTGGCCATCAACATTAGGTGCTCGCCCTGATCGGCAATCAGTGCATGCTTGGCTTGGGCATGCGCGCCCCACAGCATGAATACCTTGGGCGAAGGATCGCGAGCCACCTCAGCAATCACCGCATCCGTTACGGTTTCCCAACCCGCTCGGGCGTGTGAGGCGGGTTGACCATCCTCGACAGTCAGGCAGGTATTGAGAAGCAGAACGCCCTGCTGTGCCCAACCTGACAAATCGTTTTTAAGCAGATCAGACGTCAATACAAGCGCGGAATCGTCGGTCGGATACTCGCGTTCGATTTCTTGCAAAATATTACGCAAGCTCGGCGGGCGTTTAAAACCATCTGGGACAGAAAAGGCGAGTCCTTGCGCTTGCCCGGGACCGTGATAGGGATCTTGACCCAAAATCACGACGTTGATGGTGCTGGGCTGCAGGGTGTCGAGCGCACGAAAGGGACGCGAGGGATAAATGACGGCACCTTGCGCGAGGCGGGTCTGCAGCATGGTCGAGAGGCTCTCGAGCGCAGTGCGAACAGTCGGCGTTGCCAGACAGTGTTGCCACGCGCTCGGGATGTGTTCGAGATGCGCCCAGAGCGAGGCTTCCTTAAGCTGATTGCTCTGGGGTGTCATGCGGAGGGTAACGCGCTCAGGCAAACAAACGCGCAAGTTCTGCGCCAGGATTCGGTGCGCGCATAAAGGCCTCACCCACCAGGAACGCGTTGACGTCATTGTCGCGCATCAATCGCACATCGGCGGGCGCCAAAATGCCACTTTCGGTAATGACCAGTTTGCCGATGGGGATGCGTTGCAGCAAGTCGAGCGTGTTTTGCAGAGAGGTTTCGAACGTACGCAAATTGCGGTTGTTGATGCCCAGCAAAGAGGTATTCATGTCCAGCGCGATGTCAAGCTCATCGGCATCATGCACCTCCACCAGCACATCCATGCCTAGCTCGAACGCGCACTCTTCAAACTCAGAGAGCTGAGTGGGACTCAAGGCCGAAACAATCAGCAAGATGCAGTCCGCGCCCATGGCTCGGGCAGCGATGATTTGATAGGGGTCGACGATAAAGTCTTTCCTTAGCACGGGAAGTTTGCAGGCCTCGCGCGCTTGACGCAGATAGTCGTCGTCACCCAGAAAAAATTGTTTGTCCGTCAAAACGGATAAGCACGCTGCACCATGCTCGGCATAGGATGCGGCGATGTCGGCGGGGATAAAAATCTCGCGCAACACGCCTTTTGAGGGAGAGGCTTTTTTGATTTCTGCAATCACGCCAGGCTTGCCTGCGGCGACCCGGGTTTCGATGGCTTTGCCAAAACCGCGGACATCTTTGCGTGCCTTGGCTTCCTTGAGGAGTTCGGCTTCGCTGCGCACCTGGCGCTCCGCGGCGACTTCTTGGGCTTTGACGGCGAGGATTTTATTGAGGATATCGCTCATGTTGCATATTTCCTTGTGTGAGCACAAAAGGCTTCGAGCTTGTCGCGCGCAGCGCCGCTCGCGATGACTTCAAAGGCCATCTTAATCCCGTCTTGGATTGTGTTGGCGTGATTGCCGACGTAAATCGCCAAGCCTGCGTTAAAGGCCACAATGTCGCGTGCCGTGCCAGGCGTGTTGCCAAGGGCCTCGAGCACGTAGTCACGGGACTCTTCTTTGCTTGAGACTCTGATGCTGCGATTGGAGGCCATGGTTAAACCAAAGTCCTCGGGATGAATTTCGTATTCGTGGATGACCCCATCTTTGAGCTCGCCAACCAGTGTGCCCGCTCCAAGCGAGGCTTCGTCCATGCCGTCTTTGCCATGCACGATCATGACGTGCCGTGAGCCGAGCGATTGTAGTACGCGCACCTGTATACCGACGAGATCGGGGTGAAAGACGCCCATGAGCTGGTTGGCGGCGCCAGCGGGATTGGTCAGGGGGCCGAGGAGGTTGAAAATTGTGCGCACACCAAGCTCTTTACGTACGGGTGCAATATTTTTCATCGCCCCGTGGTGAGCGGGGGCGAACATAAAACCGATACCCGTTTCCTCGATACATGCGGACACTTGTTCGGGCGTCAGGGATAAGTTGGCGCCGAGGACTTCGAGCACATCCGCGCTACCCGAAGAAGAAGACGCACTGCGTCCACCGTGTTTTGCGATGGGCACGCCGGCCGCCGCGGCGACAAACATCGCAGTCGTGGAAATATTAAAGGTGTTGCTGCCATCACCGCCTGTGCCACACATATCCACCATGTCTTGTGGATTGGCGACATGAACGGGTGTCGCGAATTCACGCATGACTTGTGCGGCGGCAGTGATTTCACCAATGGTTTCTTTTTTGACGCGCAAGCCCATCAACAAGGCTGCCGCAATGGTGGGCGACATCTCGCCGCGCATCAACATACGCATCAGGTGCAGCATTTCATCGTGAAAGATTTCGCGATGTTCGATACAGCGGTGTAGTGCTTCGCTTGGAGTCATCATGGGGCGCTGTCCTAGTTGGCCGAGGTAAGTGTGGGCACGGGTAGTTCGAGAAAGTGACGCAGCATGGCGTGACCGTGTTCGCTTAAGATGGATTCGGGGTGAAACTGCACACCATAGATGGGCAGTGTTTTGTGACGCACGCCCATGATTTCTCCATCCGCAGTTTGCGCAGTGATTTCCAAGCAATCTGGAATCGTCGCGCGCTCGATGGCCAGTGAGTGATAACGGATCACGGTAAAGGGTGAGGGCAGGCCCTTAAACACATCGGAATCAGTGTGTGTGATCTCAGAAGTTTTGCCATGCATGATTTGTTGGGCACGGATGATGTTGCCACCAAAGGCTGCGCCGATGGCTTGGTGTCCCAGACACACACCCAGAATCGGTACTTTGCCGGCATAGTGTTTGATCACGTCGACAGAGACGCCAGCCTCTGCGGGCGAGCAGGGGCCGGGTGAAATACAAATATGATCTGGTTTGAGCGCGTCGATTTCCGCGAGCGTAATCTGGTCGTTACGGTAGACGCGGACGTCTTCGCCGAGCTCGCCAAAATACTGCACCAGGTTGTAGGTAAACGAGTCGTAGTTATCGATCATCAGTAACATTTTTGTTTATCCTGTGTTGGCGAGTTAGAACGGATCATCCAGACCGTTTTGCACTTGTTCCGCTGCCCGCAGCACGGCGCGTGCTTTGGCCTCGGTTTCGAGCCATTCCATTTCGGGATCCGAGTCGGCCACGATCCCGGCGGCGGCTTGCACATAAAGCATGCCGTCCTTGATGATGCCGGTGCGAATCGCGATGGCAACATCCATTTCTCCACCGTAGCTCAGGTAGCCGGCAGCGCCACCGTAAATACCGCGGCGCACGGGCTCGAGCTCGTCAATCATTTGCATGGCGCGAACTTTGGGTGCGCCGGTCAAGGTGCCGGCGGGGAACGATGCGCGCAAAACATCCATGTTACTCATGCCGGCTTCGAGTGTGCCGGTGACGTTGGACACTAAGTGCATGACGTGTGAATAGCGTTCGATCACCATGGTGTCGGTGACCTTGACCGAGCCAATCTTGGCGACGCGACCGACGTCATTACGCGCAAGGTCAATCAGCATGACGTGTTCGGCGCGTTCCTTGGGATCGGCGAGCAGTTCTTCTGCGAGTGCAGCGTCCTCTTCGGGTGTCGCACCGCGTTTGCGTGTGCCTGCCAGCGGCCGAATCGTGATCTCTGTTTCAGCCTGTGTGCCTGCAGGAGCCTCTCCAGCGATGGGCAAGGCTTCTTGGCGCACTAAGATTTCAGGCGAGGCCCCGACGACTTGGAAATCACCAAAATTCCAGAAGTACATATACGGGGAGGGATTGAGCGAGCGCAGCGCGCGGTAAAGCGAAAGCGGCGAGTCGCTAAAGGCCTTGGTGATGACCTGTCCGACTTGGACTTGCATCAGGTCGCCCGCGGCGATATATTCTTTGGCGCGTCGCACAGCGGCCAGATAGTCTGCTTTGGCGAAGCTGCGTTCTTCTTTGGTCACGACGCTTGAATGACTATAGGGAATCTCAACAGGTTTACGTAGCTTGATTCGCAGCTCTTTGAGGCGTTTTTGCGCACGGCTAAAGGCTTCGGGTTCTGTTGGATCGGCATACACCATGAGGTAAATACGACCCGCCAGATTGTCCACAATCACAAGTTCGTCGGTCTGTAGCAACAGAATATCGGGGGGGCCTTCGCCCATGCCCGCAGGGTAGGGTTTGAGGGCGGGGCCGAGTTTGGGTTCGATATTGCGCACCGTGTCGTAGCCGAAATAGCCCGCCAAGCCACCGGCAAAGCGCGGCATGCCGGGGCGCAACGCGACCTTGAAGCGGCTCTGATATTCGGAGATAAAACTGAGTGGGTCGCCTTCGTGGGTTTCGACGATTTTGTCGTCGCGCAGCACGACTGTTTTGCTGCCGCGTGCCTGAATCACGTTGCGTGCGGGCAGGCCGATAAATGAATAACGACCAAAGCGTTCGCCGCCCACCACGGACTCTAGCAGGCAGGAGTTTTTGCCACCCTGCGGTCCGGTGTGCGCCAGTTTGAGGTAAATACCCAAGGGGGTATCCAGATCGGCATAGGTTTCGGCGATCAGCGGGATGCGGTTGTAGCCTTGTGCCGCTAAGGCTTTAAATTCGATTTCAGTCATCTGTTCGGGCGGTTCTCGCAGTTAGCAGACCGGGTTGTTTAAAAAAAAAGCCCGGCCATGGTTGGACGGGCTTGGTTTGTATCGCTAGCGTTGAGGTTATTGCCTCGCGGCCGGAGTCAGACGAACCGTCACCCGGAACACAAACGCCACCAGCGCCACGAGGCGCGGGGAAGGGCTTGGAGGTGAGCGGGTGTGTTCATCTAAATTAGTCCTAGCGAGCCGCAACCCAAAGGGCTGCCGCATCAATGGAGTCTACTATAGCATCGACATCCAGAGTATGCACGCTCTGTCCCTCGTTGTAGCCATAGGGGACAGCGAGGACGGAGCAGCCCGCTGCGCGCGCCGAGAGCGCATCGTTGATCGAGTCGCCAACCGCGCAGGTACGCCCGGGTTGGGAGCCCAGCAGGGCGCAGGCATGCAGCATTGGGGCAGGGTGGGGTTTGCGCTCAGGGAGCGTATCGCCACAGACGACGCCTTGCATAAAACGCAGCAGGCCGGTGCGCTCGAGCAGGGGCATGGTGAATTCGGTGTTTTTATTCGTCACGACGGCCATTTTCAGGCCCATGTTCTTTATGCGCTCAAGCCCGGGAATGACGCCGTCAAAAATGATGGCGTTGTCGCCGTTAATCTTGTGGTACTCGGCGTAATAGATGTCGCGACCACGTAAAAACAGGTCCTCTGAAGCGGATTTGCCACCTTGGGCGGTGGCCAGGATGCGGCGCATCAGGTTGTCGGAACCTTTGCCGATGTAGGTCGAAATCTCCGCCTGTGGCATGGTGGCGAAATTCAGCTGTGTCAGCATGGCATTGACGGCGATCGCCAGATCGGGGATCGTATCCATCAAGGTGCCATCCAGATCCAGTAGGACGGCGTCGTAAGACTTGGAAGAGTGCTTGGCAGAAGGGGCTGCCGCGATTGTTGTTGTCATGGTTTAGTTTGCTGCCTGTTGATCTGCAAGCGCGATTTGTTTGCGCATTTCATTGATGACCTGGGCGTAGTCTGGCTGCCCAAAAATAGCGGAGCCCGCGACAAAGGTATCGGCACCTGCAGCACGGATCGCACCGATATTGTCTGCTTTGACGCCACCATCGACCTCCAGGGCGATGGGTTGCCCGCCAGCGCGGGTATGCGCATCAATCAAGGCGCGCGCCTGACGCAGCTTGGCGAGGGTGGCGGGGATGAAGCTTTGACCACCAAAGCCGGGGTTGACCGACATCAGTAAAATGATATCGACCTTGTGCATCACGTGAGTCAACCAGTCCAGCGGAGTGGCGGGGTTAAAGACGAGGCCTGCCTGACAGCCCTGGTCACGGATCAGCGAGAGGCTGCGATCGACGTGGGCAGAGGCCTCCGGGTGAAACGTGATGATGTTGGCGCCCGCTTTGGCAAACATTGGGATCAAGCTGTCAACCGGCTCGACCATCAGATGCACATCGATGGGAACTTGTACGTGGGGGCGAATCGCCTCACAAACCATAGGGCCGATGGTCAGATTGGGAACGTAATGGTTGTCCATGACGTCAAAATGAATCCAGTCTGCGCCCGCGGCCACAACATTTTTAACTTCTTCGCCCAGTCGGGCGAAGTCCGCAGATAAAATACTGGGAGCGAGGCGAGCTGTCGGTAAGTTGTGAGTTTCTGGCATGATATGCAAGCACCGATTCTAGTTAGCCCTCATTATTGCAGTTTTCTTTGGATGTGCTTGTGAAACCTTTTGAGCTCTCAGTCGTGGTTGAGCCGCATTTTGTGCCGGAACAGTCTGATCCGGGCAAACAGCAGTTTGTTTTCGCCTATAAGGTGCGGATCACCAATACGGGTGAACGCCCGGCGCAAGTGATCAGTCGCCACTGGATTATTTCGGATGGGGAACGGGGCGAGCACGAGGTCCGCGGCCTAGGCGTGGTCGGTCAGCAGCCTCTGCTCGGACCGGGCGAAACCTTTGAGTACACCAGCGGCTGTCCGCTCAAGACACCCGTGGGCACGATGCGCGGCAGTTACCATTGCGTGGGTGAAAATGGGGTCCCTTTCGAGGTGGATATTCCGGAGTTCATTCTTGCGATGCCGCGCACCTTGCACTAATTCCGCGAGTGCCCCACGCCAACCCTTTCATGAATGACCGAGATACGACAACGATGCAAAAAAGACCGCTTCGCCTGAGTTTGGCCACGATCGTGGTGTTGATTGCGGGTTGCTCGACCGTGTCGACGCCTCCCGAGCCAACGGCGCCAGGCGTCACCGCCCCCGTTGCCCCCTTGACGGTGCCGACTATGGGGGCGTTGCCCGATAGTGCCGCGCGCAAACTGCAGGGTAAGTTTGTCGCGGCGAGTTGGTCCGATTTGCCGGGCTGGAATCAGGATGATTTGCGCAATGTCTGGACAACGTTTGTCCGAAATTGTCGCGGTTTGATGCGACCGACCTCGACTAATTTGGCGGGTCCCGCGCGCGCGACTCCGCGGGCTTGGCAGCCTGTCTGTGCCGCGGCGCTGGATCCAAAGCGTGCGCCGGCGGCGAATGACGCACAAGCCGTGCGACGTTTCATTCAAACATGGCTCTCGCCTTGGCGTTTGCAAGCGCCAGATGGCAAGACTGCCTCCAACATTGTGACTGGCTATTACGAGCCCTTGGTCAAAGGCTCGCGCAGCAAGGGCGGCGCGAATCAATGGCCGCTCTATACAGTGCCCGCGGATTTGCTGACGATTGATTTGGGTCGTGTTTATCCGGAGCTTGCAGGCAAGCGTGTGCGCGGCAAGCTGGAGGGAAAGCGCGTGGTGCCTTATGACAGCCGTGCCGCCATCGAAGCCTCGGGTCGCCGTCCACCGGCCATCGTCTATGTGAACGATCCGGTCGATAATTTCTTTTTACAAGTTCAGGGCTCGGGACGTGTCCAACTGCCTGATGGAAAAACGATCCGTTTGGCGTATGCGGACCACAATGGTCACCCCTATGTCTCGATTGGCAAGTGGTTAGCCGACAAGGGTGAAATCCCGCTTGCGCAGACGTCGATGCAAAATATTCGCGCGTGGGCTAAGCGTAATCCCAACCGCGTGCAGGAAATGCTCAATGCCAATCCTGCGCTGGTATTTTTTCAGGAAGAGCCTGTGATCGATCCGGAAATCGGACCTAAGGGAGCGTATGGCATCCCCCTGATGGCGCAGCGATCGATCGCGATCGATACGAATTTCGTGCCTTTGGGTACACCGGTGTTTTTGACGACCACGATGCCGTCTTCAAAGGAGACGCTGAATCGACTTGTCTTTGCGCAAGACACGGGTACCGCTATTAAGGGTCCCGCGCGTGCGGACTTTTACTGGGGCTTTGGGGAGGCGGCTGGTAATTTGGCTGGCCGCATGAAACAACAAGGCCAGATGTGGGTGTTGTGGCCGAAACAAGCAGGCCAGCCTTCGGCGCGCTAGGCAAACGCACACCTCAATGCAAACTGAAAGGGACTTCCGTTGATCAGCACCCCAATTGTCGTTTGTGGCACAGGAATCGTCGGTCTTGCGACGGCTTTGGGCTTTGCGCGCAGAGGCGAGCAAGTGACGTTGCTGGGTCCTAAGCGTTCGTTTGAGCCTGCGCTTGCCGAGGACTTCCACGCTCGTGTTTATGCGATTTCGCCGGCCAGCCAGCGTTTCTTGGCGATGCTGGGCGTGTGGGATTTGCTGGATGCTAAACGGCTAACACCGGTCGAGGCCATGGAAATACATGGCGATGCGGATGGCTTGCTGCATTTAAATGCTTGGCAGACGGCACAGACCGAACTGGCCTGGATTGTCGAATCACTCGAAATCGAGCGCGTGTTGACTCAAGCGGTACAGATGTTTGGCGTGTCTTGGGTGGCTGAAAAGTTTTCGCACTATGCGCCAGGGCAGATCACCACGGAACAGGGTCGGATTTTACGGGCGGACTTATTTGTCGCGGCGGATGGCCCGCAATCCCCGCTTCGCGCGGCGGCGGGCGTGCCGGTGACCGAAAGACCTTATGGCGCAACAGGACTGGTGGCGCACTTCACTGCGCAGTATCCTCACCAAGGTACGGCACTGCAATGGTTTACATCGGAGGGTGTGCTGGCGTTGTTGCCGATGCCGACCACCGCCGACGGACCGCAGGTATCGATGGTTTGGTCTGCGAAAGACGCGTTGGCAAATGAGGTTTTGGCGATGTCCGCCTCAGAGCAGTCGCTTTATTTAAATGCCAGACTCAACGAAATGACTGCCTCTCGTCTTGGTACCTTGACCATGCGCAGCGCGCTCCAAGGTTTCCCATTGAGTCTGAGTCAATCCCCGATGATTGCCGAAGGGTTGGCGCTGGCGGGTGATGCGGCGCATCGCCTCCATCCGTTGGCCGGACAAGGCCTGAACCTAGGCTTGGGTGATGTTCAAGCACTGGTTGATACCATAGCGGGTCGCGAGTCTTTTCGCAGTCCGGGCGATGCGATGCTGCTCAGGCGGTATCGCCGAGAGCGTGCGGAGCCGGTGATGGCGATGCGTTTAGTGACCGACGGGTTGTTTCGATTGTTTAATGCGCAACAAGCACCAGTGGCTTGGTTGCGTAATGTGGGGATGAATGTGGTTGAAAAACTGCCGTTTATCAAACGCCATTTAATTGCCGGTGCCTCTCGTTAGGAGTTGTGATGTTTTTTCAGCGTGTATTGCTTGGTTTGACCTTGTTGAGCGCCTCTTTTTTTGGCACGGTGAGTGTTGCTCAGACCACCCCGGGCGCACCGATCGCGCCGAGTGCGACAGCCGACCCCAAGTCGCAAGCGGTACAAAAGCTGTTCTCTCAACGGTTCGGCAATCCAACCATCACGGCAGTGCGTCCAACGCCGTATGGTCTGTATGAGGTTCAGTTGGGTCCGGATCTGGTTTTTACCGATGAACAAGTCACGTTTGTATTTGATGGCACGCTGATCGATGCTAAAACGCGCCAAGACTTCACGCGCGAGCGTCTGGACGCTATCTCGCGCGTGCCTTTCGATCAGTTGCCGCTTGAGTTAGCCATGAAGCAAGTCAAGGGTGACGGCTCGCGCAAGCTTGCAATTTTCGAAGACCCTAATTGTGGCTATTGCAAGGTGTTGCGTAAAGCCCTGGGGGATATTGACAATCTGACGGTGTACACCTTCCCCCTCCCGATTTTGTCACCAGACTCGACGCAAAAAGTCCGTAATGTCTGGTGTGCCACGGATCGTGCGGCGACCTGGGATGCCTGGATGCTCGACGGCAAGGTACCTCCCAAGCTTGATTGCGAGGTACCCATTGACCAAATGCGGGCGCTCGGTCAAAAGCTGATGATCCGCGGCACGCCCGCTATTTTCTTTGCCGATGGTAGCCGTGTCGGTGGCGCGATACCGAAAAAAGAACTCGAAAAGCGTTTGAAAGCAACCACACCCATCAAGTAAATTAGTCCAATAGAAAAAACTGGAGAGCATTATGCGTATTGCCGTACTTGACGATTATTTAAAAGTGGCCGAGGGTTTAGCCGACTGGGGTTCCTTGAAGGCAGAAGTCACTTTCTTTAACGAATTTATTCAGCCTGAAAAGCTTGCCGCGACACTCGCACCTTTTGAGGTTGTCGTCGCGATGCGCGAGCGTTCAGCTTTCCCGGCTTCAGTGATCGAGGCGTTGCCCAATTTGAAGCTGCTGGTCACGACGGGTTTGCGCAACAACTCGATCGACCTAGATGCCTGCCGTAAAAAAGGGGTCGTAGTGTCGGGTTCGCCTGGCGATCCCATGAGCACGGGCGCGACGGCGGAGTTGTCATGGGCGCTGTTGTTGGCTTTGTTTAAAAAGATTCCTCAGGAAGAGGCCAACATGAGAAAAGGTCTGTGGCAGACCTCGATGCCGCCTACGATCAAGGGCAAGCGACTTGGACTGTTGGGGGTCGGCAACTTGGGTCAGCAAGTCGCCCGTGTGGGTCTAGCCTTTGGTATGGAAGTCGTCGCTTGGAGCCCGAACCTTACGACCGAGCGCGCCACTGAGGCAGGTGTCAAGCTGGTGAGCAAAGAGGAGCTGTTTAAAACCTCGGACGCGATTAGCGTGCACATCGTGCTGAGTGATCGCACACGCGGGATTGTGGACGCCGCAAGCCTTCAATCGATGAAGCCGACGGCTTATTTGGTCAACACCTCGCGTGCTGGCCTCGTGGACTTGGATGCGCTCAAAAAAGCGCTTGAGCAAGGCAAGATTGGTGGCGCAGGTCTGGATGTGTATGAGTCTGAGCCTGTGTCGGCCAACGATCCTTGGCGCCAAGTCCCACGGACGGTGCTGACACCGCATCTTGGTTATGCGACGCCTGAAAACTTCGCGGTGTTTTACAAGAACGTGGTGGCTAATATTGCTGCTTTTGCTGCCGGCGCACCTACCAGAGTGCTGACCTAATGCAGCCCGTACTACCGGTCCACATTGTTGCGCGCATCATGCTGGTTTTGTTACTGGCGGCTGGCGTCTATTTTTTTAGTGGCTTTGTGGTGCCGGTGCTGGCGGCCCTGATTGTGGGCTTTGCCAGTTGGCCAATCTACTCTCGGTGGGTCAATGTTTGCGGAGGTCGAACGACGCTCGCCGCAAGTGGTGCGCTCATTTTTATCACGTTGGTCTTGATCGCTCCGATCTCTGCGGCGTTGTATTACGCCTTTACAGAGGTAAGTCATCTGTTGGCGTGGTTGATTGCCGCCAACAAGGATGGCGTTGGCGCGCCAATGTGGATCACGGCCTTACCGCTGGTAGGCGAAAGCTTGGGTGGTTATTGGGATGAGTACCTTGGACAGCCCCACGCTATGGGCAGCATGGTTGAAATGGTGAGTGGCCAGCATATCGGCAATATTTATCGCCTTATTTTATCTGCGACAGGGGATGTATTTCACATTTTGCTGACGCTGCTGTTCATGTTGATCACCCTGCTGTTTGTCTACAAGGATGGACACCGGATGGTCGCTCAGCTCGATGTGTTGGGCGAGCGTGTTTTGCCTGATCGTTGGCAACGCCTATCCCGCGTGATCCCCGCGACGACAAGCTCGACCGTGACGGGAATGGGCTTGATTGCGATCGGCGAAGGGGTGGTGCTTGGGTTGGCTTATTGGGTCGCGGGTGTGCCCTCGCCGGTGTTGTTAGGCGTGATCACCGCGGTGATGGCCATGATTCCGGGCGGTGCGCCGCTATCGTTTACTTTAGTCTCGTTGTACTTAGTGGGCTCGGGCGAGGCATTGACAGGCTTGGCGCTGTTTGCCTGGGGGTCGATCGAATTGTTTATCGTGGACAAGACCTTGCGCCCTCGGTTGGTGGGCGGGCCTGTCAAACTCCCATTTTTGCCAACATTCTTTGGTTTGGTCGGCGGCGTGACCACGATGGGTTTTGTGGGGCTGTTTATCGGACCGGTCTTAATGGCGCTAATCGTTGCGTTGTGGAGGGAGTGGGTACTCGAGGTGCAAGAAAGCACCCAACAGCCGCCTAGCTGACAGTTTTATTTGCTGCAGGCAACAAGTCGGTTCCCTCGAACATCGCGATCAAATCGCTCAAGGATTTGGCTTGCATTTTGCTCAGCACGCGAGCGCGGTGTAGCTTGATCGTCGCAGCCGCCGAGCCGCTGATTTCAGCGATTTCTTTGTTGGATCGCCCAGAGAGGATGTCCGCGCATACTTCTTTTTCACGCGGGGTAAGCGTATTGTAGCGTTGCTGAATATTGCGTGAGTGCAGCAGCATGGCATGCACTTCAGCGTCTTTGGCTAAGCCGTTATCTACCGCTCGCAACAGGGATTCCATCGAAAAAGGTTTGAGCAGAAAGTCAGCTGCGCCCTGTTTCATCGCCCGTACAATCTGAGCGGGCAGACTCTCGCCGCTGATGAAAATGATGGGGGTGCTCCATTTGTTCGCGATGAGCTCGGCTTGTACTTCGACACCAGACTTGCCTGGCATCCGCATATCGAGCAAGACGACAGCGGGGGAAACCGGCACGGCACTTCTTAGAAAATCGTCGGGCGCTTCGTAGAAGCTGACGGAGTAGCCCAAGCGTTCCAGCGTGCCGCTCAAGGCGCGTCGGATGGAGGCATCATCATCGATTAAGTAAATATGACCCGAGACAGAAGTATCGCCAGAAGTGTCCACGCAGCACCGTAATAATTATTGTTCTAGTAGATTGCAACCGAACATTACAAAACTTTTCAAGTTGTGCATATACGCCATTGAGCTTATTTTTAGAGCGTTCTTATCTCAGAGCGCCCTGCGTCAACGCTAAAACGACTGAGGGTGAACACCTCTGAATGAGGGTCACGAATGTTTTTTACGGTTCGTAAGATTGTTGTCAAAGAGTGTTGCTGCACATCCACAATGCCATAACCCCGATATTGGGCATCGGCAAACACAAAATAAGGACTGTGCTGCAAAATCCTTTTGATCTCGGCTTCTGTGGCGCGATTGCGCGAGCTTATACTCGTGCCGCAAAACTCGACGGCGACCGCTTGACTATCGGGGCGGGCATAATCCGCAAGAATGTGGCCGACCCAGTTTTGGTGGACGTCGCCACCCAGAACGACTGGATTTTTCAAGCCTGTCGACTGCATGGCGTCGATCAGACGCTGCCGGGCGGCAGGATAGCCACCCCAGCCATCATTCCAAACTCTGGACATGCCCGCGCCCATGTCGCGAGGACCGATTAGGCTTTGTTGGCCAATGAGGTTCCATTGAGTTCGGCTGCGTTCGAATTGACGTTTTAGCCACCCCTCTTGTTGCTGTCCTAAAAGCGTTCTGTACTCTTGACCAAGCAGTTCGCAATGCTGGGGGTTGATCCTGCCACCTCCCGGGCGATCGCCAGGGGTACAGGCTTGACGGTGACGGTATTGGCGATTGTCGAGGTTGTACAGGGTGGCAAGTTGGCCAAATTTGACACTCCCAAAAACTTGTACCTGATCGCTTTGACGATTGAGCAGTCGAGCGAAGTCGGCATGGCGCAGCGGCAAGTTTTCATAAAAAGCTTGGTAGGCATCTCGTCTGCGCGCGGCAAAATCCTGAACCGGCGCGCCTGAGAAGCCGGCATGCAACTCGGCGTAATCATTCTGGACTTCGTGATCATCCCAGGTCACGATCCAGGGGCATGCCGCATGCATGGCTTGTAGGTGCGGATCAGATTTGTGCAAGGCATAGCGTGCCCGATATTCATCGAGAGTCAACACCCAGCCACCCGTGGTGGGTCGCACATCGCGCGAGGCGGAGGGCGGGTATTCGTAAAGGTAGTCACCCAGAAACATCACGACATCAAGATTTTGCTCTCGCATATCCCGATACGCCGAATAAAAGCCATCTCCCCAGCGTTGACAAGAGGCGTAGGCCAGTCGCAGGCGAGCCGCCGGGCTGTCGGGAGAGGGAAATGTGCGTGTGCGACCGACCGGACTACTGGCTTGACCCGATAAAAACCGGTAAAAGTATTCGCGTGCCGGCGAAAGCCCAGAGACTTCGGCATGCACGGAGTGTCCGAGTTCGGGTGTTGCCTGAAGCTGACCTTGTTGAACGATCTGGGTAAATTGGGGGTCGTGGGCGAGTTGCCAGCTGATATAAATGGACGTGTGGTGTTGACCCGTTTGTGTGAGCGCTTCAGGGCTCAGGCGCGTCCAGAGAACCATGGAATCACTGCTGGGTGAGCCACTGGCTACGCCAAGAGAAAAGGGGTCGACAGGCCAGCGCGCGCGGCCCCAGCCTGCCTTGGGTAAGCCAATTAATGCCGCCGAAGCTGCCGCCAAACTCAAGAGTTGGCGGCGCTTCATGGGGTCAGGGTTAGGGGTCCACTCGCACGTGCAGACCACACAAACGAGAAAAGGATCCCTGTCATACGGGATACGTGCCAGGTAGAAGGATACTTTTATCCACGGTCTCAATATCCGTGCGACCACAAAACGCCATGGTGAGGTCGAGTTCTTTGTGGATCATTTCCAGAACTTTTGTCACGCCTGGGCCACCCATGGCACCCAGGCCGTATAAAAAGGCGCGACCGATGTAACACCCCTGCGCGCCGAGTGCGCGGGCCTTGAGGACATCCTGGCCGCTGCGGATGCCACCGTCCATGTGAACTTCGATGTGTTTGCCGACCGCATCGACAATCGCGGGCAGGCATTGAATGCTGGATTCGGCACCATCAAGCTGACGACCGCCGTGGTTACTGACGATTAGCGCGTCAGCGCCACTGTTGAGTGCCAGACGCGCGTCTTCGGGGTCTTGGATGCCCTTGAGGATCAGTTTGCCACCCCACAGCTTTTTGATCCACTGGACGTCATTCCAGTTGAGCGCAGGATCAAACTGCGATGCAGTCCATTCGCTGAGCTTGCTCATATCGGAGACGCCTTTGACGTGTCCGACGATATTGCCAAACTGACGGCGCGGTGTGCCCAGCATGCCGAGCGCCCAGCGTGGTTTAGTCGCAATGTTGATCATGTTGGCAATTGTGAGTTTTGGGGGTGCGCTCAGACCGTTTTTTAGATCTTTGTGACGCTGACCTAAGATTTGTAAATCAAGTGTGAGTACAAGCGCCGAACAGTTGGCGCGCTTGGCGCGTTCGATCAGACGCTCGATAAAGTCCCGATCTTTCATCACATACAACTGAAACCAAAAGGGATGATGATCCGTGCCTTCGGCGACATCCTCGATCGAGCAAATACTCATGGTCGAGAGCGTGAAGGGGACACCAAATTTTTTGGCGGCACGTGCGGCCAAAATTTCGCCATCGGCATGTTGCATTCCCGTCAGACCGGTGGGGGCGATGGCAACAGGCATGGCAACGCGTTGACCTATCATGGTCGTCGCGGTCGAGCGATGCTCCATGTTGACCAAGATGCGTTGACGCAGCTTGATTTTTTGAAAATCGCTTTCGTTGGCACGATATGTGCTCTCAGTCCATGAGCCTGAGTCGGCGTAATCGTAAAACATGCGCGGGACACGTTTCTTGGCAAGAATGCGGAGGTCTTCGACGTTGGTAATCACTGCCATGTTGCGTAGTCTCCGGACATGAATGCATGAATGAATTAAAGTAGTGCATGCGCATCGTGATCTTGCGCCATTGCAAGTTTAACGGGCACGGATTGTTTATGCAGGTAATTTTTAAGGAGTCATCAATGGAATTAAAAAAATTAGCTGTTTTAGGTGGTTTGTGCGGGTTGAGCTATCAGGCGGCGGCTCACCCAGGTCATGGTGACAACCTATGGGATGAGATTGTCCATACATTGACGGCAGCGGATCATCTTCCGTTCACGCTTGTCGTGGGCGCTGTTCTGGTGACCGCTGTGCTGCTTTGGAAGCGCCGTCGCTAGTTGCAAGGCTGTCTTAAGCGCTTTGTTTGAGCCACCGAGGCCAAGAAGTCTGGTTGATAATCAGAACGCCCAACATGGTGATGAAAATACCCACGAGCACCGTCGGCGTGAGGGGCTCATCAAAAAGCACCCAGGCCATGATGGCTGTGGTGGGCGGGACGAGATACATCATGCTGCTGACTTTGGTGGCATCGCCACGCCGTAACAAAATAAACCATAAGCTCATGGCGCCGATTGAGATGGCGAGGATGCCCCAAAGCATCGCGCCGATCATGGGAACGGTCCATTGAATCTCGCCTGTTTCAAAAAGCAGCATCATCAGCACGCATAACGCGGTACTAATCGAAAACTGGATGACGGAGCCTGTGCGAAGGTCAAAGTTTGGACAAAAGCGCTTTTGATAAAGCGTGCCCGAGGTGATGGCGAACATGCCTCCAAAAGCGAGTAGGATGCTCGTCAATGAGAGACCTTCGAGGCGAATGTTAGTGAACAGCACGAGCGCGACGCCCGTCAAGCCTAAGATCAAGCCAAGCCACTGACGCGGGGTCACGCGTTCTGAGACGAAAGAAGCAAGTAGACCTGTCAGGATGGGTTGCAAGCCAATAATCAAGGCCGCGAGGCCTGCGGGCATGCCGAGCTTGACGGCTGCCCAGACGCCACCCAAATAACCGAACTGAAACAAAGCGCCTGCAATGGCGATATGCCAGATTTGTCGTCCGCGCGGCCAGGGCGCTTTGAGCCAGAGCACGATTGGGATCATGCACAGCACCACCGCGCCGAAACGAATCGCCAGAAAAGTCATCGGCTCGGAATAGGGCATGCCATAGCGGGCAATGATGAAGCCGGTGCTCCAGATCAGGATAAAAATCGGGGTAAACCAAAAGGTGCTTGTCATGGCTAAGAGTGTACGTCCAGATGCCGGCCTACAAAGGGGGATTGAGTCATGTTACGCTGCATGCACCTCGTAAATGCACCGTATGAACAACACTCCGGCCCCTGCTGACCTGATTGACTCGCGTTACGCCTTTTGGCGTCTAGTGATTGCCTTGTTGGCGATGCTGATGGGGAGCAGTTGTATGTTCGCCGTAGCGGTTGTTTTGCCCGAGGTGCAGGCCGAGTTCGGTGTTTCGCGGTCCGATGCCACACTGCCGTACACCTTGATGATGATTGGGTTCGGTGTGGGCGGTGTCTACATGGGCAAAATCGCCGATCGCTTCGGTGTCACAATTTCCCTGTTGATTGGTTCGGCTGGGATTCTGATTGGTTTCATCTGGGCAGGCTTGAGTACCAGCATCATGGGCTTTGCCATGGCGCATGGCCTGTTTCTGGGCTTACTCGGGACGTCGTCGACGTTTGCACCCTTGGTGGCCGACACCTCTTTGTGGTGGAACAAGCGACGCGGTATCGCCGTGGCGGTTTGCGCCAGCGGCAATTACCTCGCAGGTGCTGTGTGGCCTTATTTGGCGCAGTGGGGTGTCACCACGATCGGCTGGCGTGAAACCTATCTCTGGATGGGCGTGGTGTGTGGCGTCAGCATGTGCATACTCGCTTTGCTCTTGAGGCGACGCCCTCCGCTTAATGTGGTTCCCACCGCAGCAAGTCCAACGGCCTTTGCCTCGAACCGCCCGTTTGGCTTGAGTATGACCCAAGCGCAAACACTCTTGATCATCGCAGGGCTCGCTTGTTGTGTGGCCATGTCGATGCCTCAAGTACATATCGTGGCTTACTGTGTTGACTTAGGCTATGGCGCAGCGCGCGGCGCCGAGATGCTCTCCCTGATGCTGGCGTGTGGCGTGGTGAGTCGACTGATTTCAGGGATGATTTGCGACAAGATTGGCGGGATCAGAACGCTCTTGCTGGGTTCTTCGCTACAGGGAATCGCACTTTTGATGTTTTTACCTTTTGATGGCTTGGTATCCCTTTATCTCATTGCCGCAACGTTTGGTTTATTTCAGGGGGGCATTGTGCCGTCTTATGCCATCATTATTCGCGAGCATTTTCCAGCGGCGGAAACCGGTCGGCGTGTCGGGGCCGTTATCATGGCCACGATGCTTGGCATGGCCTTAGGGGGCTGGATGTCCGGCAAAATATTTGACGTGACGGGATCCTACAAGGTCGCCATGATTAATGGTTTGATCTGGAATGGTTTGAATCTGACGATTGCTTTTTGGTTGTTCTGGCGTCTCAGACGCCAGAGCTTTGGCGTCTCAGGTAAAGCGTTTAGCTAAAACGAGTTGATAGCGCTGTTCGAGCTCGTCGGGTGTCGCGACGCTTACGCCTAGATCTCGAGCGAGGCCGTCCTCAACACCATATACCCAACCATGAATCGTCAGGGCTTGACCGCGATGCCACGCATCTTGCACGCTGGTCGTCTGGCAAACGTTGACAACTTGTTCGATCACATTGAGCTCACACAGGCGATTGAGACGCTCGGTTTGGTTGGTGAGCCGGCCGAGATAGGTGCCGTGTTTGTCATGGACATCTTTGACATGTCGGATCCAGTTGTCGGCGAGACCGATACGCACATTTTCCAAGGCTGCTCGCACGCCACCACAGCCATAGTGCCCCACCACAATGATGTGCTTGACCTTGAGCTGATCAATCGCGAATTGAATGACGGAGAGTGCGTTGAGATCTGTGTGCACGACAACGTTGGCGATATTTCTGTGTACGAACACTTCTCCGGGGGCGAGTCCCGTGATCTGGTTGGCGGGGACGCGCGAGTCAGAGCAACCGATCCAAAGGTACTCGGGTGATTGCTGATTGGCGAGGCGATTGAAAAATTCAGGATCGCTGTCGATAACAGAGGCGACCCACTCCTTGTTCTTTTCAAAAAGCTGCGTTAATTCGTGTGGATTATTCGCTTTGGTGGCTGGTGGCAGTGTCATAGAGAGTGAGATTTATATTGCATTAACCGACATAAGTGTTAGCGCGCGCCAGCTTGTTTGAGCAGGGCTTGAACCATGGAAAAAGATGCGTCATCCAGCAGATTGATACGGGTTGTCCTGATCCCCGCGTCAACTACGACGCCAAGCGGCGAGATGAACTGAAGATAGGCGTTGGCCACGACGCGCACGTCTCCGTCTTGCGGCGTAATGACGAATTTGACATTGTCTGTCATATTGCGGGCAAAGTCATCGTCGATCATACTCAGTAGCATGTGTTCTCGTGTCTCGTCGAGATTGTTGCGGATGCAAAGGACTTCAGTTTGAGCCGGCAGAATTCTCATACGGCTTTGGGAGCAGGCGCTCATCAGGTTAGTTTTAACCTGCACAATTGTCATTTTTTTAAAGATGACTTCGGCGGAACGCTCAGGAACGACCGCGGCAGGCTTTTTCTTGTCTTTGTTCGTGCTGCCGCAACCGATCAAGACGGTCAATAGTGCAACACCCAGTATGGAGTGAAAAACTATGCGCATAAGGTGCTCCATAGACTAAAGGGTTTGACCACCGTCAACGACAATGGTTTGTCCTGTGACCCACGAGCCTAGATCGCTCACTAGGAAGGCAACGACTTGCCCAATCTCTTCAGGTTTGCCATAACGTCCAAAAGGAATCTTGGCTAGGGTCGCTTCGTAAAGTTTCGGGTTGTCGCGTTTGACTTTATCCCAGTTGCCACCTTCGAAAAAGACAGAGCCCGGCGCAATGCAGTTTACCCGGATGTTTTTCTTGGCGTAGGACAAGGCTTGTGTCTGCGTGTATTCCATCATGGCGGCTTTGATGGCTCCGTAGGGTACGGAGCGCACGGTCGCCTTTAAGCCAGAAATCGAGGAAATATGAATGATATTACCGCCTTGTTTTTCTAAGAAAGGCATCGCAGCGGCACTCGCACGGACAGCCGCCATGAGATCGATTTGTACGCTCGCTGCCCAATCTTCTTCGCTATCCTGTCGACCAAAGGCCGAGGCATTGTTGACCAGGATATCGATGCCGCCTAATTCGGCCGCGGAGTGATTGACCCAGTTTTTAATGGCCTGGGCATCGCCAAGATCACACGCTGTGGTCAGTACGCGCCCGCCGTGTGAGGATAGTGATTTTTGTGCTTCAGCGAGGGAACCTGGTGTGCGCGCGCAAATTGAAACGTCCGCTCCGGCTTTGGCGAAGCACTGGGCGATCCCAAAGCCGATGCCGCGACTGCCTCCGGCGATCAAGGCCCGTTTGCCTGTCAAATTGATCTGCATGATGCTCTTCCTTGAGAAAGGTTGCAGTCGAGTGTATAGCAGAATATGAGTTCAATACGATCGCCCCTATTCCCGGTTTGACAGGCTAAAAAATTGGCCCTTTAACGAATTAAAGGGCCAAGTTTAAGCGCGACAGGCGTGACGTCTGTCTACTAGGGAGTACCGTTTAAGTATCTGTTGCGTTGGCGCTTGCGGTCGCGGCTTTGACTTTTCTGGCCTTTTTGTTGCCAAAGTAAAGGACGCCGGCAATCACAATAGCGGTCAAGCCCCAGCTCAGCATCACAGAGGTGTTAGTGCCGGCTTTGAAAATGTCGCTGAGCAATTTCTCATTAACAACCATTTTAGCGGCGGTGAAAGCCAAGACGGCGGCGCCCAAGCTGATAATGATCGGGAAACGTTCGACCAATTTCAGGATCAACGTGCTGCCAAGCAC
>JANQYI010000028.1:0-38585 GCA_030728985.1 Burkholderiaceae bacterium | reverse complement strand
TGATAATGATCGGGAAACGTTCGACCAATTTCAGGATCAACGTGCTGCCAAGCACCACGATTGGGATACTGATCAACAAGCCAATCACCACTAAGTCAAAGGAGCCTTGGGCGGCACCCGCGACGCCCAAGACGTTGTCGATGCCCATGACGGCGTCAGCGATGATGATGGTTTTCATTGCACCCCAGAAGCCGCTGACCTGCACGTTGTCGTGATCGTCTTCGCCACCAGTATCGACGAGCAACTTATACGCGATCCAGACCAGCGCCAAGCCGCCAATCAGCATCAGGCCAGGGATTTTGAGGAGCCAGACCACAACCAGTGTCATGGCCGAGCGCACGACAATCGCACCTACTGTGCCCCAGATAATGGCTTTTCTTTGAAGTTTTGGAGGCAGCTTGCGGGCGGCAAGCGCGATCACGATGGCGTTGTCACCCGCGAGGACGAGGTCAATGATGATGATGGCCGCAAGAGCGGACCACCAGGGAGCGGAGAAGAGTTCCATAGTTTATAGAGGCCTTTGGTGTGATAACGGAGCGACGGTCTTGCTCAGCGAGTCACGATATCTCTCTCTGCCCGACAAGCCGGAAGCCAAATGTAAACCTTAGCTTCGTGTATGACGACTTGTCGAAGGTCTGTTAAAGAGGTGGTTGAATACCTTTTTTGCTGGACCAGAGCTACTCCCCATCGAGCGCTCAATGTACCAAAGTTTGCTCCGTGGCGCTCTGAGGGATACGCGAAGTGTTGCGTGACTAGGGTTTGCCCTTATAACTTAAACCACATGCGCTGAAAGACACCGTCCTTTTTGCTTAATAAATGATGCAGTCCTGCCGTGATGTGGGCGAGCGCAAGGACTGCCAACACGAGGGCGAGATTGCCGTGAATTTCAAAGAGTTGTTTGGCTAAGGCCTGATCCTGAGGGATGCCAGGCATGGCCGGAAGGTGAAATCCGCCAAGCGTGATGAGTGCGGGGAAGGCTGTCACGGCCGCCCAGCCCAATAAGGGGACGACGAGCAAAAGAAGATAGAGGGCGCCATGCACAACCGCAGCGAGTTTGAGCGCGGCAGGCGCTACGCTGGCAGGATAGGGGGGGCGGCTGGAGCGAAGTTTGACGATGATCCTGATCGCCGTCAGAAGCAACACCAGAAAGCCAATCAGTTTGTGCCAACCGTACAGAGTGTTCGTCAAGGCGTCCCAGAGGTTGGCGGCGGCCCGCTCGGTCATCCAGACGCCGAGTGCGATTAAGGCCACGATGAAGATCGCTGTCATCCAATGCAGCGCTCTCGCAATAAAGGAGTATGTGCGGGGCATAGCGATCTCCGGTGCATGAGTGAATCATGAAGTTTGTCAAGAATTTGATGAAATTATGCACCGCTTGTCTATAATTAATGCGAGAATTTTTCCTCAAGACCACGTGCCTAATAGGGACTCTGGATATGTTGCTTTGGCTTGTTATTGCTTATCTCGCCATTTCTGTGGCCATTGGCCTCTACGGAGCGTCCAAGGTCCATAACGCGAGAGACTACGTGACTGCGGGTCGGAACTTGCCGATGGCGGTAGTGCTCGCCATGGTGTTCGCGACATGGTTTGGCGCGGAAACCGTGTTGGGGATCTCGGCGACGTTTTTGAAAGAAGGCTTTAGAGGTCTCATTTCAGATCCACTCGGCGCCTCATTGTGTCTAGTTTTGTTTGGACTGATTTTTGCGCGCCCCCTTTACCGCATGAATCTCCTCACGTTAGGTGACTACTTTCGCATTCGCTACAACCGTCAAACCGAGTTACTGCTATCGATCTGTATCGTGGTGTCCTATTTGGGATGGGTGGCCGCGCAAATCACAGCGTTAGGCTTGGTATTTAACGTCTTGTCAGTGGACGCCATTTCTGTTACGCAAGGAATGTTGATCGGTTCAGGTGTTGTGGTGCTTTACACCGTTTTTGGTGGCCTATGGTCGGTCGCGTTGACAACGTTCGTACAAATGATCGTGATCATTATTGGCCTGCTTCTGGTTACGCATTTCGCGGCCGATCAAGCAGGTGGCGTGAGCTATGTATTGGCTAAAGCCTCCGCCGAGGGCAAGTTTGATTTCTTGCCGTCCTTTGATATGTTGGACATGATCGGCTGGATCGCCGCGCTTGTCACGATGGGTCTGGGCTCGATTCCGCAACAGGATGTGTTCCAGCGCGTCAACTCGTCGCGTAATGAAACGATCGCTGTCTGGGCAACGACGTTGGGTGGTGTGTCGTATTTCTTTTTTGCAGCTGTGCCCTTGTTGCTTGCCTACACAGCTAACATCATCGATCCGCAAATGGTGGCCAAGTTCATCGATACGGATTCGCAGATGATTTTACCTACGCTCATTATGAATCACATGCCGTTTTACATGCAGGTGATTTTCTTTGGTGCGTTGATTTCAGTGATTATGAGTACGGCCTCCGGAACGTTGCTCGCGCCTTCCATTACGTTTACAGAAAATATTTTGAAGGGTTTCGCTCCGCGCATGACGGATCGTCAGTTGCTGGTATCAACGAAATTGACTGTACTGATCTTTAGCGCAATGGTCACGTATTACGCGATCGCGACAGAAGCCACGATTCATACGATGGTCGAGAACGCTTACCGCATCACCCTCGCTGGAGCTTTTGTCCCTTTGGCTGCCGGGCTGTTTTGGAAGCGCGCTAGCAATCTTGGCGCGGGATTTGCGATATTATTTGGTTTGTCGACATGGATTATTTTAGAGATCACGGGTGTCGATGAGCCTGTGCCACCGCAGCTCTTTGGTTTGTTTGCGAGTTTGATCGGTATGATTTTGGGTTCTTACATCACACCCAACAAAAGACACTTGCAGGCATAATAAAGACACGTTTTCTCCGATGTCGCTACAATAAGGTCCGAAAGTAACCACGTGGGAGTCATCCATGGGGACACGTTTTGCGCGATTGTGGCGCACAATCAATCATTATTTGCTGCAGTTCTGGCAACGTTCACAACTCGATCGACTGCTGGGCACTTTACCCGCCCCCGAAAACGCAGCGCTCACACTACCCGCAGAAGATGCATTGGCTTCGGTCATCATTCCTGCGCTGAATGAAGAAAAGGCTATTGCCTCTGTGATCCAGTACGCCTTGAGCGATCCCGCGACGGGAGAGGTCATCGTGGTTGACGATAGTTCGATCGATGCAACGGCGGAGATCGCGCGCGCCGCGGGTGCCATTGTCATCACGAGTTCAATGCTCGGCAAAGGCATCTCCATGCGCGATGGCGTCGCTGTCGCGCGCTATGAGTTCGTGGTATTTTTGGATGGCGACTTATCTGGACTGCAGGCCAATATCGTTTCAGATATGGTTGAGCCTCTGCGCAAAAATCAGGCCGATTTTGTCAAAGCGAAATTTGGACGCGGCGGTGGACGCGTGACCGAGCTGACGGCCAAGCCGATGCTCAAGGTTTTCTTTCCCGAGCTTGCGCATTTTTCTCAACCGCTGGGCGGCATTATTTCTGGCCGTGTCAGTTTATTTAAAAACTTATCTTTCGAAGCGGGCTATGGCGTCGATATTGGATTGTTGATTGGTGCCTCTCGCAAAGGCGCGCGGTTAGCCGAGGTTGACATTGGCTCGCTCGAGCACGAAAGTCAGCCTCTCACAGATTTGACGTCGATGGCCTTCGAGGTGTCGCGCGTCATTCATCAATACTCTCGCGAAGCCGGTCGCTTGCATGTCGAGCAGATCAATGAAATGTATGAGAACCAGCGACAAGCGGTTGCTTCATTTGAATATGTGTTGACCCGACAGAAAGGTCGATCGAAGCTTTTGCTGCTGGACATGGATGAAACAATCACTGAGGGCCGCTATATCGACGCGCTTGCTGCGGCGACGGGAACAGAGGCAGAGCTGTCGGAATTACAGCAGGACAAGAGCTTGAGCGATATGGAGCGTTGTGAGCAGATCACCGAGTTATTTAAATTCATTCATCGCAGTCAATTTGAAAAAGTGGCGATGGGTTTGGTTTTAAAGCCTGGCGTGATTGAGTTTGTAAATCAGATGCGGCGCGAGCGATTCATGGTGGGGGTTCTTTCCAATCATTATTTTGCGGGTACCGAAATTATTAGAAAAAGAATATTCGCAGATTTCGCACTCGCGCACGTTTTACAGTTTCAAAATGATATTTGTTCGGGCAAACTGCAATTTAATGATGCGTTCCGACCGGAGCATGATCGCAAAGCGCTGACAGTGTGCAAGTCGCACGTTTTAGATCAATTCAGAGCCAAGAGTAACGTCCCTCTCTTTACGGAGATCTGGGCGGTTGGGGATGGGCAGGACGATATCAAAATGTTGGCGTTAGCCAATCGGGCGTTTGTGATCGATCCCAAAAGCGAAGACTATGGGCTTTACCCGCACATTCAGCGTGTTTCCTCGTTCGCCGAGATCAAGGTCGCTTAGCGCTAGCGCTTAAACCATACGCGAGGCGTTGTAGTCAGCAAAATAACGCTGCCGTACAGGGTCATTGCGAGCGCGGAGGCAGCAAAGAACCACATCAGCGAACCAGTAAAGTGCAAAATTGCCCAGCCTCCCAGCACGGCTATGGCAAGACGCAGGACGCCTGAGGCGAGCGGCCAAAAGAGTGTTCTTGCGCCTTGCGCTGCAAAATAAAGCGTGAAGCCCAAACCAAAAAAGCCAAAGAAGGGTCCAACGACCCTGAGGTAAGCGACGCCAGCTTCGATCATATCCGGATCATCGCCAAACAACCTCATCCAACTGTATGGCCAAATCGCGGCGGCCAGTCCAATCACTTCGGCCACGACAAAGGCCATGGCACCGCCTGTCAGCGCGATCTTTAAGGCGCGTTCGGGTTGATTGGCGCCTAGGTTGGAGGCCACCATTGCAACTAGCGGCGCACCGATCCCAAAGGCAACGGGGAAAATCAGGTATTCGAGTCTGGCCGCCGTGCCATAGCCAGCTAACGCCGCTGTCCCGAGGTAGGCACCCACCAACGCGGTGGTGGAGGCGATGAGGCCATTAGTGAGAAGTGGATTGAGCGTCGCGAAACCACCGACCGCCAGAATATTGCGCATCGGAGGCCAACTCAGTACGCCGGCTTGCAGCCGGGCGAGATTGCGACCAGAGACGACGTACCATAGCAGTACCAAGGTGCCGCTGCCATAGTAGGCCACCAGTGCCCAGCCTGCGCCGGCGATGCCCAGCGCGGGGAAGGGTCCCCAGCCGAAAATCAGCAATGGTGAAAGAGGCACAAGCAGGACGGCGCCGCCAGAAATGACGATGCCCGGGGTGAACATATTGCCCGACCCGCGGATCACACTGGCCAGCGCATTCATGATCCACATGAGGATCAATCCTGGAAACGCAATCTGCGCATAGGCGAGGGCGGCATCGAGCGCGCCGTCTTTGGCACCCATCAGTTCGAAAAGCGGTGTGCTGAAAAAAATCAGTAACGCCGAGCAAATGATACCCAGTAAAGTGTTCAGAACAACGGCATGGAGTACGAGGCTGTTGGCTTGTGCGGCGTTACCTGCCCCGAGCGCGCGCGCGACGGCCGAAGAAATGCCGCCGCCCATCGCGCCTTGGGACATACTTTGCATCAGCATCAGGATAGGCAGCACCAGCGCCGCGCCCGCGAGGGCATCAATACCGAGTTTGGCCAAAAACCATGCTTCGATGAAGCCCGTGCTTGACTGGGCAAGCATCATGACGAGATTGGGCCAGGCCAAGCTTAGTAGCGTCCAGAAAATCGGACCTTTTAGCATGGCCTCTAGTCTTGCGTTGGCAGGCTTGGCAGCAGGGGGTGTTTTGGGCATGACGAAGAATATCAAAAACCACCCTAGAGGGTGTCTATTTGGCGTGATCAGTTAAAAAATAAGGTGATCAACCGATCGATTGATCACCTTTGTATCCATCTTCCGGTAAGAAGAATCGGCCTTGGCGCGCGCACATCACAATATAGAGTGTCTGTTGAAGGTAATCAGCAGTTGCACGTCAACGACCTGTAGGGCTATTACACCTTTTTTTTTACTATCTGCATAATATTGATTTAATCTATATGTATCTTTAAATCAGATGGAATGAGTCATGGAGCTTAGGCAGCTACGTTATTTTGTCGCGATTGCTGAGCATGGCACTTTTTCTAAGGCCGCCAGTAAGGTCCATATCGCCCAATCAGCGCTCAGTCATCAGCTCGCTCTACTGGAGGAAGAGTTAGGGGCTGCGCTCTTTTTACGCTCGCGTCGGGGCGTCACCCTGACCGAGGCGGGTGTGCTCTTCCGGGCGCACGCCCTGTCGATTTTGCGGCAAGTCGCCGATGCGCAGGCGAGTGTGTCAAGTTTGCTCAAGGCGCCATCGGGGCGTGTGATTTTTGGCTTGCCACACAGCATCTCTCACGCCCTGGCGCTCCCCTTGATCGCTGCCGTTCGTCAGGAGTTGCCTCTGGTGAATCTGGAGTTGACTGAAGAGTTGACGGGTAATCTTGCGCAACAGTTACAGGCGGGATCGCTACACTTATCGATTCTGTTTGATGATGGTCAGCTTGATGATTTTTTGTTTGAGGCGCTAGTCTCTGAACGGATGTCCTTGATTTTTCAACCGCAAGCTTCAACGGTGCAGAGCAAAACCTCCGTCAGTTTTCGCGAGGCGTTGAGTCGCCCGCTGATTTTGCCGGCACAGCCCCATGGTGTGCGTCCGATTATCGAGGCCGCGGCCTCTCAAGCAGGTCTACCTCCACCTAATGTCGCTGCAGATATCAGTTCGATCAGTATTTTGCGCAATTCGTTATTGGCGGGGATGGGGCAGACAATCTTGCCCGTGATGCCGCTGAAAGCTGAAATTGAAAGTGGCTTGTTGCGTAGCTTGCCGATTCGAGCACCCGCCATCACGCGAACGGTTGCGCTGTGTCAAGCCCGACATATTCCGCTGTCAACGGCAGCTCAGGCTGTGAGCGTCGTCGCTAAGCGAGTGATGCGCGAGCTTTGCCTGGATAAGGTATGGATCGATGCGACGTTTGTGGGGTCCGCTGACTAATTTAAAAGGCGACGGCATAGCGCAAAATGACGCGTTGAGTTTCTTCGAAACCGAATTGAGTGTCTAGGTTGGTGCCATACTGCAGCATGAAGCGACCTTGACGCGTGGTCGCGACCGCGCTGAGTAAATAGCGATGATTTTGCAGCGCGTTATTGTTATTGCGCCCGTTGATGCTGGTTTCCGCACCCCAGACGTAAAGGTAGGTGGCCGCTAAAGAAAAGGTTTGGTTGATACGGTAAATAGGACCAATCTGAGCGGTATAGAGTGGCTTTTGCCTGAGTTGCGCGTTCCTTGCACCGAATTGATTATTCGGCCCAAACCACATCGCATCAACACCGATCATCCCATCAACGTTTTTGAACAGTGCGGTTTGGTAGGCGACTTGAAGATCGCCGGCGACACGTTTCGCACCCAGGTTAAAAAGTTGTTGATTAGAGTAGTTACCGGTGGGCAAGGTCAGATAGGCGGCAACGCCGAGGTAGGTGCGCGTTTCGCGGTTTGCATAAGGCCAAAGCGCGGTAGCGAGCGTTAGGTCGCCTAGGCCAGAGGAAGTGGGTTGGCTAGATGCTGCGCCACCTGGGCGAAGTTCGCCGACAGGGAGTTGTATGAAAGACAGACCGGTATAGCCTCCAACCCGGTAGGAGCGACCGAGCCGGAGCTGAAGTTGATTGTTTGACAATGTTGGAGTTGCGGCGGACTTGTTGCCATTCGCGTAGGTGCCTCTTGCTTCTGAGTGAATAAAGGACGCAGAAAAAAAGTTTCGATCGGGAGTCGGTGCCACCACATCAAACGGGTTGAGGTCGAGGGCGTGACTAGAAAAAGAGACAAACAACATTGCCAAGACCGCTAGGGTGCCGGCGATCTGATGTCGCGCATTTTTTTGAGTTTTCCCTCTATTCATGTGTTTTTTAGGGTCGCGAGCAGGGCTTGAACGGCTGGGTTGTTAAGTTTCGGACGATCGATCAAGGCGTAATAACTTTCATAGACGTCCTCGACCCGTCCAACATGATCGACATGAAATTGTGTCGTGATATCTGTGGGGTCAACACAGGGCGTTGGAAAAAAACCCTCACCATGCATACCAAAGGTTTTCATGAGCGCACCATCATCAAACTCTCCAATAACGTTAACCTGAATCCGCTGCTGGTTCAACCAATCGTCGACTTGCGCGCGTAGCACGCTGCCATGGGTGGGTAAGAGCATGGGTTGTCCTTTGAGACATCTTGGAAAGGATCCTTTTAGCGTTGAGGTGAGGTGAGTGGTCCCGAAAATGGAGACTGGAATTTTTCCAAGCAAATGCGAACGGATTTGTTGTGGTCCACCCAGCGCATAGGGCCGATCTGAAAGCACGAGATCTAAACGATGCATGAGGAGTGAGGGTAATAACTCTTCGAAGCGACCCTCGATACATTCAATTTTGACTTGAAGATCGCCGCGCAGAATGGGGGCTAATAGGCGATAAGAAACGGTTTTAGGTAAAACATCCGAGACGCCGATCGTGAGGCGAAGCGTGCGCTCAAGCGACTCGTCAGAGAGGCTGCCAAGCATTTGTTCACCTAGACGAAAAATCTCATCTGCATAGCGGCGCGCGACGCGTCCGGCTTCGGTCAGCACGAGTCGTCGACCTTCAAGTTGAAACAAAGTGCGGCCCAAGTCACTTTCAAGTTTTGAAATTTGCCCACTGACGGTCTGAACGCTGACGCCGAGTTTTTCCGCAGCGTTGGCGAGGTTTCCTTCTGTGGCAACCGCCCAGAAATAGCGAAGGTGATGATAATTAAGCATAATTTAGTTCGATTTACCCGAATTAACGATCAGTTTATATCCCATTTAAATTAACAACAATCGTCATTAGTCTTGCGTCTGTACTCGATTGGAATGACGGCGTCGTATGACGTTGCGTCAACAGGGTCTCGGAGAGCTTAGATGGAAACGATTGGAAGTTGGTGGATGTGGACGGGTTTCGCGATTTTTGTCGTGGTGGCATGCGCCGTAGACCTGTTGGTATTGCAACGAAAGGGCGACGATAAGGTGTCGATAGGGCAAGCGTTACGTTGGTCCGCACTCTGGGTGTTTCTGGCCTTGGTATTTAATGCATTATTGTGGTGGTACATAGACGGACAGTCCGGCAGAGAATTGGCCAATCAAAAAGGGTCAGAATTCCTAACGGGCTATCTCATTGAAAAGTCGTTGGCGGTTGACAACATTTTTGTATTCCTAATGTTGTTCACTTTTTTTGGTGTTCCCCCGCATCTGCAAAAGCGTGTGCTGATCCTAGGTGTGATCGGTGCCATTGTGCTGCGCGCAGTGATGATTTTGATTGGCGCGTGGTTGATCAAAGAATTTCATTGGATTTTGTATGTCTTCGGCGTATTCCTCTTGGCGACCGGTATCAAAATGTTGGTGTTTGCGGAGGCCGAGGCGGACCTAGAGAAAAACCCCATCCTTAAATGGATGCGGAGGCATATGAATATATTGCCGAACTTCGAAGGCGAGCAGTTTTGGGTCTACAAAAACGGCGTCCGTTTTTTTACACCGTTGTTTGTCGTGGTCATCATGATCGGCATCACAGACGTGATTTTTGCGGTCGATAGTATTCCGGCGATTTTCGCGATTACTGAAGATCCCTTTATCGTGATGACCTCAAATATTTTTGCGATCTTGGGACTTCGCGCGATGTACTTTTTGCTCGCGGACTTAAAAGACCGGTTTCATTTATTGACTTACGGCCTCGGTTTTATACTGGTATTCGTAGGTACTAAAATGTTAATTGTTGACTGGATCAAAATCCCTGTCACGATCTCGCTCATGGTCGTGGGGGCGATATTGTTGACTGCGATTATTGCAAGTTTGTTGATTCCGCATAAAAAGGAAGTTCAACAATAAATCGACAGCCGACCGTGTTGGGTTGTTCGTACCAAATCCTGCCGTCGTAGCGATGAATGATGTGCTGACAAAGCCACAGGCTTAAACCTGTGGCTTTTTCTTGATCGTTCGCGAGTAGATCAAAAAGACTGGGTATTTTTTCAGAAGGAATTCCACGGCCGTTATCGGAAATGCTTAGCAACACACTGTCAAAGCTACGTGTAGTGCAGATCGTAATGGTGTTTGAGCGATAGACATGAGCGGTAGAGGATTCGGTAATAAATGCTTCTAAAGCATTATTGATTAGATTCAACAATACTTTTTGAAGATCATTTTTTTGGATAGCAACATACAGACCAGGAGAAAATTGTAAATCAAGAGTGATGTTGGCATTTAAAATCACAGGCCTTACGATGCTTAAAACCTCTTGAATTTGCTCGTTGAGATCCAAAGTGGTTGAGGTGACATTTGAGTCTAAAAAAATAGAGCGAAGCGTTTGAATAAAACTAGCGGCGCGTTGATTATCCTCATCGAGATTATTTAAAATTTCGCGACCCACACTCGTGCTGAGTTCGTCGCGTTCGAGTTGTCGCTTTAAAAATTGAATGTTTAAACTCGAGGCTCCGAGCGGTTGATTCAGCGCGTGTGCAATCGATGAAGAAAGGGCGTTCGCGACAGCATGATGATTGTCGTGAAGCATGGAAGCGACAAGGTAATCTTTTTCCTTTAGCAAATGCTTGACGGCGGCATACTCTTGCTCAATTATGGCAGAACGATCGGCTATGTTTTCAATGTGTTTGCGGTCCGTGATATCTAAAATAAGACCACTCCATCTCGTGGTCATGAAATCTTTGCCTTGAGCGGCGGCATTCATTTGCAACCACTTCCAGCTGCCGTCAGCTACCTGAAAACGCAGTTCAACAAAAAAAGGCTTGCCAGTCCTGCGCGCCGATTTGATAGAAATTAAAAATTTGGGCAAATCTTCAAGATGAATGCCCTTGGTGAGAAGTTGATCGCGACCCATCAAGTCTAGAGCGCGGTATCCCGTGATGAAATAAATATTCTCGCTAAAGTAAATGAATTGACCGATGCCATCTGCATCAATGGCGTACTCATAGAGGGCGCCAGGCAAGGTATCCTCGAGTCGTCTCATTTGATTCGAAGTCTTTTGCGCTTGAGTGCGAAGTTGGCGATTCCTGTAAAAAAAAGTCAGGAGCGCAAGCGCTAATAGTGCTGCGGCGATGGATAGGGTGATTCCAATAAAGCGCCAGTGTCGATCGCCGTAATCAAGCGAATACCAGTAGTTTTGGAGCTGTTGTTTTTCGCCCGGTGTGATGGCATCAAAAACCTTATCAATCATGGTGACTAGCTCCGGCCAGTCAGTTCGCACCATCATACTTTCCCCTTGAATGGGAAAGTTCGTGGGAGCCGCGACTTTTAAGTTAGCGAGATTAAGTTTTGCAGCCAAAAAAGTAGAAGAGGTCAGATTGCCGATATAAGCATCGCCAATTCCACCTGCAAGTGACTCCAGAGCTTGAGAGGTCGTATTGACGGTGATGAGTTCCACGCTCGGTACGTTGTCTTTGATAAGCTTGGCAATGACATAGCCGCGTTCTACTAATACTTTTTTACCGGATAACTCCGCGAGCGAAAAAATATTAGGTACCGTCTGTCTGGTCAAAATAACCGAAGGCGTAAATAAATACGGTTCTGTAAAAAGTGCAAAGGCTTCACGTTCTCTCGTGCGGCGGCCTGTAAGCACAATATCAGGGCCATCGGCTTTACCGATTTTTTTTAAGGCCTCGGCGAACGGACCACCAAGGTAAGGGGTGAAAACACATTGCAGTTTAAGGTTGGCGCAAATGATCTTGGCATAATCCACAGATAAGCCGACAGCGACGCCATTTTTAAAGAATTGCTCTGGGGGATTTTCCGCGACCCGAAATCTGACGACAGGGGCTTGCTCGAGCCATGCCCGCTCTGTCGTTGTCAGTGTCAACCTGCTTGCGATATTTTGTGCAACGCCATCGCGGGGAACTTGTTCTGTCGCATCGATGACAGGGCTCCACAGCATCAGACTGCAAAGGATGAGTAAACATTTATACCAATTCACTTAGGGAGGTCTCCCCCGGGTAAAAAGATCAGAAATTGCGTACCGCCGGTTGCCACATCATGATGAGAAATCGTTCCGCCATTTCTTGATACGATTTGTTTGCAAAGCCAAAGACCGAGACCCATGCCGCTGCGCTTGCCGCTTGTCGTTAGTTCAAAAATATTGGGTTGAAGATCGACGGGAATCCCCGGCCCATTGTCCTGGATGTTGAGATGCACACCGTTCGGCTGACGACTCGTTTCAATCACGATTTCTTTGTCGTCTTGATTCAGCGTCGAAAATGCTTGGATGGCATTGTTTAAAACATTCAAGATCACTTGTTGAATTTCTGGCGCATTGACACGCGCAATGGCCTGCGAGCCTAAACGTAATTTGATGTTGATATGTCGTCTGGATAGTTCAGGTGTTGTGATCTTGAGGACGGACTGTACGATATCGCCAAGATCAATCAAATTTGCCGTAGGATTTTCTTCGTTGAATATGGAACGCAGGGATTGGATAATGCTACCTGCCCGTAAATTATCCGACACAATTTTTTCCGCGAGATCTTTAAGAAGACCTTCGTCGAGGCGGCTGTTGGAGAGCTGAAGTTTCATGAACTCGCTGTTGATTTGCACCGCGCCCAGGGGTTGATTGAGTTCGTGCGCGAGTGAAGCCGAAAGAGCCCCGGTCGCAGCCGTTTTATTCGCCCAAACCAAACTATCGATGAGTAGTTTTTCTTTTTCGTTCTCCGCGATCTTGAGAAGAAAAATGGGAAAAATCATGTAGCGGAAAATCGCCAATAAAAAGATCGAGATAAAGATAATCGTATTGATGAGGTTGGTGTCAAACGCGACTGTGGCGATATCGAGCATCACGAGCACAATGCGCGCACTCCACATCACGGCCGTAAAGAAAAAGAGGATGCCGTACACTTTGATCAAGTCGATCTGGTTTTTCTGATAAACCTTGAGTGATAGAAATCCGGCCTGAGTCGTGATGTACACAACCGCGAGGCATACAAAGATGGTTTGGTATCCAGGGTTGAATAAAATTCCAATCGTGTAAAGTGCTGCGCTGTAAGCCGTGAAGACGGACAGATTGTGAAGAAAGGACGGTTTGAGGTCGGGCTGTTCGTCGAGGAGATTGATGAGGGAGTAGTTGAAGTATCGATACGCGAGAAAGGCGAGCGCATTGGCGCCGACGTAGGAAATGAGGGTGTGGATTTCGACTCGAAAGACCGTCAGTATCGCCGCTGAACCCAGAAGAAAAGCGCCAAGCGCGCAGTTCTCGATCGCGCGATTTTTCTGTTTGGAGAAATAAAACAGCAAGGTCACGGAATAAGCGATTGACAGTATTCCGTAGAACATGAAAATCGCCGGGATCAAGCTTAATTGCATTGTCAGTGGTATTTTTTATTTGAAGGTCGATACGGCTTATGTAGAGGATCCAGTCTGATGGTTTAACAAATCCTTGGTACAAAGTTTACAGTGTTGACCATCGAGTCGGACGTCGAACTGGTGTTAAATCCTAAGCAATGCTCTCTTAAATAGATAAAGGTTTCCCAATGCCAAGTGGTCTAGACGATTATCAGATCGACCTCTCCGAAGGCGTTGTTTTGATCAAAAATCAAAATACAACGATCGGCTACAGCCGCTATAACGAGTCGGGGGACATTGAGTACATTTATGTGAACCCTTTATATCGACGTCAAGGCTTTGGTACCTTGCTGATCAATGAGGTCAAGAGGCTTAAAGGTCCCATTGGCAAGGTGCATGACCCGATTTCCCCTTTGGGGGCACAGTTTTTCAAAGGCATTGGCTTGGCTGAGGCGCTGAGCGACGGCAAGCAGAAATGAGTTAAAAAGTTTCGCTTTACTACGCAAAGTGCATATAATTGTCTGGTTTATATAACTTTTGTGTATAGGTGAGCTATGGCGATCGCGACACAGGCACTGCTGCGGGATGCAATGCGCCGTTTAAACATGACCCGTGACGCGTTTGCGGAGCGGATTGGCTGTCGTCGCAGGACGCTTGACAGTTGGCTGCTCCCCGATGAGTCGAGCGAGTATCGCGCGATGCCAGAGGTTGCGCGTCGTTATGTGACGGAAATTCTCGCCAATTTGCCTAATAGCCCGCACATGGGCTCGTCTTCGAGCCTTTCAGCCAATCATTTGTTATCGGTCGATCAATTATCCCGAGAGTCGGTTGAGGAGATGTTTTGGCTCGCCGATGTGATGCAGCCTATCGCTCGACGTCAAAAAGTCACCCGCGTGCTCGAGGGCGCCGTATTAGCCAACTTATTTTTTGAAGCCAGTACGCGTACGCGAATTAGTTTTGGTGCCGCGTTTTGTCGGCTGGGTGGCTCGGTATGTGACACAACGGGCTTTACTTTTTCCTCGATGGCCAAGGGTGAGTCGATTTATGACACCAGTCGTGTCGTGAGTGGTTATGTCGACGCGATGGTGATCCGTCACCCAGAAAAGGGTGCAGTGGCGGAGTTTGCGCAGGCCACTAATATTCCTGTGGTTAATGGGGGCGATGGCCCCGGCGAGCACCCGAGTCAGGCGCTTTTAGATCTCTACACGATTCAGCGCGAGTTTTCACGTCTCGGAAAACTCATCGATGGCGCACACATTGCGATGGTCGGCGATTTGAAGTATGGGCGCACGGTTCACTCGTTGATCAAGTTGCTGTCACTGTATCGTGGCTTAACATTCACCTTGATCGCTCCGCAATCCTTGGAGATGCCCGCGGAGATTGTCGAGGCGGTCAGTCGCAATGGGCATGTGATTGAGTTCAGTGACTCGCCGGTAAACGGTTTGGGGAAAGCAGATATTTTGTATGCCACGCGCATTCAAAAAGAACGTTTCGGCGAAGAAGCGATCGATGGTTATGGCGCAGAGTTTGAAATCAATCAAAAGCTCGTCAACGAGGCCTGCAAAAAAGATGTGGTTATCATGCATCCGCTGCCACGCGATAGTCGTCCTGGCTCCTATGATCTGAGTGTCGATTTAAACGCGGATCCTCGTTTGGCGATTTTCCGTCAAACCGATAATGGCATTCCGATTCGGATGGCAATCTTTGCGAAGTTGCTGGGTGTTGATCGCTTGGTGCAGCGCTCGATGCGTGATGTCACCTGGACGACGCCGGCGCATATCGGACCTGACGATGCCCTGCCTGATTTCGAATAAGGTGAAGCGATATTTTTAGATCTGCACGCTTCCTTCGATCAAAATATGTACTTCGCCACCGATCCAAACGGTTTCACGACTCCCTGGCGTGACCGAAACACGGCCTGAACGACCAATTTGAGTGCCTTGCGCGACAAGATAAGGCTTTTGAAGACGGTTGTTGTGCATCAGCCATTTTGCGATGGCTGCGTTCAGTGAGCCTGTAATGGGATCTTCGCTCATCCCACTCGAGGGCGCGAGCATCCGCACCTCATAGTCGCATTCGCTGTCAGGCGGATGCGGAGCGATGAGCCCGATCGCCTTAAATGTTGGCCATCTCACGCATGAAGAATCCAAGGCAAGAACTTGCTCGGCGTGTTTGAGTTCAAACAACTGCCACGTGGGACCGTTGCATAGTTCGGCGGTGTGCACAATCGCGTCAGTGGGGATGTTCAGCGCGCGGATAATGTCGTCGCGATGCGCAGAATCCATGTCTTTGATGGTCGTAGGGGGTGCCGCAAAAGAAAGTGTCGGTTGTTGAGACACATCGACTTCGACAATACCCACGCCACATTCTTGTTTGACGAGATCTTTTATTTTTGGGATGCCACCGCAATGCAGCCATGAGGCGCAAGACCCGAGTGTCGGGTGACCCGCGAAAAGCATCTCGCGGCTAGGTGTGAATATTCGTACGCGATAGTCGGCGGTTGGATCTGTTGGTGGCAACAGAAAGGTCGTTTCAGCGAGGTTTGTCCAAGCGGCAAAACGCTGCATCTGCTCGTCGGTCAAGCCCTCGGCATCGACGACAACAGCCAACCCATTACCTTGATATGGAATGGGGCTAAAGACATCGCATTGAATGAAGCGGCGGCTATTCATGAATTCTTGAAGGTCCTAGTAAGATAAGATATGCATCAATGCAATATAACAATATACATTCCATCGACTCAATCCATTCCTCACACTGAATTAGCAAAGACGCAATGAAACTTATCCAGTCCCCGCATACGCCCGTCCCAGCCGGTCACTACAGCCATGCTGTCGAGTCTAAGGGTTTGATCTTTGTCTCAGGCGTTCTACCTGGAAAACCCGCCGAAGGCGAAGCCGATAATTTTGAGCGTCAAGTCCGTGCCTCTTTCAAGCACTGCGCCAATATTCTCAAAGCCACAAACAATACGCTGAACGATGTTGTGCAGTGCACCGCGTATATTGTTGGTGTCTCAAATTGGCCTGAATTCAATGCCATTTATGCTGACATCTTTGGTGAACATAAACCCGCGCGCGCAGTGGTGCCCGTACCCGAGCTCCACTACGGCTTTATGGTTGAAATCCAACTTGTTGTCGAGAAAAAGGTTTGACCTTTTATCTCTTCAGGTCATCTAGCAGGTGTTGCGCGCCTTGCTCAACGGATTTGGGAAATTTGATTTACATACCTAGATCTGCATGGTATAAAAATTAAGCATAATAAATAGGATGCGACAGTCGAATCGTTCGATGCGTCAGACATTCATTGACAGAGACAACAGCGCATGAGCATTCGCGGCAAAGCCTATATTGGGGGCATTTACGAGCACCCCGCACGAAAAATTGAAAATAAATCACTCGCCCAGTTGCATGCGGAATGTGCAAAAGGGGCTCTCGAGGATGCAGGACTCACGATCCACGACGTTGATGGCTATTTTTGTTCGACCGATGCCCCAGGCGGACTTGGTGGCATCAATATGATCGACTACATGGGTTTAACAGTCCGGCATTCAGACTCTACAAATACTGGTGGATCGTCTTATCTGTATCTGGTTGCGCATGCCGCCGAGGCCATTGCTGCGGGCAAGTGTAGTGTGGCGCTGATCACCTGCGCCGGATTTGGTCGACCAGGCACGATCGTGCGCGAGTTAGATTCGAACATTCCAGATACGCCTTTTGAAATGCCTTATGGGCCCGTCACCGTTAACTTATATGCGCTCTCCGCCATGCGCCATATGTATGAGTTTGGCACGACCAGTGAACAACTCGCTTGGGTCAAAGTTGCCGCCTCACATCATGCACAGCACAATCCAAACGCATATCTTAAAAAAGTTGTGACTGTTGAGGATGTGCTGAAGTCGCCCATGATCTCAGACCCGCTTCATCGACTGGATTGTTGCGTGGTGACCGATGGTGGCGGCGCCGTCATTGTGGTGAGCCCAGAGGTTGCCAAACGGCTCAAGCGTCCGATGGTCAAGCTCATCGGCGCAGGAGAATCACCGAAAGGTCAGATGGGTGGAAAAGTTGACATTACTTATACGGGAGCCGTGCGCTCCGGTCCAATCGCTTTTGCGGAAGCGGATGTGACACCTCAGGATATCAAGTACGCCTCGATCTACGATAGCTTTACGATCACGGTCATTATGACGCTTGAGGACCTTGGCTTTTGTAAAAAAGGGGAAGGCGGCAAGTTTGTGATGGACGGTAATCTCATTTCCGGTGTGGGTAAATTGCCGTTCAATACAGACGGCGGTGGCTTGTGTAATAACCACCCTGTTAATCGCGGTGGTATCACCAAAATTATCGAGGCTGTCCGTCAATTACGAGGCGAAGCACATCCACTCGTTCAGGTCAAAAACTGCGATCTTGCGCTTGCACACGGAACCGGTGGATCGCTCAGTACGCGCCACGGCAGTGCCACCCTCATCATGGAAAGAGAATAATTCGATGGCGACCCCCTATCAAGATAGAAAAATATCCGATCCCAAGTTCAACTATGGCGATGAGCCATTTTTTGAAGCTGCGACAAAGGGAAAACTACTGGTCAAATTTTGCAGTGACTGTGGCCAGTATCACCACTATCCACGCGCGCTCTGCCCCTTTTGTTTTAGTGACAAAACGGAATGGAAAGAAGCAACCGGTGCCGGTACGATCTACAGTTATAGCGTGACACGCGTATCAGGGCCTGTGCCTTATGTGATCGCGTATGTCACTTTGCAAGAGGGCCCCACGATGCTCACCAATATCGTGGAGTGTGATTTGGATACGATCCGCTGTGGTCAGAAAGTGCAGGTGACGTTCAAGTACAGCGAGAATGGTGCTGGTATACCCGTGTTTAAGCCAGTCTAAAAAAAAGGATTATGCAATGAGTGATGCATTATTTACCTATTGGGTGGGGATGGATATTCCCGCTGATACAAGTGCTGCAGATGTGGCAGAGTTCAATCGTTTTTACAGCGACACGCATCGTCCTGAGGTCTTGGCAAGTAATCCTGGATTTTTGCGCGGTCGACGTTATGAGCTTGCGCAAGACGATCCTCGCGGACCTCGAGGCCCCCGATTTTTAGCGGCCTATGACATTGCAAGCGAAGAAGCCGCATTGCTTTATATTTCTCGCAATGATGGTCCGGCAAGCGGACGACCTGTCTATAGCGATGGACCAAGCGCCTGGCAAAAACGCCAAACAAAATGGCGTCTCCTGTGGAAACATTTGTTAAATAACCCAAGGGCATTGCAAGTATCTGCATCGCCATACATGTATCTTGTCGGGATGAGTGAAGCAGCGGGTTCAGGCACATCTGAAGTCGCCCAGTTCAATGAGTTTTACAACCAGATCCATGTGCCGGAGGTGTTAGCTGGATATGGCTTTGTGAGTGGTGCACGGTATGCCTGTATGCGCGAGTTTATGCATCCTGCGCCAGGCGTGCCAAATTACGTTGCGATGTATGGAATTGCAGATGAGGCGCACGCTCAGGCATTCATGCAAGCAAGATTAACAGCCGATCCAGCGGGTAACTCATTTTCATCAGGTCCACCTTCTTGGGAGAAGCGCGATACAAGATGGCGGTTGACCTATCGACAAGTCGAATAACAACTGATAAAAAAAATTATAAAAATTAACGGAGATAAAAAAGATGATTTACTCGCGCAATGTTGGCCGTGCAAAGATATATAACGTTCTTGAGTACAGCGGTCCTACCCATGCCGCAGATTTTGTTTTCCCTGAGCTTGATGTCAAGGAGATCAAACCACACCTTTCGTGGCTCGCGCCGCACCATTACAACATCCGTCTTGAGCGCTTTATTGTCGCGATGCAGTTGTGGGTGATGCATATCGATGACAAGGTGATTGTGATCGATTTAGGTGTAGGTAATCATAAAAAACGCGCCTCTGAGCGCATGAACAATCTTAATACCCTGACCCCTTTATGGTTGGCTGCCGCAGGAGCTGATCCAAAATCTGTGACACATGTGATCGTCACACACTTTCATCCCGACCATGTGGGTTGGGGTACGCGGATGGAAGATGGACGTTGGGTACCGATGTTTCCCAATGCCCGTCATTTGATGCCCAAGGTCGATTTCGAAAATGCCCATGCGGCTTATTTGAAAGGTGAAAAAGGTGTGATTAGCGGATCCTTCGAAGACAGTGTGCTCCCCTTATACGAAGCGGGCCTCATTGATTTGATTGGTGATGGGGAAGTTGTAGCTGGTTGTCTCGAAGCTGAAGCGATGCCTGGGCACACTCCTGGTTCATTGCATTTCCGCTTGAGATCTGAAGGTAAAGAGGCGATCTTTGCGGGCGATGTGATGCATAGCCCATTACAAATTGCCATGCCGCATATCAATACATGGATCGATGCGCACGCAGAGCAAGCACGTGCCTCGCGAGCTTTATTTTTAAAAAGAGCAGCTGAACGCAATGCACTGATCATGCCTGTGCATTTTGGTTGGCCGCATTGTGGTTATGTACGCGGGGATAGTGTGAAGGGTTACCGTTTTGAGCCTGTCGAGCCAGAGGCACGTGGTGAATAATATCTCTTGTAAAGTTAACTTTAATGGATGATTAAAAAATGAAAAATTTCTTTAGCTTACTTTGTCTTTCCTTCGCATGTTTGTCTTCGAGTGCGATTGCTCAATCGTATCCAAATAAGCCTGTCAAAATCATTATTACGTATCCAGTAGGGGGACCTGCTGATCAAATAGCGCGTGATTTAGCGAATGGCTTAACGCAGAATCTTGGTCAGTCTTTTGTGGTTGAGGCTAAGCCTGGTGCGAGCGGATCCATTGGGACGGCATTTGCCGCAAAGGCTGCACCAGATGGTTACACACTTTTGGTGGGTGCTGGCGCGCCACACACCGCTGTACCAGTATTTAGTGCCAAGCCTCCTTACGATGGAGTCAAGGAATTCACCCCAATATTATTAATTATTGATGTGCCCAATGTGATGGTTGTTGCTCCTCACATCAAGGCAAAGAATGTCCAAGAATTTATCGCACTTGCAAAAACGAAACCGTTAACATTTGCATCGACTGGCACGGGGAGTTCTACACATATTGCAGGTGAGATTTTCCAAATCGAAACAAAAACTAAACTCACTCATGTGCCCTACAAGGGTGCTGCACCAGTTATGACGGATATGTTAGGCGGCCATGTTGATGTATCTTTTTTAAATTTGTCTGCAATGCTGCCGCATATTCAATCAGGCCGGCTACGTGCGATTGGAGTGACAGCGCCTACGCGCTCCAAAGCCCTTCCTGATGTCCCGACTTTGCTAGAGCAAGGCTTTAAAAACAATACAAGTTCATGGTACGGCTTATTAGCCCCAGCAGGTACACCTGACAGTGTTGTGAAAACACTTCAAACTGCCGCAGTGAAATACTTTTCTCAACCAGAAGTGCGCGCAAGAATTGAAAAAGGTGGCTCTGAGTTGAAGCTTTTAGATTCAAAGCAATTTCGTGCTGCCATGATTCAAGAAAAAACAGACTTGAGCGATCTTAATAAGATCTTGAATTTACGAATTGAATAACCCATTTTTTATCGTTCATAAGTGACTTATACATTTCAAAAAACATGAATAAATTCGTCTCAAGTGCTGAGCAGTCCATCAATGATATTGCTGACGGCGCCAGTGTTGCTATTTCTGGTTTTGGATTAGCACATCGTTTTCCCAATACATTGATCTATGCACTTAGAGATAAAGGTGTTCGCGATTTAACTTTAGTGTGCAATTCGCTTGGTGCGCCTCGCGAAAAGGGTCAATTACTCGTTGAAAATGATCAAGTTAAAAAGGTCATTACATCCTTTTCGATACGTGCTGGTATGGAAACAGAAGCAGAAAAAAGAATCGCTGCAGGCACGCTCGAGGTTGAATTAGTTCCCCAGGGAACACTCGTTGAGCGTTGCCGCGCAGGAGGTTCAGGAATTCCCGCTTTTTACACCCCGACGGGTATTGGAACCGATTTAGCTCATGGCAAAGATGTGCGATATTTCAACGGTAAACCTTATTTGTTGGAGCACGCAATTACGGTTGACTTTGCTTTTTTGAGTGCTTATCGGGCGGATCGAGCGGGGAATGTTCAATTTCGTGGCGGAAGCGCGAACTTCAATGCAAGTTTTGCGAAAGCTGCAAGAGTCGCAATTGTTGAAGTGGAGGAAATTGTTGAGGTTGGCGAATTGCCTCCTGAACTCATCAGCTTACCTGGTATTTTTATTGATCGCATTATCAAAATTACCGATCCTATCAATATCAATTCTCTGTCGCGTGCGGGTAAAAGATCTGCAGATAGTGCACGAATCTATAACGGTAAAGCTGCACTGACGCGAAGTGGTATCGCCGAAAATGCTGCTCTCATCTTGCGGAATAACTCTTATGTCAACTTGGGGGTTGGTATTCCAACACTAGTCTCTAACTTCTTAGAGGGACGCGGGGTATGGTTGCATGCAGAAAATGGAGTGTTGGGTTATGGCGGAATCGTGACAGGCGACGCTGTAAATCCTGATGTTTTCAATGCGGGCAGTCAGTTTGTCGAGGCGATTCCTGGAACATCCTATTTTGAAAGTGTGACCTCGTTTGAAATGGCCCGGGGTGGTCACATCGATACAGTGATCCTTGGTGCGTATGAAGTCGATGCCGAAGCAAGCGTTTCCAACTGGAGTGTCACTGATGCCAAGCGTGGGGGAATCGGTGGAGCGATGGATCTCATCTCCGGAGATGTTGAGCTGATTATCGTGATGGAGCATACGGACAGTAAGGGTCGAACAAAGCTTCCTCGTCGGTGCAAGTATCCTTTGACAGGAAAACATTGTGTAGATTGGCTGGTCACTGATCTCGCCGTTTTACACTGGGTTGATGGATGTTTTGTTTTAGAGGCTGTGGCACCTGGATTTACGCCAGAAGAGGTCAAAGCTCTCGGAGACATTGATTTCATCGTTGCTGACCATTTAAAAGTGATGCGATAGAACACTGTTCTTTTAAACAAGGGGCATGATGTGAATCCAGCTTGTGTCGAGAAGCAGATTCATTTTATCTTTTTGGAAGATATTCGAGCGTTGAGGGCCCGTTAAAGTCATTCTAAAATTTACATTGGGTGCTAAGTCGGTATTGAGCGTGACAATCGATGATTCGCCCAAATGCTTGATTTCTGCAACCATGATCTGAACACAATGTTGCTGGTCTGACGATGATTTTTGATCCCTGCTGTTGAGTAAGGTCAAGCCATCCGTTTGAATAACCCATGTCACATTTTGACCTTTTTGAAGTCTCCCTTTGTCGTGGACTTTGAGAATAGGTCCATCTACTCCATTGGCTTCGCCAAGCCACTGGAGCAAACCGACACCCGAAAGGCGAGAGGAGGAATCCGGACCAAGCCATCGTCCATGAAAGCGATTGCGGATACCGACGAGATCGGCTACTCGCGCGTTTCTTGGAGACTTGTAAACCTCGAGCGGCGTGCCTTGCTGAACGATACTCCCAGCGTCCATCACCGCGATTTGATCCGCAAGTAAACGCGCCTCAAAGAGATCGTGCGTGACTAACACAATCGGGATATTGAGCTCGGCTCTAAGATCAGCCAAAAGCTCATAAAGGCCTTGTCGACTCAGTTGATCAACCGCCGAGAAAGGCTCGTCAAGTAACAGTACCTTTGGGGAACGCGCCAGCGCGCGTGCGAGCGCGACGCGTTGTTGTTGACCGCCAGAAAGTTGGGCCGGTTTACGTTGTTGCAGTTCGCCTGTGATGTGGACTTTTTCAAGCCAGCTTTGTGCGCGCGCTAAACGTTCAACTCGAGGAAGGTCATTGAGTGACAAAGCCACATCGTCGATGGCTGTCAAGTGAGGCATCAACGCGTAATGTTGAAAAACGAAACCGACATGTCGTTGCAACGTTTTAACGTTGATAGATTTTTCATGATCAAACCACACTTCATCCGCGACGCGAACACATCCTGCACGCATGGGTAAAAGTCCGGCGATCGAACGTAGCAAGGAGGTTTTTCCCGCGCCAGAAGGCCCAATCAAAGCCAGCATTTGACCCGCTTCGCAGTGGAGCTGCCCATGCAGGGCGATGGGGACTTGTTGATCGATACGAACGCGCAAGGAAGTGGTTGACTCGATTCCGCTCATCGTCGTCTCGTCATTTTTGCAGCGGCAAAGTAAGAAGCCGCGACAGCTAGCATGGAGAGTATGAGAAGCAACAAGGCCATGCGGTCTGCTGCTTGTAAATCAAAAGCCTGTACGCGGTCGTAAATAGAAATCGCGATGGTTTGAGTTTCGCCCGGTATGCTGCCACCCATCATCAAGACCACCCCAAACTCTCCAAGCGTATGTACGAATGTCAGCACTATCGCTGATAACAAGCCGGGCCAAGCTAAAGGCAGCTCAATCTTGATGAAAGTTTGCCATTTATTGAGCCCACTGACCATCGCGGCTTCAGAGAGGTTGGTAGGGATCGCCTCAAAAGCGCGTTGAATCGGTTGCACCATGAAGGGGATATTAAAAATGATGGAAGCAATAACGAGACCGGTAAAGCTAAAGGTGAGCTGAATGCCGAACAGGTTTTGCATGGTGCTACCCAGTGGCGATGCAGCGCCAAGCGATACTAAAAGGTAATAGCCCAGAACGGTGGGGGGGAGTACGAGCGGCAACACGACCGCTGCCTCGACAAGAGATTTCCCCTTGAAGCGGGTGTACGCAAGCCATCGTCCTAAAAGCAGTCCAAGTGGCAGCAGCATCGCGAGTGTCACGGTCGCGAGCTTGAGTGAAAGTGTGAGCGCTTGCCAGTCCATTGAGCTATGGCCTCGGCATGGTAAAGCCGTATTTGATCATGATGCGTTGGGCGGCAGGTGTGGACAGATAATCATAAAATGCTTGGGCGCCTGCGGGGGCATCTCTCATCAGCACCATGCGTTGGGCAAGAGGCGTATGCCAATTTTCAGGAATCAAAGCAAAATCCCCAAGTCGCGCAACTTGCGGTGCTAAAGCTAGAGAGTAGGCGATGATGCCTCCCTGAGTCGAGCCTGAGGTTGCGAACTGCGCGGCCTGTGACACGTTTTCACCCAACACAAGCAGAGGTTCTATTTTAGACCAGAGCCCCACATGTTGCAGGGCTTCTTTGGCGCGCATCCCGTAAGGCGCATGCGCGGGATTGGCGATGGAAAAACGTTTAATTTTCCCGCTCTTTAATGCTGCCGCAATCCCTTCAAGCTGAGCGTCTGTTTTGATAGACGATCCTTTCGGCACCATGAGGCCGATCCGACCAAATGCATACAATTTGCCTTGGTCGACTGTTTTGTTAGCCGCTGCGAGTTTGAAGACAAAGACTTCGTCAGCAGACATAAATAAATGAAAAGGCGCGCCCTGCAGCAACTGAGAATAAAAGTTCCCTGAAGAGCCAAAAATCAGTCGTAGTTTGTGACCGGTTTGCTTTTCGAACTCCGACGCGACTTCTTCGATCGCAAATTTGAGATCGGAGGCTGCAGCGACCGTTACGATACTTGGTGAACTTTTGGCAGGAGCCGACCAAGACGCGGATCCAACAAACAAAAGTAAGGCGACAATAGCAGCAAGCAAGGTGTCGTTTGAGAACTTAAAGGGCTGGTGCGTCATCATCGTGTGAAGCGAGTATGGTGGTGATCAGCATCATAGCCTGTCTATCCTAAAGTGCGGCTGTACGAATCAATCAGTTGTTTGCGCAGACGCATGAGTTCGGGGGCTAGGCGTTGCGTCACGACCGCTGGCGTTTCGTCAGCATGAATGCTCATATTCAAAACGTAATTGGACTGCGCGTCGAGCACCACTGGTGTCGCGAGTGCGACCACGTGTGGTTGCCAGCTTGCGACACACCATCCGTCGCGTTGAACTGATTGGATGGACAGAGTGATTTCACGACTGAGTATCGACCAGTCTCGAGGGTGTTTAAGTTTTAATTGGGAGAGACGCTCACGTCTTTCTTTGAGGGGAAGTGTGCTCAGATAAGCTCGACCGAGAGACGTCAATGCCATTGGAACGCGTTGACCAGATACGACCTGTCGCAATGAGGTGTTTCCAGAGAAGCGCAAGGTTTCAAGGTAAACCATTTCATCGCGGTCTGCTAATGCAAGTCCCACATTTACGCGTAGCCGTTTTGCTTCGGATAGCATCGGTGCACGGGCGATTTGAAGCAGTTTTGAGCCACCACGCATCGAGTGAGACAGACTCAGTACGGCAACACCCAGGTGGTAGCCTTGTTGGTCGGGAGAGTAAAAAAGGAAGCCAGCCTTAAGAAGCGTCCCCGTTAGTCTGCTGACCGTTGACTTGGGTAAACCCGTGCGTTCCGCAATTTCAGCATTCCCCAAGATATCGCTGCCAGGGCGGAAGGCGCGAAGAATTTCTAGGCCGCGCAGCAAAGAGCGATTAGGGTCGGATTGGCTAGGCGAGATTGGCATACGCTTTCTTTTAAATTCTACTAGGTGGAATTGTGCCATGGGCAACATAGCTAGGACCGGAATAGACTAAAAAAAGTAAAAAAATTATAAAAACAATTCGCTCAAACAAAACGGAGATCATCCAGATGAACATATTGAAAGCTCGTTTTAGCAAGCTCGTCGCCCTAGTCATGCTTGTTCCAGTTTTTGGCGCTTCATCACTCGTCCTCGCGCAGAGCAAGTCGACGGATCGACCGATTCGGATCATCGTGCCTTTTTCTCCAGGCGGTGGCACCGATACAGTTGCCCGCACGTTAGGCGCGGCAATGTCGCAGGAACTCGGACAAAATGTGATTGTTGAAAATAAACCTGGCGCTGGAACGGTGATTGGTACGGATTCCGTAGCCAAGAGCGCGCCTGATGGAAACACGATCTTGATCGCGACGTTTGCCCATGCGGTAAATCCAAGTCTGCGTAGCAAACTCCCCTTTGATACAGTCAAGGCGTTTGACCCTGTTGTATTGATTGGCCGCTCACCCAATATCTTGGTGGTGCCTGCGAGTAGCCCGTATAAAAATGTTAAAGAGCTCATCGCGGCCGCGAAGGCCGATCCCGGCAAGCTGACCTTTGCCTCGCAAGGCGTGGGGACCTCCGCGCATTTAGCGGGTGAGCTATTCAATAACTTGGCGGGCGTCAGTATGACGCATATTCCATACAAAGGCGCAGGTCCTGCACTGAATGATCTGTTAGGTGGTCAGGTCAACATGATGTTTGCGACTGCGACCGCTGCGGCACCATTAATTGAAAATGGTAAAGTCCGCGCGTTGGGTGTGACGACCTCCGATCGTTCGCCGGTTCGTCCTGATGTCCCCACCATCGCCGAAGCAGGCGTGCCTGGCTATGCCGCTGAAAGTTGGTATGGATTTTTTGTACCGACCGGCACACCCACCGCGATTATTAACAAACTGAATGCCGCAACTGCTAAAGCCGCGAAATCTGAAGTATTTCGTAAACGCGTTGAGGGTGAGGGTCTGGTGATTTCAGCGGGCACACCAAAAGAACTGGCAGATTATGTCAACGCGGAGCAAAAGCGTTGGGCTGCCGTTGTGAAAGCCGCAAAAATCCAACCGAATTAATTTTATTTTCCTGCCGACGTACCCATCATCGTTAAGAGAGCATCATGAGTGAATTGATCGAAGTGAGCGTGACAGACGGTATAGCAACCGTATACCTGAATCGACCAGAAAAACGCAACGCGATGAGCGATACGATGCGTAGCGAATTCATCGAGGTCTTGGAGGGTATCGCAACGGATCGCGGTATTCGCGCCATGGTTCTGACGGGTCGCGGCAAGGGGTTTTGTGCCGGCGGCGATGTCGCCGGCATGGAAAAGCGGATGAAGGCGCCTCCTGGAGAAGTTGCTTTTAATGGCTGGGCGCGTCAGCAACGCGTTCATCATACGCAGTCCCTTCTCTTTACGATGCCCAAACCTACGATCGCAGCAGTGAACGGTTCAGCTTCGGGGTTGGGCGCTGACACAGCTTTGGCGTGTGATTTTGTGATGGTGAGCCCGAGCGCGAGTTTTAGCTGGTCATATATCAATCGCGGTTTGATTCCAGACGGCGGTGGCATGTATTTCCTGCCTCGACGGGTGGGTTTGCCAAAGGCGAAGGCGTTGATTTTTAGTGGTAGGAAAGTAGAGGCACAAGAGGCCCTCACCCTAGGTCTCGCGGATCAAATGAGTACGGAGGAGGGACTCGTTGCGGATGCGCAAGCTTGGGCCAAAGCCCTCAGTCAAGGATCCGCTATAGCACTCGCATTGGGCAAAACTATTTTGAATCAAACCTTCGAATTGAGTGCGACGCAGGTCTTTGCGCAGGGCAGTCAGGCACAGGGCATTTGCTATACAAGTAGCGAGCACCGCGAGGCCGTGATGGCATTTCTAGAGCGTACAGCGGCTGCCAAAAAAGTATGAGTCAAGACATGGATGCGATTGCTCGCTTGATGCAGCCACGCAGTGTCGCGGTGATTGGTGCCTCTGCTGACCCGCGGAAAACAACGGGTCGTCCGATTACCTATCTGATGAAACACGGTTATGCGGGTCAGGTTTATCCCGTCAATCCGAAAGCGGACAAGATTGGAGAGCTCCCTTGTTATGCGAGTATTGCAGAGCTGCCTGAGGCGCCCGATGTCGCGATCGTGCTGCTTGGTGCGGCCAGAGCGCACGAAGCGGTGCGTGAGCTTGCTGAGCGAGGGACGGCTGCTGCGATTGTATTGGCCAGTGGTTTCGGGGAAACGGGTGAGGAGGGTGCTTCTCGTCAGGCTGCGCTGATGCAGGCGACTGGCGGAATGAGGATCTTGGGGCCGAATACGATCGGACTCGTCAATCTGACAGATCGGATTATTTTGTCAGCAAGCGCTGCGCTTGAAATGAATGGACTCGAAGCGGGTTCGGTAGGCCTTGTTTCACAAAGCGGGGGTATTCTGGGTTCAATCTTATCGCGTGGTGTCGCGCGCGGCATTGGCTTCTCAAAGCTGATTTCAACCAGTAATGAAGTCGATCTCGAGTTATCTGATTTCGTCGAGTATCTCGCAAAAGACCCTGCAACATACGTCATTACGCTTTATGTGGAAACGATTCGCCATCCGGAACGTTTCCGACGCGCTGTCGAAGTCGCGCGAGCGGCAGGTAAACCCGTCATCGCGTACAAGGTTGGCAGATCAGAAGCAGGCGCACGTGCGGCGGTTTCTCATACCGGTGCAATGGCTGGGTCCGATAGGATGTATGACGCCTTCTTTAAACAGATTGGTGTCATACGCGCTGAGCAATTCAATGATCTGTTAGACATCTGTTCGGCGTTAACGACGCACCGGGTCTTAAAAGGTCAGCGTATCGCTGTGCTGACGTCGACGGGCGGTGCGGGCACGTTGATTGCCGACAGTTTGGGGGTGGCGGGTTTCGAGACACCTCCACCCGATCCAGTGACAGCGCAGACATTACGCGATTTACAAAAAGGCGATGAGGCGGCTCTAGATCGAAATCCGATCGATGTTACGCTCGCTGGTCTAGATCCAGTACTGCTACGCGGGATTATCCGTGCTGTGCTTGCGAGTCCTCTTTATGAGGCCTTGGTGGTTGTCGTCGGTTCATCAAGTCTGGCGATGCCAGATTTAGTGGCGGATGCAATACGGGATTGTCTAGGTGACTCGGATAAACCTATTTTGGCGTATGTCAGTCCGCACGCGCCAAATGTTGTTCAAGTCCTTGAAGGTCGTGGGATACCTGCCTTTTTAAATCCAGACGCATGCGCCATCGCCTTCAACGCAATGGGAAGGATCTCCAAGGCATTACCCACGTTTACACCATTACTCAAGGCGCCAGATTGCACAGCATTTGTTGAGCGTGAAGGCGCATTGAATGAATTTGAAGCGAGTACTCTTTTTGGTCAGTATGGTATCGACTGCGCTCAAACAGAAGTTGTGCACAGCGCACAAGAAGCTGTGCGCGCTGCACAAAAACTGACAGGCCCTGTCGTGTTGAAAGTCTTATCGTCCGAGATTGTTCATAAATCGGAGGTAGGTGGTGTACGTTTAGGATTAACGGCTGAATCGTTACCAAAAGCTTTTGATCAGATGGTGACAGATGTACGTACACACACAGGCATTCATGCCGATTCATTCATCATCCAACCGATGCTGCGCGCCCCGGTAGAGTTGATTGTGGGTATGCATCGTGATCCATTAGGCACGGCGCTGATGGTCGGAATGGGCGGGGTGACTGCAGAGCTCATGAACGATAGTGTTTTATCCCTCATGCCTCCCGGTAAGGTGATATCCCGTGAACAAGCGCTCGATTTACTTCAGCAGCTGAAATCTTGGCCTTTGCTCGATGGTTATCGGAGCAAGCCCAAGCTTGATGTCAATGCTGCTATTGACGCGATCATTGGATTTTCGACGTTGTTAGCATCGTTGGGTGATCGGTTGCTCGAGGCGGAAATGAATCCACTGTTAGTCATGGAAGCGGGGCAGTCCGCTATTGCCGCCGATGCCGTGGTGATACTGGCACCTAAGGAAATTTGATTTGTCCATTGTTGCGTGGAATTCCGTTGCCATCGAGCTTGGCTTCATAGATATTCCATGAAATGGTCGAGTCAGCTTGGATCGTCATTTCTACAGCCCAGCCCGTATTGGTTTCTTCTGTATCAAAACTATCAAAAACAAAATTACCGAGACTATAAAAAATCGTCTTACCTTTGTAAATTTCAATATTTTGTGTGACGTGCGGATGTCCACCAATGACGGCATCTGCGCCACTGTCTATCATCAGATGCGCTAAGGCAACTTGATTGGCTGAGGCGATCTTTTCATTTTCCCATCCCCAGTGAGGGTAGGTGATGACAATATCCGCTTGATGAACACTGCGTGCACGTCTGATTCCTTCACGCACATAATCATTTTCACCCCAGGCATTTCCGGGCCGATCATCGAGCGCTTCAAAGCTGCGCGGAAAAAACAAGTTGTAGGCTAGCAAGGCGATACGCTTGCCTTTGATGTCGAAAATAATTGGCGCGTAGACTTCCTGAAGATTTCTGCCTCCTCCAAAATACTTGATCCCGGACTCATTAAGCAAATCAAGCATAGATGAAAATGCCGCGGGTCCGAAATCACCACTATGGTTGTTCGCAAGGGACAGAGCGCTGAAATGTTTTTTGAGTACAGGCAATACGCGTGGATGCGCGCGTAATACAAATGGTTTGTCTTCTGCGATGCCAGACGTTCCCACAACGCATTCAAGATTGCCAATCGTTAGGTCTGCAGACTGAAAAAGTGCTGAGAAAGAAGCGAAGGGGTCGTTTCCATCTTTTATATATTTGCCAGGTAGATCATCCAGCATGATGTCACCAACAAAAACAATTTTAATAGTTTTGTTTTCTGCAGATGCGCTATTTACACATACTATCAGTATCAACAGTATGCGATACACCCATTTAAACAGTTGAGTCATTGTGTGCATTTTTTTCTGCAATGAAAATAAAGTTCACGCTCATCTTCGCTGTCATAAATTCGATGCTGACCGAAATCTTGAGGACAGGATGTTTGGGAAATGGAAAATGCTTGAAGCGCTAGCAATATAAAGCGTTCTTTGGGGGTGTGATAAACGTATGCTTTAAATAGATGGAGATCTGATAAATACTGACCAGCGAAGCGAAACCCACCTGGCAAGTCGATTTTAGTCGAAGCAAATACATCATTGCTGGGATCAAGTACAAGCGTCTGTCGATGATCGTTAACATCGAAGTCGCACACGATTTGGTTCGCGACTGCCGGGGTGAGTGTTGCGCTAATCGCCAGCACGAAAAATAAACCTACATATATTTTTTTCAGCACGCTTTTACCTTTTTCCTTATCACAACGGCTCTGATGAGGGATGCTATGGACGTGATGACTCTGAGACGATCTGGCCGAACTTACCATTGTTATAGTCCTGCATCGCTTGCATAATCTCCGCTCGGGTATTCATGACAAAAGGACCATGGCCGACAATCGGCTCGTTAAACGGCTCCCCAGAGAGAAGCAATACAACGGCGTCTTGAGTGATTTCTGCTTTGAGTTCGGTTCCGTCGCGCTCCATCACGGCCATTTCAGTCGCCTCAATTGTTTGATTGTCGACGTTAAGCGCGCCACTCAAGACATAAAGTGCCGTCGTATGTCCTGACGGTAGTTCAAGAGAGAGTGTGCATCCCGCCTTTAAGCGGAGATCCCAAACGTTCATAGGCGTGAACGTATCCGCAGGACCTGTTGCATCTCCAATAGATCCGGCAATAACGCGTGCGATCCCCGCATTATTAGCGAGAACGATATGAGGTATTTGGTCTACCGTGATCCCTTGATAGCCAGGTGTTGACATCTTTTCTTTAGCGGGGAGGTTTACCCAAAGTTGAATCATTTCAAAAGGTCCACCTTGGCGAGCAAAAGTCTCGCTGTGAAACTCTTCGTGGATGAGACCTGAGGCAGCCGTCATCCATTGAACATCACCTGGACCGATCGTACCTCCGCCGCCCGAGGAGTCGCGATGTGACACGCCACCTTGATACACAATGGTGACGGTTTCAAATCCACGATGAGGATGCTGGCCGACACCGAGTTTTTTTTGCGTTGGGGGAAAGGTCGTCGGACCGGCATGATCCATCAGTAAAAATGGAGATATTTTGTCGGCGATATCGCTATAAGAAAAAATACTTTGTACAGGAAAACCATCCCCAACCCAGTGGCCACCATTACTACGTTTGATGAATGAAAGTTTTTTCATGAAAGAACACCTATAAAAATTTTCTTGAGCATCAGGGGTGGCTTAATGTTGCCATATGGTTCAGCCGACGTTTTCAAGTGCTTGCGTGATCCGCTTGATTACCTCTAAGCGGGCATGACGTTTGTCATTGGCAGATAAAACATGCCAAGGTGCTTCGGCTGTGTCTGTTTTAGCAAACATCTCTTCAGCAGCTTGGACGTATGCTGGCCATTGACGCCGATTGCGCCAGTCCTCGGGTGTGATTTTGAATTTTTTAAACGGCGAGTGCTCGCGAGCTTTAAACCGCTGAAGCTGTTCCTCAGACGTCACCGCCAACCAGAATTTCAAGACGATCGCGCCATGGTGCATGAGTTTTTTTTCGAATTCGTTGATTTCTTGATAGGCACGCCGCCAGGCCGTCCGTTTTGCATAACCTTCGACTCTCTCGACTAAAACACGTCCATACCAAGAACGATCAAAAATCGCAATTCTTCCGCGTCTAGGCACATTTCGCCAAAAACGCCAAAGGTAGGGGCGATCCAATTCAAAAGGGCGAGGCGCGGAAATAGACGCGGTTCGATACTGTCGGGCATCAAGGGCATGGGTCACACGTCGAATCGCGCCCCCTTTACCTGCTGCATCTTGCCCTTCAAACACCAATACAAGCGATTTTTTATTAAAACTTTTATCACGTACTGCATTCGCAAGACGATTTTGCCACTGTAGTAATTCTTGTTCATATACTTCTTTGCTTAGACTGACCGAGTAGTCTAGTTTTTCTAAGCGATGACGCACGCGTGCGAGCTTTGGTGTTGCGGCCGGATCATGTGAGAACGGGACGTTGATGCTGCGTTGAGTGAAGGCATTCAACACTGCTTGTGCGGTTCTGATGATCCGTAGGTTGTCATCGGCGCTTGGAACAATGACCCACGGCGAGTGCGCGGCATCGGTCGATTCAATAACACGCTGGCCCGCTTGTCGCAGGCGCTCGAAATGCTTGTAAACCTTATGGTCATTTTTACCCACTTGCCAAGCAGTGGAGGCATTTGCTGACAGCTGTTCGGTCCGTGTGCGTTGAGCGTACCTGGACAGGTGAAACCATAACTTGATGATCTGCACATCGTTTGCAATGAGGGTATCCTCGAACTTTCGGATCTCGCTGATCATGGACTCGATCTTGTCCGCATTCGTCTTCTTTTTTGTGATTTCCCTGATGAGGGGCATGTAACCTGCGCCAAACATAATCCCCACAGAGCCTTTTGGAGGGAGACTCAACCAAAATCTTCTTTGTGGAGGGTAGGTCTTTTCTTCTCTAGAGGGTTCGCCAAAGGCGAGTGTTCTGACGTGGCGGGGATCTAGCCACTCGTTGAGCAGATTAATCGTCGCGCCTTTGCCAGCACCGTCTATACCTGCGACTACAATCACAAGAGCGCGATCTTTTAGGTTGAGATGTCTATACTGCTCATTAAGCAGTCTAATCCGTAGAGGCTCTTCGAGATGTGCAAACTCTTCAACCGTTAGCTTCGGATCCTGCTCGGCTTCGTCGAACATGCTGCTCATCAGGCTTCCTTGTTGTGCATGACAATAAGCTATCTTATGCGATCTATATAGAAATCATGAATGAAATAAACAAACTGATCGAGACTCTTGAATTACAACCCCATCCAGAGGGTGGTTTTTATAGGGAAATGCATCGATCAATAAAAATGATCAAGGATTTTCACACTCTGGAGGATAAAAGCGCTTACACCACCATTTACTATCTTTTGTCGGGCCGTGACTTTTCAGCATGGCATCGCATTCAGTCTGACGAGAGTTGGTTCTATCATCTAGGTTGCGATCTACTCGTTTATTATTTCGATGAGCATAAAAGCTTAAAAACGATTCAGATTGGTATGGAGTCCATGAATCTTCAGGCGACTATTCCCGCAAACACCTGGTTTGCCTCAAGACCGCTTGATGAGAACAGCTTTTGTTTAGTGAGTTGTGCGGTGGCACCCGGCTTTTTATTTAGCGAATTTGAAATTGCTAAAGCGAAAGTGCTTCTCGAGCAATATGGGCATTCAGAAAGTGAGATTCAGGCAATCCATGCACTCACACGAAGCTGACCATATCAATATTTATTGATCATGCTCGCATTTAATGATCAATAAAAACTTCGTTTGCTCTGTGGGGGATAGAACCAAGCTTGGCTACTTCCTCACTGAGTTTGAGCATAAGGAGATCAAAGATTTCATGAACAAAATCATATTGCTCCATCCACGTCTCGCGACCCTGATCATCCAAGGTCGGTCGCTTTGATAGTCGATAGATCAATCCAGGGAAATGATTGGAGATATTGAGCTGCATCTGGATGATTGCAGCATGTAGATGTGGAAAGTCTTTAGGGATGAATTTGTAGTACACGAATAACTGCATGCTATTTCCCTAGGCCACCCCACCGTTTGACTAAATCATTCTCTAAGTCAAACAGATCAAGCACCCGTCCCACAGTGTGGTCAATGAGATCGTCGATACTTTTTGGATTTGCATACAGCGCTGGCACGGGCGGCATCACAATCGCTCCATTCTCAGTGACTTGCGCCATCGTTTTGATATGACCAGCATGAAGCGGTGTTTCTCTGAATAGCAAAATCAGTCTGCGGCGCTCTTTGAGAACGACATCCGCAGCTCTGGTGATTAAATTTGATGTGGATCCCCAGGCGATATCTGACATGGTATGGACAGAGCAGGGGGCCACGACCATCCCAAGGGTGCGATAGGATCCCGAGGCAATTGAGGCACCCACATTTTTGATGGAGTGAATCTCAGTGGCAAAGGACTCTACGTAACTGGGCGTAAACGTAGTCTCCATAGCCATGGTGATCTTTGCCGAGTCACTCATAATGAGATGGGTTTCTACGCCAATATGAGAAAGTGCTTCAAGTAATCGGATGCCATATATCGTGCCAGAGGCACCTGTGATGGCAACGATCATTTTTTTTGCTACTGGCTCAGTCATAAGAAATCACATTTTATGAATCGATTCATACAATACCATTTACCTGTTTTGAACGTGACGCGTGCATGTGTTTGCGTAAACGCTTAATATTTTTCTTATTTAAGGGGCCATCGCTTTATGGCGCGCCCCGTGCAATTTTCTATAACTATCCAATAAACGATGATGCCTGTCGAGCCCTTCTAGTTTCATGCTGGTCGGCGTGAGCCCATAGAACCGCACACTGCCGTCGATGGAGCCCAGTACGGCATTCATCCGTTCATCCCCAAACATGCGACGCAAATTCGCGATGTAGTCCTCAAGTGCTAATTCATCATCCAGTTCGATTTCCAGAACGGCATTAATCGCCTGATAAAACAATCTGCGTTCGACAGTATTGTCGTTGTATTGCAGAAAGGCGCCCACGAATTCCTGCGCTTGATCAAAGCGCTTTAATGCGAGTTGGATGAGTAATTTAAGTTCTAAAACCGTCAGTTGGCCCCACACCGTATTTTCATCAAACTCAATACCGATCAGCGTTGCGATGTCGCTGTACTCATCAAGGTCGTTATTTTCAAGACGTTCAAGTAATGCGCTGAGATGTTGATCGCTGAGGTTGTGTAGATTTAAAATATCCGCACGAAACAATAAAGCTTTGTTGGTGTTATCCCAAACAAGATCTTCGATTGGATACACTTCTGAATAACCCGGCACCAAAATCCGACAGGAAAAGGCACCCATTTGATTATAGGATGCCATATAGACTTCTTTACCCATTGCCTTGAGGATATCGAACAAACTCTTTGCTTCCTCGGCATTGGAGTGTTCTCCTTGCCCAGAGAAATCCCATTCGATAAATTCGTAATCAGACTTCGCACTAAAAAAGCGCCAGGACACGATGCCACTGGAATCGATAAAGTGCTCAACAAAATTGTGGGGCTCTGTGACTACATCACTTGTAAAGGTAGGTGGAGGTAAATCGTTCAAGCCCTCGAAGCTTCGACCTTGGAGTAACTCAGTCAAGCTGCGCTCAAGAGCGACCTCAAAGCTTGGATGCGCACCAAATGACGCAAAAACTCCTCCTGTTCGGGGGTTCATCAAGGTCACGCACATCACAGGATAGATTCCGCCTAGAGAGGCGTCCTTGATCAATACCGGATAGCCTTGTTCCTCGAGGGCTCGAATACCGGTCAGGATACCTGGATATTTTGCGAGTACCTCTTGAGGCACATCAGGCAAGGCAATCTCGCTTTCTAAAATTTCACGCTTGATCGCGCGCTCAAAAATCTCAGAGAGACATTGGACTTGAGCCTCGGCCAAAGTATTACCTGCACTCATACCATTACTAACATAGAGATTTTCAATCAAGTTAGATGGAAAATAAACAGTCTGCCCATCCGACTGGCGCACATAGGGGAGCGAACAGATCCCGCGCTGTACATTACCGGAGTTGGTGTCAATCAAATGCGAGCCACGTAATTCACCCTCAGGATTGAAAATTTCCAAACAGTAAGCATCCAGAATTTCAGCGGGCAGCGCGTCACCCTGTCCAGGTTTGAACCAACGCTCGTTCGGGTAGTGAACAAACGAGGCATTGGCAAGGTCTTCACCCCAAAAGGCGCCGGCATAGAAATGGTTGTTACTCAGTCGCTCGATGTATTCGCCAAGAGCCGAGGCCAACGCACTTTCTTTGGTGGCACCTTTGCCATTGGTAAAGCACATTGGGGAGTGCGCATCGCGGATATGCAGGGACCACACGTTGGGAATCAGATTGCGCCAAGAGGCGATCTCAATTTTGATCCCTAGGTTTGCAAGCAAGCTAGACATGTTGGCGATGGTTTGCTCGAGAGGTAAATCTTTTCCTGCGATGTAAGTGCTCGCAGTGTCATTTGATTTGAGTGTGAGTAGAGCCTGTGCATCAGCATCGAGGTTCTTGACCATTTCGATCACAAACTCTGGGCTAGCTTGAACGACTTTTTTTACCGTGCAACGTTCAATTGAACGAATAATGCCTTGACGGTCATGGGCAGAGATATCTTCAGGTAATTCCACCTGAATTTTGAAAATCTGTTGATAACGATTTTCAGGATCAACAATATTATTTTGTGAGAGTCGAATATTTTCTGTGGAAATGTTGCGCGTGTCGCAGTACAACTTCACAAAATAAGCAGCGCATAAAGCGGAGGAGGCGAGAAAATAATCAAACGGCCCGGGAGCTGACCCATCGCCCTTGTAGCGAATGGGTTGGTCGGCAATGACCGTGAAGTCGTCAAACTTGGCTTCAAGACGCAGCTTATCGAGAAAGTTGACCTTAATTTCCATTAAAAATATTCCGAAAGTAATGCATGAACAAACTGCACAATCCGGAAGCAGTCTAATGGATTTCTAGTTTGATGTCTGAATCGCTTATTTAAGAAGTGGTATCGATCTCAGATTTTTGCTGTTTATGTCGGCTTCTGTAAAACCAACGCTTAGTACACCTGGATTTTCAAAAGAGCGAATGTTGTAGGTCTTGGTTTTGAGATTCGCAACCACGGTCCATTCGGTGTATTCGTAAGCGTTCGCTCCACCACCATAGCCACTGGAACTGTCCAGATGAATTGCACCATAAGGGATATCAAAGTTATTCATAATATGCCAAGCCCTGCGCTCTTGCGTGACAGTATTTGCAGGCGGAGTACTCATGACTAGCAGGGAGGCACGGATAAAACGATCGGGACTCAAAAAACTCCCGGGTATACCATGCAAACCGTTTCCTGAACTTGCAGCCATGAATTTCTGACCATTAAATACCATCGGTTTTTTATCTGTGCCGCTAAGGTTTGCGTAATTGCCAATATTTTGTAAGTGCCATGAGAAGGCAGGATCATTGGTCATCGTGCCAATCACGTTATCAGTCATCACGAGTTTGCCATCTAGATATTCAACCACTAGGCTCGCACCCGAGGTGTCGTGCAAGGTCATACGTGATTTAGCAACGCCACCCCACTCTTTGAGCGGTGAGCTATTGACAAACATTTTCGGGAGCGCATTTTTGACTTCGGCGACGGTTGCGAAATTCGTCAACGCATAAATAAGTAACTGTTGAGATGCGATGCTATTGGCGGATTGATCTTGGGTAGGATTTTGATATTGAGCAGTATTAGGAGCGTTGAGCAGTCCACCGGCCAGACCCATTTCATTGAGGCCATCTACATAAACAGGTAGGCCAAAAGCATTGGCGCCGATCACGGCATATTTGGACGTCCAGTTCTTGCCAGAACCCGGCACGCCATCGATACCTACCCCTTTAAAGGCGTAACCCTTTGGGGTGATGAGGACAGCTGACTTTAAGGGAATCCCAAACTCCATTGTTCGCGCGTAAACGCGTCCTTGATCAGTGCTACTTAATACGATCGATGTACAAGCCTGCGCCACGGAAGTTCCGAGGAAAGACAGGATGACAAACCAGATTTTAAATCGCATAAGTAAACTCCTTAATTTGGGGTTAATTCATTATGAAGTTTAGTTACGTTCGACACTTC